>NC_020304.1:712500-1422500 GCF_000341395.1 Desulfocapsa sulfexigens DSM 10523 | reverse complement strand
AGCTGATAAGGGAAGGATGTGCGGGGAAACTCAAAGAACTCTCTCCTGCCACCTTTGCCAGGACAGTGCGCCGTATAGAACGTATCCATATCAACCTTGGCCGCATTGACACTTACGCCTTTCTCAATTTTGTCACTCAAGTTAAAAACAATGCGGCGGCAGCCTTTCTCCAGAAATGCAAGGAAGATGCAAGCCGTGTCAATAGGGAGCTGGTTTTCTTCGACCTGGAATGGGCCAAAATGGATCAAACCTCTGCAGACCGATTTCTTACAGCTGAGGATACTGCAGAGTATCACCATTATCTCAGCAACCTGCGTAAATATGCCAACCATCTCCTGTCACATTCTGAAGAATCTCTGCTGGTGGAATTCTCACCGGTGGGCCGTGATAGCTGGCTCACCCTGTTTGAAAAACTCCTGGGACACCTTGAGTTCGGCGAAAAGAAAAGAAGTGAAGAGGAAGTGCTCTCGGATCTCTACAATTCGAAGCGCAGTGTTCGTAAAAATGCTGCCCTTGAACTCACCACTGGCCTCGACAGCCAGCTCCATATTCTCAGCCATATATTCAATACTATTCTTGCTGAAAAGATGATCGACGACAGGTTACGACACTACCCCTCCTGGGTCAGTTCCAGAAACCTCTCCAACGAACTCGAAGATAGAACCGTCGATGCCCTGGTGGACAGCTGCACTGAACGTTACGATATCGTCCAGCGTTACTATGCGATAAAGAAAGATATTCTGGGGCTCGATACCCTCCACGATTATGACCGCTACGCCCCACTTCCCTCCCTGCCAGATCGCCTCGTTCCATGGAAAGAATGTAGACAAATGGTGCTCGATGGGTTCAGGGATTTCTCCCCAGAAATGGCTGATATCGCGAATCTTTTCTTTGACAACAATTGGATTCATGCACCACTACTTGATGGAAAACGGGGTGGAGCATTCGCTCATCCGGCAGTTCCTGATGCCAATCCCTATGTTCTGGTGAATTACACTGGAAATCTCCGGGATGTATCCACAGTCGCCCATGAACTCGGCCATGGTATCCATCAATATCTCGCCAGGGATAAGGGCTATTTCAACAGTGACACGCCACTGGTACTTGCCGAAACAGCCTCCGTTTTTGCCGAACTGTTGATCTTTCACAAGCAGCTCGCATCTCTTAGCGAACCTGCGCAAAGACAGGCCTTTATCTGCCAGAAACTGGAATCAATATTTGCCACCGTATTCAGGCAAATTTCCATGAACCGCTTTGAGGATATGATTCATAGCCAGCGCCGCAATAGCGGAGAAGTCTCAACCGATGATCTTTCAAACCTGTGGATGAAGAGCCAGAAAGCAATGTTTGGTGATGCAGTCACACTTGGAGATCATTATAAAATATGGTGGTCCTATATCCCCCATTTTCTCCATACCCCTGGCTATGTCTACTCTTATGCATTTGGCGAATTGCTGGTACTGGCGCTCTATCGAATTTATCAAAAAGAAGGGGCTGATTTTATCCCCAAATATCTGTATCTTCTTTCGGAGGGAGGCAGTAAATCCCCAACCGAACTACTGGCCCCGTTCAACATTGACTTGAACGACCCTTCCTTCTGGCAGGGTGGCTTGCACGTCATTGAAAACATGTTGGAGGAAATATCATGAAGGATGAAATAGGAGCACGTCTTGTAGGAGTACTGAAGTCCCCTGAGGAATCAGAATGTCAGGAAAGTTTCGCCCGGGCCATGGAACTCACCAAGGCCTATGCCAGTTCGGGCTCTGCCACCCACTTCAGCGCTGTGGCCAGATTGTTTTACGACCTTTTTGAAATGTTTGAAACAGGAAAAGATCCACGGCAGAAGTAAGGAAGGGAAAGCTCAACACTATGGATGAAATCAGTCAGGTGGAATACGTCGCAGATACTTCTGTAGCGACTCTTCCATATCACCGCCACACGACCTCACAATAAGTCGGATATACGTGACATTTTTCTTTATGCTGTCAAGATAAAGATTCCGATCAACCCCCCAGCGTTCCCGAAAATGAATCTGCATAAACTTGGTGAGATTTCCAAATACAGAGGACAGACGATCAACCACAACCTCATGATAAAACACAGAAGTCTTTTCCATCAATTCCACTGCAGATTTATAGCCGGTAACCCCGCCTTCCTCATGTTCCTGAAAAAGTAACGGTAACCGCTCCAGATAGTATCTGTCGGCCATCTGAGCCAGGATGTCCGCAGATCCCACGGAGAAAGAAGCCAGCTGCATTTCTGCAGATGGAAAAAACAACGAGTCAGGGTCAATACTAAGATTTGTACACTGGATAATGAGCGAACAATCTGTAATAAAGGGAAGGGAAAATTTTCTTGCTTTCAGATAGTCTGCCATAAGAAACATGGAGCGTTTCTCATGGCCAAGGGTGTACACAGCGCCGGTTTCCGCATCCTCAGAATTCTTGAGTAACAGGCCACAATCATGAAAATAGGCGCTGTACAGTGCCTTGCTTAAAGTTTCTTCAGAAACATGCCAGCCATCACGGGACAATCCGTGAAACAGTCTCACAGTTGCCAGAACAACGCCATAGGTGTGATTGAGGTTATGATATTTGGTGTTCGATTGCCGGTACTCCGGATGTTCCCCCTCAAAAATCAACCTGATTTCACGATGTAGCTCAACAAGGGGCTCCTGGGGAAAATCCGGCGCCATTAAAGTAATCACGGCCAGGATCTCATCGAGTGGATCTTCAGTGTAGCCAGACTCAAGCAGTTTTGTCAGAAAAAGATTGTCCAAGAATTCCCTGTGCTGATTCGTGTAAATTTGAAGGTAATGATTTGTATGTTATGCCCCGGGACAGCAGAAGTCTTTCTGAAAAACATGAAAGGACTTTTTTAAGATCCTAATTCGGTATTTTTGAGATTGCAAATCAGGCTTATAAAAATCTGTCACTCAAACGAAATACACTTTTGCGAGCAATAGGCGGCGGCTTTTTCCACCCTTTCAGTTACTTCAGCATCCGGATCAATAAGAGTGGCCTTCTCCCATTCGTCCATTATAAAAACTTCGGGGCAGATTTCTACGCAGGCTCCGCAACCATTACATTCATAAACATCAATGAGAATGGATTTCTTTAGCATATCCGCCCCTATCTCTCCAATGCATTCTTGGTAAAACTTCTGTCGGGCTCGACGGGATACTCACCGTTAAAACATGCAAGGCAAAAGTCTTCGGGTTTCAATCCTGTGGCTTCGACCATCCCCTGAAGACTCAAGTAGTAAATTGAGTCCAGACCAAGATGGGCGGCTATTTCCTCCAGCGAATTGTTCGTTGCAATAAGCTGATCCGACGAGGGAAAATCGATTCCATAGTAGCAGGCATGGCGGGTGGGAGGACAGCTGACCATCATATGAACTTCTGTGGCTCCTGCCTCTCGCAGTGCCTTTACCCTGCTCCGCCCAGTGGTGCCACGGATAACGGAATCCTCTACAATTATAACCCGTTTTCCCTTCAGCAAAGCCCTTACAGGATTGAGTTTCACCCGCACATTAAAGTCTCGCATGGATTGGGTTGGTTCAATAAACGTTCGTCCCACATAATGGTTCCGGATCATTCCCATTTCAAGAGGGATACCGGATTCTCTGGAAAACCCGATGGCCGCATAGTTCCCGGAATCCGGAAAGGGCATAACAAAATCCCCTTTCATACCAGATTCCCGCGCCATAATCTCCCCCATTCGTTTACGGGCCTCATACACATTGATACCAAAGACGTCTGAATCGGGACGGGCAAAATAGACCTGCTCAAAAATACAGAAACTTGTTTTCTGCTTCGGCCAGGGAAAAATTGAACGAATGCCATCTTTGGTGATAATAACAACCTCACCCGGTTCAACATCCCGAATATACACAGCTTCGACCAGGTCCAGGGCACAGGTCTCAGAAGCCACAATCAAGGCACCGTTATTTAATTTTCCGAGACAAAGAGGTCGAAACCCACCAGGATCCCGGACAGCAACAAGAGTATCCTCTGTCATTAACAGGATCGAATAGGCACCCCTCAGACAGGAAAACGATTCGCTGAGTGCCCGATCGAGACCAAGATGGGTGGTACGTGCCATGAGATGAAGGATCACTTCACTATCCATTGCAGTCTGGAAGATAGACCCTTTCCCTTCAAGATCATGACGTAATTCAAGCGAGTTAACAAGGTTCCCATTATGAGCGACCGCAAGGGTGCACCCTCTATGATTCACCATTAAAGGCTGGGAGTTCGTCACATTGGAGGAACCGGTGGTGGAGTATCGAACATGCCCCATGGCCATGGAACCCGGTAAGCCCTGAAGAATATCCTCTGAAAAAATTTCAGGAACAAGGCCCATGGCCTTATGGATTGAAACCTTTCCCTCATCGGAAGCCACAATCCCTGCACTTTCCTGACCTCTGTGCTGCAGTGCGTATAAGCCAAAATAGGTGAGCTTTGAAGCATCTTCGTGACCAAAGATACCACAGATACCACACTCATGCTTAGGGCGTCCATCTTCAACAATCTGTACGCTACTATTTGTCATTGGAATATTCCTCGTATACAGCAACTCGGCAGTGAATCTGCATTTGTATAAAAAAGGGAAAGGCACAAAGAAAACAAATATCTTTGTGCCTTTTGTTAAAATCTGATAGAAAGATTTATAATATGTTTCATGGAAATTCAACAATAAAGCACCTTCTGTCCCGTTTTTCTCATTTATCACCCCTGACCGGGTGAGACTAACAGACAGGAAGCAGATTTTTTTTAACCCGTAAAATGATAAAACTGACTTCAACCGTAAAAGCCGCAGGTTGAGCTGCAAAACTTGGCCCGGGGGACCTGAGCCAAATACTTTGTGGTATTACCCTTCCCAAAAATGATCGCTTAATCGTCGGGGCAGAAACCTGTGATGATGCAGGAGTCTACCGCTTAAACGACGAGACAGCCCTGATTCAGACACTGGATTTTTTCACTCCCATCGTGGACGACCCATACCACTTCGGTCAGATCACTGCCGCCAACGCCTTGAGTGATGTCTATGCAATGGGTGGCACACCGATTCTTGCCATGAATATCCTGGCCTGCCCTATCAAAACCATGGCAGTTGAGATTTTCCGCGAAATTATCAAAGGAGGGCTTTCGAAAGTGGTGGAAGCCGGGGCACTTCTGGTCGGCGGTCATTCTGTGGAAGATAAAGAGTTAAAGTATGGTCTTTCAGTGACGGGAACGGTTCACCCAGATCAAGTTCTGCTGAACAGTGGCGCCAGGGTCGGTGACCGCCTGATCCTCACCAAGCCCCTCGGCACAGGCATTCTTTCAACGGCCATCAAGGGACAGCTGGCAGGTGCTGACATTGAGAAACAGATCACACACATTATGGCCACCCTCAACCGTGCCCCGGCGGATGCAATCACAGCTGTTCGAGACAGGGGTTACCAGGTCCACGCCTGCACAGATATCACCGGCTTTGGCCTACTCGGACATCTCCATGAAATGACCATAGCTTCAGGAGTCAAGGCCAGACTGATCAAAAAGCAGATTCCTCTTATTTCAGGCTGTATCGATTTCGTTAATATGGGCATCATTCCAGAGGGTGCCTATACCAATCGCAAGTTTTACTCGAAATGGCTGCAAAACAGAGGTACTGAAGGTGAGCCCATGGAAATGGTACTGGCTGACCCCCAGACCTCGGGCGGACTTCTCATAGCAGCTCCACCAACGACCAGTGAACAGCTTCTGAAAGAAATGAACAGCTCAAACTATCCATTTTCCTGCCGGGACATAGGTGAGATCGTGGCAGGAGAAAGTGGCGTGATAGAACTGATATAATTGACATTTCGCAGGCTGCATTGGCCCGGTGCCATATATCATCTCTCCTGTGTCAATGATGCCAGTCGTCTTCGCAACTCCTCCACCCGTTTCCTGTTCACCCCAAAGTCAGAATAGCCGACCCTGGAGGCAGAACGGATATGAATACAGTTATTTTCACCATCAAGGCGGCTGCTGACATCATCAGTAAAACGAAACAGGCTGCTGCGGAAGGTGGCATGAAGAAAGAAGCCATCCACCTCTTCAATCTGTCCCCCCATCTCAAGGATCTGCTCCTGCAGGGTCTGCCATGCGTCAGATGCCGATCCTGTAAATGCAATAGGAGCAATATTGGAGTCTTGGAGGGAATCCTCACTGCTCACACAGTTCGGGCTTCCGGGACAAGGTGCCAGGTGACCATTAACAATATATTTCTTTCCAGCCAATGCTTCCATATTCTCCTCTCCTGACTGACTATTGCCCGAGCACCCGGATACCACTAGAGTGACAACCAGTATGAGTGAGCAAAGCGACAGCAGACAAAGATCGCTTCTCTTTTGCAACATTTCAGGACGATCAATAACCACATCCTGACCAGAGATACTCTGATCTACCTGCATGGCAAAATTGCCGTGACAAGCCTTTATGTTCTCATCAAAATTGATCTTTTTCATTCTTTCCCTCAACAAAAGAAGTATTTTTAATTCTTACGATCCCCTGAATACGATCAAGCTCAGCAAGGACCTGGACATAGAGAATCTGAGCCCGGTATTCATCGGCAAGAGCCCTGGAAAAGGCCTCCTGGGCAACAAGTACATCATAGGTGGTAGCTCTGCCCACATCAAACTTTGTCTGCTCCCCTTCCAGTCGTTTTTGTGACGAAAGACTGGTTTTACGTGTGGCCTCGATGGCCTTAAGACTCAGTCTCACATCACGCACTGCCTGTCTGGCGAGACTTCGTGTCTGCTGACGCAGGAGTTCTGCCCCAATTTTTGCACGCACCGCCTGGGCCTTTGCCTGTCTGTACTTTCCCTCTGCACTTCGATTTTCCAAAGGCAGGGAAAATTTCACCCCCGCCTGCCATCGGGTATCACCGTCATTGCTCAGCCGATCCACGGCATTTCCGTAACTGTCCTCATTCCCACCAAGCCCCACGGATCCAAAGAGATTCAGCGAAGGCAGCGTCTTATCTTTCATTGCGACACTAATGATTTCTGCCGCCTCTTTCTCCATATCTGCAGCCCGTATGTCCGGACGATTAACCAGAGCCCGTTCCAGAACAGTATCAAGAGATGGAATCTTTTCTTCAACAACCGGTCTATCCGTCGGGTTCAGCGGTCTGTTCCACTCCTGATTGTTCATCAGATAGCGCAGTGTGTCTTCAGCAACACCGACGGCCCGCTCCCCACCGATAAGGTTCTGTTCCCTTCTCGCAACTTCTGACTGGGGCTGGTAGATTTCAACGTCCGCCAGAACTCCTGTCTCAATTTTACTCCGGGTCTCCTCCTCAAGCTTTCTGGCCAGGGTAAGAGACAGTTCGAGAGCCTCAATATCCTGCCAGCTTGAAACCAGTTCCCAATAGGCCTTGCGTACCTGGGAGCAAAGTTCTGCTGCCTCCCGGTGAACAAGAAAAATGGCAGCTTCTGTTCTCTTTGCTGCAGCCCGGATCCCCGCAGTCTGTACCTCATTACCCATTCCCTGAAGAAGGGGTTGACTGATCGTGAGGTCAACTCCACTCGAATACAGTGGATCAATAAGCAAGTAGCTGGAGTCACTGTCGTAATAGTCGTTGTTCCACGACAAGCCAAACTCCGTTCCCGTAACCATGCGTTTTGAAAGGGTGGTGTTCCAGTAGCCGGTGTCTTCACTCAAGGCACTTCCCTGCACGGTCGGAGTAAGTCGTGTTTCACCCGCCCCGACCCCAGTCTCCAGAAGCGTGTCAAAGCTGCCATGCTCCAGATCACTGCCACCTCGTGCAATCTCAAGATCCTGTCTGCTTAACTGAATATTGAGATTGTTGGAAAGGGCAGTTTCAATGGCCTGGCTTAAGGTAAGATCCAGTGCTGCCTCTTCACAAAGCGCAGTCGTTGCCTGCAGGCAGAGAATCCCACAAAAAGTCAAAAAGCCTCTCCTTTTCCAATACTCATTTTTCATTGTTGACCTCCTGTGATTCACCAGAGAGAAGAGGATAAGGACGCCAGTACAAGCGATGGAGCCAGGCTCGAAGCCGCGGCTGCAACTCCAGAAAACGATGAAAGAGATAGTAAAGGCTGGGTACCACCACCAGAGTCAGAAAAGTGGCTACTATCAGACCGAAGATGATCACAACGGCCATGGAGCGCCACCATTGGCTGGACTCACTCACCCAGCACATGGCGAGATTACGAAAATCATAGGAGATCCCGGTAACCATGGGAATAAGCCCGAGGATGGTGGTTATGGCAGTAAGCAGTACCGGCCTCAGCCGTGTCGCCCCTGCGGCCATCACTGCCTCTTTTACAGCCATGCCCCGAGCACGGAGCTGATTGGTATAATCGATAAGAACAATTGCATTGTTGACCACCACCCCTGCAAGTGAAATTACTCCGACACCTGTCATAACAATACCAAAGGGCTGTTTGAAAAGCATCAGACCGAGAAAGGCGCCACCGAGTGAGAGGATAACCGAAGTCATAATGATAAACGGCTGCCCCACCGAATTAAACTGACTCACCAGAATAAAAAAGATGCAGAACAGGGCGATAATGAAGGCCTTTCCAAGAAAGGCTTCAGACTCCTGCTGATCCTCAAGTTCCCCGGTAAAACTAACCTTATACCCGGGAGGCAGTATCAGCCCGGCCAGGGCCTCCTCCGCTCCTGCACGCACCACTGGAGCCGGAACCTTGGCCTCATCCACATTCGCCTTCACGGTAACCACCCGCTCATGGTTAATACGTACGATATCACCAAGAGATCCGGATATTTTGATCGTTGCAAGGGTGGAAAGAGGCACCGTCATACCGTTTGGTGCAGGAATCATCAACTCATGAAGCACATCCACCACCCTGCGGTTTTTTTCGTCGAGCTGTACCGTTATATCATAGTCTTCATTACCTTCCCGGAATGAAGAAACTTCCAACCCGTTATATGCAGTCTTCAAAGCAAAACCTATCATATCGGTGGAAATACCAAAAAGGGCCGCCTTCTGCCGATCCACAGCCACCTGAACCGAAGGAATACCCTCCACAAAGTTGTCCTGTACGTCTTCCACGTGGGGAATGGTATTCAGGGTCTTGCGGATCGATTTTGCGATCTGACCCAGTATCTGAAAATCATCTCCGGAAATTTCGATATTGATAGGAGCTCCGGTCGGTGGTCCCTGGGCCTCTGAGGCAATTGTGATTTTTCCACCCGGGATATTCCGTATCCGCCTTCGGATCTCCGCCACGGTTTCCTTGGAAGAACCATGCCGCTCCTCAAGATCAAAAAAACGAATCCCCACATGATTCGGAGTGTTAGCTTCAAAGGCCGAACCACCACCCGTTTCCACGGTTGCTTTCATATAGATAGTTTCAATATTAGCAAGATCTGAAGGCCCGAAATGAGTCTTTCCATCCTTATCCCTGTGTTCAACCGGAAGTAGCGCCTTCCGGTACACCTCCTCTGGTAACTCTTCATTTTCCTCTGCTATCTCAGCACTGGCAACCGCCCCCTCTATCCGCCGCATAACCCGGTTTATATATTCAAGATCGGCACCCTCCGGCATATCCACATTGACATACATTCCTTTTGGATCAATATCGGGAAAAAACTCCTTGGGTTTTTCAAGTCCCACAGCAAGCAACCAGCCTTCAACCATGAGAATCAGGACAAAAACGGAAACCATAATGATGGAAAAAGGCTGGCCGAGTGCCACATTCAGCAATGCTGTATACCCCCGGAGCAATGGAGTCGTGATCTGTATCGGTTGTTCCTCAGAAAGTTTCCCCGGATGTTCGATCCTCTTTTTTCCACCCTCAGAAGCAACTTTTAAAAACAAGGATGCCAATGCCGGGTTGATAACCATGGCCACAAAGAGAGATGACGACAGAGTGACAATCAGGGTCAGAGGCAGATAGCTCATAAACTCGCCCATGATACCCGGCCAGAAGAGCATAGGAGAAAAGGCTGCAAGGGTGGTGAGGGTTGAACCGATGACAGGATAGGCTACTTCCGAGGTTGCCTTCATGGCCGCCTCCCTTCGTGGCACCCCCTGTTCCATAAAGCGATGAATATTCTCCACAATAACAATTGCATTGTCCACCAGCATCCCCAGCGCCAGCGTCAGACTGAAGAGGACTACCATATTCAAGGTTATTCCAAGAAGATACAGGACAACAAAGGAGAGCAGCATGGAGAAGGGAATGGCAAGGCTCACCAGAATGGCATTGCGAATCCCCATGGCAAAGAAAATGACCACCACCACCAGAACCAGACCTGAGAGGATATTGTTCTCAAGATCAGCTACCATATTGATAATATCCTTTGATTTATCCATCACCTTGGTGATCTCTGTTCCATCTGGCCAGCCTTGCTGCCGTTCTTCAATGATCTTGCCGACAGCATCTGCAATAGCAATGATATTTTCCCCACTGCGTTTCTTGACCGAGATATTTACTGCCTGATCGCCATTCAGGCGTGATCGACTGGATTCCTCCTTAAACCCGTCCACAATCCTGGCCACATCTTTTAAATATACCGGATCGCCTTGATGGGTGGTGAGAACCAGACCATAGATCTCCTCCGGTGTTGCAAACTCCCCAGGCACACGCAGTTGAAACCTTCCCTTTCCAAGGTGAATGGCGCCACCTGAAGTGTTCTGGTTTTCGCTCGCAACCACCCGCTCCAGAGAGTTAATTGTAAGTCCATAAAATGCGAGTTTCTCGGGGAGAACCTCAATGCGGATCTCCCGCTCCAGACCTCCGCTGATATCCACTTCAAGAACCCCGGTTACTGCCTCAATATCGTCCTGAAGATCGTCAGCTATATCCTTGAGACATGGCAGACCGCAGGTTCCGGAAAGGGAAAAAACTAGGATGGGCATTTCAGATAGATTCACTTCAAAGACCACGGGATCATCTTCCAGATCGTTTGGCAGCTCCCCTTTGGCCTCATCTACTTTGTCTTTCACATCCTGGAGGGCCTTGTCTATATCGACACCGGTAAGAAACTCGACATTGATGGATGAAAGCCCTTCTGAACTCACAGATTCAATTTTTTTTACGCCATCAAGCCCTTTAAGCTTTTTTTCAATTTCTATTGTGATAGCCGTTTCAATATCGGATGGTGAGACGCCTCTGTAAGAGGTGGAGACAAAAACATTTGGAATTGTGATATCGGGCTCAGATTCCCGTGGCAGTGCAAGGTAGCAATAGGTGCCAAAAACAAGAATTATTACAGCCAGGACAAGAACCGAGATCGATTTTTTTACAGCTGTATCCGAAACTATCATGGAGCCTCCAGGGAGGAAAGACTGCGGACAACCCTGACCTGCTGTCCATCTTCAACATCACGATGCCCCTCTATCACGACCCGGTCACCAGTGGCAAGGCCAGCGGTCACTCCGACCATCCAGCCATCCATAATACCAAGCTTTACTGGCTGCTTCTGTACACGACCATCGACTTCCAGATATAAAAACTGTTCTTCATTGCGGTTAATGACAGCGTACAGGGGAACAGCCAGAGCCCTGTCATTTTCTTTTTTGACAATATCCGCCCGTACAAACATTCCGGGAAGGATGGAATAGTCGAGATTGGCAACAGCCAACTCCAGTCGGTACACATGAGCGTTGGACTCAGGAGATGGAGCAAGGAAATGTTTTCGGCCAACGAAGATTTTGTCACCAAGCGCCTTGATTTCAAGATTAATTTCATCAATCTCTCGAAGAGCTACCACATCAGATTCTGGAATTCCCACCACGGCTTTCACCTTCTCCATCTGAAGAATTTCGGCCACTGGATCAGCAACGCTGAGCAGGAGGCCTGGCTTTGCATCCAGTCGACTGATGACTCCAGCTACAGGAGCCTTAATGGTGCAGCGGGAAAGCTTAAGCGTTGCATCATCCAGAGCTGCCTGAGCCGTAAGAAAACGGGCATTAAGATTTTCCATCTCTGCCTGGGGAGCGATCCCCCTGGCATGCATGGTCTGGACCCGCTGTAGCTCTGCCTTTGCTAATGTCCAGGATGCTTTGGCAGACTGAAGGGCAATCCGGTAGTCATCATCTTCAATTCTGGCAAGGATAGCTCCTTCTTCAACCAGATCTCCCTCTGTAACAAGAATCTCTTCGACGGTTCCAGCAACTTTTGCCAAAAGCTCAAGTTTCTGCCATGCTTCTATTGAGCCGGGAAGATTAATACGATCGCGAAGTAGAACCGGCTTAATCTCGAGAACTACAACATTTACAGCCTCTCTCTGTTCAGCTACCGCCTCCGCTTTTTCCTGAACCAACTGTTTTCCCTTCTTCTTGATTCCCAGAAAACCAAACAGGGACAAAATAACAAGAAGGAGAAGAAGGAAGCGAGGGAGGTTTTTCCAAACCATGTACACGATCCTGGCGCGACTACTTTGGGGAGAATATTCACTTTTCATTGTTTGCCTGAAAGTTGTTGGGGAGAAGAGGCAGGTGCCAGCCCACTTAATGCCTGTTCGAAGAGCATTGTCAAGGACATCAGCACATCATCATCTTCAAGAATCCTGCCGGAGTACCAGGCCGAGAGAATAAGGAGATACAGAGCGTAAAAATGACCGATTGCAAACAGAAGTTCTACATCAAGTCGCAACTCACCAGTTTCCTGAGCTTTTTGAAAAAGGGGGAGAAAAATGGCAATAAAACGATCATCAATATCCCGGGATCGTTCCCCTATCTTCCCTGCAGGAAAAATAACCTCACGGAGAAAAAGTCTGCCAAACTCCCGATTGCGGGTAACATACCGAAACTCAATCATAAATATCTCAACCAATGCCTCAAGAAAAGGCGTATTGCTGTCTATCTTACGCCCCATCTCCAGGTGTAAAAAATCAAGCTCATCTTCGCAGAAGGCCAAAAAAATCTCACTCTTGGTACGAAAGTAACTGTAGATAGTTCCCTTGCCTACTCCGGCTTTTCTGGCTAACAGATCAACACTTGTTTTTTCGTAGCCTCTCGATCCAAAGAGGCTTATTGCCGCCTCAAGAATGGCCTTTCTGGTCTGTCTTTTTTTTTCTTCCCGTACCGTGGTCATGTTTCTGCTCCTGGAAAATAATGACTATGGTCGAAATTATATCGACCACCAGACTCCAGAGCAACAGAAAAATCGACCGTAGTCGGTTTTTTACAACCTGCACATACACGGTCAGTACTCTTTCTGCTTTTCTGATATGGGTGCTATGCTAATACAGACGACATGACGGACACGGGGTGCCCGACGAGTGGGAGAGATACTGGGATATCAGGACTCTGCAACGGCCAGCAACAATTCTGTCAAACTGACAAGATCGCGCAGATCAAGACATTCATCCGTGGTATGAACCTTGTCCATACCCGTTGCAATAATGGCAGTTTTCAGGCCATAGCTGTTAAAAATATTGGCATCTGAGCCGCCACCGGCAATTTGAAAAAGGATCTCCCTTTCCAGAAGATTCCCGGCCCGACGTACCCGCAGTATTGTCGGATCATCATCTTCAAGATACATACAGGGGTACTCAGTTTCCACAGCCACCTCAACGGAAGGGTGCTTGCCATTTCTGATCTGCGCCGACCACCCCTTCACCACATTGCGGAAGGTGGATTCGATTTCACGGGTATAGGCTTCGAGTTTTGCAGGGGAATGGGAGCGAACCTCTCCTTCAATAGTAATAAGATCAGGCACAATATTTGTGGCAACGCCACCTTTAATCAAGCCAAAGTTTGCAGTAGACTGTTCATCAAGACGCCCAAGACGAAGATCTGCAATGGCACGCGCGGCCAGACAAAATGCCGATACTCCCTGCTCCGGATTTAATCCGGCATGAGCAGCGATTCCATGAACCTCAATTTTCAAGTGATTGGCCGCAGGAGCACCCATTATAACCTTGTCAATACCGGTTGAATCCAGCGCATATCCGGACTTTGCACGCACAAGACCAATATCAAGATTTTTTGCTCCAAGAAGCCCAATCTCTTCACAGGTGGTAAGGATTATATCAATGGGTCCATGGGGAATTTTTTCATCCTTAAGCACTCGAATTAACTCAATCACAGCAGCAATACCGGACTTATCATCTCCGCCAAGCACCGTATCACCTGCCGTTGTGAAAATATCCCCAACCCGACGAACCTTTACTCCTCGACCAGGTTCAACCGTATCCATATGACAGGCATAAAAAAGAGGTTCCTTTGGCACATTACCTGAAAAATGAACAACCAGATTACCGCAATCGGCCCCTGTATTCTTAGCCGATCCATCTTCCACCACTGAATCTGCACCGAGTTCAGTGAAAAGCTCTCTCAAATAATCGGCTAAACGGCCTTCTTCTCGAGATGGACTGTCAATTTCACAGAGCCGGGTAAAAGTATCTGCCAACCGTTCCCTATCTATTGCGTAAGTAGTCATTTGCAGTTTCCCTCTTTTGCGAGAAGAACAACAGCATGAGAACTGATGCCTTCCATTCTTCCGGTAAAACCCATTTTCTCGGTGGTTGTCGCCTTCACATTTACCTGACCCAAATCCACACCACAAGCCTCCGCCAGTATTTCCTTCATTTTCGGGACAAAAGGGGCCAGCTTAGGCTTCTGACACACCACGGTTATATCAGCATTCGACAATACAAAGCCACGCTGCGCAGCAATATCCACCACTCTCTCAAGCAACGTAACAGAATAAACATTCAAAAACTCCTGATCAGAATCCGGGAAATGAGATCCGATATCACCCGCCCCCAGAGCACCAAGAATGGCATCACAAAGAGCATGGGTCAGGACATCGGCATCAGAATGCCCGGCAAGCCCCATTTCAAAAGGAACGGTTACTCCGCCAAGGACCAGTGCCCGATCGGAGGCAAATTTGTGGGCATCGTAGCCATGCCCTATACGAATTTTTTCGGAAGATGTTTCATGATTCTGCATAATTTTTTCTGCTATAATCAAATCATCTGGCCGGGTGATTTTAATATTAGTTTCAGATCCCTCAACAAGATGTACGTCTGTTCCGGCAAGCTCAAGAAGTGACGCCTCATCGGTTACCTCCCTCTCTCCGGCCATGTCATAGGCAGCAAGAAGCAGCGAAAGACGCGAGGCCTGAGGTGTTTGCGCCTGCCAGAGATCTTTCCGGTCAACGGTGTGGAGAATACGTCCACCTGGGCCACCTTTTTTCAGGGTGTCCTTCACAGGTACCGCAGCAATGGCAGCCCCGTACTCAATTGCGGCATCACAGCAGCGGTCAATCAGGTCAGGAGCCAGCAGGGGGCGTGCTCCATCATGAACAAGCACGATATCAACCCCGGCATTCAATGAATCAAGACCTGCCTTCACCGAATCCTGTCGACGCTCACCGCCTGCAATCACCTGTAGATTAGCGCCTGAAAGGCCATGGTCTGCCATGAGATTGACAGTGGACTCAACTCTTTCAGCAGGCACCACCACGACAATCATATCGACACAGGACGCACTGGTAAAGACTCGAACAGTATGAACTAAAATGGGGATGCCGGCAAGAAGGTGGTATTGTTTGGGATGATCCAGCCCCATCCTGCTTCCGCTTCCGGCAGCGGGAATTATGGCAGCAGTAGTGGGCATTCTGGATAAAAAAAATGGAGCGGGCTATAAGCCGAATTCTGTACAATCATGATCATTTCACTGGAATGCCGGTCACCCGGCACCTCTTGCAACCTACCCGAAGACTTCTGGCGGGCAACCATACCCACAAAATGTACCTCAAAGGCACTTCCTGCGGGACGTCTTCCTATTTGGTCTTGCTCCGGATGGGGTTTACCCTGCCCTGACAGTCACCTGTGCAGGCGGTGAGCTCTTACCTCGCCATTTCACCCTTACCGAATCCGAAGACCCGGCGGTATATTTTCTGTGGCACTTTCCGCCAGTCACCCGGCGTTCGCGTTACGAACCATCCTGCCCTGCGGAGTTCGGACTTTCCTCTCAGGCCTTAAAGACCCGAGCGATCATGCACCCGCTCCAACTCTTTATATAATGTCAACAGACGTAAATTCAAACTATTCTTTTTGAATTCCTGCATCACTGACAGTTTTTCCTATACTTCTTCCACCTCTTCGACAGGCTCATGATACATGATCCGCTGACAGGTCGGACAATCAAAATGCTCGTCGCCGCGAAGCAGAAGATTGTACTGCTGAGGAGGAATGGCCATAAAACATCCCTGACAGACACCATCAAGGACATTTACCACTCCAAGACCATTACGATGAGCACGAAGGGTGTCATATTTTTTAAGGAGCCGAGCTTTCAATTTCTTAGCCTGGGCGACACGTTTCTTTTCCTGGGCCTTTTTCTTTTTATTAATCGCGGCAATTGCTTTCTTTACTGCTTCAGTCTCTTCCACCAACAGCTCGGTCTCACCTTTAAAGAGGTTTTTATTCTCTTCAATCTCTGCGGTCAGCTGCTCGACTTCTTCCATGATGGCAACAACTTTTTCTTCCTTCTCCTTTACACCCTTTTTTGCGTCCTCAATTTCCTTCAGAAGGGCTGTCTGCTCACGTCCGGTTTGAACCTGCATCATCTTGGACTGCCGATCCTTCACATGAACCATTTCATCAGCAACTTCTACTTCCAGAGTACGACGTTCTTTTTCCAGATTCTCAATTTTTTCGGTAAGGGTGCTAATGGTGGACTCACGATCAGCAAGTTCTGCACTTTTCACATCAAGTGCATCCTGTTCTTTCTGAATCTCTGAATCAATTGTATCTATCACATGATCGATACTCTGCAGTAAGGTAAGTTGGACTATTTCTTCGTTCAAGACTGTTCTCCTGTTGTAAATACTATTCTATGAATAATCGTTTCTATTAATAAAAGTAAACACCGGTTTTTCTAACTTGCTCTGACAGATTTGCAGTTTCCAATCCCTATTCCGTGCAAGAATCTGCAGTGAACTGGCCAGTAAGGCCATGGCTGGTTTCTCTGTTGCATAATGGCCTGCATCAATAACACAAAAACCGCTATCCTCAGCCCAACGAGCCGTTGAGTGCTTTATTTCCGAGGAGAGATACACGTGGGCGCCCTGACGACATGCTTCCTCGACAAGATCAGAACCACTGCCGCCACACAGGGCAACAGACTGAATCTTCTGTGGTTGGATACCTGCAATCTGTACTGCCTGAGTTTCAAGGGCAGCAAAGACTCGTTTCATAAAGAGAGTAAAAGATATGGATTTGCTATACCTGCCAATCCTTCCCAGGCCATGAGCGGCAGAATCGATGGGTTGCAACGGTTTGAGATTTTCAAGTCCGAGAAGCACACCCAGAGCATCACTGACCCCATCCACGGTACTGTCAAAATTTGTATGGCATGCTATGACATTGATTTTATTAGCAAGGGCTTTTTCAACAAAAGCACCGCTCGGCGTTGCTGTCTGGACAGAGTGAAGTGGCTTGAAAATACAGGGATGATGTGTAAGCAGTGTATCGGCCCCAAGACTGATAGCTTCTTCGAGCAGAGAGAGTGTTGGATCGAGTCCCAGTAACAGAGACTGTGTTTCCCGGTGTGGATCGCCAATGAGAAGCCCCACATTGTCCCAGCTTTCGGCAAGATTTCCAGGGGCAATCTGCTCAAGTCCATCAAGGAGATCAATTATCCTGACAGCCATCAAGTGCCCCCACATAATTGGCTGGGATTAGACATAAAAAAAAGGTACATCCCTTTCGGGCTGTACCTTTGGATTTCGGGCTTCCTGCAACAGGCTTCTCTGCCTGATTCAGCGAAAACAAATATGAAGGGTGAGGCGACCCGCCTCTCTCTGTTACGAAAAAAGTATATTCTGTTCAAGGAACCTGGTCTTTGTGGCAGATTCTGTGTAATGGTGGGCACAGTAGGACTTGAACCTACGACCGACCGGTTATGAGCCGGTGGCTCTACCAACTGAGCTATGCGCCCTCTCCGGCATCATAACCCCCAATAAGAAACGAACTGCGGCAAAATGTCAACTAAAAAGTATTCCCTTCTGTAAAATCACCAGTATTTATCAACAGCATCTAATAAACTGCCATTTAAGCTCTAATAGATTAGTATGTTATTCCTTCCACTAAAACCTGATTGAAAGAGCAGCAAATACGAGATATAAGAACCCCCATGATATATAACAATCTCCTTTTCTTTCTTGTAGCCATCTTTCTCTTTACCATGACCGGTGGGACTGAGAAGCCTCTCTTTCCACTTCCCGCATCCCTGGCACTCTTCTCTGTCCTGCTCTTCCTCTTTGACCGTTTGGCAAAACGGCTTTACTCAAGAGTGAACCGAAACGGCTCCGGAGCTTACTTTGACGCTGAAAAGCGGCTTTCACTGCTGGCACTGATATTCTACTCTGCTGTTCTTTTTTCCTGTGACATCCACTACTACCTCAGCCCACTCGACCTTGGCGGAAACTTTCCCTCATTTGTTAATATCGGTGGACTGGCTTTCTTTTTCCTCTTTCTGCTACTCATGTGGCGGCATGCAAAACCGGCTTACCAGGTGATATTCAGCCGCAGTTACAGTACCAGAGCATTCCTTCTTTACAATACCAAGGCGAACCTGCCCATTGTCCTGCCCTGGATTGTGCTTTCACTCTCCTATGACCTGCTGGCCCTGCTTCCTTTTCCTGGACTGAAGACCTTTCTCCATTCGGAAGCGGGTGAGTACACTTCTTTTATTCTGTTTCTGCTCCTGATCCTGATCTTCTTTCCCCCTCTGGTCAGGAGGCTCTGGGGTTGCACGCCATTCCCACAGGGAGAATTACTTGACCACCTTCAGGCCTTTTTCAGAAAACAGCGTTTCTCGGCAAAGATCTTTATCTGGCCCCTCTTTGAAGGCAGGGTCATCACCGCCGGAGTCATGGGTATCATTCCTGGTCTCCGCTATGTCATGATTACCCCGGCGCTTCTTAACAACCTTTCTCTCAATGAACTGGACGCCGTAATGGCCCATGAGATAGGCCATATCAAGAAGAAGCATATGCTGCTTTATCTTCTCATTATTTCAGGATTTTCAATACTTGCAGGATTTGTTCTTGAGCCCTTCACCTTCTTCCTTCTTTCCCGAAGCAGCTTCTATACACTGCTTGAGCTCACAGGGCTCACTGCAGAAAACATGCTTACGGTACTTATGGCAATCACCGTTCTCGGGCTAATGGTTCTCTATTTCCGCTTTTTATTCGGCTACTTTGTCAGAAATTTTGAACGTCAGGCTGATCTTCACGTCTTTAAAGCCATTGGCAGCAGTGACTCCATAATCTCAGCCTTTGAAAAGATCGCAGTGCTTTCAGGAAATATCAGAGACCTGCCGAGCTGGCATCATTTTGGAATTGGTCAACGGGTGGATTACCTGCAACGATGTGAGGAGGACAGATCCTGGATCAAACGTCACAACCGTAAAGTTTTACTCAGTCTTCTTGTTTATATCATAGTGATCATAACAGCGGCATCGAGTCAGAGATTTATACCAACCGAGACCTGGAAACAGCTCTACGAAGAAAAATATACGGAATTTATTCTTGATCAGAAACTTATACGGGAACCAGATAAGGCGCTGTGGCTTGGTATCGCAGCTGATCTGATGCAGCATAAAAAAATGGAGAAAAAGGCTATTGCGGCCTACGACAAAGCCCTTACCCTTGAACCATCAAACCCCAAGCTGCTTAACAACCTGGCCTGGCTGCTCTTGACGAGCGATGACTCATCACTCAGAGACCCAGCACGAGCCCTCGACCTGGCCCGCCTTGCGGCTGTACAAATACCCGCCGGATATGTTCTGGACACCCTGGCCACGGCCTACTGGGCAAATGGTTTTATTGAAAAAGCCGTAGCAACGGAGAGGCAGGCAATGTTTGCCGACCCTGAAGAGGGGACATATTATCGGGAACAGATTCTGAAATTCACCAGTAGAAGCTACGAATCAACGATTATGGAAAAGGATGGACAGTAGGTAATCAGGCGTAGATATCAATGCGGCCTACATCTTTCATCGCCTTGTCGACAACGGTCTCAATTTTCAATACTTTTTTGGCAACCTGACTTGCCTTTGCATCTGCTTGTTCGGCATTAGCCCGTTTTTCAGCCCTTCGAGATGCGGCCTCATCGGTTGGGGTATTCTGATGCTGGGATTTTACATTTACCCGATCCATGGACGGAGCTGCTGCTGACTGTTGAACTGTCATTCCCTGACTCATTATTTTCCCTACCATTGAAAAATGAATTATAGTAATGAATGCCACTATTATAGCATTGCTTCTCAAAACATCAATATTCAAAAAAGGACACACCTTTCATGCCATTACTTGGAGCCCATGAATCAGTAGCAGGCGGAGTACACCTTGCTTTTGATCGAATACGTGCGGTGGGCGGATCTGCCCTGCAGATCTTCACCCGTAACCAGCGCCAGTGGACCCCCAAGCCGGTGACGGAAGAGGAACAACAACTTTTTGCCGCTGCCTGGGAGGAATGTCCAGACATGCCCGTTGCCTCCCATGCCTCCTACCTGGTGAATCTGGCCTCGGGAAAACCCGATCTTGCCCAAAAATCCATCATAGCCTTTTCAGATGAACTGAAACGCTGCGAGGTACTGAACATCCCTCTGGTTGTTATGCATCCCGGATCCCATGGTGGTGACGGGGTGGATACCGGTATCGCCAGGTTTATAAAAAATCTTGATCTGGCCTTCGAACGTGCCGACAATCAGGTAACGGTCCTCCTGGAAACCACCGCTGGTCAGGGCACAGGCCTGGGGAGTCGTTTTGAAGAATTAGGGGCGATCATCGAAGGCTCGAAATACAGGAACAAACTCGGGGTCTGCATGGATACCTGTCACATATTTGCTGCCGGATATGATATTCGCAGCCCGAAAAGCTACCAGGCATGTATGGCTGAATTTGACAAATTTGTAGGAATAGAACAGATCCGTTTTTTTCATCTCAACGACTCAAAAAAGAGCCTTGGCTGTAACGTGGACCGCCACGAACACATTGGTCAGGGCGAAATTGGCCTCGATGGATTTCGTAACCTTCTAAACGATCCTCGCTTTGCAGACCACCCAATGACACTTGAAACACCGAAGGGAAAAGATCTGCAGGAGGATCGGGACAATCTCGCTGTCTTACGGGGACTTCTTTCCCATAGGGACAATATTCAGCTATAGCTGCTAAAATCCTGACCGAACCTATCCTTCTGAATGGACTTCTCATGACCGAAATAGAGAAAAAAGTTGACCATAGGGCAACTCTCAGGCGATATGGCGACACAACTGACTTATCGTCAAAAATTAATATTGCCCGTCTTGCCTTTTTGCTTGCTACCCTTCTTATCGTTCTCGCATCTGCCTCTCTGATTTTTATTGGCCGCTTCGCCTCCAAAGCAGCTGACACTCAGGCCGTCACCAATCAGCAGTTGCTACTGGAAACTGCTCTCAAGGGCAAATTTATGCTCATGGCAAGGGATCAACTCAGCCTTGCCCGTTGGGATACATCTGTACACAGAATCAGTCTGCGATTTGACGAAGATTTTATTGTGGACGAATTCATAGACTCACTTTGGTTTGATTTCGGTCTGGATAAAAATCTGCTGATAGGACCGAATAACAACATCCTGGCCGATTCCCATGAGGCAGACGTTTCATTTAATACCGGAATGTTGAGTAAAGAAAGTCCTCTTTACCGCTTTGTTGAACTCGCCCGAAACCAGTATTTCCGGAACCGAATCAACCTATCGGAAGGATATGGTCAGCAACCTGTTCCGTTTGGAAAGGAGTTCGAACATCCCATCCATGGATTTGTCGACCTCGATGGTAATGTGGCACTTATTCATGCCATGGCTATAGTGCCCGACGAAGGCACATTTGTTCTGCCAGATGGGAATCCAGTAGTGCTTATATCTGCACAGTTTATTGAATCAGAATTGGTTAATGAACTTAATGATCAGCTCGCCTTTCTGGATATGCAGTTTGAACGCGAACACCTCAGTCACGATTCAGTTAATCAGTACACCATCATTTCGCCAAACGGCAAAGCGCTCGGTGTTTTTTCCTGGCAAGGCCATCTGCCCGGACGACATATCTGGAACACGGTCATTCCGGTCATTATCCTGCTTGGCACAATTCTCGGCATAGTGGCCTTTATTATTGCCTGGAAAATCAGCAGACTCACAGTTTCTCTTGCAAAAAGTGAAAGACAAAACCTACATCTTGCAATGCATGACACTCTGTCCGGCCTAGGCAACCGCCTGAAATACAATCGCGCCCTGACTGTCGCCCTTGAAAAACTGCCTTCTGTCCCTTTTACCCTTATTCAATGCGATCTCGACAAATTCAAACAAGTCAACGATACCCTGGGTCATGGAGCCGGTGATACAGTAATCAAAGTGGTTGCCCAACGTCTTATTTCTGTCGTTGGGGAAGCTGGATTGGTCTGCCGGATAGGAGGCGATGAATTTGTCATTCTTCTTGAGAATGTCACTCGCTCAGCAGTTGAGGATATGGCAAACATGATTATCGAGGAGATTGGAAAGCCTGTTGATGTCGGAACTGAGGGCTTTGCCCAGGTTGGAGTGAGCCTTGGGATTGCAACTGCACCAGCCCACGGCGATACCGCTGAAAAAATCATGGCTATAGTAGACACAACAATGTATCACGCCAAAGAAGAGGGGCGCAACAGGGCAATATTCGCCCAAGACCTCGAGGATAGAACAAACATAACTCTTTGCCCTACTCGGATGCCCATCCACTCTACCGAAAAGGATTGACATTCTAACAGTAACCATTGCTTGGCGAGGTGCACCATAATGCGTACAGTACTAATTTTTCTTCTTCTTTTTGCATCGAGTGGCTGGCGTGTCTGCGCAGAGGAAGCCATGCCGAAATCCTACGATGTCATCATCGTTGGTGGCGGCATTGCCGGCCTTACCGCCGCGTATTACCTCGATGATTTCGATGTACTACTCCTCGAAATGCAGGATCAGGTTGGGGGTCGCGCTTCTTCCGGCCAATATAAAACAATCTCCTTTGCCCGAGGTGCTGAATATCTTGGCAAGCCGGAAGAGCCTCTGGAAGAAATGATCGAGGAACTCGGTTTGGTTCTGCGTGAAGTACCTGCTCCTGCCGACGTTACGTATCACCAGGGTAAATTTTATTATGATGAGCTTGGCAAGGCCCGTCTGCTGATCAATCAAAGTAACCTCAATACCCTCAATCGTTTTGTCGGTCACCTTACAGATCTCTACGATTCGTATGATGAAATCCCTGAATTGACTTTGAAGGGAGAACTTGCTCGACTTGACACTATTTCTGCAAAGCAGTGGTTTACCGAAAACAATTATCCGTCAATTTTTCACGAATTATTTAATGTCACCGCAAGAGGGCTGTTTGGGGCAAATCTTGATGAAATCTCCGCTCTTTCGGTATTACCAGAATTGGCATTTGATTTTGAGGATTTCAAAGGGATTGAAAACGTCAGTGACCTTGCCGAGGAGCTCTCCGGTACAAGCGGCGCTACAGAAATGTACACCTTTGACAATGGAATAGCGGCAATTCCACAGGCCTTGGCGCGGCACATGGCAGATTCAATACAGACCGGAACAAAGGTTACAGCAATCACAAAAGTTGACGAGGAATTCAAAGTCACCTGCATTAAAGATAATCAAAAGCAGTACATTCTCTGGGCGGATGCAGTCATCATTGCCACCCCGGCGCCCGTGGCACTTACAATAGGAGCAGCTGTGCTCAGCAAGGAACAGCAACGATTGCTTGGTTCTGTGCAGTATGCGCCGTATAGCACCGTGGCACTTTTCAGTAACCATCCGATTTTTACCAAAGGTTTCAATCTGGCAATAGAGGATGACCAGATTTTTACTGACATCTATGACTCTACCTGGGTGGCCAGCCACTTTAAAGAAAATAGTGATTTCACGACGCTTAGCCATTGGGTAACATTGGTCTATGCACCACCTTCTTCCTTTCAGGACAAAACAGTGATCGATTTGGATGACCATGAGCTGCTGGCAAGAATATATACAGCCCTTGACATGGTATTGCCGGGCTCCTCTACCAAAGTTATCGGTCACGAGATAACCAGATATCGTTATGGCCTGCCGGTTATGGTTCCAGGAAGTTATCGGCGGATGATTGATCTTGATAAAGCTACCGGAGAGGGGCTTTTCCTTGCGGGTGACTATCTCATCTATCCCACCTTTGAGGCCGCCGCTGCCTCAGGACAGCTTGCCGCAGAAAAGGTAAAAGAATGGTTGGAGGATTGAAGGTACTCCATAATCTGTGTCTGCACACAATGCTCAAAGACCTACAGACCAACCACTGAAACGATACATGGAACAGCCAGGTGTTTGCTACATCGAGAGAGGTATCTTGAAATGGAAAGACGACAGCTGAATAGTTGCTCTTTTTCTTACCTGATTACCATCGAAACTCAGCTTTGCAACCCGGAGCTGTTCCGTATCGATTATATGGGACGCCATAAACCCATCCCTGGGGGCTCTGCTGCGGCCGTCCAGGCCGCAGATGCCCATATAATCAACACGAAAAAACTCCTCCTCAGGTGGGTAGGCTGAGGATTAGTGGTAATCAGGTTTTCTTAATCATCGAATGTCTGATTATATGAGGCGCGGGCGAAAAATTCTCATAAAGCTCTTTTCCACCAGAAGTGCCATGACTCCAACAACGGCACCTGTAAGCAACTCACCTAAAATGCTGGGAAGAGTGTGTAATGCATCATGAATCTGATGCACATTGTGCATAAAAATACCACCGGCAACGAGAAGCATAGCCAGGGTGCCAACGACGGTCAATGTGCGGATAACTATAGGTAACGCCTGAACAAGTAATTCTCCTGCCTTACTCAGTAATTTTTGACTGTCACCTGCTATTTCAATAAGTTTGAAACCAACATCATCCAAGCGGACGATAAGGGCAACAACTCCATATACACCAACGGTGGCAAGCATTGCAACAATTGACACTGCCACAATTTGCACAGGAATACTCTTGTCCACCACGGTTCCCAGGGCAATAACTATGATTTCAATTGAAAGTATAAAGTCAGTAATAATTGCCGACTTGATCTTCTTTTTTTCTATACTGAGAATCTGTTCTCTGGTCAGGTTCTGCTGTATCTCCGTTGTCTTCTTGTGAGAATGTGGAAAAAAATACTCGTATATCTTCTCAGCACCTTCAAATGCCAGATATATTCCTCCAATCATTAAGATCGGTACAATGCTCCATGGCAAAAACGCACTTAATAAAAACGCAAAAGGCAGGATCATCAGTTTGTTTAAAAAAGACCCTTTGGCAATAGCCCACAAGACGGGAATCTCGCGTGAGGCAACAAACCCCGAAGCCTTTTCTGCATTCACTGCGAGATCGTCACCCAGAATTCCCGCCGTTTTCTTCGTAGCAATCTTTGTCATTGCTGCGGCATCATCTAAAAGCGTTGCGATATCATCAAATACTGCAAAAAACCCTGTTGCCATATTTTACCCTGCCTGTAACACGTAATTTACTGCTGTAATTCTAGTTTTGGCACCACTCGTAAGCATTGCGGAACATCTGCATCCAGGGAGTCACCTTCAACCCCTTCATATCTTCGGGAAGATAATGTGCCTGCCAGGCCAGGAAAACACGTTCCGGATGAGGCATCATGGCGAGATGACGGCCATCTGGTGAACAAAGACCAGCCAGTCCACCTGGCGAGCCGTTTGGATTAAAAGGATAGGATTCAGTGGCGTTTCCATCATCATCCACATAGCAAATGGGGGCCAGATTTTCTGCAAGAACCCGCTCTTTTACTGCCGAATCTGGAAATGTAAGATGCCCTTCTCCATGATCCACATGAATACCAAAGACCAGCCCTTCCATACCTTTCAACATAAGTGCAGGACTTTTTTCAACCTTTACCGTAGACCAGCGAGACTCAAAACGGCCCGAGAGATTATGGATAAAACGGGGCTGTTTTTCCGCTTCAATATCCTGCCATGGAACCAGACCAAGCAGACCAAAGAGCTGACAGCCATTGCATATACCAAGGCTGAAGGTATCAGGACGCTCGTAGAATTCCCGGAACATCTTTTTCAGAGTATCGTTAAAACGAATGGTGGCAGCCCAGCCCTTGGCTGATTCCGGCACATCGGCATAGGAAAAGCCGCCCACTGCAGCAATACCCCTGAAACCATCCAGAGTTATCCGGCCCGCAAGAAGATCACTCATGGTGATGTCCCAGGGCTCAAAACCTGCAGCGTAAAACGCCGAACTCATTTCACGATCGGAGTTGGAACCCTCGTCACGCAGGATGGCAACTTTTGGTTTGTCCGTTTTTGCTAGAAGCTCGGCCGGTGCAGGCTCGGGCGTAAAGCTCAGATGATAGGCAGGTCCCTTACGATCGTAACAATTTTTCTTCTCCTGATCTGCACAGTCCGGTACAATCTGGAGGCGTTCAAGCTGATAGCTTGTCTCTTCCCAGTTTTCCCGAAGCTTGCGCATATCTTCATCGAGAACAATTTCTCCGTTTATACGGATCGTAATCTGCTTCTCCTTGACGCTCCGTCCAAGAACAACGGAATCGACATCATACCCGGCAAGGACCTGTTGCAGATCGTTCAGCGTCTCATCACCACATTCGAGGACCAGCCCCAATTCTTCGGAGAACAGGGTTGCCAGAGGAGAATCAGTTGATTGCAGATCAATATCCAGACCACAGTTTCCAGAGAAAGCCATTTCAAGAACAGTTGTCACCAGACCACCATCACTCCTGTCGTGTCCTGCCGTAAGCAGACCTTTCCCAATTGCATCCTGCACTGCAAGAAATGCATTTTTCACAGCAGCTGGATCTTCCATATCGGGGCAATCATTCCCGAGAAGTGACCTGGTCTGGGCCAGAGCCGAACCACCCAGCCTGTTTTTCCCATTGCCAAGATCGATAAAGAGCAGTGACGAGGCACCGGCCCGTTTAAGATCCGGTGTCACAACGGCGGTAATATCGCTCATGGCCGCATAGGCAGAAATCACAAGTTCCCGGGGCGATTTAACAGTCTCATCCCCGACCATTGTAGCCATTGAAAGGCTGTCCTTGCCACCGTCCACAGCCATACCCACGGCTATCATGGCATCACACATACCCTTGGCGGCATCATAGAGTGCAGCTCCTTCTCCCGGCAGTTTCGGAGCCCACATCCAGTTGGCCGAACACTTTACCTGTTCCAGATCATCAATCTTTGCCCAGACAAGGTTGGTAAGAGATTCCCCAACGGCCATCCGGGCACCCTTTGCAGGATCGACCAGCATCTTGATGGGCTGCTCCCCGATGGCTGTGGCGCCACCACTCAAACTGAAATGAGACTGGGCAACCACTGCCACATCACTCACCGTAAGCTGCAGCGGCCCGCAGCACTGCTGCCTGGCAATAAGCCCGGTAACAGCCCTGTCAACCTTATTGGTCAGAAAGCGTTTGGAGCCGACGGAAACCAGGCGCAGTACATCGTGCAGTGCAGCACCTACGGTCAAATCACCGGGCAGATCCAAAGGCTTCAACTGTGGCCGGGAACGACTGTCCTCAAAGGTCTTGACCGGGATATCACCAAGCAGTTCCGAAAGGTCTATATCCACAGGAGTAGAACCATCAAGCTCATCATGAACCACAAACTGCAGGTCGCCGGTCACTTCACCAAGCACCTCACAGCCCACCTTTTCCCGTTCACATATTGCCTGAAACCGGTCAATATTCTCAGGACTGATCAAAAAACCGTTTCGTTCCTGATACTCCGCCACATAGATTTCCAGTACCGACATGGTGGGATCACCCACCCGCATTTTGCGGATCTCGATATAGCCGCCGGAATGCTCAACAAGCTCTTTCAACACATTGGCAGGCCCGCCAGCGCCCTGATCATGGATAACATCGATAATGGTTTTATCACCCATCTCGTTACAGGCACGGATGACACGGTTCATCTTCTGTTCCATCTCAGCATCACCGCGCTGCACGGCATTAAAATCAAGCTCAGAGGCATTTTCGCCCTGGAGCATGGACGAGGCAGCGCCGCCGCCAAA
This sequence comes from Desulfocapsa sulfexigens DSM 10523, assembly GCF_000341395.1. Taxonomy (GTDB): domain Bacteria; phylum Desulfobacterota; class Desulfobulbia; order Desulfobulbales; family Desulfocapsaceae; genus Desulfocapsa; species Desulfocapsa sulfexigens. Next base: position 1,394,442 of record NC_020304.1, on the reverse strand, counting down.
ACCGACCCGGTAGGCTGGACCGCCCACCTGAACGATCTTCATACCCTTCAGTTCCTTATCCTTTTCCGTGTGCCGGGCATCAATCTGGCCGATACCACCGGTGAACATAATGGGTTTTAAAAATCCCCAACGTTCGCCATTTTCAAGGCGCAGATCAAAGGAACGGGTAAACCCCTGAATCATGGGTTCACCAAATTTATTCCCGTAATCGGAGGCACCATTACTCGCCTCTATTTCAATATCCAGCGCCGATGCCAGATTCTCAGGACACTGGTAGCTGTTTTCCCATGGAAGGGTGTAACCGGGGATATGAAGGTTTGCCACACAGTAGCCGGTGGTTCCGGCAATGACAAAACCACCTTTTCCCGTTCCCTGGACGTCACGAATACGGCCACCCGTTCCTGTTTCAGCTCCGGGAAATGGTGCAACACCCGTAGGAAAGTTGTGGGTCTCGGCGGTCAGCAACACATGGTATGTCACATCACTTTCCTTTAAGGCACAGGGAACACCGGGGGTCTCTGGCATAATGGTATGGATATCATGTCCCGAGACCACACTTGAATTATCCTTGAAAGCAACCAGACTGCCCTTGGGGTTCTGCTTTAATGTTTCAATAACCAGCTCAAAGAGGTTTTCTTTCTGTTCCTCACCATCAATCACCTGACGGCCGCGGAAAAAACCGTGCCGTGAATGCTCGGAGTTGGCATTATTCAGATCCATAATCTCTACAATGGTGGGATTACGGTCATGCTTGTTCACAAAATAATCGTAATAAAAATTCCGGTCCCGCTCGTCCATGGAAATACCCGGAATATCAAGAAGGGCGTCAGGACCACCTCCCTTCATATCGACATCATAGACAGCTTCCGGCTGAATCCCTGTCTCGAAGGTGGAAAGAGCTTCCGGATAGGGGCACTCTGTCATCCGATCATGATTGTCCCGTACAAATTCCTGAAGATCCTGCGAACTGTCCACCAGATATCTGCGGGAACGCTCGACCCTCGACACACATTCAAGTCCGGTGGCCTTACAGATCGAGACCATATTAGAAGACCAGGCCGTGGCAAAATTGAGCCTTGGACCCATCTCCACCACCCTGTCCCCCGCAAGCAGAGGATCCGTCGTGACTGAATTTTCCAGAAAACCATCGGCCAGAATCAATCGCAGACGACTCTGTTCCTCCGGGGTCAGAGGACGACTGGATTCAACATTAAAACAGTACTCTCTGTTCTCGCTGGTCTTACGATATAACTGGCTGACAATGGATGACATAGCTGGTTCCCGAAATATAATTAGTGTTCATATTGAGTTTGAAACTACACATAACGCAGTTTATACCAGATAGCTATCAGAGTTCAACGATAACAGTTTCCGATGCATCGGTAATTTCATCCAGACCCGGAATTGGAGGAGCGTGACAGTGGCTTAGCTTCGTGAGGTTTTCTTCTTGATAAAGTGTAGAAAAAAGAACAGAATACAGGAAGTATAGATGTAATCTCCCCTGGCATGCCTCAATTTGTTTCCGGGTTCTCCCGAAAGAAAACAATTTACCCGAGGCATTTCCCTCCCCCAAGGAGATACTGAACTGGGCATCGTCTTACTTAAGGTTTACCATTTTTAGAACAATACTCTATCCGTGAGCATTACATGGCACTTCTCAACAGCGACACTTTGCTGGATATCCTCAGCAAAAAGGGTCTCATCACAAAAAAACAGCGGCAATTCATCACCCTTGAGAAGGGGAAACAGCGCCAAAAACTCCTGAAACAATTCGGTGCTGACAAAACCTTTGACCGGAACTTTCCAGATCTCGTTGATATTATCATCTCCCTGAAGCTGGATGCAGGGGGGAAAAAAGATACCCCTCTTGATGAAGAAAGCATAATGCTGGCAGTCAGTCAATCCTGTGGTCTCCCTTTTAAGAAACTGGATCCGCTTGATCTCGACATGGAAGTAGTCACCAAAAGTATACCGAAAAACTTTGCCATCAGCCATCTGCTATTGCCCTTCAACTTCCAGAATGGAATTCTCGAAGTTGCCGTCTATCACCCTGATAACCAGACAGTTTTAAAAGATATCGAACAGGCAAATCAGGTAAAAATTAAGGCCTATATCACCCCAAAATCCGATATTATAAAAATCCTTTCCGAATTTTTTGGTTTTCAGCGCTCTATCAGTGCCGCCGAAGATCAGTTCAAAGGCCCGGGAGTTGGCGGCTCAGTCGATATAGGCAACCTTGAGCAATTTGTAAAAATATCCTCAACGAAGGAAATATCCTCATCTGATCAACACATCAAGTCGGCAGTGAACCACCTCTTCAATTACGCCCTTGATCAAAATGCCAGTGATATCCATGTGGAACCTAAGCGCGACAAATGCATGATCCGTTTCCGGATAGACGGCACACTCCACACCATCTATAATCTGCCCAAGGCTGTTCATTCCGCAATTGTTGCCCGTATTAAATCTTTGGCTCGCCTTGATATTGCCGAAAAACGACGCCCACAGGATGGACGCATCAAGCTTTCCCTCAGTGGCGGCAAGGAGGCAGAAGTTCGTGTTTCCACAGTTCCTGTAGCCTTTGGGGAAAAAGTGGTCATGCGTATTCTTGACCCGGATGTGATCTTCCAGGACCTGGACAAACTTGGTTTTTCAAAAAGAGATCACATGGTCTACAACTCTTTTATCCAGTCGCCACACGGAATCGTTCTGGTAACCGGTCCCACGGGATCTGGAAAATCCACCACCCTCTATTCCACTCTCGAGAAAATTGCCACCCCGGAAAGAAACATCATCACAGTGGAAGACCCGGTGGAAATGGTCTACGAAGCATTCAATCAGATCTCCGTACAACCTCTTATCGATGTCACCTTTTCAACAATTCTTAGAAATATTCTCCGCCAGGATCCCGACGTCATCATGATCGGTGAAATCCGTGATTTTGTCACCGCATCCCATGCAGTCCAGGCTGCCATGACCGGCCACCTGGTCTTCTCTACCCTGCATACCAATGATGCGGTTTCATCTATTGTGAGACTGAGAGACCTGGGCCTCGAGCCATTTCTGATTTCCTCAACGCTGCTTGGAGCTCTTGCCCAACGACTGGTGCGAACCATATGTTCCCATTGCTCAGAATCTTTTGAAATGAAAGGCTCAGAACTCATCCGACTTGGCTTTCCCGTGGCAGAAAAAGAGACCTACACCCTTTCACGGGGAAAAGGGTGCCGAATATGCAGAGGAACCGGCTACAAGGGCAGATGTGGTATTTTTGAGATTTTCCCACTCTCAGAGCAGATGAAAAAGATGGTCAGTGCCGGAAATAGCGCAGAGGAAATAAGACAACTTGCAATCCGCGAAGGAATGACTACTCTACGTGAGGACGCGTGGGAAAAGGTAAAGGCAGGAATTACTACTTATGAAGAAGCGATGCGGGTAACCGCCGACTAAAGAAAACCGAAATGGGAAATAAGGGTACAGACAGAGCAGTCAAAATTGTCTGCAAAAACAAAAAGGCCTTTCACGACTATCATATCGATGACAGGTACGAAGCCGGTATGGTGTTGAATGGCCCCGAAGTGAAATCACTGCGGGCCGGTAAGGCCAATTTGCGCGATGGCTATGCCCAGATTGATTCTCGGGGCGAACTCTATCTGCACAACGTTCACATTTCCATGTACAGCTTTGCCACCCACAACCCGAACGAACCCATGCGGGTACGAAAACTCCTGCTTCATAAACGGGAGCTGCGCAAACTAATTGGAAAATTAAAAGAAAAGGGCCTTGCGCTGGTTCCTTTGAAGATATACTTTGTAGGGAATGGCAAAGCGAAGATAGAACTTGGTCTTGCACGTGGAAAGAAGCAGTACGACAAACGGGCCTCTCTTAAAGAACAACAGAGCAACCGTGAGCTTCAACGCGAAATGCGCCATGGCAAGATTGGCTGAGTCAATTTAATATAACCACACAAAATTTAACAGAAATATGGGGGCGAAACGGATTCGACAGGGATGTGTAAGCTTTACGTTGCATGCCGAGCTTTCTGTCTGCTCGTAAAACCGATGGTACTTTAATTATAATCGCCGACGATTATAACTACGCACTGGCAGCTTAGACTGCTGTGCCGTTCCCCCAGCCTTCGCCCGTAAGGCTGGACCGGAGCGCCGACTCAACGGGCTGGTTCTTTTACTGCGTCTGCCGGCATAAGAATAAGATTTAGCAGAATAGTGTCAGTGTACTCTGGTTCCGGCGGGGCCCCTGACATGAAACTTAAAGCCCGGGACTAAGCATGTAGATACGAGAGGGGAGCATTTTTGGACGCGGGTTCGACTCCCGCCGCCTCCACCAAAGTATTGAAATCATTATGTAAAATATGATTTCAGGGCATTGAAACCTATCTTTATCCACTCACATTATCCACAAGGTAATGAACGAGAGGTTATAAAGATGGGTTTTTCTGTTTCTAGTCCAACGTACATGTATCAGAGTCCTTCTGGTTACATTTTCAGAATACGTATACCAAATGATTTAAGAGTAGTTGTCGGTAAAGGTGAGTTCAGATATTCCCTTCGTACTGGGATTTCGAGAATAGCTAAGCATCGAGCAAACTGTATTGCTACCTATCTACGCCAGCTATTCATGAATATTCGTACCAATGTCATTAATTTCACAAAGGAAAAAATTCAGCATTTGGTAAAAGAGTATATTGGCGATACCTTGGCAAAGGATGAATATTGCAGGTTCCATCCTTCTAAAACCGTAGGTACCAAAGTTGCCAATAAGGAAGAGGTCTCTGAAGATAATGAAATTCTGATGCTTGTGACTCAACTTTTGGATTCCATGGAGCATTTTGATTCAAACAGCCATTCACCAAAGGACAATATTCAAAATATCCTGCGAAAAGTGAAGCTCCTTGTGGGAGGTGAAATAGCTTGCTGTGAACTGATAGACGAAGGATTAACATCTTCATTTAAAAAACCTCGCAACATTCTCCAAGGCAGTTCCATTAATCTAAACGCTACAAAATATAGTGCTTTTTCTGAAGTTGAGGAGAGCTATATACTTGAAGTGGAAAAGGGAGGTAACTGGACAGAAAAGACAAAAGCTGAGAACCTTACAATTTTTACCTTGTTTATGAGAATTGTGGGTGATTTGCCTGTGGAGCAAATTGATAGAAAGGTAATGACAGAATATAAATCCATACTTATGCAATTGCCACCAAACCTGAACAAGGGGTCGAGATACGAAGGAAAAACTGTCGCAGAGATCATTGATTCTCGGCCTGAGAAGACTCTTACTGTTAATACCATCAATAAATATATCAGACGATTGAGCGGATTGTTTAACTACGCTGTTCGTAATGGACACATGCAATACAATCCAGCAGAAGGGCTCCAGATAAAAAGTCAAAAAAGAGCGGATCAGGAGCGGCAAGAGTATACAAATGAAGACCTCCAGAACCTATTTGGCTCAAAGGAATACATGGAAGGCAAGCATAAGTGCGTATTCCAGTGAATCCGGCCACCCAGTCCACTTGATTCCGGCCAGTAATTCCACGGCAAAGCGGCCACCCAGTCCAGAGGATTCCGGCCAGGGTGTCGGAGCGTAGCGACGCGAATATTTCCTTCTTACTCTGTGTGTTGCTCTCACGTCAAGCGTGCTTTCTTTTTTCTCATAGATTCTCCTTTCAGTTTGATTTTGTGAGCGGCATGTACCAGACGGTCAAGAATGGCGTCGGCTAAAGTCGGATCTCCGATCCGCTCATGCCAGTGCTCTACCGGTAATTGACTGGTTACCAAGGTAGATTTGAGGCCGTGTCTGTCTTCCAGTATTTCTAGTAAATCATGGCGTTGCTCCTGGTTGAGTGTGGCCAGTCCATAGTCATCAAGTACCAATAGATCTGTTTTTGAATAGACAGTCAGTAACTTCAGATAACGGCCATCCCCCTTGGCAAGAGCCAGATCTTCAAAGAGTTTACTCAGACGGAGATAGAGAGCACTATAGCCTTCTCTGCATGCCTTTTGGGCCAAGGCACAGGCAAGATAGGATTTGCCGACTCCAGTGGGGCCGGTAATAAGCAGATTGGTATGTTCCTTTATCCAGTTGCAGTCAGCCAGCCTGGTTACCAGTGACCTATCCAGACCACGCGGATGACGGAAGTCTACATCCTCGATTGAGCCATCCTGCCGCAGCTTTGCCTTTCTGAGTCTGGTCTGAAGTTTTCTGGTTTCCCTGACCGCCTGCTCGCGGTCAAGTAACAGACCGAGGCGTTCTTCGAAACCCAGGTTATCTGCAGTGTCCATGTCCATCTGTTCCTGGAGTGCTGCGGCCATGCCGGTGAATCGAAGAGTTGTGAGTTTTTCAAGTGTTGGATGCAGAAGCATTTTATCGTTTCCTTTTTGTTTTAGTGGGTTGAGGGAGAATAATACTGAGAGCCACGGATATTTGCGTGATTAACCGGCTTGTCCTCTGTAGCCGGCTTCGGTAGTGGCTTCTGATCAAGGCCGCTTTTGAGTATGGATTCCACTGAGCGGTAAGAAAGGGCGTTGATATGCAGGGCCCGATGGCATGCTGCCTCAAGGCGTGAATCTCCATAGGCTTTGCCAAGACGGAGAATGCCCAGCAAAGTGCGATAGGCCTGTTGTGGGTGAGCTCTTTTTACAAGAAGCGTCTCTGTGAGGCAGAGTGTCTCCGGCCCGACCTTGGCAGCCCAGCGCTTGAACCTGTCCGGATTCCACTCCATGTACTTTCGGTGGTTGACAGGCATATGCTCTTTGACGGTAGTGTGGTGCCCTCGTTGATTCTCCCGGATGTGACTGGCCACCCGTTTACCACGAAAGTAACACTCAACCGTGCTTTTGGTATAGCGCACCTCAATCTGTTTTTTGACCAGGTTATATGGAACGGAATAGTAATGTCCCTCGACCTCCACATGATAGTCGATATGTACAGTGGCCTTTTTCCAGTAGGATAATTCATAAGGGCTGGCTGGAAGTTGTTTCAGGGCAGGTTTGTCCAGTTCTTCAAAGCGACTTTTACGGCTGCCGGATAACTTCTTGAAAGGCTTGTTGTTCAGTTGCTCAAGGAGTTTGCCTATTTCGCGATTGAGATCGTCAATGTTGAAGAAAGTATGTTTACGGAGTTTTGCCAGAATCCAGCGTTCCACCAGCAATACACCGGCCTCAGCCTTGGCCTTGTCCCTTGGTTTTCTAACCCTTGCAGGCAGCACCACGGTTTGATAATGTCGGGCCAGATCATGATAAGTGGGATTAAGGTCAGGTTCGTAACGGCAGGCTTTTGTGACGCCACTTTTCAGGTTATCTGGAACGACAACTTCCGGAACCCCACCCAGGAAAGCAAATGTACGGACATGTGAACCGATCCAATCCTCAATCTTCTGGCTGGGAGTGGCCTCAGCATAGGTGTAGTTGCTGGCACCAAGGACCGCAACAAAGACCTGAGCCTTTGTGATTTCTCCGGTGTGTTGGTCAACGACATCGACGGTTTGGCCTGCGTAGTCGACAAACAGTTTCTCACCGGCTCGGTGTTCATGGCGCATGACCAGATCAAGCTTGCCGGCCCAATCCCGGTAACTATGGCAGAACCAGCTGTACTGGTAGCCGTCAGGATGCTGCTCTTTGTATTCCTGCCACAGCAGGTTCAGGGTAACCCCTCGTTTGGATTGGAGCTCTTTGTGGATCTCAGAGAAATCTGGAATTAGCCGGCTTGTCCCCGGTGGAGGCGGTGGAGGGAAAAGGGTTTGTTCAAGGCTGCTGTCGCTTAGGTCGTCAGGAAGGGGCCAACCCAGATCTGCTCTTTTGGTTCGTTGTAAATAGTCACTTACCGTGCTGCTGCCAATACCGCAGCTACGGGAAATTTCACGGTTACTGTGCCCAAGTTCATACTTGAGTCGTAGTACCTCTCTAATTTTTCGCATAGATAACCTCTTCTTCGGCATGAGCCCTCCTTGAATTTTATTCAAAAAGGCACTCTCTACCAGTTGGTTCTATGCGTCGCTACTCCCTATTTGGGGTGACCGGATTCCTCTGGAATCACTGGCCGGAATGAAATGGAATCGGTGGCCGGAATCACGTGGAATGAGTGGCCGGTTTACTCTGGAATCGGTGGCCGGAATCGTCTGGAATATGCAGTTATTAACATTTGACGGTATTGTGTTATGCCGTCATGTCAAAATGCCACCATCCGAAGGCTGGGCATCGCCGTTTCAGATTGAATGTCATGTCTTTTATAAGTTTCTTAATTTCTATGAGCCTTTGCCCCCGGCTAATCGCCTACCACTTGCCACCAATGCGGAGGAAAATGATCTTGTTTTGTTTGGTGTAACAATGGTGTAACAATTCACCTACACCAACTAATCACCATCCAACCGTCCAGTTTTTAGCGATAAAAACTGGACATTAATCATTTGTGGTGCTATTCTTTTTATTATGAATATATCTGACATCATAAGGTCTAAGGTGGCTAGATTCGCCAAAGGTTATGTCTTTACCTTTATCGATTTTGTCGACATGGTAGAGAGCAAGGAGGGCTTGATTAAAGCTTTGAATAGACTTGCTGCGTCTGGAGAAATCGCAAAACTTGCTAAGGGTAAATATTATAAGCCAGAACAATCTCCTTTTGGTGAGCTTCCACCTAACCAATATCAAGTAGTCAAGGATTTGCTTGAACGTGATGGGCGAGTGGAAGGTTATCTGACTGGTCTTAGTATTTATAACACATTGGGTTTGACAACTCAGGTGAGCAATACCATCCAGATTGGCAAGAACGAGGTTCGTTCCTCAATGAAGCGTGGGAAATATAGTATTTCTTTTGTTAAACAGAAAAATACAATCACGAGAGAAAATATCCCCCTCCTGCAGCTGCTTGATGTCTTGCGGTTTATAAAAAAAATACCTGACTCGAAAACAGATCGGAGCTGTAAGGTTATACAGAGCTTAATGTCAAAGTTATCTGAAAAAGAGTTGGAGGTATTGGTTCGGCTGGCATTAAAATATCCCCCCTCAACGAGAGCTTTACTTGGAGTTATCTTGGATAGTTTGGGCAAAGTGAGACTTACAGAGAAGCTAAGGAAATCGTTAAATCCCATCACAATCTATAAAATTCCAGGGGTTTCTGGTGTGTTTTCTTCAGCGTCTGAGTGGTGTATCAAATGAGACTGCATGAAGACAAACGTCTTTTCCGACAGGCAGTAACTGCAACGTCTGAAATGTTGAGTATTCCAGAGATATTTATCGAGAAAGATTACTGGGTGACATACGTTTTACGTGCTGTTTTTCAGGATTCTATTGGGGAGCATACTGTCTTTAAAGGTGGGACTGCTCTCTCGAAATGTTTTGGCATTATTGAACGTTTTTCAGAAGATATTGATTTAGTGGTTAAGCATGACGAAGAAGAAACTGACAACCAACTGAAAAAAAAGATAAGGAAGATTGGCCAGGTCGTGAATCTCTTGTTGCCTGAAGTTGAGCTGGAAGGTTTGACAAGAAAAATGGGTATGAATCGTAAGACTGCTCACCGTTATCCTGTAACCTGCCCGGGTATTTTTGGTCAAGTCAGGGATGTGATTGTAGTTGAAGCCACATGGTTTGGTTATTATGAGCCTTATAGCCCTCGGCGGGTATCTTCATATATTTACGATATGATGGTTGAGCGCGGCCAGGAAGATATGGCTGCTGAATATGCCTTATTACCCTTTCAAGTATATGCCCTTGAGTTGACGAGGACGCTGTGTGAGAAAATAATGAGTTTGGTTCGATTTTCCTACAGTGCGAATCCCATAGATGACTTGAGAATGAAGATTCGCCATATTTATGACTTGCATAGGATGCTCAGGGATGGTGAACTGAAAACATTTTTCAATTCGAGTGAATTTGAGCAATTTATCTGTAAGGTCGCGCAAGATGATGTCGTGAGCTTTAGAAACAATAACGAGTGGTTGGTCCATCACCCAGCAGAAGCTTTGATTTTTATGGATGTTGAAGGTTGCTGGCAACAACTTAAGTCGACATATACAAATGATTTTAGTGGACTGGTTTATGGTAATTTACCTGATGAGCAAGAACTGTTGGCAACCCTTGCGCAAATTCGAGAAAGACTGGCAATGGTTGACTGGCAGGTCGTTGTTAACTGACTTTATCTCCGCATGTTATGTGATAGTTCGGCCGATTTTGTAGCCTTAACGTTAAAGTCAGAATTATTGAAAAGTGGAGCAGGTACAGATCCCAAGTGTCAAAAGAGAAAATGGCGGTATGAGAGATGGCCTACTGTAAAAAATATATTAAGAAATCGAGTTACTGGTGAGTAAGCCTGGAGCGGCCACATTTTAATGATTTTGAATCAGTGCTGTCTCATAGTTAGTCAATAAAAAGAGGCTCGGAGAGCCCTTTGTGTTATAATGAATTCGACCAAAAAGCCATTAAACACAAGGAGATCCGAGCCATGGCATATTATAACACAATTCTTAGTCAAATTACTTCACTTATCAATAGACATGATTTTGACAAGCATGCTGAATCTCATCATTCAGGCCAGAAATTCAGGTCCTATAACCGCTGGAGCCAGTTCATGGCAATGCTGATAGGACAACTTTCTGGTAGAAAAAGTCTTCGTGATATCACCGATAATTTGAAGGCACAGCAACGTCGCTTATATCATCTCGGCATGAAACAGACCTCACGGGCCACGCTGGCACGAGTGAATGAGAAACAGCCTGCATCTCTTTTCGAAACTGTCTTCTTTGATCTGTTGGAAAAGTGCCAACTAGTGACACCAGGTCATAAGTTTTCTTTCAAAAACAAGCTGTACCTACTTGATACAACAACTATTGATCTTTGCCTTTCTGTCTTCCCCTGGGCCAAATTCCGTAAAAGAAAAGGTGCTATCAAACTCCATATGGGCATAGATTCAGACGGCTATCTCCCTACCTTTATGGACATGACCGATGGCAAAGTCCACGAAATCAATTGGGCAAAAGAAACACTCAAACTTCCCAAAGGGTCATTCGCTGTCTTTGACCGAGGATTTACAGATTATGGCTGGTATTCCTCTCTCATGAAAGACGGGATCTTCTTCGTTACTCGATTAAAAAGCAATGCTGATGTTGAATACCTCCTTAAGCGAGCTGGTAGAAAAAGTCCTGGTGTTACTAACGATCAGCAAATCAAACTCAAGGGTATTAAAGGTCCACTTCGGCTTGTTGCTTATACTGATCTGGAAACTGGTCAAGAATACCGTTTTGTCACAAATGCTCACCATCTAAAAGCTGCTGAAATTGCGGCAATCTACAAAGAGCGGTGGCAGATCGAACAATTCTTCAAATGGATCAAGCAAAACCTCAAAATAAAAACATTCTTGGGTACATCAAGAAACGCGGTACTTACCCAAGTCTGGATAGCATTGTGTGTCTACCTGCTGATTGCATATCTCAATTTCAAAGCCAAATTGGGTGCATCCATGCAGCAAATACTAAGAGTTTTACAACTTAACCTGTTTGAACGACGCGCACTGACTGATCTTTTTAGGCCGCCAGACAAACAGCAACCTGTTTCTCCACAGCTTTTATTGTGGAGTCAACTATGAGACAGCACTGATTTTGAATAATGAGGCTGAGCTTTGCCGGCAGGCCTATCAGAAACATTTTGAAGAGACTCTAAAATCCCGCAATTCTTTGGAGCAGGCTGTAGACTCATGTGCCCACCTCTACCTTGACGAAAAACCGGTAAAAAAAGGATACACCCCTCAAGTTCGATCATCTGCACTCTGGCAATGTCATTTTTGGCGAACTCTACCTGATGCCTTTTATTCATCAGATGTTGTCGCATTTGCATTAGGACGCTCCCTCCATTACGGCCTTGAAGACGCAACACTATTTAAAGATTTACTCCTCAAAGCTCCAGAAACGCTGAAGCGAGGTGTGAGATATTCTCAAATTTTTCTTCAACCTGATTCACCGCCATGGAAGCAAATCTTGTCATTGCCAAACAACGGAAATAAAGATTTCCTAGATTTTCTGATCGTTTGTCAACGGTTACATACTGAACTGTACTCATGTGACAAAACTATCGCTGGTCTTCAGAGGCAACTGGATGATTTGACAATATTCGAATATCTTTTGTACGCAAGTCTATTCACCTTCCAGAATCTCGTACCTGAAAGATTCCATTTATCAATGATCGACGACGAATGGATTGAACTGCATCAAAGCGCTTGGGATGCTTTGAGTGAACTCTTGATGTGGAAGCTGAAATCAAGAGGTGAGAATGATCTAAAGCTTAATGAAAGATTTTTGGCAAAATCTCTCAAGTGCCATTTAATACCAATGTTGTTACCTGGAGAAGGATCTCCCTCTTTAAGCCTCAAGAACCTTGAGGTGTTCAGTAAGCTAGTCGCTGCTGTAATAAAGCGTAATGATTTATTGCACCTGACAATTTTTGAGTTTTGTCTGGACGATGATTACCGCTATAAATTTGATGGCGAGCATTTAACGCTATACCCTATTGAAATACCTGAGGAGTCAGAATGGGATTTCAATGGCAGAAAATTATCAGCACTGCATCGTTATTGGTTCAACAGGGCAGTAATCCAATATTTCAATTCTGATTTGCCGAGTCAACCATCTGGATTGCCTGAAAATGAAATGTCCAATCGCTTGGCGCACATCAAGGCTATTCAGGTGTATCTTCAATTGGATGAGATATACGGTATGGATCCGGTTATTTCATTACCGGATGGTACGCAGGTAGACCTGTTCAAGGCTATACACTCTCTTGAGCTCATGACAGCTTTTTTTAATGTTTCATACATTGGAAGGTTCCAAGAGTTTCAGCAGGACTCAGGTCATTGGCTCAGTGCTCTTTCTCAGCTTATGATAGAAGGCCTAAAAACCGGTGAGAATCGTTTCCCTCTTACATGGGCGGGACCAAAGGAAAAAGCACAGAGAATCAAGTCATGGATGGTTACCGATTCGGATCCAGATGGTGATATCAGGATGGCTGAGGCTATATTGGATTTCTGGACTAACGATCTTCAAGAACTTTCCGATATTCTTAAAAAAATCACCTAACTCACCAACACCTGAATTAAATGAAAATCCGATCATTAAACTCGGGAAATATGGTTTTCAGCTACCATGGTTGATGGCATCCCAGAACAACTCAACCGCTGCCATCAATAATTTACGTAGAATTGGCTGTCGACGCAAAGGTCGGAAAGGCGAGACTGATCGTATCGAGTCACGTTTAGGCGATCTTTTTAGAAGCAAAGGGTTTGCTGTGGTTCATTCCTATCAGCCAGATCTGGTAAACGGTAAAGATCCAGGTGAAGTAGATCTCCTTTGCTATATGGATAATCATCTTCTAGTCTTAGAGGTAAAATCGACATATATCAGAAAGACTAAACAGGATGCCTGGATCCATCGAACCACAACGTTGAGAAAGGCTTCACAGCAGCTCAGACAGAAAGAAAACGCAATGGCTCAGGCCATCGTAAATGATGCTAATCTACAAGCAAAGCTCAAACTTTCGGATCAGAAAGATGCTATTAACATTCATCCATGGATTGTAGATACTTCCATAGAGTATGACCAGAGAGGTGGCTCAGTTTGTTTGAACAGTATTCTGTCATTTTTAAGTGGAGCCTCTGCCTTTGATTAAGCTGCGTTCTCAACTGCCTGTAGCATCATGTTGTAGGCCTCATCTGGTGTTCTTTTTCCTAACTGGGAATGAGGTCTTGAGCGGTTATACCAGTCAAAGTACTGCATGATAGACCTCCGAGCTTCTTTAACTGTATCATAAGCATGCAAATAGACCCGTTCGTATTTTACTGATCTCCATAATCTTTCAACGAATACATTGTCCCGCCAAGCCCCACGTCCATCCATACTGAGCTTACAGCCTCTCTCTTGTACTACCTTGACAAACTCTTCTGCGGTAAACTGACTCCCCTGGTCAGTGTTGACAATTTCTGGGGTGCCATGATGGGTAAAGGCTTCCTTGAGTACATCAACTGCATGGCAAGCTTCAAGGGTTATTGCAAGTTTAGCAGCCAATACTTTCCGGCTTGCCCAGTCAACAACAGCAGTAAGATAGACAAATCCCTTGGCCATTGGGATATATGTCGTATCCAGAGCCCAAACCTGGTTGGATTGGTCGATAATCTTTCCTCGCAGCAGATAGGGATAGATTTTGTGACCTGGATGCTTTTTACTTGTGCCAGGTTTCCTGTATAATGCCTCAACTCCCATGCGCTTCATCAGGGTTCCAACATGTTTGCGACCAATTGAAAGACCATCTCGGTTCAATTGGTCTCGGAGCATCCGTGCTCCCATAAATGGATGCTCCAAATGAAGCTCATCAATTTGCCGCATCAGCAGCAGGTCTTTTTCGCTGACCGATTTGGGTCTATAATACACACTGTTTCTCAAGATGTCGAATGAACGGATTTAAAAGGGCTTTTAAATAAGGGGTTGAGTTTTTTTAATATAAGTCTATTCTTTATTCTGGAATCTAGAATAGGGAATGGCGTTATGTTGAAACCACAAGATATATATGTATTGCTAAAGTTGGTTGTGAATGGTGAGCGGCCATGGTCGTACGCTGATTTGGCAGTTGAATTGGGGGTTAGCCCCTCTCAAGTACACGCATCAGTTAAGAGGGCCCTCGAGGCACAGCTTGCAGTCAAGTATTATGACCAGATTGCACCCCAGTATCGTAATCTTGAAGAATTTCTGGTCCATGGTCTCAAATATGTTTTTTGGGCAAAACCTGGTGAAATGACGAGGGGCTTCTTAACTGCCTATGCGGCACCACCGTTAGATAAGATGATTGCTTCCAGATGGTCTTCTCAAGACCCTCCTCTGGTTTGGCCGGATCCGGAAGGAGAAGTCAGAGGTCTGGCCTTAATGCCGCTTTATAAAAAGGCACCAAAGGCTGCTCGGCAAGATCCTGAGTTTTACGAGTTGTTGGCTCTAGTGGATGCTATTCGGGCAGGTCGAGCCAGAGAGCGTGAGATTGCCATTAATGAATTAAGAGACA
This sequence comes from Desulfocapsa sulfexigens DSM 10523, assembly GCF_000341395.1. Classification (GTDB taxonomy): domain Bacteria; phylum Desulfobacterota; class Desulfobulbia; order Desulfobulbales; family Desulfocapsaceae; genus Desulfocapsa; species Desulfocapsa sulfexigens. The sequence continues at coordinate 1,379,395 of NC_020304.1, read as the reverse complement.
GACTGGATAAATATGCATCGTATAGTAAATCCCAATATTGAAATACTTGAATTAGCTGCCCATCAGCTTGATGATCTGCTTGGACGATTAGTATTTCTGGGTGGGTGCGCAACCGGTTTATTGCTTACCGATACGGCTGCACCACCTATTCGCGCTACTATTGATGTCGATGTGATTATTGAAGTAGCAAGTATGGCTGAGTATTATCTATTTGCTGATCAGCTTCGGGAAAGAGGATTTAATGAAGATACGGGAGAAGATGCACCGATCTGTCGCTGGAGATCTGAGAGTGTTATTTTAGATGTGATGCCGACGGATCAGGCGCTTTTGGGATTTGGTAGTCCCTGGTACCAAGAAGCTCTGGATAATTCAACTACTCAGGAGATACCATCGGGCAACCAGATCAGGATGATCACAGCTCCGTATTTCCTGGCGTGCAAATTTGCCGCCTTTGATAATCGAGGGAATGAGGATTACATGATGAGTCACGATATGGAAGATATTGTGGCTGTTGTGGATGGCAGACCAGAGTTGATAGAAGAAATAAGGAACTCGCCTGATGCCTTGAAGGCACATTTAGCAGAAAGATTTCAAACACTCATCGACAATCAAAGCTTCCGGGAGGCCTTACCCGGCAATATGCCACCTGATGAAGCAAGTCAGGCCAGGGTGCCGATGATTATGGAACGGATGCAAGAAATAGTTGCTTTAGGATAATTATGACCTCAGCCAATATCGTACAAAAACTATGGAACTACTGTAACGTCTTGCGGGACGACGGGATGAGCTATGGTGATTACGTCGAACAGTTGACGTATCTGCTGTTTCTCAAGATGTCGGATGAGCGGACCAAGGCCCCTTATAATAAGCCGAGTGGTGTGCCGGCAGGGTACGACTGGCCGAGCTTGATCAGCAAGGATGGCGATGAGCTGTTTGATCATTATCGCCATCTCCTGGATCAATTAGGTAAGGAAAAAGGGTTGCTGGGGCTGATCTTTAACAAATCCCAGAACAAGTTTCAGGACCCGGCCAAACTGCGCCGTCTGCTGGTCGATCTGATCGGCAAGGAAAACTGGTCGGTGATGAGCGCTGATGTCAAGGGCGATGCCTATGAGGGCTTGCTGGAAAAGAATGCCCAGGATACCAAGTCCGGCGCTGGCCAGTATTTCACCCCGCACCCGCTGATCCAGGCATCATCGCCGCCGAAATAGTCGAAGACCTTGAGGCCGCTTTGCTGCAATTCCAAGAGATAGCGAGTGATTTAGATAACAAAAATATCCAAGGGGAGGTCTGATAGTAAGAAAAAACACAGTCCTCTTTGAGATATCACTGAGATCGCCTCCAGATTGCCTTAGTGGGCTCAGCTGTTACTTGCAATTTTTCTTACACCCGTATGCTGTCCAAGTAATAGCGCATCCAGCAAGTTTTCAAAATTTGAATCAGACATTAAAAAGGTCTCTTTCATGCCCTAGCTCTAGCTGGATAGTACGTGTTACCGGCAGCTTAACCATAACGAAAGTAAAGATATCTCCCCTGTCCCTGGAAATGCTGATTGGAAACAGGTAGACTTTTAACGCAACCGAGGTCTGCCTCTGGTTGATGCCAATATATCCGATTCTCTCGATTAATACGGTGTCTATAACCACAACTTGGAACATAAATGAATCTTGATTACGAAACTCTTTCCTCTTTAAAGAAGGTGCATCCCGCCTGGCGACTCCTTGATGCTGCCCTTGCACCTTTGATCGTGAGTTTCCTCTATCGTGTCTATATCAGCGAGAATGTTCGCAACATATCCCAGATTGAACTTATCTCAAAACTTGAGGATGAGCTTTTTTTTCTCAGAGAGGTTGAAGGTGAAGAAAAATATCCTCGCTCTGCCGCTGATTACCTTGAAGAATGGGCTCAAAACGATAAAGGCTGGTTGAGAAAGTTTTATCCAGCGGGGTCAGATGAACCCTCCTTTGATATCACCTCGGCAACGGAAAAGGTCATTGGCTGGTTGGAGAGCTTAACGAGCAGGAAGTTTGTCGGTACCGAGTCCAGGCTTATGATGGTGTTTGAACTTTTGCGGCAAATGATTGAGGGGACTGAGGTTGATCCCGAAAAACGAATTGTCGAGTTGCAGAAAAAGAAACGTGAAATAGATGCGGAGATAGACAACATCCGAAATGGCGATGTCAGCCGTATGAGCAATACTGCTTTGAGAGATCGCATTCAACAGGTGGAAAGTACAGCCAGGGATTTATTGCGGGACTTCCGTGAAGTTGAGAATAATTTTCGCCAGCTGGATAAAGAAGTGCGAGAAAGGATTGCTCTCTGGGATGGCCGGAAAGGTGAATTATTGGAGGAGATTCTCAGCGAGCGGGATGCCATATCGAGTTCGGACCAGGGAAGAAGCTTCCAGGCCTTTTGGAATTTCCTCATGTCACTCAGCAGACAGGCAGAACTGACTGAAATGCTGACAAAGGTTCTGGGGTTTGAAGCGGTTAAAGAATTAAAAATAGATCCCCGCCTCAAACGGATCCATTATGATTGGCTTGAGGCCAGTAACCATACCCAGAGGACAGTAGCAAAGTTGTCCCATCAGTTGCGTCGTTACCTTGATGACAAAGCCTATCTTGAAAATAAACGCATTATTGATATCTTGCAGAAGATACAAGCCACTGCCATAGAAGTACGAGACAACATGCCTGCGGGATTTTTTATGGAGGTGGATGAGGCTGCCGCCACAATTGCCCTGCCGTTTGAAAGACCCTTGTTTTCACCTCCGGTAAAGCCGGTAATAGCCGCAGATGTGGTCGATGCAGATATTTCAGACATGAATGCTGATGTGCTGTTTGAACAATTTGTGGTGGACCGATTAAAATTGGAGAGTCAGGTCAATCAACTTTTGCAGCAGAACGAGCAGGTTTCACTCCATGAGGTTACCAAGGTATACCCTGTGGAAAAGGGGCTTGCTGAGCTGGTCACCTATTTTGCAATTGCTGCTGACAGAGGGGCGGTGTTTGATGAGGAGCGGCAGGAAGAAATCAGTTGGCTGGAGCAGGACTCTAGCAGAAAATGCGTACACATACCCAGAATAATTTTCAGCAGATGAGCATGACCAATATGAGCAATCCAGAACCAGGAATTTCAAAAATAGTCATCAACCTGCTGAAAGGAGTCGTGTATCAGGAGGCTGACCCTGCACTTTGGCAGCATTTACTTACCGTACAGACTGCGGTTTCTGAATATGTATCTGTCCTTGGGTTATTCCTTCTGCTCGATGAGTCGGAGGGGTATGCCTTTTTAAAGTATAAAGAACCGGAGGGCGAGGAGGAGCCTCTTCCCCGGTTGGTGGGGCGGAGGCAGTTATCCTATCCCGTCAGTCTGCTACTTGCTCTTTTTCGCTATAGACTTGCCGAATTTGATGCATCAGGGGACGATACTCGTTTGATTATGAGCCGGGATGATGTGGTGGATATGGTGAGCACGTTTCTGCCGTCGGGGGTAAACGAGGCCAAATTTGTTGATAAAATCGATGCCCATATCAATAAGGTGGTTGAACTGGGTTTTATTCGCAGGCTTCCCGGGAAAGAAAATATGATAGAAGTGAAACGTATACTCAAGGCGTATATCAATGCACATTGGCTCAATGAAATGGATCAACGCCTGAAGGAGTATAAGACCCACCTGCAGGGTGAAAATTCCTGCGATGAAGAAGAGGTGGAGTAATGCAAGCTCCTCTTTTTGATTTTGCCGGCAGCGATACATATGCAGGGTTTCGCCTTGAGAGGTTAGAAGTCTATAACTGGGGAACTTTTGACAAAAAGGTCTGGGCCTTACAACCAAATGGAGATACCTGTCTGCTGACTGGTGACATCGGCTCCGGTAAATCTACCCTCGTTGATGCGGTTACCACCCTTTTTATGCCTGCACATAGAATTGCATTTAATAAAGCAGCAGGAGCTGAAAAGAAAGAACGGTCCCTGCGTTCATATGTGCTTGGTTTTTACAAGACCGAGCGAAGCGATTTTGGAGGCTCCGCCACCCCGGTTGCTCTGCGGGACCACAATTCCTATTCCGTAATTTTGGGAGTATTTTTTAATAAAGGCTACAATCAGAAAATCACCCTGGCACAAGTTTTTTGGTGCAAGGATAAGCAGGGGCAACCGGAGAGGTATTATGTGGTTTCTAAGCAGCCACTGACAATTTCCCATAATTTTTCAGGCTTTGGATCGGATCTTGGCAACCTGCGCAAACGTCTCCGTGAGGAAAGCGGTGTAGAAATCTTTGATAGCTTCACTCTCTATAGTGCCGAATTCAGAAGACAGTTCGGAATTAAGAATGAACAGGCTTTGGATCTTTTTCATCAAACTGTTTCGATGAAATCAGTGGGAAATCTTACCGAATTTGTTCGTCAACATATGCTTGAATCATTCGATGTAGAGTCGGATATCACCGCCCTTATAGGACATTACGATGATCTTAACCGGGCCCATGATGCGGTGATTAAGGCCAAGGAGCAGATACGGCAACTTTCCCCACTGGTAGAAAATTATACAGAGTATCAGCAGGTAGTTAAAAAAAATGAACATCTGCGCTCTTGCCGGGAGGCGCTGCATGGCTATTTCGCTTCTTTGAAAACAGAGCTTCTTAAAACCCGATTGCAGAAACATTCCGAGGAAAAGAAATGGCTGGAGAATAGGATTGGCGAGGCCGAAAAGACAAAAATTGAACAGGCGAACAACCGGGATGCCCTCACAAAAGCGATCGCTGAAAACGGTGGTGACCGTTTGGCGCAACTTGCAAGAGAGATCGATGCTGTCCTTGAGCGAAAAAGGTCAAGAAAAGAGAAGTCAGATCGTTACAAAAGTCTCGTGATTGACGTGGGATTGTCACAGGCTGAATCTTTAGAGGCATTCCTGGAGAACAACTCCCACCTGCCGGATATATTGAAGGATAAAGATACGGAAAGTAAGGATCTGCAGGACGCGATAACAAAAGATGCGGTACGACTTGATCGTAAGAGAGAAGAGCATCGGGAGCTCAGTCGTGAACTGGATTCATTACGCCAGAGGCAAAGTAATATCAGCGCAAACCTTATCAGCATTCGAAAAGACTTATGTGGTGCCCTGCAGCTTGATGAAGAGAATATACCTTTTATTGGTGAGTTACTGCAGATAAAAGAGGAAGAAAAACAGTGGGAAGGTGCTGCGGAAAGAGTTCTCCACAATTTCGGTTTGTCATTATTGGTCCCGGAGATTCACTATGCCAGAGTGGCCGAGTATGTTGATAGCACCCACCTTAAGGGCAGGTTAGTTTACTATAGGGTTCGTCCGGAACAGATTCCTGGGACAGTCGATTGTGGACAACAATCATTAGTAAATAAGATAGCAATTAAGCCACAGTCAGAGTTTTACTCGTGGCTGGAGCATGAAATAGTGCACCGGTTTAATTATATTTGTTGTGAGGATGTTTCTCAGTTTCGTCGAGAAAAGCAGGCTGTTACGCAGGCTGGACAGATTAAATCAGGCGGCCGGCGACATGAAAAAGATGATCGCCACCTTCTCAGTGATCGAAGCCGATATATTCTTGGGTGGGATAACAGGCAGAAGATTAAAGCCATCACTGTTGATGTTGAAAAATGTGAAAAGGTTATTCAGAATATTGGTGGAGACATTGCTCAAACTGAAAAGTTGAAAAGAAAAGTTGATACCGTCCTGGAAAAGTTGCATCGCCTCGAGGAGTTTCCAAATTTCAGTGAGCTGGATTGGCAGAGCGATGCACGTAAGGCCGAGAACCTCAAACAAGAGAAGATAGCTCTGGAGTCGACATCTGACAAATTAGCACTACTGACCGACCAGTTGAAAAAGTTGGAGATTGAACTCCGTTCTACCGAACGAGACCACCAGGAATTGATTCGCAAGGAGGCTACTCTTGCAGAAAAGCAGACCCAGGCAGAGAATGAACTCAAGCAATGTTTACAAGATATAGAACGTGTAGACGAATCAGTCAGGTCGGAGCTGTTTTCTTATCTGGAGTCGGTAAGGGAAGAGGCTCTGGGACCACATAAGTTAACCGTGGAGTCCTGCCAAAACCATGAACAGGAGATGCGTTTTTGGTTCAAGCGGCACATCGATGATAATGCAGAGCGGTTCAAGCGTCTGGAAGTCAAGATCACTTCGGCGATGCATACCTATTGCAATGATTTCCCTGCTGAGACTCAAGAAGTTGATAAAACCATTGAGGCCGCTTTTGAATATGAAAAGATGCTGGAGGCACTTAGAGCTGATAACCTTCCAAAATATGAACAGAAGTTTAAGGAGTTACTCAACCAGAATACGATCCGCGAGGTGGTTCAATTTCAAGCTCAGCTGGAGAAACAGAACCGAACAATTAAGGAACGGATTGAACAGATTAACCAGTCTCTTGCTACCATTGAGTACAACCCTGGACGGTATATAGAGTTGGAGAATGCCAAGACTGTAGATCAGGAGATTCGCGAATTTCAGCAGCAGCTTCGTATCTGTATTGAGGGTACTGTTACTGGTTCTGAGGACGAGCAGTACGCTGAGAAGAAATTTGTTGAGGTGAGTAAGCTCATAGATCGTTTTAAGGGCAGAGCTGATTCGATAGACTTAGATAGAAAGTGGATGAAAAAGGTTACGGATGTTCGTAACTGGTTCACATTTGCAGCTTCTGAACGTTATCAGGAGGATGGTAGTGAATATGAACATTACACCGATACCGGTGGTAAATCCGGTGGTCAGAAAGAGAAACTCGCGTATACGGTTCTAGCGGCGAGTCTTGCCTATCAATTTGGCCTTGAGCGTGGAGAGATAAAATCGAGGAGTTTTCGTTTCGTGGTGATTGATGAAGCCTTTGGCCGTGGCTCAGATGAGTCAACGAGATACGCCCTTAAGTTGTTTAAAGAGCTGAATTTACAATTGCTGATTGTCACTCCTCTGCAGAAAATTCATATCATTGAGCCATATGTTTCCTCGGTTGGCTTTGTCCACAATAAGGGTGGACAGGAATCCCAGTTACGAAGCCTCACCATAGAAGAGTATCGGCAAGAGAGAGCCGCTCGAGAGGCACGGACGGCTTGAGCAACTGGAGCAGCATTAAAGATTTACGAAAGAAGCTCGAGCGGGAGTGGGAGCAGGGCAAGTTGCTTTCGGCCCGGTTACGTGGTGAAGATCTCTGTCCCAGGCGAATCACATTGAAAAGACCACTTGGAAATGAGTGGGCTGAGAAGTGGGATACTGCAAAGGCATGGGTGGATGAACTGATTGAGGCAGAAACACATGGAGCTTTCACAATAGAGTCACAGGAAGTGAACCATCGTCAGTTAGGGCGAAACAGCTTTCCCCAAGCAGTTCTTTTTAAGACGGACGAGTCCATTCTTTCGTTCATTGGAAAACTGAGTGCGGCCCGAATATTTGACGAGTTATGCTGTCAGATTCTTGCTGATTTCCCAGAACTGAGGTCCTGGCTGGAAAAGCGTCCGCTTGTTGCTCTCCAGTATCAAAAACAGTGGCCAAGACTATTGGCTGTGTTGAAGTATCTTAAGAGTAATCCTCGTCCAGGAATTTATGTACGTCAATTGGAAATTCCTGAAGTTGATACCAAGTTCATTGAAAAACATAAAAAACCCCTAAGTGAGTTGCTGGATCTTATTCTGTCGAAAGAAATGATCGAGAGTAGTGCAACCGGAGCAAAAAGGTTTGAGGAACGTTATGGGTTCCTCTCTAAACCGGTTCAGGTCCGCTTTCGAATCCTCGATCCTGATCTATATCTTCATGGATTGTCGGATCTTCATGTACCGGTATCCGAGTTTTGTGCATTGAACCTGGAAGTTGATCATGTCTTCATTACTGAAAATGAAATCAATGGCTTAGCGTTTCCAAATGTGAAAAACGCAATTATCATCTTTGGACTGGGGTTCGGACTGGATCGTTTGGCCAATATTCAATGGCTACTGGGTAAAAAAATCCATTACTGGGGTGATATTGATACACACGGCTACGTAATGCTTGACCAGCTCCGCTCTTACTTTCCTCAGGCCAGTTCTTTTTTGATGGATAGAGAAACACTAATGGCTCATGAATCACTTTGGGGCCAAGAGAGTAAACCTACAAGACGGAGCCTGACTCGCCTTGATGAAAAGGAACTAGGCATTTATGAGTTTCTGGTAAAAAACCTTCTCCGGGATGCTTTAAGGCTTGAACAGGAGAGAATCTCATATTCATTTGTTTTAAAAATACTTAAAAAATTGGTGTGATAAACTAAATTTCGCGAAATATTATCGGGCCACAAGCCCTTGTATAATTATAGTATTCACTGCAAGATTAGCTTCTAACCTAACCCTAACAGCACTAGACAGACAGATCTTTCCCATGATTCCCATTTGAAGAAGTACTCTTCTCTTTTAGTATCTACATTTTTTATCTATACCTTACGAGTACGATCGATTAATATGGGCATGGTCACAAAGATCAGGAGCCTGCATGCGAATCACACAAGAAGCTAAAGAAAAAACAAAAAAAACAATCCTTGAAGTGGCAGAAAAACTCTTTGCTGAGAGGGGTTTTGAACAAACCACCACCAGGGATATTTCTGCAGCAAGCGGGATTGCCAAAGGGACCCTTTTTAACTATTTCAAGAGCAAGGAAACCCTGGCAATGACTTTGGTGAACGGTGCCATGGAATCCGGTAGAAAGCAGTATGAGCGTCGTAAAACAGGAGAAGAGGGTCTGGTCGAAGAGCTGTTTTTATTTGTCGCCTCTGAGTTACGCGCCTTAAAACCGTTTCGGAAATACATCGGCCCGGTACTTGAGAGCTGCATGTCCGTTTTTTCAAAGAAATCTATCTGCCCCGCCGGAGAAGAGGCCAAACATAATCATTTAAAAACGGTTGGCCAGATTCTTGCCAACCACGGCTTCGAAATGGAATACGACTCGATTGTCATCACCCTTTATTGGTCGCTGTATTTGGGTATCCTGGCCCACTGGTCAAACGACGACACACATAATCAGGCCGAAACACTTGGACTGATCGATTACTCCATGCAGACATTTGCCAATACTATTTCCGCAAATAGTGGAGTAGAACAAGCCGTCTCCAATGAATAAATTGACTGATCCTATTCTAAGCAGGGTTCAGACCAAAAAAATTCCATCAAATTCCTTTGTTCGCAGCTGGACCCTTGGCAGCAGCCAGGCAAAAATCGCCGCCCGTTATTTTTCCTACTCAGTCCGAAAACACTTTGTTGAAGACGAAAAGAGAAAAGATCTTTTCAGTCATTTTCAACTGCAATCAGCCCTCCAGTTACTTGGGACCATGGGCTATCTGCGCGGAGCCATAATGAAGATCGGTCAGTTCCTTGGCAATCTCCCGCAGATTCTACCGCATGAACTGGTTGAAATTTTTGAATCACTCCAGTTTGAAGCGCCTCCCATGCATTACGCATTTATAAGAGAGATGTTCCTTGATGAACTGGGCCAAGAACCAGAGGAGGTTTTCGCCACTTTTGAAAAAAATGCATTCGCGGCTGCATCACTGGGCCAGGTTCATCGTGCGACCCTCCACAATGGCCAGGAAGTCGCTGTAAAAATTCAGTACCCGAATATTGCCGAAACCATTGAAGCAGATATGAGAACGCTGGGATTGCTTTTGCAGACCATGCGCTTCAAAAAAGACTTCAACTACATGGTCAATCATGTTCAGGATGCCAGATCTGTCTTCTTAAGTGAAGTGGACTACCTGGCAGAAGCGGCGTTTATGGAGAAAAACAGGAGACTTTTCAAGGGCAGCAGGATTGTTGTTCCCCGTTTGTACCCGGAGTTCACCACAAAACGGATACTCACCATGGAGTATCTTCCCGGTCAACACCTGCAGAGTTTTCTCGCAACAGACCCTCCTCTTTCCCGGCGAAATCATTTTGCTGAACTCATTTCCTACTCACTTGTTCACTCCTGGTTCTGCTTACGAACTATCTATGCTGATTTACACCCCGGTAATTTCGTCCTTATGCAGGATGGCCGGTTGGGTTTTATCGATTTTGGCTGTTACCGTCAATTCGATGAGGAGCGGTGGAAATTCCAGGTCGATAGTGAACTCGCCATGTTTCGAGAGGATCGGGATTCTTTGAACTACTATCTGACCAAGCTCGCCATGCATAAAACTCCAGCTGATCTTGACCCTGAATGGGTGGATCTGTTTTTACGCCAAATCCATTGGGTCATTGCCCCGGTTTTGGCAGCAGGCCCTTTTGATTTTGCAAAAACGGAATATGTGAAACAAGGAGCTGATCTACTGATAGAAAGCCTCGTAAAAGGGCATGTCCGGACTGATCCATTTTATAACTGGAGCAACAGGGCCCTGCTGGGTCATCGTTCCCTCATGTACCGCCTTCGTTGTAAATTTGATTACTCATCTTTGTATCTTACGGAAATGAAGCACTTCTCCTAATATTTGTCCCTTTCCATTTATTAAAAAACCGCGACCATTCAGCCATTCAAATGAACACGTCCACTTTAAACTTGACTGACACTTTCCCTGTGTTTAATATGAGCGCGCTCATTAAAGAGTACCAAGGGAGACACACATGAAAATGATAAAAAGAAAGTGTGAAAGAGGGTTTGGAAAAATTGCACGCTGGGCGTATGAAAACAAGTGGCTGGCACTTATTCTGATTCTGACGATCGTCTTGCCTCTTATTTCGCAAATTCCACGCCTCAAGTTGGACACTAGCAATGAGGTATTTTTCAGGCCCGATGACAGGGTGCTGATTGATTACAATACTTTCAGGAACCAGTTCGGTAAGGATGAATTTATTGTTATTGGAATACAAACTCCGAATATTTTTGACATGGAGTTTCTGGCAAGATTAAAAGATCTGCACCATGAATTGGAAACAGATGTTCCCTATCTGGATGAAGTGACCAGTCTGATAAATATTCGAAACACCAGGGGGGAGACTGATGAGCTTATTGTTGAAGACTTCCTGGAAACATGGCCGCAAAATCAAACCGACTTGGATACGCTGACGGCTCGGGCACAAAAGAACAGCCTCTATAAAAATTTCATCCTCACCGAGGCCCTTGACATGACAGCTATTGTTATCAAGCCTCTACCGTGTGATCCGGATATTACTGCAGGGCTGATTGAAGAGGGAACTTGTCAGCCCATGACCAATGTCCAGAATCGTGAGATGGTAACAAGCATTACGCCGATTCTTGAAAAATACAACGCAAAGGATTTTTCCATCGCAATTTCAGGTATGCCGGTAGTTATCGAGTACTTAAATCTCGCCTTGGAAAAAGATCTTGGAATTATCATCCCGGCCACCTTTGTCATAGTGCTTCTCTTTCTCATCCTCCTTTTTCGCAGAATATCAGGGGTTATGTATCCCCTTCTCATCTTTATCTTATCTTTGCTCTCAGCGGTCGGGGTCATGGGCTTTTTAAACATCCCGATGAACAATATCACCACCATACTGCCATCATTTTTGTTGGTTGTCAGTATCAGTGATGCGGTGCACATCATGGCCCTGTTTTATCCGGCATATCACAAGACAGGTGATAAAAAAGAGGCGATAGTGCATGCCATGAAACATGCCGGGTTGCCCATTCTGATGACCTCTCTGACAACAGCTGGGGGATTGGTGTCATTTATGGCTGCCAAAGTCGCCCCAATTGCAGATCTGGGAGTGGTGACTCCCGTGGCAGTTTTTCTCGCACTCATTTATACTATCCTCCTTATTCCAGCCCTGTTTGCTATTTTTCCGGTAAAAAGAAGAGAGACTCATGGCAGTGGCACAGAGAAGCTCGATCTCCTATTTGAAAGAATCGCCAGGCTGACCTGTTGTCGTCAGGGTTTGGTTATAAGTCTGTTTGCAATCGTTCTGCTCGTGGCAGCAATTGGTGTGAGTCAGGTACGTTTTGAACATAATGCCCTGAAATGGTTCCCGGAAAATTCTACACTCAGAAAAGACACCGAACTTATTGATCAGCAGATGCGGGGAACAGTCTCTTTTGATGTGGTTATCGACACAGGAAGAGCTGATGGTCTCTACGATTCAGAATTTATCAAGGCACTTGAAAAGACGGTGATTAAATTTTCCGATTATACAACGGAAGATTTGTATGTGGGAAAAGTCCTGTCCCTGATCACCATCCTTAAAGAAACCAATCGTGCGTTACATGAGAACAGTCAAGAGATGTACACCGTACCGGATGACCGAAAACTTATAGCCCAGGAATTGTTTCTTTTTCAACTGAGTGGTTCCGACGATCTGGATGAACTTGTTGACCAACAGTTTTCCAAGACACGACTTACCATGCACGTCCCTTACAGAGACACGTCAAAATATAAAAATTTTATGGCCGACATCGAAATGGAATTACACAAGAATTTTCCAGATTGCACGGTAACGATTACCGGTATCAATGCTCTCTTTGTTGAAATACTCAATAATGTCATGAGCACCATGATCCGCAGCTATAGTATTGCATTGATACTGATTTCCCTGCTGATGATTATCATGCTGGGCAAGCTTCGTATGGGGTTGCTCAGTATGATCCCCAACCTGTTTCCGATTATCGTGGTTATAGGGTTAATGGGATGGCTTCGTATTCCACTTGATCTGGGAACGGTGCTGATTGGAAGTATCACCATCGGCCTGGTGGTTGACGATACCATTCATTTTCTTCACAACTTCGGAAAATATTTTGATCAGCTCGGCGATCCGGCTTTGGCTACCGCGAGAACATTGAAGAGTGTTGGTAGAGCCATGATGGTGACCTCCTTTGTCCTTGCCGGAGGATTTCTCTGTAACATGTTATCCAAGTTAACTCTCAATAAGAACACAGGGATACTTGTTGCCGCCACCATACTGATTGCCCTTATTACCGATTTCTTACTGGCCCCGGCTATCCTGTCTCTTGTTTACACAAAGAAGAAATCGACATCATCAAAAAAGAGATCAACACTTTAGTCATGCTGCTTTCTCTGGTAAAATAGAGGTGCTATGAGGTAGGGTGGAAAAAGAGATTTCGTTATGAATTAAAAGTCGATTGCCCCTGGCAAAGCGGGAAGGCAAAAAAAACCTGATTACCATCGAAACTCAGCTTTGTTCCTTTTTTAGCCCAATTGCATTTCTCTAAATGTAAATGGATCATATGATGATCGTCCTCTCCACCTTTTTCTACATCCTCTACCTTATCATCCTCGCAGGGATCTCCATCGCCTCCGCTATTGCATGTCTCATGACAATGCTGTCGGGGCAATTCGTAAGCATGGCGACGTTTGGCTACTTAAGTATCATGTGCGCACTGGCCGTAATTTTTTCGCGCAAGGGATTCATCGCCATGCGCCGTGAGAGGCGGAAAAACGCTGAGCTTAAGCGCCTTCACCCCGCCTTACCGTGGCGCTGGCGCGTCGATTGGAACGAGAACCGATCGCGTCAAAACGAAGCGATCAGCCTGCGGGGATACTGGTTTTACGCAAGCGTTATCAATATTTGCGCTACTGCTGTTATCCTGTACAGCTACTCATTTTCTCAATCATCGCGCATACTCCTTACCGATCCACCGGTTGATCCTATGATCGCCCTCATCCTCATGTCAATCGGCTTTGGATTCGGAGCGCTGTACCTTACATTCGATGCTCTGAAGAACACACTCCGTGCACGAAAGACAGGATCGTCCAACCTTGTCCTCAACCAGATTCCCATAAGTCCCGGGGACGAACTGATGGGCCTTATCAACGTCTCCCAAAAGCTCGCAAGCGACATGGGCTTTACACTCACCCTGCGCTGCTCGAAATTTAATCACTCATCCGGATACCAGGCTCACCGCATATCGCTCGGCTCCTACCGTGTTCTTTGGGAAGAGACAAAAACGATCTACACGGATATCGCTTCCAACAATCCTCACGAAAGCACGATCCCGGTTCTCTTTGACATCCCAAAAGATGCAACGCAGGACAACAGCGGCAATGCAGGAAGTACGGAAATTCGCTGGACGTTGACACTTAGCTCAGCTCAAACGGATCACACATACAGCGCTTCATTTGGGGTCCCCATCTTCGAAACGGACGAAAAACCCATCATCGTTAAAGAATTTGCATTTGAACGCGATCTTTTTCACCCCTCCAGGCAAGGAACTAAGGAGGAGTTCCATGGCCATCGCATCGACGTCATCGACCATGCGGATGGCAGTCGCGAATACCACTTTCCAGCTGCGCGCAACGCAAGAAAACTTGCATGGCAATCCTTTGTCACCTTTGCGCTTGGCGCAGGATTCGTTGCAACGTTGTTTATCGATCTCGATATAAAGACGGTATTTGTGTGGATCGTCTTAGGCAGCGGCTTTCTTTTCAATGCCGCCATCCTCCCAGGAATTTTCACGCGCCGAATTATAACACTCGTTTCAAAGGAGCGAATCGCAATTACGGAGAAAGCATTCCTGCGCCCAACAAAGCACAGCGACATCCTCGCTGCGGACATCGTAAGCATCCACGCCAAGCGCGGTTGGGATGCGGATGTTTACGACATCGTCGTCTCTCCCAAACGCAGAAAATCACTGCTGGCGGCCAATGCCATCCCGACCATGGGACTCGTCCGCCGGCTGGTGCAGGACATGCGAGAGTGCCTCGGCCGCACCGACATCACGAGTCCTGAGTTTCAGACGCTCGCTTCCGGGGGCAAGAAAAGGAGCTGAATGGCTAGAGTAAGAAAACAGTAGCGATTCCACTTAAGAAACAAAAGATACTGTTCATACGAAGAGAACCATTTCTACATTATAAAACCCAATTGCCACTGATCCTCAGCCTACCCGCCTGAGGAAGAGTTGTTTCGTGTTGATTATATGGGCACGGAACAGCTCCGGGTTGCAAAGCTGAGTTTCGATGGTAATCAGGTTATAAAAAAAAGGTCCTGATGCAGTCCCATTTTTAATCAAAATAACTGAGCTCAACAATAGGTACTTCCCAACTGTCACTTTGACATCTTTTTTGATATTCCTGATCCTTGATGTCCGTCTTGTACCGTCTGGCCAAAGCAACAACCTTTATTTGGCTGACACTATTCAAACGATTTTGCCATCTTTCCTGGGCCGTTTTCGAAAGACGGGCCACCGGGATTCCTACATGATTAAAAAGGTGCAGATACTTGTTTCCCCTCCTTACTGTCAGACTGTCTCCCATCTTAAGTTCCTTAATGACCCTGCAGGTAGGGTCATTTTCTTTTTTAAACCCCGCAAAATCAATAAAAAGATCTTTCATACCCAGTAATTCATAATGCGGAACCATTCGCGGAACCTTGTGAGAAGGAACGACCCTTCTGGAAATCAGAAAATCACCATCCAGAGTTTTGATATGTGGATTCTGCGAATTCTCAATTGCAAAAAGTTGCAAGGTCTCTCGGGCTCTGGACATGGCCACATAATAAAGCCTGCGCTCTTCTTCCATCTCTGGACCAAGTTTATTCTGCCAACTGCCATCCAGAACAAAGACATGGTCAAACTCCAATCCCTTTATTGAGTGAACCGTGGAAAGAAAGATACCATTATCCAGATTTCTTGAGCGATGCTGATCCGCCAAAGCCTCATAAAAGTAGCTCTCTACTCGTCCAATCGGTTGCGGAGTATTGTTTGTTTCATCCAGCCACTCACCAATCAAGGTCCTCAAGTTCGCCTGCCAAATATTTTCGTTTAATCCTTTCTCGGGCAGAAGATCCAAAAGTGATTTTGCCGTAATCTGTTCTAAGCTGCAATTGTGAAGAAAGGTTAATAAGTCAGCATTTTCTCTAATACGTGCCAAACCTGGGAAGGCACTCCTGCCCCAATTAAGACTTACAGGAATTCCCTCTGCCTCAAAGACCGAGCGGATGACATCCAACTCCTGCCATTCCCTGGCCAATATTGCACATCCATTCAAATCAAAATCACTACTGAGGCTTTGCAAACGCTGCAACTCTTCGAAAAGGACAAGGGCCTGTGTGACCTTATTTTTGACATGAAGACACTGAACCTTCCCCTGCCCAACCTGGTCACTGAGTTGCCAGTTTCCACCTGGAGGTAATGTAGCCCTTGCCCTGTTAATTTGAATAGGATGCTCTGTCTTCATCCTATCTTGGTTGTGAACAATGAGTCCATTGGCTGCTGCTATGATATTCACCGAGGATCTGTAGTTTTCGGTCAAATAGTGGACATTCGCCTTGTAATCTGCCTTGAAACGTCGAATAAAATCAACATTTGCCCCCCGAAATCGATAGATATTTTGATCGTCATCCCCAACTGCCAAGATAGTCAGTTTCTGTTCCTTTTCATCTAAAGTCCTTCCTGCCAACAATGAAACCAACTCATACTGTTCCTCGTCAATATCTTGATACTCATCTACAAGAATATGACTGAATCTGGACATCAGCTCATCTCTTGGTTGACCATCTACAAAACCAAGGACATCGCACTCTCCCTTGAGTAAGGCAATGGCATCTTGGATGACTTGAGAAAAGTCAATTCCTTCTTGAGGTACCTCGGTTGTCTGCCTGACGAGAGACCTACCAGTCAGTCTCAAGGCCAGACCATGGAAAGTTAGCGTTGTGACCCAAGCCATCTCTTTCCCAACCAGTTCCCGCAGTCTTCGGCGTAGACCCATCGCTGCACTCCGATTAAAACAGAGCACTAGAATAGCCTCAGGTCGAACCCTTTTGACTCTCAGCAAAAAGGCTACTCGATGTGCCACTGTTCTGGTTTTACCAGCTCCCGGTCCAGCCAATATCAAGACGTTATTATCAGTTGGTGCGGAGACAATTTCCTCTTGCGCTCGGTTGTTTAAATCCTCCACAATTCGCTGATACGATTGTTCACTGGTAGCTCTTTCCAGTAACTCCTCCTTACCAGGAAAAAAGCGGCTTACAAATTCTTCCTTTTCATCATTAAAGTATGAGTGCACCAGGTTCATAGCCACGCTGATCTTATTTATGGCACACCTGGCATACTCATTTATTACGTGGACCTGAAAGTTCTTTTCTGAGTAGTGAGTCTTTAACGGTTCAAAGTTAGCCTTTGTGTATTGCTTACCCTTGGACTCTGGATTGATGGTGATAGTCATAGCCTGCCTGAACACCGCCAGCCCTTGTTGCAGTTCAATCACCCCCTGCTCATGCATGAAGGTTAAAGCTCGTTCCGCTGCAGCCAACGGATCTTTGAGTGCAGAAAAGAGGACCAGATCTCTTTTTAATCCTTCAACAATTGCCTCAAGAGTGAATTCCAAAAGAAGAGAGGCATTGGGAGAGATCTTATCTGTCAAAGGGGCCTGAATAATCTGCAGAGCCACATGGGCTGCCTGCTGCCGGATGGCTACCGTCTTTTTCAAAGATTCCCAATCCCGGTGGAGCATGATGGAAAAGAGATTATTCCCTCTGGATTTAATACTGATACTCCCCCTCTGACCTGCCAAGCCCTTACCGTCACGGCTCAAACCTCGGAGCACCAGGCTTAAACTGCTTGGTGTACTATAGTCATGGCCCAAGTCGATAAGACGCTGATTGACCTGCCGGAGATCTATCACCAGGTTTTTATCAAGATCTACATCTGGTGATATTTCCTCGAGTATTTTCAGAAAATCTTTTTCCACCTGACAAAAACGTTTGAGTAGTTTCTCAGAGCTCCCTTTAACCTTATAACGGACATAGGCTGAGAGGATAGTCTCTTTTGAGAGCAGGCCCTGTTCTGCCATATCGTTGAGAGTACGCAACACACGTTGAGTTTCGGTTTCGCTTTCAGGATCATCGGAAGTGCGAGCAAAGGAAGTCAGGCAGGCCAGATCGTCAGCACTAAACCCCTGACTGGGAGGGCTTTCCATCAGGGTAGCAAGAATAGCAAGCCAACGTTTCTGTTGTCTGCTGGAAAGATCAAGTTCTTCTATCTTCTCCCTGGCTTCTTCAATATTGCGGACAAGAGGCTTTCCCTGAAACACCCTGGTGTTATTCTCATCTCGATTCAGAAAGCCTGTCCTCTCCAACCAAGAAACTGCTGTCTTAACTCTGGTATCCCTATCTTGGCCAAATTCATCCTCATCGATGTCCACAACTCCGAGCCTGAGAATTTCCCCGGAGGTCAACACTACTTTTCCATCTTCCTTGGCAGAATGGCGCAGGCCACGTAAAATCTGACCGATCTCCCTTTGAGTCAAACGCGAGTTGCTGCTCATGCGAAACTGGCCCTCAACGTCCTGCTCTGTGAAAATCAGGATACACTCAGCCTCATTGCGGTCTCGTCCTGCACGCCCAGCTTCCTGAAGATAGTTCTCTAAAGAGCCTGGTATATCGGCATGGATGACCAATCGGACATCATCTTTGTCAATGCCCATACCAAAGGCGTTAGTGGCACAGATAATGGGAATTTCGCCAGCAATGAAATCGTTTTGGATGCGTTTTTTGACAAAGGGTTCAAGGCCAGCATGAAAAGCCTCCACCGTATAGCCTGCATTAGCCAAAAACTCAGCCAGGTTTTCAGTGTTCTTACGGGTAGCACAGTAGATGACCACACTACCTTTGTTATCATACCGGGTTTTGAGTAGCGTCAGGATGGTTTGATTCTTTTCATAGGTATCTACTGGCCATACTTCATAGTGGAGATTCTGTCGCTCATGCCCTCCAGCAAATTGAATGACCCGCAGGCCAAGTTCTCGCCCAATAATATCGATAATCTCTGATTGTACATCTTTCTTGGCTGTGGCAGTAAAACACTGAACAGGTGGGATTTTCGTTTTTTCCTGCTGGGAAAATTCCCTGATAAAACGAATAGAGTAGAGATAATCAGGACGGAAGTCATGGCCCCACTTGGACAGACAATGCGCTTCATCAAAGACCCAGGCACCGATCTCACGTTGACTAATGGTTTGGACAAACGATTTATTGCGCAGCTGTTCCGGCGAGACGTACAGAATCCCCACATCACCCAATCTGACCCCGTCCATAATCTCGCCTCTTTCAGGCATGGTCAGCATACCATTTATGGCTGTGGCCAATGTACTACCAGTCTGTTTTGTGAAGTTGTCCACCTGGTCTTTCATCAGGGCCTGCAAAGGTGAGATGACGACAGTCAATGCATTGCTTCGACGATACCGCATCAATGCAGGCAATTGATAACAAAGAGTCTTCCCGCCACCCGTAGGTAACGTAGCAAAAAGAGTAGAATTGCGAGCACCAGTTGTTACAATAGCCTCTTGCAGGCTTTGACCATCCTCGGTTGCGGGTTGTGACCGGAAATCTTCAAAACCGAAATAATTCTTTAGAAATAACTGGGGGTTATGATTTGTGCTGCAATAGATACATTGAGAATTCTTGCAAGGCTGTTCTCGTAACTGATGGATGAGAGTGGGTACTACAGGAAAATGATGCCGGACCCATGGTGGAAGAACCGAATTACTCCCGGAAACTGTCAACCAGGCAGTGACATAGGCTAATGGAGGATGCTCAATTCGTTGATCAACGAGTTGATCAACAAGTCTTTCCAAAGCTTCCCCACAGACATCCTTCTGAACCAACCAGGAAAAAACTTCATAAAGTTCATCTTCCTCAATAAGAGGCACACCCATTGCTCCAAGAGCATCAGATGTGCCGACAAACTTTTCGTCCTTTTGAAAAAAACTTCTGTAAATCAACGGGGCATCAGATCCACTCTTAAGCCGCTGAGAAAAGGCATCCCACTGTTCAGTAAAGACCCTGCCAGCCAGCACAGCATCTTCTGCAGGATCGTTGATACTGTCTCTGACTATCTGGTAATTTTTAACTAATCGATGATAGGGATTTTCTGGAAAAGCCAAAGGGGAAAGATAAAGAGTATCAATTACCGGCTTCTGCAGGATTGACAGTGAAGAATCTTGTTCACGAAGAAATGGGATATCATGTGCCAGGACATTGTGGCCAACAACAAACTCAGCATTGCGACCAAAATCGTCAAACTCTGCCAGTTGGTGGAGCGTTACCTTCTGCCCTTGTCGGGTATTAAACTTTTTGCCACTAAAAGACGCGCCCAAGGCATATATCTCACCGTTCTCATTTGTTTCAATATCAAACAAGAGACAACGGGCAAGAAATTCCTGGCTATTGTTGGGCATCCCTATTCCTTGGAAATCATCGTAACCAAAACAGGCATTATATAATCAATTAAATTATTGATTTATAACATAATGGAAAAGTATCGTATAGTTTAATTTTGTATTACTATACCCTATCACTGGCTATCAAGAGCAACACGCCAAATCTTACCAATCTTCCATGGGCATCCCTTTCTTTATTATACCTTTGACTGTCGTGAGATTTTTCTTAGCCAATTGGATCTGTCCATCAATCATCTCATAAATATCGTCATTTTCACCTAGCGCCTGTCTGGCTTGATCTCGAAGTGTTTCACCTTGCTCAACGAACTCTTTCATTTCCTCAAGGATCTGCTTTCTCTTAATGTGTTTTTCGAGTTCTCCTTCAATAATTGGCAACAATCGTTTTATAGATATTTCCACAAGTATATCTCGAGGAACCTTCTGCTTTTTAGCCACCTCGTTAATTGAGTTCAGAGAACTTCTACTGATTACAAACGTCTTCGCCTGGCGCTTTTCTTTGCCACTGGTGGTTGTATTCACCTCTTTGGCTAACTTAAAGAGCAATCTGGAATCTTCAGTTAACTGGTCGAGAAGAGATTTCTGTTTAATACCCAACTGAGCTGCAATTATGCCAAGTAAGGCAATAACTTCCTCTGGCAATTTGAATGTAGTCCGAACAGATTGTTTCATCCTTAGATCTTCAAAAGAAATCCTCGACTGTTCCAAAAGACTTAATTTGCTCTTGTCATTCATTTCAAACCTCCTTTCTTACAAAAATACCGAGCGGATATTACTTTGTCAACTGCAGCCTTTAAAGTAATTTTTAAGGTTAATGCAAAAAATATTTTCCACAGTATTGACACAGAAACTCACCGTATTTATTTTTGGGTCAAAGAGCAATGATAGTGTAAGAACAATGCCACATGAGCTTGGTATTTCATTAAAAACATAAGCTATAAAATGTAAACACCTGCGCTGCTTAGAAGCAGCGGCAAAAAAGAGCAACTGAAAAAGGAGGTACAGTTATGTGGACAAGAATGAATGATATTGATCGTATGTTTTCCGCTATGGATCTGCTTCGTTCAATTAACTCTGACCGGTCCTATGGTGAAAGTTCAGGCTGGAGGGTTGCAGGCGGCTTCCCTAAAACGAACATGTATGACAATGGGGATTCATTTCAGATGATTGCAGAGGTTCCTGGGGTCAATAAAGAAGATCTAAATATCAGGATCCAAGGTAACTACCTCGAAATAAGCGGCACCCGAAAATCCGATGCCCCTGAAGGATATAAAACTCATAGAGTCGAGCGTAATTTATCTACATTTACGCGTAGTTTTACTCTTGCCGCTGACGTTGACGCTGATAAGATTGACGCAGTCTTGAAAGATGGTCTGTTAACGCTGGTACTTCCTAAAGCAGAATCTGCTAAACCCAAACAGATTACTATCAACTAAGGAGTTCATTTTATCTATATCATGAGTTATTGGAGGTAAAATAATGAATAAAAACATGGAAATCACAAAAAGAACAGAGAATATGGTCGAAAAACAGCAAGATCTGGCGACTATTGCCCCTGTAGTGGATATATATGAAAATGATGAAGAGATATTGCTCCATGCTGATATGCCAGGTGTAACGAAAGATAAAATTTCAGTAAATGTAGATAATGGAAAACTGGAAATTTCAGGTGTCAGAAACCTGCAAAGGAAGGGAGTCGAAACCTGGCAAGAGTTTTATGATGTTGAATACAAACGAGTGTTTTCGGTACCTCAAACAATCGATGTTGCAAAAGTAAATGCTGAACTCAAAGACGGAACCCTTAAACTTCATTTACCAAAGGCCGAGGCTGCTATGCCCAGAACTATTGAAATACGATCAGCATAACGAATACGGACAACAGAGCTTTGCCAGAAACCTCTAGAAAATACGAGGTAAAGCAAAATCGGGTAATTGTATCAGTGCAATTACCCGTTTTTTTTTTGACTTAAATTATTGCCACTGAAGCCATTATCAGGAGTGGAGGGTCTAATGAATTATGGCCGCAAACATGTCAGCGTAGCCAAGAATTATCTGACTGGGTAATGTATTTTGGTACCAGTAGAATTTGAGAGACAACAGTGACACCTAGTTATTATTTGTATACTTGTCTCGAAATTTCTCATAGAATTCAGTTTCAGATTCTTTTTCTTGCAAAGGGCTGAAATGCCCAATGGTGTCTTTCTATGCTGAAAATTAAATACAGTTCTCTTATTGTTGGTTTATTGCTCTTCATGCTGTTTCCTGGCCAGGCGTCAGCTCAGCCAGAAGGAGATGAGCACGCTGATCATTTCTTCTTTGCCGTTTCAGCAATGGCTTCTCCGGCCCAAACCCTGATCCACTTTGCCGAGTTTCGCCAGTACCTGGAAGAAAAACTGGGAATCCACGTCCACCTGAAACAGCGCCGTACCTACCAAGAAATCAACACGCTGCTTTATGATGCAAGCGTGCAGATGGCATTTACCTGCACAGGTGGATATCTTGCCGGCCGAAAGTCCTTTGGTCTGGAAGTCCTGGCAGTACCAGTCGTCAACGGAAAAACCGCCTATCAGTCATATATCATTACCGCCAAAGACAACCCGGCAAGCACACTTGAAGAGCTTCAGGGCCAGATTTTTGCTTTCACTGATCCCTTATCGTTCAGTGGGCGTATCTACCCTGTGGCAACACTGAACAGTCTTGGACATATGACAAAACAATTCTTTAAAAAAACATTTTATACAGAAAGTCATGACAAATCCATTGAGGCTGTTGCAACAGGGATTGCGAATGGTGCGGCTGTGGACAGTCTTATTTTTGATTCGCTCTATAAATTGCCGCATTCTTTTGCTAAAGAAGTTCGTGTTATTCACAAATCCGAGGAATTTGGTATGCCTCCCGTGGTCGTAACTCCAACTCTTGACAAGGAGACCAAACGAACTCTGCTGAAAATACTGCTTGGCATGGCTACTGATCCCCGAGGTAAGATTGTGCTACAACACCTTGAAATGGATGGCTTTGCCATCGCAACACCCGGGCTGTACCGTTCTGCACTTTTGCTGCAGAAACAGCTGAAAGAATAGGGGCTTTATAATGAGGGGAAGCAGGTAGAACTATGGTATTGCATTGGTATAATCGCATTGCGGTACGTCTCTCCGTATCGATAGTGACCGTTGTTGTGGTGACAGCTTTGTCCGTTGCAAGCCTTGTCCTGCGTGATGAAAAACGTATTTTACAGGAAGATCTTCGTATTCGAGCCTTACAGCTGGGTGAAATCATGCCTCAGCAGCTTCTTGAGCCACTGCTCTATGATGAGGACTATACACTCTATAGTCACCTCCAATCCTACCTGGAATCAAAGGAGCGTTTTCTTGTCTATGGTGAGATTTATAATGATCAGGGAGAACTTATTCTTGCGCGAGAGCGGGAACCCATCGTACGCCCTCCCATAGCTTTTTTTGATCCCGCCATGGAACGTGCAGTTTTCCTCCGGGACGTTACGGAGGCAGACAGAAAAAAACCCCTGGATCTTCTTATTCCCATTAGTTCCAGACAACTTGGTGTTGCGGGATATCTTCGTCTGGGTATCTCTGTACAACCACTCTTCAATACCTTGCAGACTTCCAGACAAAAAGTATGGGCAATTACTGGTATCATTTTGGTTATAGGCATTCTGGCTGCACTATGGATGGCAAGACAGTTAATCTCTCCCATACTGCTCCTTAATCGTGCCGCTCATAAAGTTGGTGAAGGTGATTTTGGTACGGCAATTCCTGAAAAAGGCGTCGGAGAAATAGGCGAACTGGCGACCACGTTTAATACCATGTCCCGCCAACTCAAAGAGCTGGTAACTGCAATCAGGTCAGCTCAGGAAAATCTGGTTCGTACTGAAAAACTTTACGCCCTTGGAGAATTTTCCACAGGTCTCGCCCATGAGATCAAAAATCCCCTGACCTCAATTAAGATGTTGATCCAAAGAGCCGAAGAACAGGAAGAGCCACTACAAGGGGAAGATCTTGAGGTTATAGTAGAGGAACTGGACAGGATTGATTCTACTGTCAGTCGTTTTCTTCGTTCTGCCCGGCGGTCTGAAATGGCCTTTGCTGATACTGATATAAATGGTCTGGTTGAAGATGTACTGGCCATCACCGGGCCAAAAATAGAAAAATCTGGGGTTCATATTGAAAAAATACTGGAAGATACACTCGAGCCAATACAAGTAGACGGGCCAAGTATCAAGCAGATCCTGATGAATGGAATCTTGAATGCCTTGCAGGCAATGCCATCCGGGGGAAAACTGACAATAAGCACCTCTCTCATCGATGGCGCTCTGAACTGCACAATTACTGATACAGGTGATGGGATATCAGAAGAAAATCTCAAACATATCTTTGATCCCTTCTTTACCACCAAGGAGGACGGTACCGGCATGGGTCTGGCTGTAGCCTGGAATATTGCCCAGCAGCATGGTGGCCGTCTTGACATCATCTCTCGTGAACGCGAAGGGACCTCACTCTTACTAATCTTGCCCTATGACAACTCTGCTCATTGTTGATGATGAAAAAGCAGTCCGTTACGCCTTTAAACGGACCTTTAGTGACGAATATACCATTCGTACCGCTGAAAACGGTAAAGAGGCTATTGAAGCGGTGGACAGAGAGATGCCGGATGTGGTGCTCATGGACATCCGCATGCCGGGTATGGATGGGCTGAAAGCACTTACGATTATCAAAAAACTGCACCCCCATCTTCCAATTATCATGGTGACCGCCTTTGCCGACTCCGCTTCCGCTATGCAGGCAATGAAAGACGGTGCCTTTGACTATGTTACCAAGCCTTTCGATAATGATGAGATGCGTCAGGTGATCGACACAGCCCTGATATCCTGCAGAATCCAAGCGGAACTGCATTGTGGCTGTGGTAAAGAGTGGGAGGACATGAGAACCTCTCAGGAATGCATTGTCGGTTCCAGCCCTGAGGTTTTGGACATGTGCAAAAAGATTGGCCAGATGGCTGGATCTGATCTGCCGGTTCTTATTACCGGGGAAACCGGAGTGGGGAAAGAGCTGACTGCCCGGGCCGTTCTCCAACACAGTTCTCGTAAAGATGGCCCGTTTATGGTGGTAAACTGCGCCTCCCTGCCCGATGAACTGGTGGAAAGTGAACTCTTCGGCTATGAAACAGGTGCTTTTACCGGTGCCAGCAAACAGCGGATCGGTCGCTTTGAACAGTGTCATCAGGGAACTCTCTTTCTTGATGAAATCGGGGAACTACCACTTGGATCTCAGGCTAAAGTTCTACGGGTTCTCCAGGATGGAACTTTTGAACGATTGGGCAGCAACAAACAATTAACAACCGATGTGCGACTTATCGCTGCCAGTAACAGAAATCTTGAGAAAATGGCAGAGAATGGTTTGTTCCGCCTTGACCTGTTACACCGAATTAACGTCCTGACCATCACCATACCACCACTGAGGCAGAGGATAAGAGACCTGCCGGATTTGATCCTCTACTTTCTCTCCCGTTACGGTCGTCAGGTATCTCCAGCAGTGGAAGGGATCAGTGATAAAGCCCTTGCGAAACTCTCTCACCACTCCTGGCCCGGCAATATTCGTGAACTGGAAAACACCATTCGCAGAGCCATTGTTTTAGCAAAGGCCAGGGTTCTTACGGCAGAGGATTGTGTTCTTCAGAACCCTACTGAGACTGCAGGTGATTTTGAGCAGGTTGTATCCAGCCAGATCGACAAACTGATCAAGGGTGACGAATCACGTCCCTATCGCCACCTCTTATCCGAAGTCGAACAGATCCTGATTAAAAAGGCCCTTGATCTCTGTGACGGTAATCAAGTTCAGGCCGCCAATCTCCTTGGCATCAATCGGATGACCTTGAGAAAAAAACTTCCTTCTGCTTAAAGAATAGACAGCAGCCTGTCTATTCTTTAAGCAATCCCCCTCCGTACAATTCGTTTTTCCCTGTAATTCCAACCCCTTTTTCTTGGCACCCTTTGTGCATTAGATGTGAGGTTCATAGTATCATTTTGTATACAAGGGGAGAATATCTGCATGAAGAAAATAGTACTGATCATTGTTGTAATTGCTGCCATAAGCGCTGCTATGGTCTTTTCCGTTGAATCCTATACGGCGCGACCGCAATTCTGTGGAACCAGCTGCCATATCATGGATAAACCTTACAAGAGCTGGCAGGCAGATAAACATGGCAAGGCTGGTAAAGAAGAAATTTCCTGTGTCGTCTGCCATTATGCACCCGGAGAAAAGATGACCCTCCATGCCAAGTTCAAAGGCCTTGGGCAACTCTTCACCTATCTCTCCACCGATGACAAAGAAGTTCGCAGGGCTACTCATATTGCAGATATTTCCTGTTCAACGGCCCAGTGTCATCCATCTGAAAAATTTATGGATAAGCAGCTGACCTATGGAAAGGAGAAAAAAGTCAAGTTTACCCATAAGGCCCATTATGAGAAGACCATCCCCGGCCAGGAGATGCACTGCACAACCTGCCATATCAAGGCCAGTGATGAGAAGCATTTCGAAGTTCCCAAAGAGCAATGCTACGTCTGTCATTTCAGAAATACGGAATTCAATAAAGGTCGCGCTGCCTGCAATCTTTGCCACGAAATCCCAACCACTCCTCTGCAATCACAGAAAAAAGATGCACCACTCGATCCTGACCAGGCAGTAATTACTCATCAGAGTCTTGAGAAGGCTGGTGTTTCCTGTGAGTCCTGTCACTACCAGGTAATCACCGGTGAAACGGATCTCATTCCCGGATCCTGCGAGAAGTGCCACAGCGACAAGATGGTGCTCGAAAAAAGATATGAGATGAAACTCATGCATACGGAGCATGTGGCCAAACAGAAGGCCCAGTGTGCTGACTGCCACCAGCCCCTTATCCATAAGGAAGGTGATTTCATTGAAGCCGCCCGTATCAATTGTGCCAGCTGTCATCCAGACCATCATAGTCTCCAGAAGGCCCTCCTCCTTGGTGCAGCATATGGCGGAGTTCCAGAAACACCAAGCTTGATGAATCCGGTTAAGACTAACTGTCAGGGTTGCCATGACAAACCTGAAATACATAAGGGTGAAAAGATCCTCCGTGGTTCAGCTAAATCCTGTGTGGATTGTCACACCAAGGATCATGAAAAATTGTTGGCCGACTGGATCAAAGAAGTTCAGACCGAGGTAAGCTTTGCCAAAGAAGAAAAAGCACGTGCTGAAGGCCTGATCGTCAAGCTCAAAGATCAGCTCAGTGAGGAGCAGATAGCCGAGTTCATAAAGACTCTTGCAACGGGACAAAAGGCATTGGATCTCGTGGAATTTGGTAACGGCGTTCATAACAAGAAGTATTCAATCATGTTGATTGATGAGGGACTCAATAGTGTCTACACCGTTCTTGATGAACTGGAACCTCTTGCCGAAGAGGCTGAAGCAGAAAAGCAGGAATGACGAATAAAAATGGCTGGGCTTTGTAGGCAGTCAGAAAAGAAAAAACTTTCAATTGTAGAATGTAGCACCTGAAATATCAGGGACATACAAACGGGCTTGCATCATACAAGCCATAACAGAAACAGAGAATCGAGGAGGAGGTCATGACCACTAACACAAGAGATGATCGCAGGGAAATGCTTCGGGTCACCGGAGTATCTTTGGCTGCGGCCGGACTCGCATCAGTAAGCCTGCTGCAACCAAAAGAAGCAGAAGCCGCCGAAGTCAAAACACCGCAGTGGGTGATGATAATGGATTTGCGCCGCTGCACCGGCTGTCGGGCCTGCACAGTGGCCTGCAAAGCAGAGTATGACGTACCACTCGGAGCTTTTAAAACCGTAATTAAACAGGTAGTTACAGGTAAGTATCCTGATACCAGGCGCACCCTTATTCCCCGTCGCTGCAATCACTGCGAGGGAACCGAGAAGGTAGGAGACATGACCGTACCGCCCTGTGTCAAGGCCTGCCCCGAATACCCAAAAGATCGCCGTGTCTTCGTCACAGCAGAAGGGAAAAAGATTCGCTACCGCGGTGGTGCCACCTATAAACGTCCAGATGGATTGATTCTTATCGATAATGACGCATGTACCGGTTGTGGGAAGTGTATCGATGCCTGTCCTTATGGTGCTCGTACGTTCAACAAACGAAAGCTGTCAGGGAAGGATAAGAGTAAAAATGCCATCGTAAAATGCTCCTCCTGTGTTCATCGCCTGGATGAAGGCATAACTCCGGCGTGTGTTAATACCTGTGCTCCTGGTGCCCGTATCTTTGGTGATCTCAACGATCCCAACAGTGATGTAGCCAAACTCGCCAAGGAGTTCAACCTTCTGGAAAATCGTAACAAAACAACAATGAAGCCTGAAGCCAAAACCATGCCAAACATCTACTACATTGATCCCGATGAAGTGCTGGCTGATTACTCTTATGAAGACAAAGACAAACTCACAGAGTATCGGGACATCGTTGAATAATACAACTCATAATCTTTTGTACATACAGGAGGACTAGAACAATGAAAAAAATCAGCCGCCGCAACGTCTTAAAACTGGCTGCGGCCAGCGGTGCCTTACTAACCGCCGGCAAAGGAATGGTGGGCAATGCCCTGGCCGGTTCGGTCGAGCTTGCCATGGGAGGCAGAGATTTCAACCCTGACACTGGCAAGGAACGCAAAGCCGTACCCACTGTCTGTTACAGTTGTGTAACACGTGATCCGAAGATCGCTTTTGTCGAAGATGGCAGAGTGGTTAAGATCGAGGGCCAACCGAACTCTATCCGTAGCCTGGGAAAGATCTGCGCCAAGGGTCAGGCTGGGGTCAATCAGGTCTATTTCCCGGACAGAATTCTCTATCCCCTGAAACGCGCAGGCAAACGTGGAGATGGAAAATATAAACGTATTTCCTGGGATGAAGCTTTGACCGATCTTGCCGCTCGTATGAAAAAACTCAGAGACGACGGACATCCGGAAAAGCTGATGTACCATTACGGACGAGCCAAGGGAAGTTCCTCATCTTTGCCAAAAACCGTATTTATGGGAACCTATGGAAGCAAAACAATTTCCGGCCATACTTCTATCTGTGAAGGTGGCAAATGGGTTGCCCAGGAATTGACTTGGGGAAATCATTATGATAACTGGGATTTTGATAACACCGACTATGTGTTGAACTTTGGCTCCGGTGTACTCGAGGCCCATACCAATCACATCCCGACGGCCCAACGACTGGTCAAGGCGATGGTCGAACGAAATGTTCCCTGTATTACCTTTGACGTCAGACTCTCTTATACTGCCGCAAAATCAACCAAGTGGGAACCGGTTCGTCCGGGTACTGATCTTGCGGTTCTCCTTGCCATGAACAATGTGATCATGCAGGAAAATCTCTATGATCGTGAGGCCTTTACCTTTATCCGGACCACGGAAGATGTCAATGCACCTCTGGATGAAAAAATAGCTGCCTTAAAAAAACACCTGATCAGTTACACACCAGAGTGGGCTGAAAAAATCAGCGGTGTTTCTGCGGCAAACATCAAAAAATACGCCCGTGAATTTGCCAAGGCTAAGGCGGCTTGTATTATCAGTTATCGTGGACTCGTTGCCCACTATAACGGGACCGATGGTGAGCGGGCTGCTCAGATGCTTGGTATGATCACCGGTAATATCAACAGCCCTGGAGGTCGCTGTAAGGCGGTTGCACCCCACTGGAAATACCCCAAAGGACCAAAGGTAAAACCAAAGGGCAAACAGCTCAAGATTACCAACGGCACACTCTCTGCTCTGCCGAATCATGGTGAGTGTCAGTCAGTATTGAAGATGATCAAGGATGGTTCACACGGCCGGCCTGATATCTACCTCTGGTACTGTTACAATCCAGTCTATGTCAACGGTGAGTGTCAGGAAAATATAGATGTTCTCTCCGATGAAAAGTTGATGCCCTTCACGGTCACTTCCAATATCGTCTATGACGAATCCAGTCGTCTGGCTGACTTGATTCTACCAGATACCAGTTATCTTGAACGCTGGGACTGGGATGGGAATGTTGCTCCAACTCAACAGACTGAATTTGAATTGCGCCAGCCTGTGGTAACACCACTTGGTGAGTGTAGAAATTTCAGTGATATACTCTGTGACCTGGCCAAACGCATGGAGATGCCCCTTGGTTTTGATACCATGGAGGAATTTGTAAAATTATCCTGTGAAATGACACCAACGGTGAAGGATTTGCCCGGGGGTGGTTTTGAATATTTAAAGAAACACGGTGTCTATCATGATCCCAATGAAAAACCTGACTTTTACAGCCACAAAAAAATCGTCAAAGATGCAGATCTGAAAAAGGAAGGTATTCTCTTTGATGAAGCCACTGGTGTCTACTGGAACTGGAAAAAATCTAAGGCAAAAGATGAGGCCGAAGCAATGGCCAAAGGGTATGCTAAAATGGCATATAGCTATAAGGGCTATGTGGGTCAAAAGATCGGCGATAAAGTCTATAAAGGGTTTAAACCAGATAAGGTGAATAAAACAGGTTATTTTGAACTCTATTCCACCATCTTGAAAGAGAAAGGCTTTGAACCCTTCCCAAGTTGGAAGGCAATCCCTGAACATCAGGAACTAACAAAAAACCAGTTAACCCTGACTACCTACAAGGTGCCTGTGCAGATCCATTCACGCTCAACCCACTGTAAATGGCTGACAGAAATGTTTCATGACAATCCAGCATGGATCAATTCAAAAACAGCTGCCTCGTTGGGCATTAAGGATGGTGATCTAGTAAAACTCACCTCAAAAATTGGTGAAATTTCCATCAAGGCCTATGTGAATGAGATGATTGTACCCGGCTCCATTGCCATCTCCTATCATCTTGGCAGGACAGAATCCGGCCGTTATGGATCAGGTAAAAAATCCATCATGGGAAGCGATAATGATCCGGATCTGAAATTGAAATGGTGGGACACCTATGGTGTTCATCCTAACTGGCTGATTGCCAATGCCCCTGACCCCATTAGTGGCCAGCACCGCTGGATGGATGAGGTCGTTACAGTCAGTAAGGCTTAATAGTGGCAAGAATAGCTGAAGGAAAACATTCTCCTTCAGCTATTCAATCAATTAAATGGTATTTTTTAAGGGAGAACTATTTTGGAAACAGCGAACAGTACAGTTTCCGGACTCTACGGATTATTGGCAATGTTTTTTGCCACCGAGATCAGCCCAGAACTTCTGATTCAGTTACGAACTCCTGAATTTCGGGAGACATTTACCGAATTGGAAATGGATCTGGGCCAAGAATTTTATAACAAAAACCCAGCTCAACTGGTGGATGAACTGGCCATTGAGTTTGCCGGTCTATTCATAGGTCCCGGACGTTTTATCTCTCCCCATGAGTCAGTTCATCGTGTTCGTGATGATGGGGATTATGGGAAACTCTGGGGTGCCGACACCGTTGCAGTAAAGAAATTCGTAGAAGCTACCGGACTGAGCTACCAATCAGATTTTGGTGGCATGCCGGATCATATTGGCGCAGAGCTTGAATTTATGCAAAAACTCGAAGAACGGTATGCGCAGGCAGTAAATGATGATGAGACAGAGCTTGCAGAAAATCTCTTTTCAATAAAGCGTCGTTTTCTTACAGAACATCTCCTTGCATGGGCACCAGAATTCTTTGATAAGGTTATCAACAAGGCAAACCTGCCGCTGTATCGTGAAGTTGCAGAGTTGGCCAAGACATTCCTTGACCAGGAAAGCGACTTGCTCCAAAAACAACAGCAAAAGGATTGCGTTGCGGCATGAAACTTTTTCTAAAAGGTCTCCTTATTTTTTCCTTTTGCACGTGAGTAGCATTGCAGTCTATGGACAGGAAACGGGAAATTGCATGGGGATTCCATGGAACAGCCCGTTTCCTGTTATTGAGCAGAAATTCTCGGAAGTCGAGTTTGTTGAAGAAGACGGATTTCGGGTTACTTTGTTTCGCCTGCCTCATCCGGAAAAAGATGTTGAACGGATGGAATTTAAGTTGTTTAAGAACCAACTCATCTCGGTCATTCGCTACTACAAGGGGTCCATCGATTCTTTAATTAATGAGGGATCCATTCGTAAGGTAGTAGGAGGGCTTGGGCCACTCAAGGAAATACGAAAAACGACATCCAACAGCCTTGCCGGGATTGCTGAGGTGGTTATCCATGAATATGGGGACGTCCTGGTTCTTTTTCGCTATTATCCTTCTGGACAAAAAGAAGGTTTTACGGTCAAGGAAAATTCCATCGTCATTATTTATAAACCCACTTTTGATAAGATGGTCTATTATCGAAAACATAGCGAAGGCGATGTGGAGGAGATTATCGATTACGACTATATAGACTTCTGATAGCCTTCAGTAAGCAGCGGGTCCGCTGCTCAGAATTTCAAAAACGCCTTCTGATAATGGCATTTTCCAGCAATGATTGATTGTACTCATTGGTTTTGGTTCAACAGTGGTAAAGAAATCACGTCTTATAACTTCCTCTTTACCGGTCCTCCATGAGCTGCCCCATCAGTGATGGCTGTCAGTCCACTCCTAGAAAAAATTCCAGTTCAAACTTGCTTGAGTGAAAAAGATTGTATCCTTATCCCCTCCTGTTTCAGCACCATATTGGGCCCGAAGGTTCATGGAAAGTTGGTTGGTAAAAGACCAACTGAGAAGTAAATCACCCTGATTCAGCCAGGAATCTTCGTTCTCGGAGTATTCCAACTGATATTCCAGCTGCATCAGTAACTCCGGCCAGGGTTGCCATTGGTAATTTGTGGATAAATTAACAATAACTTCCTTTTCCTCGGTATAATATCCGCTCCCTAGACTCACCTGAAACCCAGGGAACCAGGAGGGAAAGTGACTGAATTGTAGATTACCATTAAACTGATCAGGGCTGTCAGAACCATACTGTTCATAGTAGATGCTCGATCCAACCTCCAAGCCAGGTGCCAATACAAATCCCCCTGAAACTCCTGCAAGTTCCTTTACTTCGATATACAATGCTGCCCGTGCATTGACCAGATCATAAATGGAATCGGTCTCCCTGTTTCTGGAGTAATTCATATTACCCCAGTACCCTTCTCCTCTGTAGCTAATCAATACGTGGCCTGTATAGATATGTTTGTTTTCATTTAATTGATAATAGGCCTTGTCATCATCATTGCTGAATTTTTCCTCTCGAAGCCGAACCGAAGCCGATACACGATCAGCAAGAGGCCACGAAATCATAAAAAATGGGGCCTGGCGATGCAGAGAATAATCAGTGTCTTCATAAAGCAGATTATCCTGTTCTATGGAGCTGTCTAGCCAACCGAAACCAATTGTTTTTCCAGTGCCCCAGGATTTTGTTACCTGCACCTGCTTGACCTGTTCCTTCCATGAAGCATACTCTGTACCGAGATAGGGCGAGTATTCATCCTGGCTCGTAGATGACCAATAAACTCGTAATTGAACTTGTCTACTTCTTTTGATCCTCTGGATGCCCTGGAGGGCAATACTATTTTCTTGTGAAATTGTAAGAGCCCGTTGGTAGGCCTCGAGTGCATTGGCATCTTTTTTCAGGGTTTCCCAGGTCTGAGCAAGACCTAGCCACAGGTATACATTTTCTTTGTCCTCTTCTATTTTTTCCTCATACTGTTGAATTAAACCAAGATAGTATTGAAGTCCAAGAGATAGCCCAGCACTGTCGCCAAGACCTACGATGCCGCTCTCTTCCATATCAAAATCTTTTTTTGTAGAACCAATCTTTGATGCAACTTCAAGCTGATGGAGAATAATGCCACCAGCGTCTGCTTCACTTTCCTGTACAGCGAACAAGAGAGAGGGAGAAAGGAAGATACCTGCAAAGGGCAAAAATAGTTTCAAAGAACTCATTGAGGAAAACTCTTATGCGTGGGAACAGAAAAGGCGGGTCGAAACCCGCCTCATTAATTGACATTCCAGTATATTACCGACCACCCCTGTAACCATTACCAGCACCAGTACCAACTGGGAGTCCGGTAAGATCACAGATGCCATCACCATCTGCGTCCACACTATTGTCGTTTATGCCATCACCATTGGCATCAACAAAACCAAAACCCATAGCCCCAACTGGTAAACCGGTGATATCACAAAGTCCGTCACCATCTGCATCAATGAAATTATCATTGATACCATCACCATTGGCATCGACAAAACCAACGCCTATGCCTCCACCCATTGCAGTACCACCACCTGCACCTCTAAAACGTCCAGCATCAGCAGTAATAGGTGCTGCCAGCATACCACAAACCATAAGTGTTAAAGCTGTTTTTACGATTGTTCCTGTGTGTTTCATTGTATAACCTCCAAGTTATAAATTAAAAAAATCATTACATAAACTACTCACGACCATACTACGGAGAGACTTGCAGGAATGATGCCAGTAAATTAATTTATTAAATAGTGCCTAGATACAGTATTATAGGAGATTTTTATGTGAATGATTCCTGACTGGACTTCGACAAGTTATGTCTGCTTCGACGTTTTCGTCGAAGCAGACAATCGCGACTCTTTTCGTTTTCCATTACATAAGCTTTTCAGATTAACTGCCAATTAGACAGTTATTACTCGAATGTTTATGCTATAATTTTTTAATTACGAAGTCAGGAGAGTACAGCCTTACAAAAC
Source organism: Desulfocapsa sulfexigens DSM 10523 (assembly GCF_000341395.1). Classification (GTDB taxonomy): domain Bacteria; phylum Desulfobacterota; class Desulfobulbia; order Desulfobulbales; family Desulfocapsaceae; genus Desulfocapsa; species Desulfocapsa sulfexigens. The sequence continues at coordinate 1,344,633 of NC_020304.1, read as the reverse complement.
ATTTTCCTGACTGCGTTCACTCTTGACAGACCAAGCCAGCGGAATTTTTGTTCCAGGTACAAAAACTGTACTATGTTGTACTGATCTGTTTGGGGAAGAGAGTTGAGAACAAAAATTTTGAAGCTGTGATAACCGTAGAGCTGAGACTTTCAGTGCCGTAATTCTCCTGCCTTCCATTTCAACGTCCCGCCGAAGTAAAAGAAGTTTTTGCAAACCACCCGCCTCGGTCATCAGGCCGGCTATACGTTCTGCAATTTCATTGATAAGTGGTTGCTCAGGGTGTTTTGACTGCACTGTGCGAAACAATTGAGCCAGATATTTTTGTTTTTTGGGGAGTAAGGTTTTTTTCTGTTTGACAACCTGAATAGCCCCATTCAGGAGACCGGAACTGGCCAAAAGATCTCTGATCGCAGCCAGCCGTTTGATATTATCGCGCACTATAATACTGTCGGCGTTGTGACAAAGGAAGAAGAACCTCCCACCAGGCGTCAGTACCCGTTTTATTTCACTCATTGCCTGACTGAAAGAGGCATATTCAATTGCAAACTGACTGGTAATTACATCAAAACTGCCATCTTCAAATGGAAGTTTTTCCAAACATGTATTTGGAAACATAGCAACCTTTTCACCAAGATCGGGTAACACCTTTGCAAAATCGACACCGGTCAGATGTATATCCTGGCGTCTGGCCTGTGCTTCTCTCAGCACAGCTCCTCCCCCTGTCCCTAAATCCAGTAATCGTGCCCCTCTTGGAAGAGTTTTGAAGAAATTGGCCCATATTTCTTGAAAAAGATCTGCTACGGAAGCAGGAGCACCAGGGATACACCCGGAAGAATCTTTTGTTGCATTCTTCCAGTAATGCGTCCATGGCTCGGTCTTCTCATTCGGCCTGTTTCTTTTCATACACCGTAGTTGCCCAGGTAAAGAGTCGAATTCCCGTGCTGAGCGCTCATCCCACATTTCTCATGCTTTTTTCAGTACCCCCTTGAGGAGTGAACATTTTGTTTCAAACATTTAATATGCTGTATTCTCTGTCAAAATACTGTGACAAAAGTCACAGCAGCACGTGACTGATGTCATTTAACGCCGTTTCTTCTTCTGCTATAAGGGACAAAGAAGGAAAGCCTGTTTGCTTATCCTGGGAGAGATAGTCTGTGAAACTCTAGAAGAGGAGAACAAAGAGATGAGAAAGACTTACAGTATGGCAGCAACTGGAATTGGCATGCTTATGATGGGAGTAGGAGCGATTTTAGCTTCTCAACCAGCAGTAGCCGGACCGATAGTCGAATTTGGTGATGACGGTTACCTACAGATAGATGTGAAATTTCAGGGGATTGCGGATTTTACAGATTTTGGCTCGGGGGCTGATGGTACTGAAAGCCGGAGTGATTTTGATCTGCGTAGAGCTCGTCTGGTCTTCACCGGGATGATAAATGATACCTGGGGAGCCAAATTTCAGACCTGCGCTGGAACCAGTGCAACACGGAACTTCGGAGCTGGCGGGTATCAACTGGCCATGTCCAACGAAAAGCTCAACTCGAATATAAGACTTACCGATGGCTACCTCATTGGTTTATTTGCCGATTCAATGAATATGAAACTCGGTTTATCCAAAATCCCTCTAACTAGAGCCAATCTCGACGCGTGTTTTTCCCCTCTCACCCATGAACGTTCCTCATTTGTCTATTCACCCTATGGCACAGATGCCACTAAAAATAGCCGTGACATGGGCCTGGTTCTTTCTGGAAACTTTATGGATGATCACCTGAAATACTTTGCTGCAATCATGGAAGGAAGAGAAGGGGAAGTCAGGTTTTACAATCCTTTTAATAATATGGAATTTATCACATCGCCTGAGCCAAGTAACAGCTTTGAATATGTTGGACGACTTCATTACGCTATTCTGAATCCTGAAGGCGGCCCTACGGCCATGGGGTATAAAGGGACATACCTAGGGAAGAAAGGGACTTTATTAACCATAGGTGGCGGTTTTGCCTACGAGGCTGATGCTGCCTATAAGAACACCACCCCTGCAGGAGACATGGGAACCCCGGGTTTCCTGACTACCAAAGTATTAAACAATGAGACAGTTGACTACACTGCCTATACAGCCGATATTTTTTATGAGCAGCCCTTTGACAATGGTGGCGTGATTACAGCAACTGCCCTCTATTTAAATTCCGATTTTGAAGATGCCTATAAAACAGCAACATCCGTTGCCGATCAAAACAGCATTGTGGGTGGAGGAAATGGCCAGAAGGACGGCTGGTATGTGAAAGCTGGATACGTCCTGCCTTTTACTGTGGGAGAAAAAGGACTCCTGCAGCCTTTTGTTCGTTATGAGGATTGGAACCTTGCTTCGTATCTTGGTGTCCAGGATCAGGGGGTTCAGCAATGGGGTATTGGTATAAATTATTTTGTTCTCGGGGATCAAAAAGTACGCTTTACCATGGAATATTATAACACAGAATTTGATAAATCGACAAAGATAGGTGATTACCTGCAGATGACCGGTGCAAACACCGAAATGTATGACAGCTATGATGTAGTTACGGCTATGTTTATGGTGAGCTTCTAAGGGGGCGTACTTGGAGGTGACAGTCTTCTTTTGGACAGGAGCCTCCAGTACCGCAAAACATATAGAGAAGGAGAGGTATGAAAAGAATATATATTGTCTTGCTTGGCATAATATTTTACGGCACCACTGCCTATGCGGATGAGATGCGCATAGATCTTGAATCCGGGAATACTCTGCTTATCCAGTATACAGGAACCATCAACGGAGTGAGCCTTCAGGGATCATCGGATACGATAACAGCCTTGAAAACAAAGCGAACAGGAGAGCAAACGAGTCCGGTTCAGTCTGCACCGGCACAGGCAATAACAACCAAGCCCAACGAACAGGAGGGAGCAAAAAGTAACATTCGATTCGGCTGGACCGACCCGAAAATGGAGGATTAAATCGTATGGCGTTACTCCAAATGCTAATGCATAATTCAACAGCAGGAGTGCAAGTCAATACGAACAAAGTGAAGAATAAGGCTGCTAAGACTAAAGCGGCCCTAGAGGGTTATTAATCTTCGGAATGCCTTAATCAAAGACAGAAGACGCCTTTTCTGTCCCAGGAAACAACATTTTCCTGGACAGAGGAGGCACTCCAAGTCACTCTTGGTCAACGATATCTTGTAACGCATCACAGGAATGAATGATAATGTTTCTGGGCCGTCCGGTATTGGAAATTTTGATCAAATCACGTTCTCGAAAGGCCTTTAGACAGCGGGCCACAACCTCTCTTCGAGTTCCCACCTGGGCGGCCAGTTCATCCTGGGAAAGTTGACAGACATATGTATCATTTCCAACAGAAGATTGGTTCCCCAGGAGTGCTTTTGCAAGTCTAACCTCAATTTTTTTAAAAGCGATATCATCGACTAAGGTGGAATAAGCAACAAGCTTATTACAAACACAACGGATCAAATTTCTGGAAAGGGCATGGGAAGATGTCATGACTTCATCAAAATCCTTTTTTAACAGGGAATAGATAAGAGCATCCTCCATAACTTCTGCACAGGCAAAAGCTTTTGGTGAATAGAGTGCAGCAAGACAGAATATTTCACTTTCTTCGATGTACCAGAGACTGAGTTTTTTTCCATTGATATCGCTCTTATAGACTTCAACTTTTCCTATCTCAAGAAAATAGAGATGGTCAACCGGATCTCCTTGAAAAAAAACATACTCTCCTTTGCGGTACTTCTTTTTTATCGTTTTTTGGGCAAGCTTAAAAACTTGATTGTCTTCCAACAATGACAGTTGAGGGATTGTACGAAAAAACTTTTGCTCGGGGGTCATCTTCTCTGGTAGAACAAAATTTGCTTTCTTCATACGCTTATCCAGGGGAGAAGAATAAAATACACCCCAAGACTCCCAATTAAAACCCCGGCACCTTTTCTAAACCAGGTGCTGCTATGGTGAAAAGATGAATTATTAAGGATTCTCTTGATGGTCGTTGCTGAACTGCCAGCCACAGCAATGGGGAGACAATGGCCCAGGGCAAAAAGTGTGAGAAGAAAGAGTCCTGTGGCAATCTCCTTCTGAATGGTAATAATGGCGAGAATGGGAGCAATAAAGCCAAAGGTACAGGAGCCGGAAAGCACACCATAGGCAAGGCCTAAAAGAAAGGCCCCGGACAGTCCCCTGACTTGAATCTTCTGTAACGAATTACCTGGCATGCTGCATTTGGCAATTCCAAGCATATCCATTGCAACCCATAAAAGAATGATCCCCAGCAGGATGGTCCAGTACGGACCTACATCCCCCATCATCCTCCCCAGCATGACGCAGACAAACCCTATTATAGCGATGGTGATAAAGAGTCCGCTGGTAAAAACCAGGGCGTAGGGAATGGCATCCCGTTCTTTAAGGATTGTATTCTGGCCGCCCACATAACCAACAATAAGGGGAATGGATACCATATGGCAGGGACTAAAAAGTACACTGACCATGCCCCAGGCGAAACATCCAACAGCAGCGACTAAAAGTCCGCCTGTCATCCATGAATTAATAGTGATAAAAAGAGTATCAAGCATAAGGCTCCTTTATTGAAAATACCTTTAGCCATGAGAGTGGCTCTGTTAAATCGAAATAAGCATATCCAGCCACTTTCGAATCTCTTTTTCATTCAAAAAGCCAACATGACGATACCGCTCTCTGCCACTTTTTTCGTAGAAAATCTGAGTGGGGATCGCAGTGATCCCATATTTTTTTGCCTGGTTCGGATCTTTCCATACATCGATAAAAACAATAGCAGCTTTCCCCCTGTACTCATGCTCCAGTTTGTCAATAATCGGAGCCATCAGTTTACAAGGCACGCAGCTATCGGCACCAAGCTCTAGCATTGTCACCGTATTGTTTACTGGGTAATCTTCAGCCTTGACTGTGGTTGAAAAACAAATGACAAGAACAAATAATACAGACACATGATACAATGTTTTTTTCATAAGGACTCTCTTACATAAAGTAACAATTTAATGACCGCAGTCTCTGAGGCAACAGCCGCAGCAAATTATAGGTTAGTGGCTCGTTCCTCGCATATGTAAGCTCCTCAACTCATGAGAAATGCAGACTAACGTCTTTTGGAGATTTCAATAGAATTTTCTCATTTGCTGGTCTCATTTGGCAATCATGATGCTTTATCTGACCCCAGTTCACTCGATGTTGCCTGTGAATTGTCATTGCCATCAAAGCCGTAGGCAAACATGGGTACATAAATGAGTGTCAACAGCGTTCCAACAATCAAACCGCCAACGGCAACATCAGCCAGAGGGGAGAGGCGCTCCAGGCCCACTGCCTGTTCCAGGGCAATGGGAATCATACCGGCAATGGTGCCGAATGCGGTCATCATTACTGGTCTGAAACGGACACGGACTGATTCAAGGGCTGATTCGAAAGCCCCTTCTTCTTTTCGGTAGTGCTGATAAAAATCAATCAGGAGAATTGAATTTTTGATTATAATGCCAAATAGCAACAAGATTCCCACCATAGACGGCATACAACTGGGCTTGCCAAAAAGCAGCATACCCCAGGATGCGCCAATCATGGATAAGGGGAGGACTATAATCATAACAAGCGACATGCGTACTGAGCGGTAAATGGCAATAAGTGCCATGAGCAGGATAATGATACCGGTGCCGATGGCCTTAAGTATCCTGGAAAATGAATCGTTAAGCTGGGTTATGTCACCTGCCTGGCTGACAATGGTACCACTGGTGTCAATGCCCTCAATGATAGCCTCGGCATCCGATGTGATATGAGTGATAGGCCTAAGACTCCTGTAACCATTGACATCCAGGCTGTAAAGCATCCGATCCCGTTCAATTTTAGCTGCAGCCAGCCGATGTCGAATGTCCGCAATAGCCTCCAGAGGGACACTGTTACCATCACTGATCTGAATGGGGAGCAGACGCAGACTCTGTAGATTGGCGTTGAATTCGCCCTTAAGGTAGAGCCTGACCGGCTGGGTATTCATGGTGGCAAAGTTACCAAGTAAAGAGACTACCTGTCCTTTGATCGGGATCTGAGCGGCAATCGTAAAGGGGGTAAGGCCGTAACTGAGCGCCTTATTGCTATCGATGAGTATTTCGGCCTCATTGAAATCTTGATCCCAGGAAAGAGACATGCTGGTAAGCCCTTTGATTCCGGTAAGTGCCTTTGCAATCGTATGTCCCATCTCTGGAAGATTTTTATAATCAGGGGCCATTATACGTACGTCTAATGGCGCTTTGATCGAAGACACGGCTGTTGCCCCGAAATCATAGACATCAACACTCTTGACGCTGGACAGCATATTTAAGTGATCACGGATCTCATCCTCAATTTCCCAGATGGTCTTGGTTCGTTCAAAACGATTGACGCAGTTAACCGAAAAGGTCGCTTCAGCCGGCAGGTTTCCGCTGCCGAGGGACAAAACCTCCGCTTCTCCGCCAAAGGCCACAGAGCTCATTACTACCTCTTTCCGGCTGTGCAGCCATTCAAGAAAAAGGGCGATCTTCTTTTCTGCACTTTCCACAGTATCATTGGCAGAAAAGGCAACGTGGGCCTTAATGATTCCGGTATCCATGGGAGGCATCACATCCTTGCCAAGAATCGGCATTACAGTTCTCAGGCTCAATACCAGAATCAGCAGAACGCCAAGGGTCAAGAAGAGTTTTCTAATCCTGGGAAAACGGCCATTTGAAAAGAAAAGTACTTTTTCATAGGGGGCAACGAGGCGTCCGACACTCTTTTCATACAGCGATTCAAAAAAGAGTTCCACCCGGTTCTTTTTCATTCCTTTGCGATACAGATAGGCCGAAAGTTTAGGGATAAAGGTAATGGAGAGGAAATACGAGACCAGCAAAGCAATGATCAGGGTTTCTATCAGGGGTCTGAAAATGTGTTCGGGGAAATCGCCGACATACATGAGGGGGAACATGATAGCAATGGTGGCCACGGTACCTGCAAAGATGGGGGCAATGACTTCTTTGGTACCCTGTTCAATCGCAGTTTCTAGATTTTCGTGCAATTCACCAAGGTGGCGTTCGATATTTTCCAGGACCACAACCGCATCATCAACAAGCAGACCAAGGGCCAGGATAATGGCCGTATAGACAACGATATTCAGTTCGCCACCTATCAGATATATCACTGCCATTGTGGAAAAAAAGACCAGGGGAATGGAGAGACCTGCTGCAAGGATGGCCCGGAAATTGCCGAGGAAAAAGAGGAGAACCAGCAGGGTATAGAGGATGGCGTCGCGCAGGGCCTCAAGCATGTTGTCGTTGGCGGTCTCAATCAGGTCACGCTGGGTGTCGGCGATCTGAAAGTTGATGTTCGGATATTGTTTGGCAAGTCTGTCGATTTCTGCCCTGGCTGTGTTGCTTACACTGAGAACGGACCCCCCGGGTGATCTCTGGATCGCAAGGGCTATAGCTCCTTTGCCGTTGCCGATGTACCCGGAAAATCGTTTCTGGGTGGACCAGTGGATATCTGCCACATCGCCAAGTCTTAGGTTTGGCGCAACTCGCAGTCTTGACAGGGCCTCGACACTGGTCTGTTCGCCGTAGTAGGTGAGGGTGAAAAATCCGTCAGCCCCTTTGACAAAGCCAATCGGGATATCCCTGTTGGCTGACATAATTGTCTTTGCCAGGATGTCGACAGTCAGTCCATAACGTTGCAGGCCAAAGGGATCAATGGCGATGACAAGGGCACTCTGGTGGCCGCCGAAGACTTCAACGTTTCCTATGCCGGGATTGGAGAGCAGGGCCGGCTTGATGAAGGAGTCTGCTATCTTACGAATATCACCGAGGTTGATGAGATCACTTTTCGGGCTCAATGCCACCACCTCCACAGGCAGAGTGAAAGATCCTGCTGTATAAACAGCAGGATTGGCAGTGAATGGAAGATTTGCACGGGCGATAGAGAGCGCATTTGCCACATCAACAGCCGCAGCATTCAGTCCTTTGGTATATTCAAATTCCGCCTTGACAATGGAGAAATTGGCTACATTGACGGAACTGATTTCGCGCACCTCACTTAAGCGGGCGATTTCACTTTCAATGGGTTTGGAGACCGTACTTGCTGCTACTTCTGCCGTTGACCCAGGTATCTGAGTAATGACAATCACCTGGGGTCGGTCGGCATCCGGGAACAGGTTCTTCGGCATAGTGATAAGTCCGATAATGCCGAGGACAAAGAAGAGGGCAATGATAGAAAAGAGCAGATGTGGCCGTTTATAAAACAAACTGAACATGGGTGTATCCAAAAACAGAGGTTTTCTGATTTACTTGACAGTAATTGGCGTTCCGGCCAGTAGCTTGAGAAGAATGTCAGGTTTGGCAACAATGACCTGATCGGCCAGTAATCCTTCAACCACCATCCCTTCAGTCCCAGCAGCTATCACCTTGACTGAAACCGGAAGAGCCCTGTCTCCTTCAGGAATAAAACACAGATTCTCTCCTTCTTTTTGCAGCAGTGCTGACAGGGGAATCAAGGCACCGCTTCCCTGGTAGACGACCAAACGCACCGGCAGCCGCTCCCCGGAACTGTTCTTTGTCTCGACATCAGCACGGTATTCATCCAACCCTTTGAAGGTATGATTGAGTGGCACCAAAGGATGACGAACGGTCTCGAACAGAACTTCTGTTGGCTGAAGAGTACCGGCGGAACGGATGAGAAGGTACTTGCCGCTGTCTGCCTGGATCGAAAGTAAAGGTTTACCTGGCATGGCAATGACACCAGCATTGGCAGAGGTGGAACTCACCACTCCATCGATGGGAGAGACAATGACAGCATAGCTGATGAGATTTACAACTTCTTTACTATTTTGCTCCAGTATGCTCTTTTTGCTTGTCAGCCCCTTGAGGTTCGCCTGGAGAGCTGCGATCTTACTTTTTTCAGTGTCATATTGTTCAACAGAAGCTCCGCGGGCATCAAGGAGTTCTTTGGTTCGTGCGTGACTGGCCACGGCGGTTTTCAAGGCCACCTGTTGGGCGAAAATATCTGCCTCAAGAGCGCCTGTTTGAAGGGCTATGGCCTCCTTCTTGGCCAACAGGTCCTCGTGGTCCAGGGTGACAACGACCTGACCTTTATGGACGGTGTCGCCGCTTTTTACCATGCTGGTAATCCGGGAAGCGAGCTTGGAGGAAAGTTCAACGTCCTGATCGCTGCGGACCTCTGCCATTGCCGGGAGGGTAAGAAGAATGTTCTCGGTTGTCGGGGTTACAGTTTCAACGATCTGGTGATACAGTTTCATGGGCGGAATGTCTGCCATGGTCTGTTTCTTTTTTTTGACAGCAAGGACTCCGCCTCCAATTAACAGTACTGCAAGAAGTATCCATATAATTTTTTTCATTGAATCAACTCATCCAGATTGTTGCCGTACAGGACCGCCAGAGTAGCAAAAGTCTCCCACCAGCGGGCTTCGGTCAGGTAATAATTTGCCTCTGCGGCCAATATTTTTTCCTCATAACGCAGGTATTCTTCCTGACTCATTCTTTTGCTTGCATAAGCCACCTTGGCCACGTTGAGAAGTTCACGTTGGTTTGCCACGCTGTCTTGCGCGAATTTTTTTGACTCGTTAAGAAGCTCCAGGTTTCTGGTCAGATTTCTGGCCTTGGCCTCCAGATCTATCTTCGTTCTGGTAAAGCGAGTTTTCTCACGCCGCAGTTCAATATTTGCCTGCTCAATTGCCGTGTAAGCGGGTTTGTTGAAAAGAGGCATCTGCAGGGAAAGACTGTAACCGCCGTACTCGACATCCACATCAGTTCCGGTGTTATAGCCTTCTCCGTAGTTATGGAACCAATTGGCCGTACCTATAATACTGGGATACAGTCTGTCTCTTGCAGCCTGTACACTGAACTCTCTGGCCTCTACATTCTTTTGCAGGGGCTTCAACGCAAAAAGTTCGCCCTTGTTAAGAGAGCCGTTGAGCTGAAGCGTAACTGGTTCTTCAAGAACGATACCAGTGAGTGATTCTATATTTTTCTGCAAATCACTCTGCTGTTGCCAAGTCTGGTTAAAGGTGAGATCAATTTGATTGATTGCTTCATCCATTCGTATCTGTTCCGTTTCAGGAAGCCGTCCGGTTGTGACCTGAAGAGTGATATCCTGCCGGGTTTTTTCCAGGGAGTTCTTACGAGACTCCAGGGCTTTTCGCAGTGAAGCCATGTACAACAGATGAGCATCCGTTGTAACCAGAACAGCCTGATGTTCGAGCAGATTTAACCGTTTTTTTATCCGGTAACTGTCTGCCAGGCTTGCAGCCTGATTGCCAAGAGAAAACAATTCTTTGACAAATATGGGCATGGAAAGTCTGGCCCCCATTCGGCCAATGGAGTCACTAAAGGGCAACGGTTTATTGTTTTCCAGAAGTTGTGCCGCCTCGGTAGGAGGTACAGGGCGCAAGTTGGTTGGGGAATTGTACTCGTCGTAGGCGACAATGCCGGTCAGACTTGGGTACAATCGGTCATAAATCGATTGAACACCCAGTTCAGCGGATCTGGTCTGCAGAACATCCAGTTCTGTTAGCGGATGTTCTCTCAGGGCCGCAAAAAGATCCGCAATGGTCATTGCCTCTACAGGTGTGAACCAGCAGAAGAGAACAAGACACAAAAAAGCCGATACTTTCGCAGAGATTTCTTTTCTTGCTTTGGTTATTTTCGTGGTTGTTCTTCCGGAGCACTGAGTAGTGACACCTTTTAATGAAAAGGACATAATCAGCGGAGCCAGTCTTCAACTTGCGACTGTTTTGGGATATTCCCCACCGATTTCACGTCACCATCAATAACCACTGCAGGTGTTGAGAAAATTCCCATTTTTGCGATTTCCTGAAAGTCTGTCACCTTGATGAGCGTAGCATCAACACCCGTTGCAGCAATAGCCGCCTCAACAATTTTTTGAGTTTTTTCGCAGGAAGCACATCCAGGCCCGCATACTTTTATTTCCATTGTATCCTCTCAATATTGTAAAATTTATGAATCCTCACTTGTCAGAAGACAAGATGTCTCCTGACAAGCACAGTATCGATCAAATAATTAAATTAAATAAAAACCCGGTGAAGAGAATTCCGCTGCCGACAACTCCAATAAAGACTGCAATTAATTTGGGCTTGAGAACTTTACGGAGAATAACCATCTCTGGAAGTGACAGGGCAATAACACTCATCATAAAGGCCAGAACCGTGCCAAGGGCCGCTCCTTTGCCAAGGAGTGCTTCCACCACCGGTACAATTCCTGCTGCGTTGGAGTACATTGGGATACCAACCACAACGGCAACAGGTACTGACCACCAGGCATCCTTGCCCATAACAGAGGCCATCAAGGTCTCAGGTACATAGCCATGAATGGCGGCACCAACACCAATTCCTGCAATGACATAGATCCAGACCTTGCCGACAATATCACGAACGGCTTCACGGCCACGATCAATACGGTCCGACCAGGTCAGTTTTTCTTCGATAACTACAGCTTCAGCCGAGCGAAGTTCCTGTACCCAGTCCTCAATCCAGTGTTCCAGCTTAAAGCGGCCGATAACCCAACCGGAAAGTATGGCAATCAGGAGGCCGGTGCCGAGGTAAATTGCCGCGACTTTCCAGCCAAGCAGACCATAGAGAAGAATCACAGCAACTTCATTGACCATAGGGGCCGCAATGAGAAAAGAGAATGTGACGCCTAAGGGGACACCTGCCTGAACAAAACCTAGAAAGAGTGGCACTGCAGAGCAGGAGCAGAAAGGAGTAACAATACCGAGCAGAGCGGCCATGACATTTCCTGCTGTTTCCCGTTTTCCGGCCAGGTATTTCCGGGTTCGTTCCTGGGTAAAAAAAGACCGAAGCATGCCGATAACAAACACAATAAGGGTAAGCAGCATCATGACCTTGGGCGTGTCATAGACAAAAAACTGGATTGCCTCACCAAGATGACTTCCTTTTTTCAGACCAAGCAGGCTATAGGAAAAAAAATGGGAGAAGGGAAGCAGCTGTTTGTAAATAATATACCAGCCGATGAGGCCAAGCAGGCCTACCCCCAACTGTCCGGCTGATATTTTTCTATTACCACCATCTGGACTGGCCGAACAACACCCTCCCCCGTCCGCACAGCTCCCTACTGGCTTTATTGGTTCCATGAAGAACCTCCTTTAAATAGATTCGAATACATCATGCTGCACAAATGCGTTCCCTATCCACCTGGGAAAGTCTGGTCATCATTTTTTGTAACTGTGGCTCCTCGTCAAGCCATCCCTGGAGGTTCTTAAGCATAACTGCGGCATACTCTGATTCTTCGCCATCACTCAGCCTGTATATAAACCATGAACCCTCCTTGCGGTAGTCAACCAGACCAGCCTCCTCAAGCACTTTCAAGTGTTTGGAGACTGTTGATTGTGCCAGCCCGATAAGATCCTGCAACTCACAGACACAGAGCTCCTTGCAGCCAAGAAGCTTGATAAGCCTGACTCGATTAGGGTCAGACAGCGCTTTCATAACGCGAATAAATTGTTTCATTTTTGTTCTCTTGAAGTAATAATTGCCACGTATTGTGATATCGCCATATGACGATATGGTAAACAAAGAGAATCGTAAAGTCAATGCTTTTAATCTCAGGCTTTTTATTAGTAGAAACCAGTAAAGCGATTTAAGTTTGCCCCCTTGAAACCCCAATGAGCAAAAAAAGAGTGTTCCACCCAATACAGATGGCTCATCTTTTCCACTTATGGTATCCACAGGATAGCAATGAGGAGAATGATGATCAAATATTTACCAGAGAGGGCCAGACATCATGTCACCAGTACCAAGCCGGGAAGATGCGTTTAAGCTGCTAAAAAAATATAACCAGACGGAAAGCCTTATAAAACACGCTCTGGCTGTAGAAGGAGTAATGCGCTATTGTGCACGGAAGCAAGGAGCTGACGAGGAAAAGTGGGGTATCGTCGGTTTAGTTCACGACCTTGACTACGAGCAGTTTCCAGATCAGCACTGTACACAATCTGAAGCCATACTGAAAGAGCATGACTGGCCGGAAGAGTACATCCGGGCAGTGATAAGTCATGGTTGGGGAATTTGCTCCGACAAAGAACCACGCAGTGAAATGGAAAAAGTACTGTACGCCATTGACGAACTCACGGGACTGGTTGCAACAACAGCACTTGTCAGGCCCTCGAAAAGCGTATTAGACCTGACACCTAAATCTGTGAAGAAAAAGTGGAAAGACAAACGGTTCGCTGCAGGAGTTGATCGATCAATAATTGAACGAGGAGCAGAGATGCTTGGGGTTCAGGTCTCCGACCTTATCCTCGACACCATTACAGGTATGCGGGAGGTTGCTGAAGAGATTGGTCTGAAAGGAAGTCCTGGTGAATAAAATAATTCTCGCTATTGCTGCTACGATATTTTTGTTGAGTATTCTTCTAAGAATACTCTTTGCTCTCTTTTTCCCGGACAGGTTTGCAGAGGGAGCCAGGAAGGTACTTTTTCTTGAAAAACGGGAACAAAACCTGTTTCGCACTGGCAAAAAATCATCGGATACAAAAAGAAACCGACACGCTGACTTTCCAACAGGGCAAGTAGCTCTGGAAAATAAATGTATTCGAAAAGAATGGCCTTAAATCATCATTTTTCTTCCTGTAGATACGAAAAGATATCAGCCACATCCTGGTCCGAGAGACGCTCTTTCGAATAGGAGGGCATGATGGCTGACTTTGAATTTCGCACCTTGCCTAACAGCTCACGGTAACTCATCGTCACCTGCCCGATTTGAGGAGCATCCCCCCCCACTCCACCTTCACCATGACAGCCATCACAATGCTGCATGGAAAACCACCGCTTACCATTTGAACTGTCCCCACTGGGTGGCGTGCTGCATGACACCAGGAGCAAACAACTCCACAGAAGGACAGCCAGAACACCCGTAACCGATACTCCCAAAACCCTGTTTCTCATAATGCACCCCTAAAAAACGTCTACAGAAGAGTCCACTTGTTTTTCGCATCAATCCGAAACAGCCAGTAATTTTGCGGATTTTCTGTAATCCGCCGATGGAGAGAATCACTGATCTGATGGGAGTCTTCTATTAAATTATAAAACGATGAGTCAATCCCAATAAAACCATCAAGAAAGTGGACAAGAATATGGAGGATTTTTGACTCATAGCCCTGCTTCATTTTTGTAAGATCTAAAAGCTGTCTATAGCCACTTTCCTGGAGTTCTTCTATCAGGGCAGTCACACTCTGCCGGTTGTTCTCAAGACCACTCTCCACCATAGTCCAGAATCTTTTATCCGAGGCAGAGCAGGACATGTCGGAGTTAAAGTCGACGGTCTCATACTTAACAAGAGCCGTTTGATCAAGAAAATAAAGGACCTTTTTGCACCCTTCGCTATAATTATCAACCTCAACCAGAAAAGATGGTTCTACTATTTTTTTACTGCTGTCACGATTCAAAATTCTTCTACTCCCTGATAAAAGCATAATGCTGCTTTCAAATCTCAGATCCACTCTAAAGACGCTGAAAGATAGTATCGTTTGATTGCAAAAGACATGCAATAAAAAAACTGCCGTGGAGACCCTTTTCCGCTTTGTCTTTATGCCGGAAGGCGTTATTAACGAATCTATGAGTCAGATAAGCATCCCAAATAATATACTTGCCGAGGTTTTGACAGAGGAAATAAAAGCAATATAGTTTAGGAACATATACATTGACTGTTCGATGAACGGAAAATGAAAAAGATCATTTCACGATTGATAGAACGAGGTATAGCCATGACACATATAAAAAACATCATTTCCAGACAGATTATCGATTCTCGCGGAAATCCAACGGTTGAGACAGACTGTTTTCTTAGCGACGGCTCAATGGGGCGTGCTGCTGTGCCGTCCGGTGCATCCACTGGATCCCGTGAAGCAATTGAACTCCGTGACAATGATCCTACTCATTTCCTGGGCAAGGGCGTGTTGCAGGCTGTCGCCCATGTTAACGGAGAAATCAAAGAGGCACTCCTTGGCAAGGATGCTGCAGATCAGGCCGCCATCGACCAGTTGATGATCGATCTCGATGGCAGTCCGAACAAGGGTCGTTTTGGTGCAAATGCCATCCTCAGTGTCTCCATGGCTGCTGCCCATGCCGTTGCTATCAGCCGCAAACAGCACCTCTTTGAATATCTGGCCACGGATTCTCCACTCCTGCCAATTCCCATGATGAACATCATCAATGGTGGCGCCCATGCTGACAACAGTGTCGATTTTCAGGAATTTATGATCATGCCCGTGGGGGCACCGACCATAGCCGAAGCAATCCGTTACGGTGCTGAAATTTTTCATCATCTGAAACAAGTCCTCGCAGGACGTGGCCTGAATACGGCCGTAGGCGATGAGGGTGGCTTTGCCCCGGATCTTGCTTCCAACGAAGAAGCCATTCTCGTTATTCTTGAAGCCATTGACAAAGCCGGATACACGGCAGGAACTGATATTATGATTGCCATGGACGTGGCCGCCTCAGAATTCTTCGAGGAAGGATACTACAATCTGGCCTCGGAAAACAGGAAACTCACGGCAACCGAAATGGTTGATCTGTTCGAAGAATGGTGTACGAAGTATCCCATTATTTCCATTGAGGATGGCTGCGCCGAAGGAGACTGGGACGGCTGGAAAATCATGAGTGAACGGCTGAATGACAAAGTGCAACTGGTTGGCGATGATCTCTTTGTTACCAATACTGCTATCCTGCAACAGGGAATCGACAGGGGAATCGCAAACTCCATTCTCATCAAACTCAATCAGATCGGTACCATCACTGAAACCCTGGCGGCCATCAAAATGGCCAAAGATGCCGGCTATACTGCAGTGATATCGCACCGTTCAGGGGAAACAGAGGATAGCACTATTGCTGATCTGGCTGTAGCTACAGCCGTTGGACAGATTAAAACCGGTTCCATGTCTCGTTCCGACCGGGTAGCCAAATATAATCAGTTATTGCGAATTGAAGAGGCACTGGGTGAAAAAGCAAGGCTGGCCTCATTTCCCCGTAGAAAATAATATTGCACCCGATATCCCCTGAGAAATCATTCTGTTAAACAGTGTCCGTATAATAAGCGTGCACTGTTTAATGGACTGACTACAGCAATGGTAATAAGAATGACTCAAGCGCACTCTTATTCATGGCTGCTCGTCTCCAGAAATTTCTCAATCGAAAACCGAAAGGAGTTTTTTGGTTGTGACCTCTCTGGATAGTTTGTATTGTACGTTTAAGCAAACCAGACATGAGCCTATGTGGCTATTATCACAGATATTCTTTAAAGACACCCCATCACAGTGTTCTCAAAAAGAGGTCTCAGCTAATGTTCGCCCCCATCCTGCAATCCTCCCTTATCACATCATGCCTTACGCTCACCCTGATCCTCATATTTTCCACCCAAACCTTTCCCCAGGAAAAGGAACAATCTGACATTATTGACCAAAACAAAGCAATTGAGGTGTTTCGAGGAGAAAAAGATGACATCCCTCTCCTCGACCAGGCAACTCAAGATACTTTTGATGCTGGACACGAAACACTCTCAGAAAAAGTTATCAGCGCTGCAACCTGGCTTGATTCATTTTTTGACGACACCCGTTACAGCCAGGAAGAAAACAAAACAAGAGCAAAACTCAAGCTGATGGCTGGTATTCAAAAATACGAAAGCCTGGACTTTAAACCCCGAGTAAGTATCAGATTGCATCTTCCGCACGCCCAAAACCGACTAAACTTACTTTTCACTGCAAATGACGACGAAGATTTTGATGTGGATCGCAGGGGGAACGCACTGAATAGCCGTGATGATGACAGCGAAATAACAGGATCCTTGCAGTATTTCCTCAAGCAGACAGAAAAACTGAACATCTCAGCCTCGGCAGGTCTCTCTACCAGCTATCTGTATGCAGGTCTTCGTTACCGTGGTCTGTATGACTATGGTTCCTGGCAGGGAAGATTTACCTCACGGTTTCGTTACTATACGGATGATGGGTTTGAATCCAGAAATCAGTATGATCTAGAGCGAAAAGTTTCTGAAAAGTTTCTCTTCAGAACTACCCTTGAAGCTAATTGGGAAGAGGAACGTAACGGAGTACCCCACGCTGTTATTTTCTCACTGTACCATGTACTGAACTCAGATCGTGCCATCCTCTATGAGGCAGGCAACTATCTTCAGACAAGCCCGAGCTATCAGCTCACCGATACGGTTTTCGGCCTGCGTTACCGGCAACGCTTTTACCGGGACTGGCTTGTAACTGAGGTAGCTCCTCAGATTTCTTTTCCCAAGGAGCACGACCGGAATTTTGTACCCGGAATTATTGTTAAACTCGAAGCCGAATTTGGTTACACATCCTACGAACAGCAATTTCGTAATATTTTCAGTTTCTGATTACAGGAATTTTCCATCATTACACATGATGCTATCTTAACAACAGGAGTACCCAAAATGATCATTGGTGTCCCAAAAGAAATTAAAAACCTTGAGAACAGAGTAGCGATGACCCCTGCAGGCGTTGAAGCCCTTGTAGGAAGAGGTCACACCGTACTGGTGGAAGAAAATGCCGGTATTGGATCGGGTCTTGACAACAAGCGTTACATCGATGCCGGAGCCAGAATGGTGAATGCAGTAGAGGCCTGGGGAGCGCAGATGGTTATTAAGGTCAAAGAACCAGTCCCTGCTGAGTACCAGTATCTTCGGAACGACCTCCTTCTCTTTACCTACCTCCACCTTGCCGCAGAACGGAGATTAACCGAAGCTCTTCTTGCAGCAGGTACCACAGCCATTGCCTATGAAACTGTACAGACCGACAATGGTCAGCTCCCCCTGCTCACTCCCATGAGTGAGGTGGCCGGAAGGATGGCCACTCAGGTTGGGGCTCACTACCTTGAAAGACATCAGGGAGGGCGCGGTATGCTCCTCGGTGGGGTGCCCGGTGTGTCTCCAGCAACAGTTGTGGTACTTGGTGGTGGAGTGGTGGGAACCAATGCAGCAAAAATTGCTATGGGAATGGGCGCCCGGGTCATAATTATGGATCTTAGCCATAGTCGGCTTCAGTATCTAGACGATGTATTCCAGGGCAGAATGACCACCATGAGTTCCAATGAGGCAAATATCCGCACCTATCTTAAAGAAGCAGATCTCCTGATCGGAGCAGTGCTCATCCCTGGTGCAAAGGCACCCAACCTTGTCACCCGTGATATGCTGGCCTTTATGAAGGATGGGGCTGTTATTGTGGATGTGGCCGTCGATCAGGGTGGCTGTGTGGAGACCATTAAAGCAACAACACATGCCAATCCGACCTATGTTGTTGATGGCGTTGTCCACTACGGAGTCGCCAACATGCCGGGAGCTGTCCCCCACACCTCCACATTTGCTCTTGTGAACCAGACAGTGCCCTATGCATTAAAACTTGCTGAACATGGCTTTGCTGCCCTCTCCCAGGATCATGTCCTCGCAAGAGGACTCAACTGTCATCAGGGAAAACTTACCTACGATGGCGTGGGCAAAGCCTTTGGCATGGAGGTCACTCCTCTTGCGGAGGTGTTATTATAGGATACATTTCGCTTTCCCATTGAAAACATAGGACTTTTTCAATATAGTGAATCCAACATTCACTTAAACCTCAGAGAAAAACCATGATTATCACACTGACGAATCAGAAAGGCGGATGCGGAAAGAGCACTGCAACCATGAACCTGGCTCTGGGGACAGCAGCACTAAACTACAAGACTGCACTTATAGATACAGACGAACAGAAGAGTTGCCTGGAGACTCTGGGTGATCACTCCAAATCCAACCTGACGCTATACGAGGCTCGAGAGGACGTTGAAGATCTTGTGGCGGAAATCAAAAGTAAATTTCATTTTATCTTTATTGATACTCCGCCACATAGTCACCATATCATGTATCGGGCCATGGCCGTTTCGGATTTTATTATTATCCCTCTCCAGGCATCTCCACTCGACATCAGATCGGCAAAGCGTACCATTGATGCCTGTGAAAGAGTTCAGAAGGAAGTGGGCCACGACATCCCCTGCTACTTTCTTTTAAACAGGGTAAATCCACGCACAAAACTCAGCAAAGAGATAGGCACCTATATACGCGAACTCTACTCTGTTCCCCTGCTGCAGTCACGACTTCACAACCGGGTTGCCTATGCCCAGTCTCTTATGCACGGCAAGTCTGTGATTGAACACTCCAGGAGCTCTGATGCTTCCCTGGAAGTGACAAAGTTGCTGAAAGAAGTGCATCGTATCTTTCAGGAAAAATCCTGATCAGGAAGCTTCCCTCCACATCTGGATTCTTTTCTCAACAAAACTGATGGAAAAGATGATGCTTCTACAGGCCAGATCTTCACAGAGGTGCGGTGGATCGTCCTCCATAAAGCCACCGGGCCGGAGTGTTTTACACTGCAATGAAGAGAATTCCGCTTCAAAGGCCCGTCCAAAATCATGGCAGGCTTCGACAATATCCTCCTCTGCAACAGCCTTTTCAGCACCAATCAGACCAAGAAACAGAAGAGTTCCCTCCACCAGACCACATTGAGCACGGTACCCGCCCGCTCCGTGCATTCCAACAGCTGCATCCAATATCTGCTGACCAAGTGTTACTTTGAAATATTCTGCCAGAATTAGCAGGTCAGTTCTGACACAGTTATAATCATTGACATGAAAATACGTTGCAACTCGTTTATTTACATAATTTTTCATAATAGTAACAAGATAATGGACCTATTCTCGGGCACAAAGGCCGCCCATTATTACTTGCCCACACCCCCTGACATATCAATTTTTAAACAATGATTACAGACCCATAAATGCACAACACGGTTTACCAGTAAACAATTTTCACCTCTAGCACACAACTTCTTTTGTTAAAAAAAAAATTAAAAAATTTCTCCTTCTTTTTTTGTTCTCTTTCTTCCTTATTTTATTCAGCAAATAAAAAATGTTTCCTATTTTCATCTGGGAATTACGCCATAATCACTTGTAACCTGCTTGACAATTCCACTGTAAAAGCTTGATAATCGAAAACAGTAAATCAAATTTCATTGGTACTTTTCACCATATTTTATTTTCCACCAAGGTATATTCATGTTTCAGCCAGACAGTTCAAACCTGACAGATGCAGAACAGGTTGATGAAATAATCTTTCAGGCCATGTCCGCACAGGACGCCTATCTCCAGATTAATCAACAGTCCATAGACAGAATCGTCCATTTTATGGCAGAGGTTGGGGAATCGCAACACCTGGCTCTTGCTAAACTCGCTGTAAAGGAATCGGCAAGAGGTATTGTTGAGGACAAATCCGTTACGAACATATTTGCCTCAAATGGTTTGGATCAAAAACTGCGAAATATACACTCCGTTGGTCCTCTTGAAGATAACGAAATAAACAAGTACCAGATTATTACAGAACCAGTCGGAACACTGGCGTCTTTTCCTTCCCCGGAACATCCGACGGCGAACGTACTCTTCCAGGCAATCATCAGTGTGAAAACCCGTAACCCCATCGTATTCTGTTTCCACCCGTCGGTACAATCCTCTTCCAAAGCTGCAGCAAACCTCATGCAACAGGCAGCACAGGACGCAGGTGCACCGCCATATGCCATCCAGTGGCTGCCATCAGGATCGGAAAGCAGTATCAATGCCCTTGCCAGCCATCCCGATATCAGCCTTATTCTTATGGATGAAAACGCCTCTGTCCTCTCCGCTCTCCAATCGCTACCCAATACCCCCATACTTGGTAACGGACAGATAAACACCCCGTGTTTTATTCACCGTTCAGCAGATATCGAGCAGGCAGTAACCGATGTGATTGCATCCAGACATTTCGACAACGGCCTGATTCCATCTTCAGAACAGACCCTTATTATCAGCCGGGAAATTTATTTTCAAACCGTTGACCTGCTGATGCAGAAATCCTGCCACCTGGCTTCGGAGCAAGAAAAAACGCAGCTGGAAGAGCTCCTTTTTGATCAGGAAACAGGCCTTCCAAATTCGGATTGTACAGGAATGGATGCAGTTGTGATAGCCAAAATGGCAGGGTTTACAGTCCCGCCCCACACCAAATTGCTCCTCACTGAAATCGGAGGCATTGGCCCCTCCTATCCCCTATCAGGGAGCAACGCTGCTCCTGTGCTTTCCATTCTGGCAGCCGAGAGCTGGTATGAAGGACTCTGTTTCTGTGAAGCCGTACTTGAATTTGGATCCACCTCTCACACCGCAGTCCTCCATGCCAGAGATACTGATCTCTGCGATGAATTTTCCACACGGCTGCGCGCAAGCCACATTGTCCTGAATCAACCCGCCACCGATGGCGACCTATGCAGACTGCTGGTAATATCGGGTAACAGCGTCACCTCCGCCGAAGACAGACAGGTCGGTAATCCTGCCACTGCAGGACTTTCCATGGACATGCTTCTTCGACGCAAACTGCTCCAGAAACAAAACACTCGAATCAGGGAATGGAAAACACCAGGAAACGTCCTTTTTGCAAAGGGGTGCAGCAACCACCTCCGAACCCTCCCGGAGGTTGCACGAACCCTGATTGTAACTGAAAAAGAACTTCTTGAAAGCGACCATATTGACGCTGTTCTTAATCACTTAAGCGATCAGAAGTATCCGGTTAAAACAGAGTTTTTCTGCAAAACCAATCGCGTGGTCACAGTTTCCTCCATCGAGGAAGGAATACAGTGCATGAACAGGTTTCGGCCTACCGCAATCCTTGCCATTGGCAATGGGGCTACCATCGACACAGCAAAGGCCATACGTTATTTTTACCAACGACCTGACAACTCACTGCCATACTCCTCCCCAAATCCAGAGCACGCGAACTCCTCCGGATCTCTTTCAAATCCGCCACAACGACGGGTTTCTCTCATTGCCATGCCAACCACACCACGAGCCGGTTTTAAAATAAACGCCTTAATTACCATTTTTGATAATCGCCTGGAAAAGCGCCAAAATATTCACTCATGTGAGCTGCTCCCTGACACCACCCTTATTGACCCGGATTTTTCCACCCCTCTAAGTGCTAAAGAGATGGCGATTACCGGTATGACCATTCTCAGCCATGCTCTTGAAGCCTATGTTTCTCCTCTGGCATCGGACTACTCCGACTCCATGGCCATAAAAGCCATCCTGATAATCTTTGATTACCTGCCAATGGCTGTTACCCGCAATCAGATCAGTACCAGAGAAAAACTCTACAACGCTGCTACCATGGCCGGAATGGCCACCGGAAATGCAAAACCGGGACTTGCCCATGCCATGGCCCACTCTCTCAGTTCGGCATTCAACCTGACTCATGGCCAGGCACACAGCCTCTTGCTTCCCAGTATTGTTCGCTACAATGGAGTGGAAGACCCCAGTCGTTTTAACCCCCTCATGCCCGGAAGCAGGTATATTGCTCATGAGCGCTATCAGGAAATTGCCAAAAGCCTGGGACTTGCCTGTAAAAGTCCTGAACAGGGCGTTGATTCCCTGGTGAAAGCCATCAGCCGTATGCAGCGGGAGCTGCATCTGCCATGTACAATCCGTGAATACAATATCAGTCAGAAGGAATATCTGGGAATAACTGAACAGATGGCGGAACAGGCATTTACCGACCATTCCACCACAACAAACCCCCGCCTACCACTAATATCTGAGATTATTGACATATTTGACGATATCTATTAAGACATTTTCATCATGATTGATGAAAATGTCTTCAACAGCCTCTGTAAAAATAAAACCCGTACTGTACTTGCCACCGTTATTGCATCGGATGGCCGTGGGCCCGCAAGACCTGGCGACAGACTCCTCTGGGCTGCGGGACAACTTATTACCGGCACCATAGGTGGTGGCAGTAATGAACAGCAGATTCTTGATGCCTGTGCAACTCTCACAACAGACGAACAACGTATTGAAATAAAATCCATTCTTCCAGGAACGCTCCCGTCATGTGGCGGAACACTGCAAATCCGGTTGGAGAAGATTGATTTTGGCAAAGCCGATGCAGCTGCATTCTGGAAAAAAGAACTCACCCGGAATGATGCCTGCAGGTTGTTTCTTATGGGAGCGGGTCACGTGGCAAGAGAAGTTGCCTGGGTGGCTGATAGAAATGGTTTTGGGATAAGCATTGTTGATCCACGTCGGGAACTTATGCAGCCAGAGTTCTTTCCTGAGAACTGCAGCCTTTCCCTTCAACAGGGCACTCAGTTTCTGGCCAGAAAGATAACAACCCCCAAAGACTTTATAATCATCGCAGGACCAGACCATGCAGGCGATCTAGCCGTTCTTGAACAGGCTACTCAATCTCCAGCGCTCTATATTGGGGTGATGGGAAGTAAGAAGAAGATCGCCTCCTTTAAAGAAATCCTTACAAAAAAGAACCTGTGGCAGACTGCTACAGACCGTATTTACGCCCCCATCGGTATCCCCATATCTTCCAGAACACCCGCTGAAGTAGCGGTATCCATTGTGGCGGAATTAATACTGGTACGCGCTCAATCATCTACGAAACAGTAAGGGTCTCTATTTAACCTTACATCCAGACCACTCGACTGGATAACAGCCTGACAACCACCGCAAACAGGACGAATCTTGCAGCCTCTACATTCCGAAGGCCCTGTCCGGTATTGCTCTGCCACTTTTGATCGATACAACTCGAGTAATGATGATTCCAGGACATTCCCGATGGGGGACTGAAACTTACGGCATGCATGCATGTCTCCGTTCGGTAAAAGAGAACAGAAATTGAAAGCAGCACCGCAGCCAAAACCAGTGCAGCCTCCAAATGGTTTCTCCTTATGATCGGATCTGATAATATTAATCAGATTATCCTTCAGGGCCATCGTCGGATTCGATTTTGCTGCCTCTAGATACTCCTCCAGGAACTTCCGATACTCTTCCTTATCCGCAGTGGCAAGTGCAGCACCTTCTCCGGTCTGGGAAAGACGGTTAAATGTGAAGAGGTTAACCTTCCCACGAAGAATTTCAGCAAGCTCCAGTACCTGACCCATATTTTCACGGGTTAAGGTCAACATCACCATGGAATAGATGGAGAGATCATCCAGAATCTTCAAAAACTCCATAATTCGTTCGAAATGCCCCGTCCCTCTTATGGAATCGTTGTGCTCTGGCAATCCCTCGAGACTCACCTGATAAAAGGAGAGAGGCTGAATGTTCTGCAAAGATTCAATAACTTCCCTGGTCGTAGGGTTGCCAAGAATTGCAATAGTAAAATTGCGTTTTGCCGCCTCTCGGTACAGTTCTTGAAAATGAGCATAAAGAAGAGGATTACCGCCGGTAAAAGTCACCTGACCATGCACCTTCTGTTCAAGAACAAAGTCCCGGAACTGATCAAGAATCGTTATTCCCTGATCCAGCGTCAACGGGGAAATGGTTGAGCGGTCATAACAGTGTTTACAATGAAGGTCACAGGCCTGAGTTACATGCCACTGGAGGGTGAAATAATCAGACTGGAGGTGGCGCTGCCAACCATCCGCCCCCGCGTCCGGATAATGAGTTCCCGGTCGCACAAGTTTAGACGGAGAGGACAACAGAACTCCCTGTTTACAGGCCTCTTCTATAGCGGCATCAATCTTTCCTATATCAACATCCGCTTCTTTAGCCACTGTGTGACGGTCAAGGTTCTCGATAAGCATTTTCAAAGCAAGAAGCTGCATATCCGTTGCAGGAGCCACGTGTATCGCACCATCACCCGGTCGTTTATAGAGAAGAATATACTCCTTCCCCCGTTCCGGAACAGGGGCCTTTTTTTGTCGTATAGGACTTCGCAGAGATGCTTCCAATCCATCGCCAGAACAGTCAACGTGGGATTTATACAAAGTGGTTCATCGCTTTGCGGAAGCTCTGGAACAACAGCATCTCGTAGCTCCTTCCGAGCATTATCGAGACGGGAAAGGTCAGACTCCCAGGCAACCATATCGGCATCCTTCATAGTTTCTTCACCATAGTATTGAAAATCGTTTCATCAGAAACGGCAGAGTATCCTCTTTCTATAACTTTACTTTAAAGGTACAGAGGGAACAACTGTTTCTGAATCCAAGGTATAGCCGGTTTCATTTCTACACTATACTTTTCAAGGATAACCATCTCAAAATCCCTTTTCACATGGTTCCAGCCTGCTTACGACGGCCTTTAATCATTTTGCTCTCAAGACAGAATGAAATCAAGACCTGCTGCCGGATGTATGGTATTCTCTACATAATTCAACCACTAAAATGCAGTGTTCCTACTGATAAATAAAGACTAGACTGATACAAGGTCCTGATCAAAATAGTTTTATGGAAACAACAAACTATGCCTTCCCTTAACAGCATCCCCCATCCTGACTCATTCCCGGAACTTGGCCCGGATACGGTACTTAACCTTGTGGAAAGTGCTCTTGATATCCGCTGTAGCAATATCTGCAGGCAACTCAACAGCTACATAAACCGTGTTTTTGAACTTCAAGCTGTAGATGGTAAAGGACTGGTAATAAAATTCTACAGACCCGGGCGCTGGTCAAAGACTGCTATTCAGGATGAACACGATTTTCTTCTTGAGCTCCATAAGCAGGAAATCCCTGTAATTCCTCCGCTGATTCAGAGCAATGGCGAAACCCTGGGAGTACACCAGGAAAATCTCTACTTCAGTGTCTTTCCTCGCTGCGGCGGACGCAGTTATGATGAATTCAATGAAGATCAATGGTTGGAAATAGGTCGCCTCATAGGACGCAGTCATGCCGTGGGTGCTATTCATCCGGCAAATAATAGAATTACTATGCTTCCAGGCCAATCGACCACGGACCAGATTGCCTTTATCCTGAAAAGTGGCGTCATCAAACAGGCTCCAGTGGCATCCAGATTTGCGGCAATTTGCACCGAAATCCTCTCTGAGATAAAACCGATGTTTGAGGGTGTAGCACTTGCAAGAATCCATGGGGATTGCCATTTTTCCAACATCATCTACCGCCCGGGAGAATCATTTTTTCTTATCGATTTTGATGATATGGTCATGGGACCTGCTATTCAGGATCTCTGGATGCTGCTGCCTGGCACCCCACGGGAATCACTTTTTGAAATCGATCTCTTCCTCGAAGGGTATGAAACCTTTCATCATTTTGACAGACGTACTCTGCGTCTGGTTGAGCCTCTTCGTGCCATGCGTTTTCTCCACTATATCGCCTGGCTGACCCACCAATTTATTGCTGATGGGGCAACGCCTATTTTTCCAGAATTTGGTTCTTCTGAATACTGGCATACGGAAATTGCCGACCTTGAAGATCAACTCAAGCGGATACGAAAAAGTGATGGCGAAACTGGTAATATGACATAATTCGGCTTTATTCTATCTTGATATAAATTTGCTTGGCATTGCAAACGTCTCTGTACTACACTCGTGTCTATTATTGGGCCTTTAACTCCAGGGAGAAATTCAATGCATACATGGCTAGTTACCCTCTGTTTCATACTGCTTTCAGGGTGTGCAGACGGAGTCAAAACTGAACAGTTTACAACAAACACTGAAACAGCACTGGACAAAACAACAGATCTTATGTGGGCAACCACTGATAACAGAGAAAATCTGACCCACCAGGAAGCGGTAGCGTATTGCGAAGCTTATGAAGGGGGAGGTTTTAATGACTGGCGTATGCCTAAAACGGCTGAACTCCAGGAACTCATCAAATCCAAAATAGGGCCGAGCGGAGAAGTAATCAATCTTTCCAGCAGCCTGGTATGGGCCTCCGAAACAGATGACAGTAAAGGAGCATTTTGCAATTTCAAAGCAGGCAAGTGTGCCTGGATGGAACAGGTAATATCAATATCCCTGCGTGCACTTCCGGTACGTGAAACAAAAACCACAAATGAAGCCTCTCCCCCCCCACTAACAAAACCTAAATCCATTGAACAGCGACTCCAGATTCTGGATCTCCTCCGTAAACAGAAGCTTATTTCTGAAGAGGAATATGTGCTAAAAAAAACAGCTATCCTCGATGAACTTTGATCCATCAGGATCCCAACCAGCCTGCCAAATTATATTAGCAACTTTGAGTGAGGTTGACAGGGCTTTTTCTGATCTCAAAAGAGACATGAATCCCGATTTCGTTCATGTCTTTCTCGACAAGATGCAACGCTACGCCACCAAACCTGATCGTGCTCTTTTCCTTGCCAGGTACCAAAACGTTTTTATTGCATTTAGCACTATAATCAAGAGCTCTCCAGCACCTGAAAACTCAGATAAAACAACAATTCAGCTCTTCAAGAACTATGCCTCCGTAACCGGGCTTATGGTCCTTCCTGAATTCAGAAACCAGGGTGTTGCCTCGAAAATTGTTGAACGGTGGGAGGAATGGACTTACCAGAATCAACTCGCTGGTATCTGGCTAGTCACCAGGCAAATGGCTGATTGGTATCAGCGTTGTTTTCACTTCTCGGTACACGGAAGCACAATCCAGCATGGAGTAAAAAAAACAATACTTAGCAAAGCCCTATGATGGCATGGCTTTCCTGAAAACCCCATCCCCATGCAACATGTTGCAGCACCAATACTTACAACACCAGATAGAAATAAAAAAAATATTATGAACTATCAAGAAAATAGGTGTATTTAGTTGACACCGAAGGTAAAATACGATAGTACAATAAATTGAAGTAAAAAAATTTGTACACATTGAAACTATCATAACAATAATATGTAGGACGATGTGAAACTGAACGTCTGATTTGTTTTTGCTTTTTTTTTTTGCAAGCGACAGATCAGACATCGGGTCTGGCTTTTCAGGAGGGTCGGATCGTAACAATTTAAAGAGGAAGGAGATATCAAGATGGTGAAAAAATTTTCCATGTTGGCTCTTGCTGGTCTTATCGCACTCCCTGCAGTAGCTTCTGCAAGTGGTGGAGCAAAAGCCAATGATCTGGAACGAAAAATCGAAGAGTTGAGCATGCAGTTAGACCAACTGAAAGCTCAGATGGCAGAAGGTAATGGCGTAAGTCAGGATGATTTTGATGATCTGGCTGGCACCGTTGGTGATCTTGAGGATCGTTCTGAGTCTTGGGATCTCGCTGCCCGCATTAAATTCTACGGCGACTTCCGCTCTCGCCTGGATTACTACACTGCGACAAATGCATCTGGAGCAGATGTCAGTAATGATACTTCCTGGACAAATCGTTTTCGTCTCAACATGCGCGTTAAAGCCACAGAAAACGTAGAGTTTAAAGCACGCCTTGCCATGTACAAAGCCTGGGGTTCTCAAGGTAACATTTACGGCTCTGGTTCCAACGGTAACGGCCAGATTTTCCCCAACTGGGATGGCAACTCTACCCGAACTCCTTCAGACAATGCCCTCCGTGTTGACCGGGCATTCGTTAACTGGAACAACATCGGCGGAGTACCCATCTGGTTCTCCATCGGTCGTCGTCCTACCACTGATGGTCCCCCTGCACAGGTTCGTATGGGTGCCGATGAGCGCATGGCTACCCCTGTGTCCTATATGGACTGGCCATTTGACGGAATCTCAATGGGCTACGCCTATCGCTGGGGTTCTGAAGCCATGGGAACAGGTCGTATCCGCTTCTGTTATGGACGTGGATTTGAAGATGGAATCGAGTTAGATACAGCAAACGTTATGGACGACATGGACTTTGCCGGATTTAGCTGGGATGTTATGAAAAAGGGAAATCGTTTCATCAACCTCCAGTCTTTCCTCGCAATGAACGTCTTCAACTATCCTCAGTTCCAGGATCCAGTCATCGACCAGATGGCAGGTCTCCCACAGGATCAGGGTGGTTTTGGCCCCCGTGTTAATGTTGGTAACATTCTTCACACCACAGGTGTCTACCAGGATAAATTCGGTCCTGTAAACATCTTCGCTGCTGCAGGATGGTCCCAGACCGATCCTGACTCAAGCGGAATGTTTAATGACTATGTTGGTATGATGATGGGTATGACCGGTCCTAATACCGAGAGCGAAAATGGTTATTCAACTTTCGTTGGTGCTCGTTATGACATCGATGAAATTGGTCTGAAACTTGGTCTTGAATGGAACTGGGGTTCTGAGCACTGGATTGCTATGACCGGTGGTCATGACGATCTGTATCAGTCTAAACTTGCAGCCCGTGGTAATGTCTATGAAATTTATGGCATTTACGATCTCCCCACCGGAGAGGCTATCTCCAAGTACGCCAAGACATTTATCCGTTTTGGTTACCAGCGTTACGAGTATGACTACTCCGGTTCAATGGATTGGAACATGAAACCATATGACCTGGATGATGCTGCTGATGTAATGGCACTGGGAATGATGGGACTTGATCCTGTTGAGTCCGCTGACCAGATTTACCTGACCTTCGAAGCCTACTTCTAGGTCGTTCTACCCGTATTATCCGCAGTAAACCAAGGGGGAAGATTCCATATGGAGTCTTCCCCTTTTTTTTATTTGTTTCACGGTGACTGTTTATGATTATCCAGGAAGCAGGTAACACAGTCGTTATAGCCAGCACCGATCGACACAATGGTGTCAGTTTCCCTCCATTCCATTCCAGTAATATCAGCTATAGTGTTGGTGACGATCCTCTCTCTGTTGCAGACAATCGCAAGAGCCTCAAGAAGGAACTCTCCATACCTTATATTCTCTCTGCCACGCAGATTCACGGAGATATGATCTTCCCTGGAGACACTCCCTTATATGATGATGTCGAAGTTGAAGGCTATGATGCATTGATGACAAATATCCCAGGAATCGGTCTTATGATACAACAGGCAGATTGTCAGGCGATAACACTCTTTGATCCGACCCACTCTGCTATTGCTGCCATTCATAATGGCTGGAAAGGCAGTGTCTTAAATATTACGGCCAAAACCGTCCTGGCAATGCAGGAGCACTACGGAACCTCTCCAGCCGATCTTCTGGCATACATCAGCCCCGCCCTTGGTCCCTGCTGCGCTGAATTTATAAACCACACAACCGAACTCCCCCCCTCCTTCCTTGCCTTCCAGATAAAAAAGAATTATTTTGACTTCTGGCAAATTTCCAAAATGCAACTTAGTGCTTCCGGCCTGCATGAACACAATATCGAAATAGCTGGTCAGTGCACCTCATGTTCAGCGAATTATTTTTCCTATCGCCGTGCCCGTCGCAATGGCAATGGCCAAACCGGTCGCTGTGCCACTGTGATTTGCCTTCGATAAAAACTTGCTCCCGGCAAACTTCATTATGCGCCTCCTAGTAGTTGAAGATGACAAAAAAATAGCATCCTTCCTTCAGAAAGGGCTTCAGGAGGCAGGCTTCAGTGTGGATATATGCCATACCGGAACAGATGGCCTCTCGCTCGCCCTGACAGAGCCTTATGGAGCGGCAGTCATCGATATCATGCTGCCAGGCCTTGACGGACTCAGCCTTATTGAAGAACTAAGAAATAAGGGAATTGAAACACCGGTTCTTATCCTCAGCGCCAGACAATCTGTGGATGACCGCATTGAAGGGCTGCAGCGTGGAGGGGATGACTATATGATCAAACCCTTTTCCTTTAACGAGTTACTTGCCCGTATCCATGCATTGCTGCGTAGAGGCCAGAAAAATGTTGAATCTGGTATAATTACCGTTGGAGAGCTGCAACTCGACCCTCTTAAACGTGAAGTCAAACGCAAAAACACTAAAATCGAACTCCCTGCTAAAGAATATGCACTACTTGAGCTGATGATGCGCAATCCAGGGCGTGTTCTATCTAAAACTTCTATCCTTGAACATATTTACGACTATAGTTTCGATCCTCAAACCAATGTTATTGATGTCCTTGTCTGTCGCCTGCGTAACAGCATAGACAAAAATCACACAAAAAAATGCATACATACAGTACGAGGTATGGGCTATGTCCTTCGTGACGAGTAGCTGTGGAATTTCACACTCTAACAGACTGATAATACTACTGTTTTTTATCATCCTGTGGCTTTTTGTCGCAATCTGTTTTGGTTTTTACAATCTTATTCTTAAAAACAACATACAACGGCAACGAATAACTGATATTCGTTCTGCGCTTGACCTCTACCTCAACCAAAAAGGTTCTTCGTTACATTTGCCACACAACCTTCATGGCAATCTCCCAGACACTATAGATTATCTTCATATTACCAGAGGTGAGGATCAAGTCTTTATCACTGCAAATAATTCTGTTGCCTTCAATGGATTCGTGGATCTCGATCCACTGGCCGAAGGAGCATGGGTTGACATCTACCATCCAGAAAAAACCGGTGATTGGATTCTGGTTTCCAAAAGACTTCCAGATGGGAGTATGGTTCAAGCTGCCAAAAATGACAAAAACACGGGACTGGTCGTCTATAGGCAGAGCGTGTCTACCTCATATCTGTTAGTTCTTCTCGCTGCCTTCCCTTCTCTCCTCCTGGCTTTCATCTTTAGAGCTCTAATGTTAAAACCTTTAAAAAGACTGAACACAGACATCAAACATGCTCTAAAGCAAAAGGATGGATCTCTCTTGAGAAACACGCATCATCCCCAGGATCTCAGAAGCACATATTACCTCCTCGAACAGACCTTTTCCCAAAATCGACAGCTTATAACCGAAATGCAATCCTCACTTGATAATGTGGCTCATGACTTGAGAACTCCCATGACAAGACTGCGAGCCGTTGCTGAATATGCGCTACAATCTGATAAAGATGACCCGAAACGCTACCGCAGTGCCCTCTCTGATTGCCTCGAAGAATCAGAAAGAGTCCTCTCTATGCTCAAAATTATGATGAGTGTGGCAGAAGCCGAGGCCGGCACCATACGTCTCTTTCCTCAGAAAATCAATCTCATGGAAATGCTTGATGATGTTATGGGGCTCTATCAATACGTGGCAGAGGAGGAGCAGATCACCGTTTCCTGTACCAGCAGTGATAGAAATATTTTTATTTTCGCCGACAGAACACGCATCAGTCAGGTTTGGGCCAACCTTCTCGACAACGCGATCAAGTATGGACACGAATCCGGGAGCGTTGCAATCAATGCCAAAAGAGTAGGCGCAAACGCCGTTGTCCAATTTTGTGACGATGGTATGGGAATTTCTGAAAGTGAAAGCAGACGCATATGGGATCGTCTATACCGTGGAGATCGCAGTCGAACCAGGCAGGGTCTGGGCCTGGGATTAAATTATGTCAAAGCAGTGGTAGAGGCCCATGGGGGAAAAGTGACGGTTAGGAGCGCAATCAGGGAAGGCTCCTGTTTTGAGGTATGTCTTCCATTAGCACCCTCAATGGTCGCCGGGGAAGCTGAAATCGCAGATTAAGGGCGCATGATCAGAGAGTCGTATATCCGGGATTGAAAAATTTGAAGCTATTATTTCAGGACTATGAAGGATAAAATCGAGGTTACGCTTCGGAGCATGACTGGGATGTGAAGGTACCCCTGTGAGATTGGCATTTTCAAGGCCAGTGGCAGCCAGAAAAAGCTGTACCTCACGATCACCGCCAAAGGTGTTAAAATCTCCAGCGACAATAACCGGCTTTACGCATTGTGCAATAATACGGTGTAAATGTTCCAACTGCTGCTGCCTGTGTCTATATTTCAGGGAGAGATGGACCGTAAAAACGACAACTTCCTCCAATTCTACCTCAATAACCAGACGTTTCACTCCTTCTTTAAAATAATGAAAATGATGTTTAATAATTTTCTGGTTTGTGAGCAACCCGTTCCCCTGCTTATTGAGCACCGGAACCTTATTGGCAAGGGAACCGCCACCGTATTTCGTTTCCACCACATGGAAATGATCAAGTGCCCGGGCGATGGACCGAACCTGACAGGACTTGTGTGACCGATAGGAACCGGAATCGACCTCAACCAGGGCGATGACGTCTGGAGCAACGGAACGAATAAATGTGACAATCTCTCCAAGATTAACGTTGGTCTTTTTGAAAAATCCAGCAAATGGTAACGGTAAGTGGTATCCGTATCCATGCCCGGTTGCATATCGTATATTGTAGAGTAAGAAACGCATAAGGAATGATAGCGGTTTTAAAAACAGTTTGCAATCATAGCTTTTTTCTCTTTATTCAGTATGGTAAGGTAGTGGCTATTTCTGAGCAGGTTTGCAACTTACATAAAAACAGGACAGGTACCATGACTACAATAAATATAGGATCACGAAAAAGTAAACTTGCAATGTGGCAGACAGACACTGTTGCCGGAATGCTTCAAGACAGTGGTTTGAAAACAAATATCAGTTCCATGGAGACCAAGGGAGATAAGATCCTCGATGTATCCATTGCAAAAATTGGCAGCAAAGGCGTTTTCACCGAAGAACTTGAAGACCAGTTGAGAAGTGGAGTTACTG
Organism: Desulfocapsa sulfexigens DSM 10523; assembly: GCF_000341395.1. GTDB lineage: Bacteria > Desulfobacterota > Desulfobulbia > Desulfobulbales > Desulfocapsaceae > Desulfocapsa > Desulfocapsa sulfexigens. The sequence continues at coordinate 1,311,285 of NC_020304.1, read as the reverse complement.
ATATTGCCGTCCACAGTGCCAAGGATATGCAATCCATACTCCCTGAAAATTTTGAACTGATAGCATTTACTGACCGAGAGCAATCTAACGATGTCCTGGTTTCTCGTAACAAAGATATTGATCTAAACGATACTGCTGGCACCATCCGAATAGGTACTTCATCTGTTCGCCGGATTGCCCTGCTCAAACATTTTTATCCCCATATTGAAACCGTGGAAATGCGTGGAAATCTGCAAACCAGAATAAAAAAAATGGACGCAGGGGCTTGTGATGCACTTATGCTTGCCTATGCTGGTGTCAAGCGTATGGAATATGAAGATCTGATAGTGAAGATATTTTCAGTTGACAAGTTTATCCCCCCGGTTGGACAGGGCTGTATTGCCATCGAGTCAGCAACAACCATTAATCCTGAAAAACGTCAAAAAATCCGAGCTTGCCTGAACAACCCCGATTCTGAATCCTGTCTTCTTGCAGAACGGGCATACCTGCGAACAATGGAAGGTGGCTGTTCAATTCCCGCATTCGGCCTTGCAGTACTTGATGGAAATGAGCTTATACTGCGCGGTGGTCTGGCAAGTCTTGACGGCAGGACAGTCCTTGTCAAAACTGAGCAAGGTCCCAGGGAACAGGCGGAGGCAATTGGTGAACGCTTAGGAAACTATATTCTTGATCATGGTGGCAGGAAAATTCTTGCCGATATAAAACACATCCAGGGGTAAACAAAAAAAATCTTTGGTCAGGTAATCCTCGACCAAAGATTTTTCATAAGACAAACTCTTCTCCCGACCGGGAGATTCACGTATCATCAACCGCAGCTATCAGCATCGTTCGGGTCGTAGGTATTATTAGCGTTCCGATACAGGTAGTCATTTACCAACTGCAGTTCTGCTGCACTTAAAACATCCCATGAGCCGTCACGCGCACATTTTTTTCGACGCTGGGAAAAAACATTGTTCCATCCCTTTGAGCCATATGATTCCATATACAGAAATGGCGCACCCTTGTCATTATCCCGGGTGTGACAACTCTTGCACACTTCCTTAAATTTTGCAGCACCAATCCCCCAGTGATCACTTTCCCAATCCAGTTGCCCACCGTCATTCAAAATACGACACATCTTGGTGCTTTCATCAAATCGTTTACCTGGCCTTGCCTCAACGGACGGAACAACATAGAGCATAAAACAGAGCGCTAACAGCGAAACAATAGTTAAATACCGCATTTCTCTCTCCTTTCAAGGATTAACCGAACCACCACAACGTATCATTACGATAGCTCATTTTATCCATGCAATACAAGAGAATATTCAGTATGAGAGCGATATTTTACTGACGCTTTCGGCAGACCTCCCTCAAATAATCGAGCCATTGATCAAACCCCTCACCACTGGTGGCAGAAAGAGCCATAACCTGCAAATTGGGATTCAGTTGCAGCGCCTCCGCTTTTGCCTCCTCGACGGGGAAATCAAAATAGGGCAGCAGGTCTGTTTTTGAAATAATAAAAACCTGGGAACTATGGAATGCTTTTGGATATTTGGCCGGCTTATCGGGCCCCTCTGGGACAGACACCAGAACAAGACGATGATGTTCGCCAAGATCAAAGGTAGCTGGACAGACCAGATTACCGACATTCTCTATAAAGAGGATATCAAGTTCTGCACCACCCTCCTCTTTCTCCAAAAGATGTATACCTTTATGAACCTGAGCGGCATCCAGATGGCAGGCACCCCCCGTGGTGAGCTGGACAACTGGAACCCCTTTGGCCCTGATACGTTCCGCATCCCTGTCTGTTTCAATATCTCCCTCAATCACTCCGATTCGAATCGTATCGCCAATGGCTTCAATGGTTTTTTCCAGAAGAGTTGTCTTTCCGGAACCAGGGCTTGATATCATATTGATAGCTACAGCGCCCATTTTTTCGATATGTTCTCTGTTCTTTACCGCCATGGCAGTATTAGCAGCAAGAAGACTCTGGTGAACTTCGACCACCTTGGAGTCGTGAGTATGTTCAGGTTTCAGGTCACATCCGCATGCATCACACATAATATTCCTTTAGCATAGTGAAAATAATTTCGTGAAAGTCGTTTAACCGGCTTACTTACCGCTGTTCCTTTTTATTCCATCTCTACCTGACGGAGAATAAGGCCATCTCCGCCCTGTGGTGAAAACAGAGTCTCCGAGCATTCAGAACACCTCTCTGGCCTCTGTAACGCCTCTACCTCTCTTCCGCAACCGAAACACCTGTATATGGCTGGCGGGCTTTCTATGATCAATTTAGCCTCTCTGGTTAACGCATCATCTTTAGCCAGAATATCAAAACCAAACTGAAATGAATCTATTACCACCCCGGAAAGGGGACCAATCTCCATAGAGACGCTGATCACTTTTTCCTTTCCATGCTCCCGTGCAAGTTCATTGAGCTGAGCCAGCAAGCCCTGAACTAGAGACATCTCATGCATGTTCTTTCTCTTTTAAACGTATTTCATGTCCCATTTTCTGAAGACGCTCCACCAGCAAACCGGAAATCTTCTCAATTTTCGAAGCTACTGCCTCCGTCATTTCGAGCCCTGTGGCCAGACTTTCTGGAACTACACAATAAAATTCCACACACCCGGGTTCTATGCCACGCAAACTGCAAATATCCAGAATCTCAAGAATACCCAGTTGATGCGGTGACATTCTGGGCTGCATGGATCCATTTCGAGCATCTTCGGCCGTGAATGTGCAGAGAGTACCGGGCTTGGCATCCTTAAGATTAACCACATCAACCACAAAAATAGGGTCATGCTCTTCAAGAAAAGGAGCCATATAAATGCCCGCTGTACCGCCATCAAGAATAGTCACCGATGCTGGAAAGACATAATGTTCTTCGAGAAATTCAGTCACATGAACGCCAAAACTCTCGTCGGAGAGCAGAAGATTGCCAATCCCTAATATACCAGCATTTTTCGCCTTACTTTCCATTATATAGTTTCCTTAACAAATTCTTGGAAGAGGCTCCCCATGAAGGGGAGTAATGATTCTGGACCCGCCAATGGCTGTCCGCAACACGACCTGTCCAGCTTTTCCAGCTTTTAAACTGCCGATAATTGCAGCATCCGTACCCACAGCGGTGGAACGCATAAGCTGTAGAGCCTTCGCTGCCTGTTCTGGTGCAACCAGTGCAAGGCATTTCCCTTCATTGGCAAGATACAGTGGATCGAGCCCCATAATCTCGCAAGCGGCACGCACCTCAGGTTTTACTGGGATGGCCTGATCATCTATTTCAACAGCAAGCCCGGCAGCTGCTGCAATTTCATTCAACGATGTCGCAACCCCGCCACGGGTGGGATCACGAAGGGTGTGAAGACTCCCAGAAGGGAGCTTATCAAGAAGCAGGGCAACCAGTTCGTTAAGTGCGGCAGAGTCGCTGGCAAGATTCCCATCCAGACTGATTCCTGCACGTCTGGTCATAATCGTTATGCCATGGTCCCCCATGGAACCGGAAAGAAGAATAAGATCCCCCTCCTGTGCCATTGTGGACGAAACGTTTACCCCATCTTCCACAATTCCAATCCCTGAAGTATTAATAAAAATTTTATCACATTTCCCTCGAGGAACAACCTTGGTATCCCCGGTAACAATAGGAACATCGGCGGACTTTGCACACTCTGCAATGGAAACAATAACCCGCTCCAGATCGTCAAGTTTGAACCCCTCTTCCAAAATCAAACCAAGACTCAAACAGAGCGGACGTGCCCCACGCATGGTAAGATCATTAATGGTGCCATGAACAGCCAGTGTGCCGATATTGCCTCCTGGAAAGAAAATCGGATCAACCACATAACTATCAGTACTGAAGGCAATTTTTCCTGGATGATTCTCCATTACAGCACTATCTTCCAAAGATGCAAGGATGCTGTTATCCAAGTGTTTTAAAAAAATCTGAGAGATCAACTCCTGACTGGCAATGCCACCACTGCCATGATCAAGAAGGATCGTATTTCCGGGATTCATATATACCTGCAGTTGTTTAGTTAATAATAATTATACGACCCAATTCGACAGCCCTGCGCCGTACTTTCTTCTCAAACAATCCACAGCGTAGTGAGGACGTTTGAGAAGAAAGTACGGGCCAGGGCGTCACCCCAACATTTGGAGTCAGTAAGAACTCATGAACCATTATTGAGTATACTTAAAAAAAGCTGCACAGGTTCCTTCACTGGACACCATGCAGGGACCAACAGGATTGCCAGGGGTGCAACGTTTCCCATAGAGAGGACACTGAGAAGGTACTTCCTTTCCTTTCAGAATTTCCCCACAACGACATCCTTTTGGCTCTGTAGCTGGCGTGAGCTTGATATTCAAGCGTCTTTCCGCATCGTAATGACTGTACTCTTCCCGGATGGCCAGGCCACTCTCAGGAATCACCCCAAGACCACGCCATTCCATATCAGCGGTTTTAAAAATGGCCCTGACCATCTGCTGCGCCCTGCTGTTTTCTTCCCAGCGCACAGCACGAGTGTAAGCATTCTCCACACGAGCCTCACCGTTGGCAATTTGTCTGGCCATCAGGATTAACGCCTGGAGGATATCCGCCGGTTCAAACCCCCCGACCACACAGGCAAGTTTGTATGTATCAGCCAGTGGCTGATAGGCCCCTGCCCCGATAATACTGCTCACATGTCCGGGACAAAGAAGTCCATCTATCTGCAACTCCGGATCATCAAGAAGAGCGAGTAACGGTGGAGGCATCGTCTTATGGGTGGAGAAGACTGCAAAATTATCAAGAGCACTGTTCTTTGCCGCCAGAATGGTGGCGGCTATTCCGGGAGTTGTTGTTTCAAATCCCACACCTAGAAAAACAATCAGTTCCTCGGGATATTTTCGAGCCAGATTCAGACTATCCATGGGTGAGTAAACGATGTCAACCTTTGCCCCCTGGGAAGAAGCATTGGCAAGGGACAAGCCGTTGCTGCCTGGAACCCGAAACAGATCGCCAAACAGTGCAATTCGCGTATTCTGCAATTCAGCCATGGCCAGGATAGCATCAATATGGGAGGCAGAAGTCACACACACCGGACAACCCGGCCCGGATATCAGCTCTATTTCTTCTGGAAGTAATGTCCGTAAACCACTGCGAAAAATGGACATGGTATGAGTACCGCACACCTCCATCACCCGAAAAGGTTTCGTTACGCTCCTGCGCAATTCTTTCAAAAGGGGCTCGGCAAGAGTCTGATCCCGAAATTCATCAAGATACTTCATGTTCTTTGTTCCACTGCTTCGGCAGCTTCTACTTTTTCAGCCATTTCCCGCATAAGACGAATATTGGTCTCTGCCTCCTGCGGATCAAGGGTGTGGATGGCAAAACCTGCATGAATGATAAGGTAATCACCAAGATCCGGCCAGCGATCAACAATATCAAGCCGTGTCTCTTTCCTGATACCATCGGCATCAACCAGCGCAATCTGTCCGCTTAAAAAATCATCAGGATCACCCTGGATTTCTATTACTTTCATGGGTACAGCCAGACACATGACGTAAACCTCCAATAATCGCCTGGCCCAAAGCTATTCCACCATCATTTACCGGTATCTGCTGCCCCGTATGGACGATAAAATTGTTTTGTTCCAGAAGTATGAAAAGTCCCTCAAGAAGAAGTGTATTCTGCATGCACCCTCCAGTAAGGACAATATGTGAAACTCCAGTTTTTTCTGCAAGTTTACATAAAAGATCAAAAAAACTTCTGATAAGACAGAGGTGAAAGTCAAGCGCAATAGTCGCTGCCGCCCTACCATCCGTCAGTTGATTCAGCACCTTCTGAACCAAAATATCTTGCTGCAGTATCAATCGATTGTCTGAGCAGACCGTTGCTTCTTTCCAGCTACAGTTTTCAAGAAGTCCACCTAAATCCTGCCCTCCCTTTTCCCGCCAGGCCAGGGATTCGAGTTCCATGGCAGCCTGTCCTTCATAGTCAGCCAGTAAACAGACACCAAGAAGTGCTGCAATGCCATCAAAAAAACGGCCGCAACTGGTGGTGACTGGACAGTTAAACCCCTGTTCCATCATCTGCCACAGGGCTCGTTGTTTCTGCTTCTCTGCAAATTGTATTTCTGGCTCATTTTGCCCCAGATTAAACAGCAGAGACAAACCCATACGCCATGGTTCCTCAGCAGCAGCGTCCCCTCCGGGGAGCAGCATGGGTGTCAAGGACCCGACTCGCTCATAATCGAGACAATCAGCAAGGAGTACCTCCCCCCCCCAGCTGCTGTTATCGTCTCCCAAACCAGTCCCATCAAGAACCAGGGCCAGAACCTTTTCCTCTATTCCATGTTCAGCTAATACTGCTGCTGCATGGGCGTGATGGTGCTGTATCTTATACAGTGGCAGGTTCAACTCTTTTGCATAATGGCTGCTCAGATAATCGGGATGTAAATCGCAAACAACGGCCTCCGGTTCCACCTGCAGGAGTCTCTTGAAATGATATATGCTTTCTCTATAAAAATCCAATGATTCCAGATTAAAAAGATCCCCGATATGCTGGCTGAGAAACGCCTCACTGCCTCTGGTGAGACAAAAAGTGGATTTGAGCCCTCCACCACAGGCAAGAATGGAGGGAAACTCTTGTTGAAGAACTGTTGCCGCCGGAACATAGCCACGGGCACGCCGCAACAGTTGCACTCCTCGACGACTGATTCTTGCAACAGAATCATCAACTCGCGTCATGATCTCCCTGTTATGAAGCAGAAAACAGTCCGCAATCCCACAAAGTCCCTCCACCGCTGCCTTATTCGCCGTAAAAATGGGTGCTCCACTTCTATTACCGCTGGTCATAACAAGGGTGCGAGGACAATCCGGCTGCAGAAACAGTAACTGATGCAGTGGTGTGTAGGGGAGCATTACTCCAATCTCTGCGATTCCCGGTGTAACCGCCTCAGCCAGACAAGACTCTTTTCGGGGTAAAAGAACTATGGGACGCTCCACTCCCTGCAGAAGCTCCGCTGCAGTATTGTCCAAGATGCAAAATCGGTTTACTTCATCCACACTGGCTGTCATTACCGCGAGAGGCTTGGACTTTCTTCCCTTGCGTTTGCGTAACCTTGTAACAGCCTCTTCCGAACCAGCATCCACCACCAGATGGAAACCACCTAAACCGCGCATTGCCACAATTTGTCCCTGTTTAAGGGAACGAGCAACTTCCTCCAAAGGAGAAAAGGCTTTAAGCTTTTTCCCGTCTGCATCGTGATAGGACAACTGTGGCCCGCATTCTGCACATGCATTTGGCTGGGCATGAAAGCGCCTATTCCCGGGATCCTCATATTCCATTCTGCATTGCGAACAGAGTGGGAAAGACTTCATGGAGGTACCCAGTCGATCGTAGGGAATAGTTTCTACAATAGTGAAACGTGGTCCGCAGTTGGTGCAGTTGGTAAAAGGATAGGAGAATCGTCTATTGTGCGGATCAAGAATATCATCAAGACAGTCCTTACACAAAGCTACATCTGCCGGGATTAAAGCCTGACTCTTGTGAAGCGACATACTTTTCAGGATGGAAAATTCTTTAAATCCTTTTAAAGAATGATGCTGATGCTGGTGCAAAGATGTAATGCGTGCCAGTGGAGGAGGAGACATACTGAGCGTATTGATAAAACTCTGGACGGAAGGTTCTTTGCCTTCCACCTCAATAACAACGCCCTGGTCAGTATTCAGGATGGTACCGGTAACGTTCCATTTACGAGCCAGACGATATACAAAGGGACGGAAACCAACGCCCTGGACAGTACCCAGGGCGATGATTTCCATTCGAAGGACAGGTTCAGGCATTCTTACGCTTAAACTTCTTTCCTGTAAATATTGAAGAAACAAGTCCTTCCGGAGACTTCAGGTCATTCCAAACCACCATATACACATGGGCAAAGGCAAAGAGAATGAAATACCACATCAACAAATGATGCAGAAAACGCCCTTCCTGCTGAGATCCGAAAAGCGTTCCTCCCATCCCCTGCCAGAACCCAGCTTCGGGGTACAGCATATAAAAACCACTGGCCAGCTGAAAAAGGGCAGCTATGATGGTGATGAGATAGAAAATCCCTGCCAGGGTATTATGACCCAGGCGGCTGTCATGCTTTTCACTGAGGTAGCTGTAATAGCCAATTGTTGTAGCAAGGCTTTTTAAGTTTCTTGGAGTTACGGGCAGGATGTCCATGATTCGTTCCTGTTTGTTACCAAAGACAAACAAAAATATTCTCACCAGCACCGCCGCAGTAAAGAGATACCCGGCCACAAAGTGAATATAACGCATAACGGCCATGGGAAATGACACGCTTCCTTCCAAGGTCGTATTTGTCCACGGATTATTTATATAAAATCCGGTCACCACCAGAGCGACAATGGACAGGACCAGGGCCCAATGATACAGCCGGAGCAAAACACTCCAGACATTCTTCACTTCATAGTTCATAACAACCCCCTAGATTAAAAGGAATCAAATCCTTATAATGCTTTCACCTTTGATAACTCCACCCCATTTGCATCCACTGTATGCACGGCACAGGCGATACAGGGATCAAAGGAGTGAATGGTACGCAGAACCTCAAGGGGTTTTTCAGCATCAGCCACAGGATTACCGAGCAAAGATGCCTCGTAGGGTCCTGCAACACCTTTTTCATCGCGCGGACCAGCATTCCAGGTGGAGGGAACAACACACTGATAATTTTTAATTTTTCCATCCTGAATAACAACCCAGTGCGACAGAACACCACGGGGAGCCTCATGGATACCATAGCCCTGCTGTTCACCCTGCGGGAAGACCGGCTTGTTAAAGATCTCAAGATCCCCTTTACCGATATTGTCAACCAGCAGATCCCAGTGCTTAAGGGCAAGATCACCAAGCATGGACGCACGAACCGCTCGGGCCACATGACGACCAAGGGTTGAGTGCAGCACTTCAGGCCCGACGGTAACCCCTGCCACGCTCGAAACCAGAGATAATGCATTATTAACGTTTTCGATAATGGGTTTGTGTCCCTGTGCATAACCAACCAGCATCTGAGAAAGCGGTCCAACCTGCATGGGCTGTCCCTGAAAACGAGGTGCCTTAATCCAGGAATACTTTCCGTCATCCTGAAATTCTGTGTAATTGGGGACATCATCCTCTTCATAGGGATGCTTAGACCAATCGCCCTTGTACCAGGCATGGGCAATATTCTCCACCACGTTATCCCGGAAATAATCATCATTAAACGAGGTGATGCCCTTTACGGTGCCTAAATCACCATTCATAATGGTTCCACCGGGAAGATCAAACTCCGTGGCCTTGGCATTGAGTACCATATCCGGTACCGCCAGATAATTGGTTACTCCAGCTCCATACGGAAGCCAGTCTTTATAGAGGGCACCAACTGCAACCACATCGGGCAGGTAAACCTGCTGAATAAACCCACGAACCTCTTGAATCAGCTGCTTAATCCAATAGAGACGTTCCATGTTCAGAGCTGAATCACTGTCCGGGTTCAGCGCGGTGGTGACACCGCCAACGGAAAGATTCTGAATATGCGGGTTTTTTCCTGAAATAATACCCAGTGCCTGGGTGGCCTTTCTTTGATAATCAAGTGACTCAAGATAATGAGAAACCGCCATAAGATTTGCTTCGGGTGGAAGCTTCATGGCGGGATGTCCCCAATAGCCATTGGCAAAGGGGCCAAGTTGTCCACTCTCAACCAGTGCTTTCACCTTACCCTGAACGGCAGCAAAGCGCTTGGCACTGTTATTCGGCCACTCGGAAAGTGAATTAGCAAGCGCTGCTGTCTTTTTCGGATCAGCGGAAAGAGCTGAAACCACATCCACCCAATCAAGTGCCGAGAGCACATAAAAATGGACAATATGATCCTGTAGTGCATGGATGGCCATTACAATATTACGGATATACTGGGCATTCAAAGGAATCTCTAGCTTCAGAGCATTCTCCACAGCCCGCACCGAAGCCAGAGCATGCACCGTGGTACACACCCCACAGATGCGCTGGGTAAAAAGCCAGGCATCTCGCGGATCCCGTCCCTTGAGAATAGTTTCAATACCACGCCACATCTGACCTGACGACCAGGCTTTCGTTACCTGGCCTCCGTCTACTTCTGCATCTATTCGTAAATGACCCTCAATTCTGGTTATGGGGTCGATGGTGATTCGCTGAGCCATTATGTCCTCTCGATGTTTATTCTCAGGTTATGAAACTGAAGGCTACAAGCAGAAAGTACAAATCCTTCCTTCGCTCTTCAGCCTGGATTTTTTTCAGTACCTGTCTTCTTATTCTTTATCTTTCCCCTTCAGCTTAGCCTTCCCGATTCCAACCGCAGCATGAATTGCAGCACCTGCCGCCGCCACACCGAGAATCTTCTTACCTGCACTGTCAGCATCGGCTATAATCCCGGTTCCAGGAATTTTAACATGTGGCAATCTTTCATAGAAAGGAGTCATGGAATCCCAGAAATTTGGCTCAGTACAACCGATGCAGCCATGACCGACAGAGACAGGCCAGACATCGACATCATTAAAACGGGCTGCCGGACAATTAGAAAAAGTTTCCGGCCCCTTGCAACCAACCTTGTAGAGGCAGTAGCCGTTTTTGTGCCCATAATCACCAAACTCTTCAGCAAAGCGACCTTCGTCAAAATGAGCACGACGCTCACAATGATCATGAATTCTTCTGCCATAGGCAAAAAGAGGTCTTCCAAGATTATCGCAATTGGGCAGACGCTTGAAAGTCAGGTAATGAAGAACCGTGCCAAGAAAGGTCACCGGATTAGGAGGACAACCCGGGATATTGACAATTGGAACTCCGGAAAGAAGATCCTGCACACCCTTAGCACCCGTTGGATTGGGATCTGCAGCCTGAATACCACCAAAAGCAGCGCATGTTCCAAGTGAAATAACCGCTGCTGCCTTGGGGCCGACCTCAGCCAGAATATCCATGGCAGTGCGGCCCGCAATTTTACAAAAATTTCCATTATCCGCAGTTGGAATTGCTCCCTCGACCACCAGAACAAATTTACCTTTATTTTTCTCCACAGAATCGTGAAGACTTTTTTCTGCCTGATGACCGGACGGAACCATTACAGTCTCATGGTAATCAAGTGAAATAACGTCTAAGAGTAATCTTCCTATATCTGGGTGGGAACCTCGAAGGAGACTCTCGGTACATCCTGTACATTCCTGAAAATGGAGCCAGATAACCGTCGGTCGCTGCGCCGACTCTGCCGCCTCCAGTAATTTAGGAATCATAGCCTCCGAGAGGCCGAGCGCGGCAGCAGCCAAGGTGCAGCCCTTCAAAAAGCCGCGCCTGCTGAGCCCGGAAATCAATTCCATATTACCTGCCTGGTCTTCCATTGTCTTCTCCTTCAACATACCCCTGTGGTGAATCATGAACGATTGTTCTCCGCAGTATTCTTGAGTTGCAAAGGGGGCTTTTCCAACTCAGGCAATACGCAGACTGCACAAACCATATAACAAACTGTATACGTTTCACGATTCTTATGTCAAAAGAAAAGGGTTCAGTAAAGACAGTAGTTATAGGATAAAATATCAATATAATTGATACAAAAATTCCATTAAATACTTAAATTGATTGTTTCTTTTTTTTCGCAAAAAAATAATTCATTCTTCTGTTACTTCGTGATACATTTGATGGTGATTATTTATAAACAAACCAGTCAGGAGAATCAGAATGCAAAATTCCATGGTAAAAAGTTTCCGCTTTAAGCTTATTGCCCCAATTGCTATTGCCCTTCTCGTCATGATAGGAAGCGCAATCATCTTCACGGTACTCAGCCAGAACAGCAGCAGTACCCAACTCAACACAAAAGTTGTCGATTCCTTTGAGACAATTCAAAACACCATCGGTGAAGACCTGAGCAAACTGTCATCACAACTCGACAGTAACCTTAAATCCATGCAAACTGAGACATCACGTACTCTGGCTGCCTCTTCAACCGAAGCGCTTGACAACACTGCAACTTCAGTACAGCAAAGCCTCCGCACCATACGCCGACAAAGTGGCAACGACCTGGTTCAGCTTATGGCACTTGTTGCAACAAACAGCGTAATATCCAAAGACTTTGCTACGCTAAACAGCTATGTACGGAGTGCCCATCGCAATCCCGATGTACTCTTTATCTTCTACCGGGATAAAGATGGCACCCCTCTCACCCGCTATATAAACAGGGCCAATGAAAAATTAAAATCTCTGCTCCCGGAAGGACGACCGGACATTGCCAAAATCATTCAGGCAGGCCAGGATGATCCCAACGTTCTCACTCTCACCCAGGAAATCAAATCTAATAATGACCTTGCCGGAAGTGTCAGCCTTGCCATTAATATGACCCAGGCACGTGAAGAAGCTGAGGAATTAAAAGAGGAATTTAATGATCTGATTGCACAAAACACCAAGCAGATTGATTCCATTCTTGGCAGAGACTCCAAAGCTATCGGCGACGAACTCCTGCAGGTCATAACTCAAGTTAAAAATAAAATAACTGAAAACTCTGGAAAGACTATTGCTGACATCACAGCAACAAGCGACAGTTTAAGTGCCCGAACACGAACTCTTTTTACCATTGGCTCCATTGTCGGTTTTGCACTGCTCATAACGATCCTGTTCCTCAACGCCAATTCCATTCTCAAGCTTCTGGGAGGGGAACCTGAGGCCATGGTACAGCTTGCAAGACGTATTGCTGGTGGTGATTTAAGTGACCAAGAAACTGGAAGATCTGTTCCCGGTAGTCTCCAGGCAGCACTCCAGGATATGACCGTAAATCTCCGCAACCTGATTGGCAATATCGTAGCCGAAGGCCGTGCTCTTACCGCCACCTCTACGGAACTTGCGCTGGCTGCTGAAGACCTGACAGGGGGGGCAGAACAGTCCGCCGCCAAAGCGGACACAGTGGCAGCTGCGACTGAGGAAATGAGTGCCAATATGGGTACAGTAACCATGGCCAGTGAACAGGCCGCTCAGAACGTAAATGTGATGGCCAATGCCATGGAAGAAATGTCTGCAGCTATCCAGGAAATTGCTGAAAATACTGAACGCGCAAACTCCATGACAGGAGAGGCAGTAAATTACGCAAAAAGCTCATCTGAAAAGGTCAACACCCTTGGTGCAGCAGCCAGGGAAATCAGCAAAGTTACCGAAGTAATAACCGAAATTTCAGAACAAACCAACCTCCTGGCCCTCAACGCTACCATCGAGGCGGCGAGAGCCGGAGAAGCCGGCAAGGGGTTTGCCGTTGTTGCCAATGAAATCAAAGAACTTGCCAAACAGACAGCAAAAGCCACCGGTGAGATCAAAAATAAAATTGAATCAATCCAATCGTCCACCGATGAAACAGTGACCGAGATCAGCGAAATCAGCAAAGTGATAAACAGTGTGAACGATATAGTCTCAACAATAGCCTCCGCGGTGGAAGAACAGTCTGTCACAGCCTCTGATATATCAGGAAATGTAAATGATGCGGCAAATGGAATCAGCGAGGTAAACGAAAATGTCTCCCAGGCGTCCATGGTTTCCGGCGAAATTGCCAGGGATATTGTCGCTGTCAGCCAGGTGTCAAAGGAGGCACGGGAAGGAAGTCTCCGTTTACAGGAAAGTGCCGAAAATCTAAAAGAAATTGCAGACACCATCAGTCGGGAAACAAATCGATTCAACCTTGGGGATACAGCAGGCAGCCACAAGCAGCGCCAGACTGTTTTCACCTCCGGTCCATTACTACGCTGGAGCCCATCACTCGCCCTTGACATTAAAAGTATCGACGAGCAACACAAAGTTCTTGTTAACCTCATCAATGAGCTGCACCAGAAAATGAACAGCAACGCTCCCCAGAATGCTGTCGGCAGTGTACTCGGCAAGTTAATTGACTACACCGCAACCCATTTTAAAACTGAAGAGGAGTTCTTTGCTCAACACCGATATGAGGAGACAGACAAACATAAGGAAATACACGCCAAGCTGGTAGACCAGTTACTTAAGTTCCAAAAAGATTACAAGGCAGGAGAGGCTGATATTTCGCTTGAATTGATGGAATTCCTAAAAGATTGGCTGATCAACCACATCAAGAAAACTGACGCTAAATACGCACCATTCCTGAAGAGCAAGGGAGTGGTCTGAAAAGGAAGATAGACATCACTTCTTAAAGCCAAAAACACCTTTCTTGCTTGAAGAAAATGCAGGATTATACGATTTTCTCCTTCGTCCCTGGTTGGAAGAAGGAGTTTTTGGCTTCTCAGAGCGGGAAGACTCCTGCGGCAAAGATGACAGATTAAGCTCTGCCTTATCACCGGTGAGGGACTCAGAGTACAACTCACAAAACAGAGCGCAGGACTTATAATAGCTCTTCTTTTTTATCCATCTTGGCCATGAGTTATCCTCTCTGTACCGAAGAAACTGGGGTAAATTAGAGAGCAATGTCACCATCTGCTGACGAATGGAACGACGCAGATTCAATTGCACCCCCAATTCCCTGTCCAGCGCTTCGCGGAGAATTTTTGAAAACCTGAATGCGGCGGCACCTTTTAACTGCTGATGAACAAGATCAAATTTTGAATTAGCCCAGGGAACAAGCACCAAAGCCAGCAGAAAATCACTGTTCAGTCCTCGTTTTTCCGATTCCTTTGCCAGCGTAGAGCTCCTGTCAATGACCTTTGCAAGAGCAATTAACTGTTCACGGTAGGGTCGTTCATCCACCTTTTCCTTTTTAGAAAGCGCTTGTTTATACAGAGCAAGGATATCAAAAAACAGCTCGGAATCCAGGGCAAGTTTCAGCCATACCGTAAATGAACCGCTGTGCAGATCTTTAAAAAACTCGTCTCGAATTCGTGACGGTGGACATAGAGGAAGTTTTTCATGATGGGAACAGATTGCCTCCCAACTTTCCGGGGCAATACTGAATCCCAGTCTTCCCGCATGCCTGATTGCCCGCAACATACGCACCGGATCTCTCGTTATGCGACGCTCTGGCTCGCCCACGAATCGAACGACGGATTTGTCCAGGTCTTCAATGCCACCCACATAATCGATAATAGTATTGCCCTCAATCTCATAAAACAGCCCATTCACTGTAAGATCACGACGCTGGGCATCTTCTCCAAGACTCCCATAGGTATTATTTGGTGCAAGTACCGCGTCAGGACCATCCAGATCATACTCACTCAATGAACGAAGTGTTGAAACCTCAATTTCCTTGCCGCCAAAAAATACCTGCACCAGACGAAAACGTCTGCCTATGGTACGACTGTTGCGAAAAAGTTTACGAATCTGTCCGGGCCTGGCATCCGTTGAGATATCAAAATCTTTCGGTGTCATCCCTAGATAGAGATCTCTGACTCCTCCCCCAACCAGGTAACCGGCATAGCCATTGTCACGCAGGACATGGAGTACTTTCATGGCATCCCTGTCTATCATATGGTGACGGATAGGATGATTATCAGTGGTGATGATTCTTGGTTCGCTGGAAAAAGTCATTGGCAGGGTGAATTCCATCTCTGAATTATCTTTATACTACTCGACATGAAGCAAATGATAATGACTTGCTTCCCACGGTTTGTCAAGCAGCATGGCTGGATCACCAAATCGGTCAGTGTCAATTTGGATTCTCATGTTTAGTATTTAATAAAGCTAATGCACCCTGGAAGGTGCGATTTTCCCTGCCTTGCCCGCATATCCTTGACATTTTGCTGTAATTACGTTTTATTTCATTCTTTTTTATATGGACTTTTTCTGGAGGAATGGCAGTGAAGATATCGGCCCTCAACGGCTTTAAAGACATCGTACCCGACGAAGTAGTGTTATGGCGTAAGGTAGAAAACAGTGCCCGAAATGTTTTTGCCCGCTTCAACTTCTCGGAAATCCGGACACCAATACTGGAAAAGACAGAGCTTTTTGCCCGTTCCATTGGTGAGGCCACTGATATCGTGGAAAAAGAGATGTACACCTTTGTCGACAAACAGATTACCATGCGCCCCGAGGCCACAGCATCGCTGCTTCGAGCATATATCCAGCATGGCCTGCATGTCCAGAAACCTATTCAGAGATTGTTCACCATTGGCCCCATGTTTCGCCACGAACGTCCTCAAAAGGGCCGTTTACGCCAGTTTCACCAGATGGATGTTGAAGTACTCGGAACACCCAACCCCAGGGTTGATGCCGAACTTATGGCCATGGGAGCCATGCTGTTTGAAGAACTTGGCATACATGTTAGCCTTGAGATCAATTCCCTTGGCTGTCCAGTCTGCCGTCCTGGGTTTCGAAAGGCCCTGCTTGCCTTTATCGAAGATCGAGGGGATAATTTATGTGAAGACTGCACAAGGCGCAGCAAAACCAACCCACTGCGAGTACTGGATTGTAAAATGCCTGGATGCAGGGAACAGGTTGAAGAAGCGCCATCGATCCTGGACCATCTCTGCGATGAGTGTGCTGAACATTTTACCACGGTTCAGAATGCATTGCAGCAGCTTGATATTGAATTTAATCTGAATAAATTTATGGTTCGGGGGCTTGATTACTACACCCGTACGACCTTCGAATTTACCACTGAAGATCTTGGTGCTCAGGCAGCAGTCTGTGCCGGTGGCCGCTATGATGGCCTGATTGAAAAACTCGGTGGCCCTAAGGTTCCCGGTATTGGTTTTGCCATTGGCATGGAACGATTGACACTGCTTTTACAGCAGAAAGAAGAAATTCCTGAAAGTACCCCAATAGATATATTCGTTGCTGGACTCGGTGAAAAAGCATCGGAGTTCTCCTTTTCTCTGACCCACAATCTGCGCCGGAAAAGCTTTCTGGTCGCCATGGATCATGAGGGTCGCAGCCTGAAAAGCCAGATGAAGCAGGCACACAAGGCACAGGCCCGGTATGTTCTCATTATCGGTGAGGATGAACTCGAGAAAGGTCATGCCGTACTGAGAAATATGGAAAATCAGGAGCAGCAGGATATTGCTTTCAATGTACTCATTGACAATTTAAAGGAAATATTTCATCCACATGTTGCTACTCATAAAAGTACCGATCTGGCAGCGTAGAAATTTTAATATCATATACATTTTAATAACACTAATCAATTAACACGGAATGGAGATGCTTTGCAGCACTGCAAGGCTTTTCCATAGTAAAATTATGGAATCTATGGGAAATTTACGCAGGACCCACTCCTGCAACGATCTTACGAGTGCCGATATCGGCAAAGAAATCACCCTTATGGGCTGGGTATTGCGCAGGCGTGACCACGGTGGAGTTATTTTTATCGACCTCCGCGACCGACACGGTCTCACCCAGATTGTTTTCAACCCCGAAGTAAACCCTGAGGTCCACAATAAGGCCCATATGCTTCGAAGCGAGTGGGTCATTGCTGTTCGCGGTAAAGTTGAAGCCAGACTTGAAGGCATGGCAAACACCAAGCTTGACACTGGGGAAATCGAAGTTTTCATCGACGAGCTTCGCATTCTGAACACCTCAGAAACACCACCTTTTCCGCTCGATGAAGAAAGTGAGATCTCTGACAATATCCGTCTCCAGTATCGTTATATGGATCTCAGACGGCCCGAGATGGCAGCCAAACTGTATCAGCGCCACAAGGCCGTGCAATCCATCCGCACCTATCTGAACGACAATGATTTTCTGGAAGTGGAAACACCCATGCTCACCCGCTCAACCCCTGAGGGGGCACGTGATTATCTGGTGCCAAGCCGCGTTAACGCCGGGAAATTCTACGCTCTGCCCCAATCTCCCCAACTCTTCAAACAGCTGCTGATGATTGGTGGCATGGATCGCTACTATCAGATCGTCAAATGTTTTCGTGATGAGGATTTGCGTGCTGACCGCCAGCCAGAATTCACCCAGATTGATATGGAACTTTCCTTTATGGATGAGGAACAGATCATTGAGATCACCGAAGGGATGATTTCCAAGCTCTTTAAGGACACACTGGACATTGATGTTGCTCCACCATTTAAGCGAATCAGTTACGATGATGCCATGAATCGTTTTGGTACCGATCGGCCCGACACCCGTTTCGGGTTTGAACTTGTGGATCTCACTGAGATCGCCAAAACCTGTTCATTTAAGGTTTTTCGTTCCATGGCAGATGGTGCAGGAACCGTCCGTGCCATCAACGCAAAGGGCTGTGCCACTTTTTCCCGGAAAGTCCTTGATACCCTCACCGAATATGTGGCTCAATTCGGAGCGAAGGGACTCGCCTGGGTCAAAATGAAAGCTAACGGTGAATGGCAGTCACCCATTGCCAAGTTCTTCAGCGATGAAGAGCGCGCTGCCATGACCAAAGCCCTTGATGCCGAAGAAGGCGACCTCCTTTTCTTTGGTGCCGATAAAACCTCCGTAGTCTTAACGGTACTTGGAGAACTGAGACTGGAAATAGCGCGTATCCTTGAATTACTGGATAAAAAGAGCTTTAATTTCGTATGGGTAACGGACTTCCCCCTGATGGAATACGATGATAACAAAAAACGTTTTCAGGCACTCCATCACCCCTTCACGGCCCCCAGGGAAGAGGATCTTGGGAAGCTGGAAAGTGATCCCGGTTCGGTATACTCTCAGGCCTACGATCTGGTTCTGAATGGTACTGAAATTGGTGGTGGCTCCATCCGCATCCACCAGCGTGATATTCAGGCACAAGTGTTAAAAGCCCTTAATATCGGAGAGGAAGAGGCCAACGACAAGTTCGGTTTCCTTCTTCGTGCCCTTGAGCTTGGAGCCCCCCCCCATGGCGGCCTGGCCTTCGGCCTGGATCGTCTCCTGATGATCATCACCGGCAGCGACTCCATTCGTGACGTTATTGCCTTCCCAAAGACTCAGCGTGCGACATGCCCTCTTACCGAGGCTCCTGCTGGGGTTTCGAGAAAACAGCTCACCGAGCTGCACCTGCGTCCTGACTGGAAAGAATCCTGATCTTCTTATTTCGTAATTTGATGGCAGTTATCGCTTTTTATAATGACTGCCATCCTTCCCCTTAAAGCAACTCAACTCTTCTCACAAATCAAGTGATTGCCAACGACATACTTCGAAAAATCCGTTATAGCCTCGACCTCAAGGACAAGGATATGATAGAGATATTTCACGCTCCCGGACACAATATACCTGAAATTCACCTTCATACTCTACTCAAAAAAGAAGATGATAAGGAGTTTGTCCTTTGTTCTCAGGCACTGCTTGGCACATTTCTCGACGGCCTGATCATTTACTACAGAGGGGAATTAAAAAAAGAAGCTATCCAGTCCGGACCGGTAAAAATAACGAATAACGATGTGTTACGAAAAATCCGGATTGCACTCATGTATCAGGATAGCGATATGCTGGAGATATTCAAACTATCTGAAATGGAAATTTCCAAGTCTGAACTCTCAGCCTTTTTCAGAAGAAAGAGCCACAAACACTACAAAGCATGCGGCGATCAGTTTCTGCGTCATTTTCTCCAGGGCCTTTCTCTCTACAAAAAAAGACCCGTTCAACAGGAAACTGTTTCCAGGACGGAAAAGGTATGGGTGAAGAGAAACAAATAATAGAAAATATTGAAGTTACCTGAAACAGGAGTGCAGAAGAAGAAATCAGCTTTACCCCTGTTCGCAGCAATTACAGCTCCGCCTTGTCAAGTGACAACGGTTCGAGGGCTTTTTTCATGTTCTTCAATCCCGCCAAAAATTTCTCCTGGGAATCTTCAACAAGCTCACTCGAAAGTGCCTGGTAATATTCGATACCCTTAAACAAATTTTCCCTCATTCCCTCCAGAAAGGAAGCACTATTCACTGCAAGTCCCACCGGAAAGTTGTCTATTTCTTTACGAAGATAGTCAATATACAAACCAAGTTCTTTTACAAACATATGCGGACGATCACTCGATTTCAGCAATGAAAAACGTCCATAAATATGATCAAGCATCTCCCGAAGCGTTGCAATTTTGCAAAAATCAACAATCCCAGGCCCGCAGCAGACCGTGGAATCTGCCTCTGGATCAATACCAAGAGGAACAGTTGCGTTGCCACCAAGTTCGTGACAAATACAGGCCTTCGCGAGTATCCTCTCTTTTATAATATCAAGAGCCTTTGGAGGATGGCTTTCCTTTGCAAGAAGCTTGAGTTTTTTGTTTATATAAGCGCGGGAAGCTACACAAATAGGCATCTTGGTGAATTCTGTATTAAAACCGACAAATCCCTTCGGGCAGGAAGAACCAGGTTTTCCTTTTTCTATCCGTTCACGTCGTTTGTCTTCACTGGTGGAACTCCGTAAATTCCAGAAAGGAATTCCCAATGGAGAGGCATCGCTGAGATAAACATCATCATCCGAGGCATTCATGAGGCGTTTAATATTCACGTCATCCATATGGGTTGCTTCTGGCACAAGCATAAAAGGAGTGCCCCAGCCAACGCTGTTTACCCCATAATATTTCAGAAGAAATTGATGTTCATCCGCTGTCCCCACACCCCCTTGAACCGTAATCCGAAAGTCGTCCGGAAGTCTGGCGTCACACGCTCCCTGCTCTGACAAACCCTTTGCATACATGGGGATAAGTTTTTTGAGTAACTCAGCTTTTTTCCTTTTGAACTCTTCGAGGACCACACCAAGTAGAAACCCCTTAGACGCAAAGGCATGCCCTCCACAGTTCAAGCCTGATTCAATACGAAACTCAGAGGCCCATAAGCCTAATTTTGCGAGAAAACGACCCTGAATCTCCGATGATCGATGATCACTTACTTTCAGGATAATTTTCTTTTTCATCTCACCATTTGCGTTGGGAAAAAAATCCTTGAACTCTGTCATATAACGATATAATCGTTTATTAATCCCTGCCGAAAAAACCATTGAAGAATTCAGAGTGCTTTCTGCAAAACCTCGCAGAGCACTCATTGCATCGGCGTAGATCGGCGACAACTTTTCTCCTTTGTTATACCTGTCACGATCAAGTTTGGTCATGATATTTACATCGATACTGCCTGGAACAGCCTTCGTTCGAAGTATTTCCTGTAAAGCACTCTTTTTTGATTGATCAGCAGTTGCCAGCATTTCAGCGTATTCGTTTTTCAGAGGAGAATCGTCCGGAAGCATCTCGTAGTACTTGGTGATCTCACTCTCCTTTTCAAAAGGCGAGCGTTGCAACTCTTCCACCTGCCGTCGTACCAATCGGTCAACAAGATTCAGATAGGCTGTGATACGACGTGCACGTGAATCGTCACTCGAATTTGTGATCTCTTCATAGGGTTCATTCTCCTGCTGACAGTAGAACTTCCGTACCTGTTCAATCAGAACGTCATCCACCAGAGAAATTGAAGAAGAAATTCCATACCTTGCTACTTTCAGCGGCGTATCTATGGTAAACCCTGTTCCCATAACCGGAATATGAAAAGTGTGGTTTGTTGTATTTGAACTATACTCTGTCATCTTGTCCTCAAGCCGTTTTAAAACAGAATCTCATATAAAATTTTTAACGATAATACCATAAATGAACCACTTCTACCCCTAATACTAACTCATCACGTTCATAAAGTAATGAATTCTCTTTATCAGAAATTGTCACATTCTGAGACCAGTCTACTAACTGAGACCGACATCCGCAAGTTCAACAAGAAACATCCATATCCCTGCTAACAGCATAAAGCCAATTGCCAATGCAGCGAGCACAAAATCAATCTCCTTCCTATATCGCCTCATCAGCCATCTGGCCACACCCGGTTTTTTATTACGATAGGGAGTCCAGCAACCAAGTGGCAAAATTGGCTGAAAACAGTGGCCCCCGTTATCAATCATTTTCTCTTTCATCTGTTATTCTCCTTTCCAAAGTGTTTAAAAAGATAATAACAGGGGGAGGTGCTCACAGAGTGAGCACCGTCTAAAAAAAAAGCACCTTATTTTGAAAAAACATTTTCCAATTGCCAGAATAACCGCAATTCTGTTAGGATATTTCTTTAAAAAAAACTCTTACACATTGATTATGGTAGCTTACAGGAAGCCCTGCCAACGATCAGAACGTGGGTACTTCATTATGTTTAAATTACTTGTTTCTCTTTTTCTTCTCTGCTTCAGCGTTCCAGCAATGGGACTTGAGATTGCCGGTGTCACTGTTCCTGAAACTCTCGGTACTGATTTGAAACTAAATGGGGCAGGTATTCGATCCAAATTTTTCTTTAAAATCTATATTGCTGAACTCTATCTTGAGCACCCATCACCTAGAGCCGAGGATATCCTCAACACCCCAGGCCGAAAAAGAATGACTATGCATATGCTGTATGATGAAGTGAGCAGAGAAAAGCTGGTTGATAGCTGGAATGAAGGATTTATGGCAAACCTCACTTCAGAACAACTTAAAACGCTTGATCCTGAAATTCAGCAATTTAATAATTCCTTTATCGATGTACACCGGGGTGAAGAAATCATTCTCGATTACACCCCTGATCAGGGTACTGTTATCAGTATTGCCGGAAAAACCCAGGGAACTGTTTTAGGCGAATATTTCAACCATGCTCTTCTCTCCATCTGGTTAGGAAACAAGCCGGTGAGTGAAGATCTTCGTGACGCCCTGCTTGGTGTCCAATAAAACAAGTCAACCACTAGAAGGAGAATGTTATGGCCTATAAAGCTGTTTTTCACGTGGATCAAAATGAAGAGCCAATACTGAATCTGGCTTTAAATAATGTTGTAAACCTGCTGAAAGCGATCCCCGGAGAAGAGCACGATCTGGTAATCCTCTTCAATGGGCCAGCAGCAAAGCTTATGAGTCGCAACAGTATTGGAGTGCTTCTCGAGCGGGTCAGGGATCTAAAAATAAAGGGTGTTCGTTTTCAGGTGTGTAAAAATGCGATGGAACGATTCGAAATTCCGAAAGAACAGATTATTGAAGAGTGTGAGATTATTCCTGCTGGTATTGTGGCCCTGATTGATCTTCAAAACGATGGGTTTTCCTACATTAAACCCTGAGGTACTGTTTCCTCGCAATCAGCAATCGCCTGTTACCAGGAAAGCACCCTACTATTTTTTCTCCACAACCAGTAGGGTCATATCATCATTCCCATCGAGCTGATCGCCAAACTGTTTCAATTCTCCAATAATACTCCGTGCCGCCTCCTTAAGTGGCAACTCACGACTACCAATCATGGAGTTAAAAAAGCGCTCTGTACCGTACAATTCACCCTTTTCATTACTATATTCAGTAAAACCGTCCGTATAGAAGAAAAGCCTGTCACCGCTGTTTAAACAGCCCTCAGCCTCATCCCAGTGGCCATCCATTCCAGCAGGAGGCCCACCTGTATCCAGGGCTGTAATTCCTCCCTCACGCGTCATGTGAATAACCGGGGGGTGCCCTGCACAACAGTATCGGAAGGTACTATTTTTCGTATTAAAAAGGAGGTACACGATTGTCATATAGCGATTAAAACGGGCCATTGGAAATTCCTTGTTCAGCTCCCGAATCACCTCTCCCGGTGAGGTAACGCTTTCCACCCTTCCATCCATGCCCTGTTTTTTGGTGATCGCAGCAAAACCGCTAAGTGCCTGAGTAGCGAGCGCCGTCATCATTGCAGCGGGGAAACCATGCCCGGAAACATCGAGGATGTAGATAGCCAGATGGTCACTATCCAGTCGCTGAATATTATAAATATCCCCCCCTACCTCCTGGCAGGGTTGAAAGTAGGAGGCAAAACGTAATTCCTTACAATCTGGAACACGCCTGGGAAGAAGGTGTTTTTGAAGGTCTGCGGCGGCATGAAGACCTTGAAGTAATTGCTGCTGCTGAACAAGCAGTTCCCTGTTCGCATTCTGAAGGGAAATAGTGAGCCGACTAATTGCCAGATGCGTATGAATACGAGCCAGCAGCTCACCCCTGCCAACTGGTTTGGTTATGTAATCAACCGCTCCAAGCTCAAAAGACCGCATTTTTGACGCCATATCTTCACGGGCAGAGAGCATGATGACGGGGATAGCCCGTAACCTTTTTTCACTCTGCAGTCTTTCACACAGAGAAAAACCATCCATTTTGGGCATGGCTATATCAAGGAGAATGAGGTCAACCGAATTCCGAAGACAGACGTCAAGCGCTTCCACGCCATCAACTGCACCCATTACATTATATCCACCGTCACGAAGATACGCCTTTAATAATGTCTGGATGGCCTCACTGTCATCAACAACAAGAACTGTACTCTGTTTTTCAATGAGATCCATTTTCTTCAGAACCGGGAGAAATATTTTACAAGTCTTAAAATATTCTTATCACCTGACCTGCGATAACTTACCTCATCCATAACTTCGCAAATAATAGCAATTCCTCTACTATCTGGCGGAAGTATTTTGGTATTAATGGCAATTTCCCCCTGGCCATTGTTTTTCAGAAAATTCTCAAATATTCCATGGTCCACAAAGGTGCAGATAACCCTGTCATCAGTGGTGGTAAATTTCATGTTGAAATAAGTATCTTCTGCAAACTTATAGGCATGTTTGACAATATTATTGGCTGATTCCGTCACTGCCAGTTCAAGCTGATAGGTTTCGATATTATTAAAACCAAGATTCTGGAAGAGGGCATGAACTGAAAAACCAAGCAAACGAACATCAGCAAGACGTGCTGGAACGCGGAAGACTATAGAGGAACCCGAGGGGATTTCATTCGTTACCGATGACATCAGAACAGTATGGAGTTACGTGTATTAATGGAAGACTTAGTTCCTGGCCCATTTCTTAGTCAACACCACAGAACCAGTGAGTTGCTGAATAAATGAGGTGGTTTTGCGGGACGGCTTAATAAACTCAAGACCGTATTTTCCATCACGACAGTTACGGATCACAGTATGTTCTTTGAATTTAAATGCTCTTCCAATACGTCCCTCCAGAATAAATTCGTCGCCAACTGAAAGTTTTGAAGGCGAGACCAGGAGAAGCCCACCTGGAGAAATATCAAGAACAACTCCGGTGGAACGTTTCCCGGTACTGCTGTTGGTGCAATGAACAATGATTTCTTCATTCGTTATCTGCTTACTGATAAGACGCCGGTATTTTCTTCGCTCTTCGTCACTAACATCCTCAATTGTTTCAGCATCTTCCATCGTTAAGGAGGCGAGCAGGGCTTCATCAAAACCTGTTACCTTGGCAGGAGTAGCAACAAATTCCGTTTCCACCTCACGAGGAATACTTCTTTTTTTCTTCTCTGCACCAAGCTTCTTAAAAGCTTCGTCACGATCTGCGGCTTGAATAAATATATCATCCAGGTGAGTCATCTTCAGCAGGCTGAGAACCATCTCACTGACACCACACAGCACCAGCAGTCCACGCCCATCAATTTCTTTCAGGCACTGCACAATAGCGCCAAGCCCGGTGGAATCGACAAATTCGACACTTGAAAGATCGAGCACGATATCCATATGCCCTTTCTGAATAAAACTCTGCATAGCGTTAAAAAAAGTCTGCGCGAAAGAGGCATCAAGTCGTGATCCTTCACAAGTAACAACAAAAATCTTTTGGATGACTTCCGTATTTATTTTCATTGCAAAGTACCAAGAGCAAGAGATATCAATAAGTAGGAGTAAATATCATATGCTACCAGAAAAATAATTGTAGCACAAGATGCGTCAGAATCAGAAAAATCACCTTCCGGTTTTGTAAGGATGCCCCTTACGTACCCAGTCATAGACGCCGTAACGCAGATTGTAAATCCGTTTAAATCCCTGATCAGCCAGTATTCGCGAGGCAACGGTTGATCTGTTTCCGGTGGCACAGTAGATAAAAACATCTTCATGCTTCCTGGGTTCCAGTTCTCCAATCCTTGCCTGCAACTGCTGGATGGGAATCAGATGTGTTCCCTCAATATGCACCTGCTGATATTCTTCAGGAGTTCGTACATCAAGGATAAACGGCTTAAGATTTTTTAAAATATCTGCAGCCTCATCGGCCGTAACCTCAGTATAATTAGGACGTACAAGGTCAACAACGGTGATGCTGCCACCGCCCTCACCAAGACTATAATCGTAGCTCCCCACGGCCTTCATTTTAAAAAATGGAGAGTCCTCCGGTTTTGGAGAGAGCATATCTCCAAGCTTCAACGCCTCCATACTGAATGCCAGGGAGGTGAATTCCTCCGGATAGCTGAACTTTATATAATCTCCCCGATAGACGGTGAAATAATTATCTTTTGAGGCAGGGTCAACTGTAAGCACTCGGAATCCAGTAACAATTTCCCCTGAAATCACTTCGCTGTCTTCAGCCTGGCTGGATATCACAGAAGCATATAAAATTACAAATACAAGCAACAAAAATTGTTTAACCATTTTATCCTCCATTCAAGACAGTATTGATTGCATTCCACAGCTCACTTCTAATGTCAGTAACGTACCAAAATCCCAAATCTCCTGCAAAATTTCACTATCATCCATTCAAACCTTTTTTTAAGAAATGGCCACACATGGAAATTCAACAGTACAAAAACAAGCTGGAAATCATCGGTAGGAAAGGAAAAACAACGAAAAGCAGATAGGTGACTGGAAAATTCAATAATCTTTCAATTTCCCAACACAAGAAAATAGAATAAAAAAGCAGGAAGTGGCCATAGGTACCGCATTTAACGAAATGCAGTACCTGCAGCCGCTTTTTTAACTACGGATCATGTCTGCTATCTGAAAGGCCACTTCCAGGCTCTGCTCAGCATTGAGGCGTGGATCACATGTCGTAAGGTAGTTATTCATTAACTCCTCATCAACGATATTTCTGGCACCTCCGGTACATTCAGTAACATTATTGCCGGTCATCTCGAGATGAATGCCACCAGGGATAGTTCCCTCTGCCCAATGGGTTTCGAAGAAACAGGTTATTTCAGAGAGTATATCATTGAAATTTCGTGTCTTATGGCCACTTTTTGCCGTATAGGTATTGGCATGCATGGGATCACAGCTCCAAACTATATTATAACCTTCCCTTTTGGCTTCACGAAGAAGCGGAGGCAACACTTTTTCGATATTTTTCATACCTAGCCTGGTTATCAGGGTCAAACGGCCTGCTTCATTTTCGGGATTCAGCGTCTCAATAAGTTGTTTCACATTATCAAGATCATAATCCGGTCCTATCTTCACCCCTATTGGATTGTTCACGCCCCGTAAAAATTCCACATGGGCTCCATCCACCTGCCGGGTCCGCTCACCAATCCAGAGCATATGGGCCGAACAGTCATACCAACCTCCTCTGGTTGAATCTTCCCGAGTAAGGGCCGTCTCATATCCAAGCAGCAATGCTTCATGGGAGGTAAAAAACTGTGCCTGCTTCATCTGGGGACTATTGGAATCAATACCGATGGTCTCCATGAATTGCAGAGCCTGTTGAATCTGTTTTCCAAGTCTTTCATAACTGCGTCCCATGGGAGATTGTTTCACAAACTCCTGATTCCATGCCGATACTCTGTGTAAAGCAGCAAAACCGCCACGTGTAAAAGCACGAAGGAGATTCAGGGTTGATGCCGCCATATAATACCCTTCCAGCATCCGGTTAGGATCGGGAATACGAGCTGCCGCAAGGGGTTCAGAACTATTCACCATGTCTCCCCGGTAAGACATAAGCTCTACACCATCAACCATTTCCGTATCTGCAGAACGGGGTTTGGCAAATTGTCCAGCAATGCGGCCAAGCTTGATAACCGGTTTGCCACCGGCATACGTCAACACTACGGCCATCTGCAACAGAACTCTCAGTTTCTCACGAATATTAGGGGCCGTAACCTGGGAAAAATCCTCGGAACAGTCACCCCCCTGAACAAGAAAGGCATCTCCCGTTACGGCTTTGGCAAGCAGAGCCTTGAGATCTCTGATTTCACCTGCGAAAACCAGAGGCGGTAAAGTGGAAAGTCTTTCAAGCACCGCATCATGGGCCGTCATATCCGGCCATTTAGGTTGCTGAAGGGCTGTGAAGTTCTTCCAGCTTGTTTTCGTCCATTTATTCTGTTCTGTTCCCATGCTCTTTCTCTCAGTTGTTAAATAATTTTCCTGCGGAAACACCCCTCCCCGCAAGGTATAGCTCTTATATACTGCGGCAGCAGACTTCCACATCAAATGCGTTTAAAATCCGCATCTCCCCTTCTCTCTTCTTGCCTTCAGCAGGAGCTCGAAATTCTAGTTCAGCGAGCATCTTTTCGGCACGATTTCTTGTGGGAATTGCCTCCATGCCAGTAGCCAGAACCTCTTTGGTGGCAGTATCGAGTAACTCGGCATCACGCCCATTCGTCACCACAGCAAGGGGAATCTGGTAGCTTTTTTCAAGCACCCTCGCCGCAGCAATCGCTGAACGTTCCCGGCTAACCAATGATCCAGCCCCATAACGTATTACAAGGAATTTTTTGCCAAAACCTTTCAGGGTAACCGCAAGCTCAATATTTGAACGTACAAACTGACGGTTGAAAAGGGTTTCAATAAAACAGCGGGGTTCCAACTCTTCCTTATTATATCCCAGTTTTTCAACCATCATTCTCGATAAGTCCTGACGAATACGTTCATCATCGGTATCTACAAGTTCTTCCCCAGTGATAAAATCCCTCAGTGTACCATAAACCATGTGGTGAGTTGGAACATCATTCACATCCATTCCTCCTAAACACGAATGCCCCTCCTTGATATAAGGAAGGGCATCATCAAAGCTACTCCCTACCAGCTTCTAGAGTTCAAGCCAGGATTCAGAGAATACAGTCTGTCCGGAAAGTGCTTTGTAGGTCTTGTAATGTTCAAGAGCTACCCCTGAAAGCCGTGAAACACCCGGATCGTCACCGTCCATCATTGCATGGATCATATCCACATGCTCCTGGCGCTCACCTTTGCAAATTGCCATCAACTCTGCATCATAGGAGTTAACAATAGCCGTGGAAATTCCATACTTCATCAGCATGATCAGGTAGGTACGATCCAGGTACTTACGAAGATGCTCAGCAACACCATTGGAAACATTGGAAAGCCCAACGGTGGATCCAGCACCGGGAGCAATGTCCGCCAGCATTTCCATAAACTCGAGTCCAGAGGCAATCTGATCAGCACCAAGAGTAATAGGAGTTCCGATTGGATCGAAAAGGATCTTCTCGTTAGGGATACCACCTTCGTTCAATGCCATCATCAAATCAACGGACATGGCCGCACGCTCAGCAGAATCACGAGGCATGCCATCAGCACCCCAGAGTAGAGCAATAACGTCACATTTCATCTCAGCAGCAACGGGAATCATCTGTTCCATACGCTCGGGCTGAGCAGAAATGGAGTTCATCAGAGCCTGTTCCTTGTTTTTTACAGCCTTAAAACCGGCCGCCATCGCATCCATATTAGTGGTATCGAGACAGAGGGGAACATCAGTAACCGCTTCAACAGTGCTAACAACCCATGGAAGAAGTTCGGTACCATCTTTACGAGCAGGTCCGATATTCAGATCAAGATAGGAAGCTCCTGCAGCAGTCTCCTCTTTTGCCATCTCCTGAACTGGGCCCTGAACACGATCTTTCATGGCGCCACCACTGCGCTTACCCATGATATTGATACTTTCTGCAATTGCTTTAACTGTCTGACCCATTGTACTCTCCTTAAGTCTCTAAATTATTGTATTTTTCAATTATTTTTTATCAATACACATAAAAACGTCAATTTAAACGTTTTTTAGTTTTTTGTCAATTCTGAGCGCCACGCGTTCCCCTGCAAGACGCAGTTCTCAATGCGGGAGTTCCTGCTCCTTATTTTTTGGCAGAGGGGAACAGGCTCATGTCCGTATGGGGAAGAAAGAGAGCAGCCATATAATGATTCATAAAATCAGGATTTTCAGAGAGCTCCATATTTGTCATAAGCGTTCGCACAGCGACTCTTTCACGAAAACGCTTATGGTCGGTCAGGCTTATCTGGCACCCAAGCATGGATGCGTTCCCGATATAGAAAAAGCGATCCCTGTCAATATCGGGAAGCAGACCTATGCTGATTGCCCGTTCCAGATCAATGTAGGAGCCAAAGTTGCCGGCAAGGATTACCCGGTCAAGATCACTGAAGGTAAGGCCGACAGATTCAAGTAATGTCTGATAACCCGCATACATGGCACCTTTAGCCCGGATCAGGTTATCAAGATCGACCTCAGTAATAACGATATCCTCACCTATCATGGAATCTCTGTCCCAGGCCAGAACATATTCCCATCGATCCTCACCTTCACGAATTCGAGGATGGTTCAGAGAGCGATTAAACTTACCCTGCGGATCAAGAACTCCCGCATCCAACAGCTCCGCTACAATGGAAATCAAACCGGAGCCACAGATACCACGAGGTTTTGTCTGACCAATGGTTACAATCATCGGGTCATAGGTTTCGGGATGGATCTGAAAATTCTCAATGGCCCCCTGACTGGCCCGCATCCCAAATTTTATGCCACCACCCTCAAAGGCAGGACCTGCAGAACAGGCCGCACAAACCATCCAGTCCTTATTTCCAACCACAATTTCACCGTTAGTACCGATATCGATAAACAGTGATATTTCGTCACTTTTCTGCATCTGACAGGCATGAACCCCAGCCACAATATCACCACCGACATAGGAAGAAATACAGGGATAGAGAAACATTCTGACAGAAGGATGGGCCATGATTCCCAGACCTGCCGCCTTGGTCAATGGAAACTGACTGACGCTTGGGACGTAGGGTGCTTCCCGCAAAAATTTTGGATTAATGGCCAGCATTAAATGGGCCATAACTGTATTTCCAGCCGTCATGATATAGCTGATATCACTGGGGCTGATGATATGCTTTTTACACACCTCTTCAATAATATTATTGATGGTGTGAATGACTTTACCCTGCAACCCCTTAAGTCCGCCAGGACGTTGAGAATAGATCATACGGGAAATGACATCCTCACCGTAACCAATCTGCGCATTGTAACCTGATCCTTCGGCAACAATTTCACCACTGTTGAGATCAATCAAAACGCCCCCACAGGTAGTGGTACCGATATCCACGGCCAGACCGTACAGACGGTCTGTTGTATCACCCGGTTCAACGGCAATAATCCTGTCTGGCTCTTTTTGTCCCTTGCCATGCAGAAGTATAACGGTGACATCCCAGTTGGCCTCACGGAGCACCAGTGGCAATTCATGAATAAGTTCCGGATGATCATAACTGGGTTCAAGGCTATCCGGGTTTGCATTTTTCAGGGCACGCATCAAACGCTGCATGTCTGAAATATTATCCTCGAGAGTTGGAGGGGGTATTTTTAGAAATTTCTTTCCAACCGGTGGATCCACACTCCATGATCCTATAAGCGAATCCAGGGATCGTGCAGAAATCGCCCGAGTGGTTTTAGGAGCACACTTTAAGGCCTTACCATCCGCTTTCACCATCTCAGGAATACGGACGGTTATATCGGACACAACCCTGGCCTTGCAAGCCAGACGTACCCCCTTGTCATACTCCCCCTTTTTGAGGGAAGCAGCACTATCAGATTCCACATCACCATTTTCCAATGTAACTTTACACTTTCCGCAAACGCCATCACCACCACAATAGGCATGTATATAGACCCCTGCCGCTGCAGCCGCACTAAGAAGATTTTCACCGTCCTCAACTGTGACATGGACGTCATCGGGCAAAAAATGTATGTTATGTTTCATTGAATGTCTCTCTCTGATCAAAATTCAAGTGCTCTCAGGTCAGCATAAAAATAACAGGATGTGAAACCTTGTCAAGAAATATTGCTTATAACATATATAAACAAAATTGATCGATGATATCCAAACACTCCCACGTACACACTCGGAAAACATGAAAAACAACGAAAATTCAAGCTTTTGGATAAGTGCTCATATCATAACAAATCCCACCCTGGAGGAAGCCATTGTGGACTATCTGGTTGGTGTGATGGGGGCCAGCGTCGAACAGTCCGTCGACGTAAAGGGTCCTGCTCTTCACCTCAACACCTACCTGAAAGAAAAAAACCCCACCAGCGAAACACAACAGTTACTCCGGAACCAACTTGAATGTTACCTCACGGAACTGGCAACAATTTTTCAGGTTGAAAAACCGATTATTTCCTGGAAACGTATCGAAGACCAGGACTGGTCAAATAACTGGAAGGTCCACTTCAAACCCTTTGCAATCACCGAAGGATTGATAATAGCGCCCACCTGGGAGGAGTATACGGCACAGGAGGGTGAGCGGGTCATCATTATGGATCCGGGAATGGCCTTTGGGACCGGACACCACGCAACAACAAGTCTGACCCTCGACTTTATCAGACAAATACTTGCCCACGACAAAGATCAACGCATCCTTGATGTGGGAACTGGCACCGGAATCCTTGGAATGGGAGCAGCCCTTTTCGGCGCCACACATGTGCTCGGGATTGACAATGACCCGGAGGCAGTGCGTGTTGCCCTTGAAAACGTCAGCCTGAACAACCTGGATTCTGTAATGGATGTCTCACATGAACCGCTGCAGCAAATAAAGGGGTCGTTTAACCTTATTGTTGCCAATATCATCCATGATGCACTGATCACCATGACTGATTCTTTCAGCAACCTTCTGGTTAGAGAGGGGAATCTTGTTCTGTCAGGAATCCTTCATGGTGAGCAGGAAAAGAATATCATTCGTGTATTCACCGGTTGTGGTTTTTTGTTTACAGAAAAAAAACAACGGAAGGAGTGGGTTGCTCTCCATTTTACAAAAACCGATTAGTTCCCTGGCAAGTCCTTTGAGCCAGTGCTTCTTTGATGTTTTTCAGGACATCACCGGTCATCGATATCAGCCGTTCTCTGGACCTTCTGGCCTGTCCATGGGGTTGATCTGATAATTTTCATCAAACATAATGCCCATGCCGTTTGCTTCGCATCTGGCCACTATACCGGAGGCACGCACCCATACTCGCTCTCTTTTCCAGCTTTTCAAAGTTTCAAGGGAAAGAATAAATTTCAGGATTTGCAGATCTTCGAGGGATAGGAGGAAATCTATGCGGACTTTGCTCGCCAGCGGCAGTGGGTGATTGGTTTCGATAAAAGCACCACCTGCGCTGATATTAGCCGTCAGGTATTCCATCATCGGTGTTTTCCCAGACAAGGTCTCAGCTGTAACCTTTGTCTGGATCCGCATGGAAAATCGCTTATGTACCCTACGTTCATCGCCTGACATTTTTACTCCTGGAGTTCACTGACTCAAATCAAATCCACAAATCTTGTAATAATGTTATCTTCTCCATTTTGAGAAGGCAACTTTTTCCTGCACTAGCTGTTTCTTTTCTTTTGCGATTCCATCTATTTTGTGGAAGGATACGCATCTGTGGACTTTCCGGCAAAACAATTTCGTTAAAATTCTCCATAAGAAGTCATTTCTTTTATGCGTCGATTCTTTATACAACCCGACACCACCATCACTCCTGAGATATTCCTCTCAGAACAGGAGTCTCACCATATCAGCAAGGTACTTCGATTATCAGTTGGTACCCCGCTGCAACTCCTCGATGGCAAGGGTAATATTCACGATGCTGAAATTGTTTCCCTTGGCAAACAAACACGATTACGCATTCTATCATCGACACACGTTCAGCGGGATGAAACACCCCTTCGGGTACACCAAAGTATTCTCAAGGGACAAAAAATGGAGTTGCTGGTACAAAAATGCACGGAACTTGGAGTCTTCGAATTCACGCCATTTTATAGCGATCGCTGCCAGCTGAAAAAAGCAGAACTCGATAAGGTCTCTAAAAAATATGAACGTTGGCAGCGAATAGTGGAAGAGGCATGCAAGCAGTGCAACAATCCCATCATGATGCAGTTGAACCCTCTGCTTTCTTTTAATGAAATGCTTGTGCAGCATGATAACTCTGTACAGAAAATCCTGTTCTGGGAAGAAGAGCAGCAGAAAAATTCTCTGCATTCCTGTTCCTTACAAATGGACAGGGCTGGCCTGCAAATTGTCTTTGGTCCGGAGGGCGGTTTTCCTGTTACAGAGGTTGAGGCTGCTAAAAAAGCAGATTTTCAGATTTTAAGCCTTGGCCCCAGGGTCTTAAAGGCAGAGACCGCGAATATTGCCGCCGTGTCAATTATCCAGCATTTACTCGGCAATATGTAAACGATGCGTGTTCTTTTTCTTTTGTGAAATCACAAAAACAGGTATATCAAAACTATTAGTAATTTTTCACCCCCCCTCAAATAAAGGCCTTCTAAAAATTGGCCTGCAGATGACAAGAGGTACACCATGTCCAAGTGGTACGTAGCTGTAGATGGAAAATCCACGGGTCCCATGACCACCAGTCAGCTTTCTTCAGCCCTCTCTTCCGGGCAATATCCGCGTTCGAGCATGGTCTGGCGCGAAGGTCTTGCGGACTGGCAAGCGGCAACAACCATTGCCGAACTCAACAATCCGGCTGCGACAACTACGCCACCACCTGTTACAGGAACCCGGGCCCACGAAATTGATTACGAGATTTTTGGCCACGAAATGCAGTTTGTGGAAATTGAGCTGGATCCCCGGGAAAGCGTGGTTTCAGAAGCTGGTGCCATGATGTATATGTCCAACGGCATCACAATGGACACCGTCTTCGGTGACGGTTCCGAGGAATCGCAATCGGGTGGCTTTTTTGACAAGATGCTCGGTGCCGGGAAACGGCTGATCTCAGGTGAAGGCCTGTTTGTCACCATGTTCACTCATACCGGCCAGGGCAAGGCTAAGGTTGCCTTTGCTTCCCCATATCCGGGAAAGATCATTCCCCTTGATCTCAAGCAGTATAACGGGAGAATTATCTGCCAGAAAGATGCCTTTCTCTGTGCAGCAAAAGGTGTCTCCATAGGAATTGCTTTTCAGAAGAAAATCGGAACCGCACTCTTTGGAGGCGAAGGCTTTATCATGCAACAACTTGATGGTGACGGCTTTTGCTTTGTTCACGCCGGCGGCACAATTATAGAAAAGGAACTGGCAGCTGGAGAAACCCTGCGGGTAGACACCGGCTGTCTGGTAGCATTAACCCAGACGGTGAATTATGATATTGAATTTGTCGGCAACGTGAAATCGGCAATATTTGGCGGTGAAAGTTTCTTTTTTGCCACCCTCCAGGGCCCCGGCCATGTCTGGTTGCAGTCCCTGCCTTTCTCACGCCTCGCAGGACGGATCCACCAGGCCGCACCACAAACCGGCGGGCAAAGTGTGGGAGAAGGCTCCGTCCTTGGCGGCCTCTCTACACTGTTTGAGCGTTAGGAATAAAAACACCGCAAAAGAGGGTTCTCTCTCTTTTGCGGTCAACTCTGTTCTTCAATAAATGCTCTGACCTCAGGAGAAATTCCCAACTGATCGCCCAGGGCATCAAGCCAGTTTCGTTCTGCATCACTATCCATTTCAATGGTTGCCACTGCAAGCATATACATGGTTTTCATCACGGACGGATCATCAATCCCTGCTGTCAATTCAGCCAAAGACCTGGGTCGATGAAGCTCACTTACTAAAAACATCTTCTCTTCACTCTCCAACTCAGCCCCGCGCAGACGATCAAGAATAGCCTTCTCTTCGGACTCATCAAGGGTGCCATCGGCATGAGCAGCTGCAATCATCACCTGAATGAGCCGTACAGCCAGTTCTTCCCCCGTCACCCGCTGTTCACCTTTTGGTGTCGGAACCGGAGGTGGTGACGAACGCGGCAAGGGGGGAAGCATTGTTTCTGTCCCCATGGAACTCGAAGGAATCGCAGGTGGAGCCATAATAGACATTGCTCCAATACTCTTTTTTTCTTTCTCTGCTTTTAGAATCTCAAAAGCCCCGACGCCAAGTCCAATCATGGTCATCAGACCCTGTCCCGAGGCTAGAGAATCAAAGATACCATCTCTTTTGTTCCTCC
Organism: Desulfocapsa sulfexigens DSM 10523; assembly: GCF_000341395.1. Taxonomy (GTDB): domain Bacteria; phylum Desulfobacterota; class Desulfobulbia; order Desulfobulbales; family Desulfocapsaceae; genus Desulfocapsa; species Desulfocapsa sulfexigens. The sequence goes on along the minus strand of NC_020304.1, from coordinate 1,275,459 downwards.
GAGAGCTGCCTCCACCAAGAGTTTCCCTTACAATCTTTCCTAATAATTTCTCAGCATTAAACATCGACTCACCCTTTATAGCCAGAATCCACTACCAGATTCTCCCCTTTGGCACTCTGCACAGCTAACTGATCACAGCGCTCATTTAACGGATGCCCGGCATGACCCTTTACCCAGTTGAAGACAATATCAATTCCCTCTGTAAGGTCAAGCAGTCTGGCCCACAAATCAGCATTCACGGCTGGATTACCATCGGATTTCAACCAGTTTCGCTTTCGCCAGGCCTTGGCCCATCCCTTACTGATCCCATTGACGACATACTGTGAATCGGAAAACAGGGCCACCTTTTCAGAACTTGATGGGAGGGCTTCAATCCCCTTAATGCAGGCCATGAGCTCCATTCGATTATTTGTAGTGTGCTGATAGCCTTCTGAAAGTTCACGCAATTCTCCATTCACAAGGAGAACCACGCCATACCCGCCTGGCCCTGGATTATTAATTGCCCCCCCATCAGTGTAAATTTCGATAGAGGCCCCTGATGATGCAGGTAGTTTATGGATCTCTCTTTTCTTAATCATCCCTTTTGACTCTCCCCACCGAGGATCATCCATCCAGGCTTCAGCTTCCCGACGGCTGACAAAGCCTTTATATTTGGCTCCCCCATACCCCTTTACTTGGGCCTCCGCTTCCGGCCAGGAACTATAAATCCCCGGCTTTCTGCCATTTGCCACTGCATAAAACTTGTTTCTGGCCATACTCTCCAATCCCCTGAAAACAAAAAAACCGTCAGAAGCCATGCCCCTGACGGTTTACAAATCTGTGATCAAGAACCTTCTTAATTAATCATAGCAATCACAAAAAATCCTATGATAACGAATACAAAAAAGACTCCAACCTTAATACAGACTGAATGATCCTCTTCCGGTTTCTCATGCCCATGTCCATGTCCGCTCATCTTCACCCCTCCTGAAATAAAATACAAAAGTTTATGATACGAGTATATGAACAATTTTAATTCAATTTGTCGATCTCTTTATTTGAATTATGAGAATTTAATTCCGAATTTGCAAAACAGTAACAAATGGTAAGAGTCAACATCCCTCACAGATTGTATCAATCTTTACTCTCTTATCAAGCAGTGGTTGGATACAGTACCAGGGGTACTTAAAAAAAAAGCAGAGTCGCAATGACCCTGCTTTTTGTTGAAAAATATCTGGCTGGTTATTTTGTCTTTCTTAGCCGTATACCTGCTATTCCAACCAAACCGGCACCAAAGAGAAGTATCGTTGCCGGTTCCGGCACAGGAGAAGCTTCCTCAGCCCAGAGACTGAAGTGGGACAAGCCGTTCCCAGTAAAACCAGCTGGAACATTTTTTATATCCCAGGGGATACTGTAACTCGAACCAGCTGTCAGGGTCAATATTCCACCATCATAGAGTCCGAATGCACTGCCAGCCTTGATGCTATACCAAAAATGTCCTGTCCAGTTAAAAATACTGTCACTGGGGATATTGATATATCCAACACCATCTGTAGTATCCAATATGTTGCCATCCCAGCTAAACCATGCAGGATCCCAGGGAGCAGTAAAACCAACCGGTATAAGATTACCCTGAGGTTCATCACCTATGTATTCTTCCTCAAATTTTCCAATGGAGAACACATCAACGTCACGCTCATAGTACTCATCGAGCAACCAATTCACATTATCAAAGTCATCAAGCCCATCACCACCGCCTGAGCCAGTACCAATCAATGGGTACTGGCCTGCACCGGCAACTACTAGTGTTGCCTGACTCACCCCGGATCCTCCAAGAAAAAACAGACATACAAAAGCAGCAGCAAAACACATACTTGTTATTTTGTTACTTTTTCGCATAATTTCCCCTCTATCAAGATAGCACGGTTCGGAGATATTAATTCTTCATGTCTACAGTTTATCAGAATTCAAAAAAAAGACATCGGTATAAATACCCATTCTCAACCAAATAGGTGAAATTATCAATCGTCAAATTCAAAATTAAACTTTTTCAGAAATATCTGTCCTGTACAAACACATTCCTATTCCACAGAAAGAAACTGAAGTTCCTGCTCTAACTCCCTGACCCGGTTTTCCCACAGAGGACACTGCTTTCTGATGCACTCTTTGTTTTTCATATACTGTGAACAGCGAAGGGATCCTTTTGCCTCCATGGGAACGGAGAGCATCTCTGCTGACAACCTGGCAGTTTCAGAAAGAGCCAGCCAGGTCTCCCTTTGACAGCAGCGCCCACCACGGTATTCCGAAATAACCTTTAAAATTTTGGCACTGAAGGCCTGTGCTGTCTGTCGTGGTGACGGGGTGAGAGGTGTGGCTGAAAATATTGTAGAAACTGCTATTCCTGAACCAATTGCTGCCCCGCATGCACCCCAGAAACCGCAGACCCCACCTGGAATATCTGCCCCTCGGCTGATCCCGGTGAGAATCGCCTCTTCCCTGATATCACCTCCGGAATTCCGATAACAGGCAAGGATAATACCAGGAATCATGGCATGATGCTCCGGCCCATGCATTGGGATTGCCGGATGGCTGCGAATCAGTTCGAGTAAGGTTATAAGATCACGCTCCTCTGTTCCACTGCAGATGGCCTTGATCACTTCGATTCCATTTTCTCCATGGCAACCATCACAGACAAAATGACCCTGCTCGCAACACCCATTGGCAACAAACAGACGGCCGCAATAGCTGCAGACCATCTCCCGACTATCGGTAAAATAGTGCAGGTCAGTGCCACAGATCATACAGCCTTCAGTTTTTCGTTCCAATTCAGGGGAACTCTCATCACTGTCGCAGCAGTGTGTACCTTCTGAATCGCAGCAACTATTTCCCATACTACTAATCTCACGCTGAGGAGAACAGCAGGAGTTCTCCATTACTACATTTGTGACCACCCCCTCTTTATCAAGTACAAAGACAGAGTCATCCAGTAAAGCCACCTCCTGCAGTGAAACAGATGTCCGCCGCCCCTTCACTAGAGCAACACCAGACTCCGTGTAGACAGCACCATAGGGGCCTCTGTAGACCACGTCAACCAACTCCTCCTGAACAATAACCGGACGGATCGCTTCATAGGTGAGTGAGAAAAAATCCACATTCTCCACCCGACGGTAGGGAAACCGTTTTATAAAGCGGATAGCAGAAAAACCTGCAGCTGCCATCATGGTGACCAGTTCCTCCTGTTGCATGGCACCACCGAGGCACTCACCACGATAACGGACATTGTTCTTGAGAGTAGCAGGAATGGCAGTGTCGGTGACGATATCAGAGACCACCAGCCGTCCACCGGGTTTCAGAATACGAAAAATCTCCTGATAGGTCATGCGCTTGTCAGGACTGAGATTTATCACGCAGTTAGAGATAACCACATCGGCGACACCATCATCCAGCGGAATCTGCTCGAGAAACCCTTTGCGAAATTCCACATTGTTATAACCAAGCCGTCCGGCTACCTCCGGTAATGAATCACCCGCAAGTTTTAGCATTTCATCTGTCATATCAATGCCGTACACCAGGCCTGTCTTGCCAACTGATGCAGAAGCCATAAAGCACTCTATTCCGGAACCGGAACCGAGATCCACCAGCGTTTCCCCTTCCTGTGGAGCACCATCAGTAACCGGACTGCCACAACCATAGGAGTGCTTTTTGGTTTTTTCCGAAATAAAATCAGCCTCTGCCTGGGCAGGTGCCAGGGGATTGGCGATATCCTCCTTGGCAACAAGCGCCGCAGCACCATAAAATTCACGCACAGAACTGTGTCCCGCGCCAGAGGCCAGGGAAATAAGACAGTTACAATGAGTAAGTGCAACTTCTGCACTCTCTTCCTCACCATCTGGACAATCATAACGGACATCTCCCATACGCAGGAGAATTTGACTCTTTTCCGCGTGATTATAACAGTTGGCCTGTTCTTCGATCAACTGGAGAGCAATACGGTTATAGAGAGGTACATAAGGATCATGCCCCACCCATTCGTTTCCTGACATCAGACTGTGATCAATATCTCCACCACCAACAAGAAACTTCAGGGGATTCGCCAGATACGCTGAAGAATGAATCAGACTGGCCTGACGCAACTCATTGAGGACAAGACTTGTTTTCCACACTGTTTCCAGGCCCTGATCCAGATGTCCACAGGCAGTTTGTTCCATTCCCACAAGTGCTGGAGAGGGATAGATACTACCGTCCGGCCCCACGGCCACAGATTCCCAGGCGGTGTTGGAGAGATCATATCTGGTACCGGGTGTTGAAAAGATCTGACTACGTAGCGTCTCAATGTTATCAATGGTCAGCCCCAGTTCGTCTGCTCGCTGCCAAGCAGCTAACAGGTGGGGAAAAATGGTGTCAGGACTGATAAACTGCTCCCTGTTCCCCTTACCCCGAATAAAATGGTAAAGCAGGTGGATGGATGCCGCTCCCAACTCAGCAGCCAGATCCACTAATTTGGGCAGATCTTCAATATTTTCCCTGCTGATGGCCACCGACAGGGTCACAGGTATTCCTGCTTCCTTCATCAAACCAAGATTTTTCACCAATTTCTGGTAAGTGCCGCTGCCCCGCAACCTGTCATGACTGCTTTCCAGACCATCAAGGCTGACCTGAATATGGAGCCTTTCAAGACTTCCGAGTTCTTCCAGATAGCGATCAAGCAGCATACCGTTTGTAAGCACTGCCACATGCACTTCTTTATTTTTCAGAAGTAAGCTGCGAAGAAAGGGCAGGAAATCATGGTAGAGAAAGGGTTCCCCTCCGGTGAACGAGAAGAGGCGACAGCCAAGATCAAATGCCTGCTGCACTGCATGTTCTAAAAGTTCAGGAGCAAGAGTTCTGGTTTTTGCGGGCGAAGCAGAAAAAAGGCAGTGGCGGCAACTAAGGTTGCAAGTATCGGTAACGTGAAACCAGCACTCTTTAAGTTGCTTAAGCCTGAGTAACGATGCTCTGCCCTGATAAGGCTCCAGTGGCTCAATGGCAAAGGCATGCTCGAGCTGATCCCTGCTGTAAAAATCTGCGGCATTACTTTTTTCAGAACAGAGCAATCGATCCGCTTCAGCGGAAACGACGATCCAGTCCGGAATATCCGGCTGCACGTAGAGGATATGATTCTCCAGTTGGAAACGATGCCACCCCTCTATCCCTCTACTTTTGACACTATTTATCTTCATTGATCACTTAGACCTCGCTGCCGGGAACTGGTGGCGGCCCCTGCTCTACACTGATCCGCCCAAACTCCAATCGTTCGTCATAGACAGCCAGCATTAAAAAAGTCGCAAGGGGCTGAGCAAAGAGCACTGCCAGAGGAATAGAACCACCAACAGACATAATAAGCAGATAGAGAAGCATAAGAACAACCTGGTCTGCTATTGGTTTTCTAACAGCCATATTCCAGGATTCCTTAATGGCCTCAAACAGTCCCATTTTACGATCTGTCATCAGAGGGATCATGTAGATGGTTGCAAAAACCAGAAATGCAAGGACGAGGAGACCGGGAAGAATTAAAAGCAGAAAACCGAAAAAGGTGGCAAAGACAGCCAGAACACCAAAGGCAAACAGCGGCAGAAACAGGCGCATCTCAGAAAAGAGATCCCCGATCTGTGGCTCACGACCATCACGCAAAGCCTGCAGCAGGGACTGGATATAGCCAGCAGTGGTGACAGGAGCGAGAATCCCAAGGCTGAGGGTCACCACTATCAATTGTACCAAGGTCAGCAAAATGACAGGGACGATAAATTGTAAGGTGCTTTCCCAGGCTGTTGTTAAATGCTTTTTAAAATCCATTCGTTACTCCTTTTATTTGTAAGTTCGATAGACTCTGCATACAAACTGTAATTGCTAGTACAGGGCTTCCAGAGCTTCAACCAGACTCCCCACAGCAACAATTTCAAGACTCTTCACCGGCTGCCGCGGAGCATTGGCCTTGGGGATCACCGCCCGACGAAATCCATGTTTGGCAGCCTCTTTCAATCTTGCTTCACCATTGGCCACCGGTCGAATCTCACCGGAAAGCCCTATTTCTCCAAAAAAGAGGGAATCATGAGGAATAACCCTGTCCTGCAAACTGGAAACTATGCCCACCATTGCGGCAAGATCAGAACTTGTCTCGTATACCCGAATTCCCCCCACCACGTTTACGTATACTTCGTCACTGGCCGTGGCGAGCCCCCCATGCTTGGCAAGCACTGCCAGAAGCATGGCAATCCTGTTTTGATCCATCCCCACTGCCAGACGTCTTGGATTGCCTGACTGGCATTCAGTAACCAGGGCCTGAATTTCCACAAGCAATGGTCTGGTTCCCTCCCATACAACGGTTACCGCACTACCGGATGCCGGAGTACCTGATCGTGACAGAAACATGGCAGAGGGATTCTTAACTTCCTTCAAGCCCCTGTCGGTCATGGCAAAGAAACCAAGTTCCCCCACACTGCCAAAACGGTTTTTGTCGGCCCGCAAAATACGATACCTGGCATCATCAGTGGATGAGAGCACCACCTGAGCATCCACAATGTGACTCAGGGTCATGGGGCCTGCGAGAGAATGATCCTTCGTCACATGGCCGACCATAAAAATGGAAGTGTTGGTTTCTTTAGCATAACGGGTGAGAATTGCCGCGGATTCCCGCACCTGGGAGATTGACCCCGGGGCCGATTCGGAAGACATTGAATGCACGACCTGGATAGAGTCAATCACAACCACCTGGGGCTCTTCTTTATTCATCACTTTGCAGATTTCTTCAACGGATGTCTCAGCCAGCATCTTGATATTGCCAGCTGGAAGTTCCAGCCGATCGGCCCGTTCGGCAATCTGCTGCGGAGATTCTTCACCGGATACGTAGAGTACCGGAATCCCGGATACCGAACCTTTTGCCAGCGCCTGAAGAAGAAGAGTTGACTTGCCAGCCCCCGGCGCCCCGCCGATAAGCACAACAGATCCGCACACAATCCCCTGTCCCAGGACCCGGTCAAATTCGGCAATTCCGGTTGAAATCCTCTCTGCCCGACTTCTATCCACTTCAGAGAGTAATTGCACCATGGAGTGCTTACCACTATAACCGGTGGAGTGCCTGCCTGCAGGACTCCTTCCCAAACGGACTTCTTTGACGGTGTTCCACTCCTTACAAACGCTGCACTGTCCTAACCAGCGGCTGAAATCTGCACCACAATCGGTACAGACAAATGCTGTTTCCTGTTTTTTTGCCATCTCAACTCTCTATGTCCTGGAAGATTTTATACTGGCAAAAACATTAGCATACTTGCACCATATAGAAAAGCACAGATCCCCCTTTACTCATGCCATCATAAGTCCTATTATGTTTTCTATGAAAAATAATACAACAGCAGCCACATGGATTCCTCTCTCCTATTCCCTGTCATTCCTCCTGCGCTCTAAACGCCTGATGGGGTGGAGTGCCATTCTTGTCATTCTCACCATGGTCTTTACCTGGGCAGGATACCTTTTTACCGTCGATTTTGTGGATGGCCTCACTGGAAACTTTTTTCTCGCTCAACCAGAAGCCGTTGGCCTTTGGGGATGGACAAAATATCTTGGCTGGCAGGCGATGTATTGGAGCTTTATCATCGTCAGTCGCATTGTGGCTTTTTATCTCGCGTTTCTTATTGCCTACAGTCTCTCCGCACCGGGATATGTTTTCCTGTCCACTGCAACGGAAAAGAAACATGCTGGCGAAAATTTTGAGCCGGACGCGGCACTGAACATAACAGGACTTCTGACTGATCTCTGGGAGGGGGTTAAAATCGGACTGTTTGGAATACTGGTGACCATTGCGGCACTGATAGCTAACTTCATCCCCGGAGTGGGACAGGTCCTTGTATTGCTGCTCTACACCTACTACTCAGCTCTGATGTTCGTAGACTATCCAAGTTCCCGTAGACGCTGGAGTCTTGGCCAGAAGATCTCCTGGATCAAAAACCACAACAATCAATCACTTCGTCTGGGGATCTTTCCTGCACTTCTCAGCCTGGTTCCAGTGTTAAACCTGTTTTTCATAGCTATGATATTTCCTCTGATGACCGTACACAGTACGCTCAATTTTGTAGCCATAGAAAAAAACAGCGGGGGGAATCAGCAGGCAGCCTGAACAGAAGTCATGAGAGGATTTTTTTCAGTTTTGGGTCTTATGACTACCTTGTTTTCCCTGGTAACTAATGTGTAACAGGCCAAAGCTCCCGAGCGATTTCTCATTTTCAACTCCTGCCTTGCACTACGGGGTAATTTTTTAGGAAGATGATAACAGGTGCGCTCCCCAAGAACTATCTCTCGGCCAGCAGCGTGAGCCTCTAGTCGCGCTGCAGTGTTAACCGTATCCCCAATAACAGTATAATCTTTCCTGTTTGCTGATCCCACACTGGCGAGGATTGCACTTCCAGTATTAATCCCTATACCTATTTTGAATACAGGCTGATCCCTTCCAGCGCGTTCTTTCATCAGAGCTGCAGTGGCTTTCTGCATATCAAGCGCTGCCCGCACTGCTGACCTTGCGCCATCTTTTTCATTGGAGATATGACCGAAAACGGCCATGATCTGATCTCCCACGAACTTATCAAGCATCCCGTTATACTTAAATATAATTTCAATCATTATTGAGAAATATTCATTGAGCATGGCAACAACCTCTTCAGGCTCCATGTGCTCAGACAACGCGGTGAATGACCGAATATCAGCAAAAAGAATCGTCACATCTTTTCTTTCATTCTTTAACAATTGACCATCTCTCGACACCATCAGTTTGTCGACAAGATCCTTACCGACATAGCGACAGAGTTGATTACGTAACCTGTTCTCTTTTTCAAGCTGTTCATAGGATTCAGACAAATTACTGGCAAACTCCTGGAGTTGAAAACTTCGACTCTGCATGTCACGGTTTGTGCGATTAAGCTTTTCAACCACCGAGTTAAAATTTGCTGCAATATCATACAATTCCCCCTCAACATTGACATCGACTGGTTCCAGAATATCACCGGAATCAAGTATTGCAGTCTTTCTTGCAAGTGCCCGCATTTGATCCGAAGACCTTCGCAACATGGTAAATCCCATGAGTATGCTGATCAGGACCAGTGCAGCACTGAAAATCACCAATGTACTACTTAATTCTGTTCGGCGCGTAAAAAGGTAGACAGCCAGAAGAAAGGGAATAATCCCCATCAAAGCCAGACTCGTCTTCAGTTTTCTGTAAAAACTGATATTATTTTTTTTCTGCAATATTTTCATCTCTACTAAAGCTGTACATTTTTACTTACATCCTAACTATTTTCTACAACAAATACCTACCATTAGTAATGGTCATGCTCGAAAGACAAGACAAAAAATGATAATAGGATCTTTCTAGCAGGAGGTGGACATGATTAACGTTTTCATCACCCAATAACAACAAAAATATTTTTTGCAAGTTCAATGATATACTATAAAAACCAAAGACTGAAGGAGCATAATAGAAAAGCAATTCACATTTGAGGACGCTTTTTTGTGGTAAGATCACAATCAGGGTGCAACAATAAAAATGCTCTCTGGTACATCTGGTTAGGAGGCTTGGCGGAAGCCTTGACTGTTCTTTGGAATATTTCCTGATCAGGAAAATTTTCTCCAACTCTATTGGTTTCACCTGTCCTTTGGCCATACCCAACAGACTAAAATTTTTCCTTTCTCTACAACTGGGCAACAACAAAGCGGATGTAAAATTGAGGCAAATCTGATATCCTCCGTAATAAAGATCAACTATTTTTTATTAATTTTACCAATTACCACCCCTCCTCAGCCTACCCGCCTGAGGAGGAGTTTTTTCGTGTTGATTATATGGGCATCTTCGGCCTGGACGGCCGCAGCAGAGCCACCGGGGATGGTTTTATGGCGTCCCATATAATCGACACGGAACAACTCCGGGTTGCAAAGCTGAGTTTCAATAATAATCAGGTTAATTTTTGTGGTGAAACAGACCAAAAGACACAACTTGGAGACTAAGCAATCTTCAATACCCTCTCATTGGAGGACAATCCATATGCAAGATTGGCGTGAGCAAAAGAAAAACCTTGAAATCAAGGCAGAAAATCTCCATCAGTTCATAGAAGCCGGGTCACGGATTTTTATAGGAACCGGCTGCAGTGAACCAGTTAGACTAACGGAACAATTAGCTAAAAACAAGCATCGCTTTAATGATTGCGAGATTGTCCATTTTCTCACCCTGTCTGATAACAAGTTTTTTGATGATCAGGAGCCTTCACTTTACAGACATCAAGCCCTCTTTGTCGGAAGTTCGATCCGCAGGGCAGTCAACGAAGGCAAAGCAGACTATATCCCCATTTCTCTGTCTGATATCCCCCTACTCATCCAATCTGGACGGCTCCGAATTGACGTGGCACTCCTTCAGCTCTCTCCTCCTGACAAGCACGGATTTTGCTCTCTTGGTATAAATGTTGATATTAATCGAACCGTATTTGAACACTCAAAAATTGTCATTGCCCAGATCAATCCGGGAATGCCAAGGACCAGTGGTGACTCCTTTGTTCGTTTCGACGATATTGACCACTTTGTCTATGAAGAGACAGATCTTTTGGAGTTTCGATATCCCGAGCCCGATGAACTCACAAAAAAGATCGGGAAGTACTGTGCAAGAATCATAGAAAATGGTTCAACTCTACAGTTTGGTATCGGAAGTATTCCCAATGCGGTATTAATGCATCTCACCGACAAGAAGGATCTGTCAGTGTATAGTGAGGTTATATCAGACTCTGTAATTGATTTGGTTGAATCCGGGGTGATTAACTGCCGTAAAAGCTACCGTCCCCACATCCTCACCTCTTTTGCCATGGGCACACGTCGACTCTATGACTATGTGAACGAAAATCCCTTCATAGAATTCCAGTCCACCGAGACAATCAATAACATCTTTAATATTGCCAAAAATACGAAACAACTCTCCATTAATGCAGCTCTGTCTGTTTCAGTTACTGGCCAGGTTAACTCCGACAGTATTGGAGCAGAAATATACAGTGGCGTCGGAGGCCAACTCGATTTTTCCCGAGGAGCCGCACTTTCTGAAGGTGGTAAACCGATCATCTGTCTCCCCAGTATCACCGCCGACGGTCAAACGTCACGAATTGTGGTAACTCTGGACGCCGGTGCAGGGGTTGTTATCCCCAGGAGTGAAGTACACTACGTTATTACGGAGTGGGGTGTTGCTTTTCTCCATGGTAAATCCATCCGTAATCGGGTTTTACAGATGATAGGCATCGCTCATCCCAAATTCAGAAAAGAACTCCTGGAGCAGGCCCAAAAACTCCATTTCATCTATCAGGATCAAATGCTTCCCCTGACTCAGGATGGAGTGGTTATTCTCTATCCGGAGGAATACGAGTGGAGTTATACCACACCAGACAATGAGCACATTTTTTTTCGTCCGGTAAAAAACACAGATGAACGTATGTTGCAGGAACTCTACTATGAGCTTGACCCGGAGGACAGACGTTTCAGATTTTTTTCGCCTAAAAGCACTTTCTCCCACCAGGAAACCCAAACAGCAGTCAATGTGGATTATGAATCTATCTTCGCCATAGTTGGCATCATTGGAGATGAGGATAAGCAGAAAATCGTATCCATCGGCTCATACTTCCTCAATCGTTCTATCAACATGGCAGAAGTTGCATTTACTGTAGCAAAAGGATATAGAAACCAAGGCTTCAGTAGACACATGCTGAACAAATTGATAGATATAGCCAAGGAGAAACGGATTAATGGATTCATGGGTGAGGTGTTGCGCATGAATGACTCGATGCTCCATCTCTTGAAAACTTCTCCATATGTGATCAAATTTGAATCGGAAGGAGAGACCTTCTCTTTTCGTTTTAACTTCAACGAAAAAAAATAACCAATTATGTTACCTCTAATCACACCGGCCTCAGAGGTTGAGGCAACTCCCATTGGCGCAGCAAAAAATACTTCCATGCAGGTGCTTATTCCACCCTCTGCTGCTGATAATTTCATTATGCGCAGAATTACCATTAAGGCTGGTGGCTCCATGCCCAATCACACCAATTCAGTAGAGCACGAACAGTATGTGCTCTCTGGCTCAGCAGAAGTTGGCATTGGTGACAAAATGTATCAGGCAAAACAAGATGATGTGCTGCTGATCCCCGCGGGTGTCCCTCACTGGTACAAAGCCTCCGCAGATGAAGACTATATTTTTCTCTGTTTAATACCGAACAAAAAAGATATTATTACTCTGGTGGATGCCTCCTAAGCCGGATTTCTCATGAACTGATGAGAAATCCGGGCTAATCCTCTGAACCTATGTCTCCACATCTTACTCAATTGCTCACCCAGAAGAGATTAAAAACGATATTTCGGCTTATTCAAAGAGGCCTTTGACCGCTCTTTACTCCCCTCCATCAGCTTCTGAAGCTGTGCAAGCTCAGCCTTTGCCTGACGCAACGCATCTTTCAACTGACTCTGTAGTTCCATATCTGGTGCTTTCCGTAGCTGCTGTTCAATCTTTTCAACAACCTTTTGACTCTTGTACAGATCTCTGGCTAATGCTGGAAGATACATGATAAATCCCTATTTAAATTTAAAAACTTCCTTGCGTTTCTTTTGGACATATGTTCAAAAGAACGGTGCGTTACGTGTAGATTCTTTCCACAATTTATATCATCAGGAGGATAACCAAATGGCTGAATTTCTTTTTGTTTTACACACCGACGACAATGAAAAGGCAACCCGATGCTTCCAGTTTTCCAAAATCGCCCACGACAAAGGACACAAGGTCAACATTTTTCTGGTGGACAATGGAGTTGAATGGGCCGTAAAGGGAAAAAATGGTACGATCAAAACCACCACAGGCGATTGTGTGGCAGATTACCTCCCCTACCTTGAAGAGAAGAGCGTAAGCACTGGTGTTTGCACCCCATGCGCTCAAGGGAGAAATCTGAATGAAGAAACATTCCTCTCCAACATGAATCTGGATACAGGAGGCAACCTGATAGATATGGCCGCCACGGCCAGGGTCTTTAATTTTTGAGAATACTTTCTTTCTGCTATATACTCACGGAGCGATGATCTCATTCTCTCAACGCTCTGTGAGAGTGGGGATGATCACTCTTTTTCAGATGCAATCAGTTCCGGGGTCCAAAAAATAACATCCCGCTCCTCAACTTCTTGCCACAAGCCCGGCCCATCCCATTCTTTTACCTGCTCATGATAGCCATTATGCATAATTTTTAGGGTGATTTTTTCCGCACTCACTAACTGATCCTCATCAAACTGACGTACACCTTGCACAGGAGTATTGCCAAGATACACCCATTGTCCATGACAGGGGATATCCTCACCAATTACCTGATAGAGGACATGAGCCCCCTTGGGAACGGAATTAATTTTGAAATGAACAGTTTTCTGACTTGAACAGCCGGCCAGCAGGACACTTGCAGTTATAATACTGACCAGAAAACACACCCTGAAAATACTCTTTTTTTCCCCACACATCTCGTATTAGTCCCTCTTTTTCAGTTCAACTGTGACGGGCTGCGGCTCCTGAATAGCGTCTGCCTTTGTAGTATGACGCATTGTGACCCAAAAAGACGTTATTTCTTCTATATATCCAGCCTTTCGCAATTCCACGGTGGCATGCTTGGCCTCATCGTTATCGCTCTCCCAGGTTACCAGAAGCGGTGTCATCCCGAGATGGGTGTCATCCTTCAGATTAATAACTTCTGCTCCAGGAGGAATCGTCTCAACCTTCACAACTCCATACATTTTTTGGCTACAAGCGGCCAGGGAACCCAGCACCAGTAGAACTCCCAATTTCACAAAACACTTCCAAACAGAACGGTTAGACAGCATATTCTCTCACTTCTTCTATCTTTTAGTATTGCCTTCGCCCCTGAACGACGAGACGATTCTTTTTAATTTACTCATTATTACCTTTTCATAAGACCAGGGGTCAAGGCAAATCAAGTTTTTATACAAAAAGCAACCCTTCTTCGCAGCACTCTGCAAACCTCCACGGTGAAAGGAAACAACCAAGGGCCAGGCTATTTTTTAAGGCAAACTACGGCATTGCTTCGAATAGCATTGAGTACCGTCTCAACATTGTTTCGCAGTGCCCCATCCATGGTCGTTACCAGATCAATAAAACGACAAGGAAATTTTGCCTTAAATCTATCAATTCTATAATTTTGGGCACTTAAATTCCCGGTTAACTCCAGAAATGGATCTTTCTGCTGAGTGGTCTCTTCAACTGCCATTCGAATTTGATCCACCTCATAAACACCATCCAGAAGTGCTTTCATAACAGGGATAGTCTGATCCGTTTTTGTATCTGGAATATCCTGATAAGAAACCATAAAATGTCCCTGTTCCAAGAGCATTAAACGAAGCAGTGCTTCCATTCCCCGGCTGCTCCCCTGTTTTGCAGAAACAATACTCCCATCAACAAGTACAAGTTCTCCATCCATTTCAGTAAATGTTATTATTCCATTCTTTTGTGAACCATCAATATTTTGCAGGAGGTCGCCTAGTCCGATTTCCTTGATATCGCCGCTGAGGGCAGCTTTGTTCCCAGCAGGATGTTTCCCTTTCCTACGAAGAATTGCCTTAATCCTGGCCATGAGTTCCGCACCGTTATAGGGCTTTGTCACATAATCATCAGCTCCAAGTTCAAGTCCCTTGATTTTGAGATACTGGCGGTCAAGGCTGGTGAGAAAAAGTACTGGAATATCAACACTTCGAGGATGTGTCCGCAGGACTTTAATGGTTTGAAATCCATCTATCTCGGGCATATTGATGTCAAGAAGGATCAGGGCAACATCCTGCTTTTTCAAAACCTCAAAGCCCTCCTTACTGCACCCTGCATGAAGGGGGGAAAACCCCGCCAGTTCAAGATGTTCCCCTAAAATTTCGTGCTGGGCCTGATCATCATCTATAATCAAAATATTTTGGTTACTCATTGCTTATCCATTACTGATTCATTTGCTTTTACAGGGATACGTACAGTAAAACAACTGCCACCTCTTTTTCGGTTTCTGGCAAAAACTTCCCCACCATGGAGATTGATTATATTTTTAACAATATAAAGTCCAAGACCGGAACCTTCTGGACGTACATCAAAATTGGTGCGCCCCATATAATAACGATCAAAAATATTAGCTATTTCTTCCTCATCTATCCCCTTACCACGATCACAAATCTCCACAGTAATGTCCTGAATGTCCTGGTTGACACACACTATTATCCGCCTATCCGCAGGAGAAAACTTGATACTGTTGGACAGGATATTGGAAATAACCTGTTCCATTCGCAAGTGGTCAAAGAAAACTGGAGAGAGCACCCCTTTAAGGGACATTTCGATTGTAATGTTTCGTTCAGCAGCAACATGCTGCTGCCTGGTGATACATTCCTGAACCAGGAAATCCAATCGTTCAGAAGTCAGCTCCAGATCTATTGTTCCCGATTCAATACGATATAAGTCTAGAAGCTTATTAATAAAAACCAGCTGTTTTTGTCCTTCTTCTTCAATACGCTGAATATAATATATTTTTTTTTCCTCATCCAGGCTTGAAAAATATTCTTGAAGAAGACTGGCATAGCCGATAATTGCAGCAAGCGGTGATTTCAGATCATGGGAGGTGACCGCAATCATGTCACTCTTGAGCTGGTTCATACGTGATAACTCAAGATTTTGACTCTCCAACTGCTTTTCATTTTCCTTAAGTTTTCGTTCAGTCTGCATCCGGGCCAATTCACCTCCAGCAAGTGATTGTAGTACCTTCACAAGCGCTCGTGTACTTTTTGTTTGAGTAATTGGTTTCGTATCCATGGCGACCAGAACCCCAAGAACCGTCCCATCCTGGTTTCGCAAGGGGAGCCCCCAATAAGAATTAATCCCCTGATCCTGCAATACTTTGTCCTGAGGAAAACGATCATTCACCCGATCTGTTATAAACAACTCACCGCTATGAACAACCACAAAACCTGGAGTGTGTTGTAGGAGAAAACTTTCTCTCTTATGAAACCCTTTTGGATCACGAAAAACAACAGGACGAATAGTATCACCACCTTCAATCAACTCACCAATCATCACCTGGCTGGATCCACACAAGGACGCAAACTGCAGCAACAACTCCTTGAAAAACTGATCCCCAGTCATCCCGGAAATATTATGAACAATAAGCTGCATCGCTTTTTCGCGCTGCACCATTTCCCGTTCCAGCTCCTTTCTGACCGAAATATCTCTCAAACGACAAATATAAGCCGCATCCCGACGCTCAACTCCCTGCAGAGGAACAATGGTTACCTGGATTGAAAAAGCAGTTCCCTTGTTATTGATTAAAGAAAATTCTTCTATCCAGAGTGTTTCATCATCAGCAACCAGAAACATATGAAGGGAACTGAGCTGCAACTTTGACAAAAATGGAGAGAAAAGTGTTTCAATATCTTTACCAATCAACCCCTGTCGCGGATACCGTAAAAGTGCCAGAGCGCTATCATTAACATCTTTAATAACTGCTTCCTCATCGAGGATAAGTTCAGCTTCGGCTGTTTTTTGAAAATGCTGATAAAAAATCGAATGCCTTCTGGTAAAAAGTGGTTCTTCGTTCACGCCTCTATACAGAAGGGTGTAGTATTTTTTTTGTTTGAGGAAAATCAGTTCTAAGGGCTTTCCCCATTTCGAGGCCATGGTCAAAGTAAGGGATTCCCCATCCTTCACAGCTTTTAAAGCTTTCCGGGTACTTCTGACAATTGATGGTTCCAGAATGTCAAAGAAGTTCTCCACATCCTCGCTATTTGTAAATCTTTTAAGATACTCACCACCCGTGTGTAGCACAAAATCAGTCGTGAGTTCTGCACACTCCCATTGCCTCGGCAAAACCGTGTTGATCATGCTCTCTGAATTAAGATCCACGACCTGTTCTTGCTCTCCCTGAGTAATTCCATCAAAGGGATCTGATGTAAAAAAGGCATGAACATTCTTTATGTCTCGCATCCAGGAGATATCACGTGGTCCCCATGTTTGCAGAACAGGGATGGCTACATCAAGCAGATCTGATGAAAATAACTGGCCACGTCCCTTTTCCAGTTCTTCAATAGCATACTTGTGGCCACTTTTCGTCCCTTCGCTCCTGCTTGAGATATCGTATTGCTCACAGACATGGATGATTTGAGAAAGCAGTGGAATACCATCTCCTTTCAGGCCCGCTGGGAAACCTGTTCCATTCCAACACTCATGATGAGCTGCAAGCACAGGAGCAAAGTGTTCAAGTACCTTCACATCACCTGCGAGTTTGGCTGAAACCAATGGGTGCTCTCGATACAATAATGATGCTGTAGCCACAATATTCTGATTTTTTGTAAGTTCTCCCTTTGGAGCAGCACAAATTCCCACGTCATGGAGAAGTCCTGCCCAGAGGGCCTGAAGTGGGTCAACATCCACAGAATGAAAAGCTTTGGCTATACGATGGCAAAAAAAGGCCACCCTGTTAGAATGAAACCCGTTTTTTTCTACTTTGCAGTCAGCCACCTGAGCAATCAACCACAAAAGCTGCGAGATCAATTCCGGAACAGAAATAAAATTAATCTCAGAAAAAGAATCCACCATCCCAGAGCCACAACACTCCCTGGGATCACTCTCTTTAAGATAAACCAGGCTTTCCTGGGTGGAAAAAAGGTGTTTTGCACCTTCAACAACAACGGGAGCCACGCTGCTTCCCGATTGCTCATTCAAAAATGTCCGTATTTCCTTGAGTGTTACTTCTTTATTCTGCCTGAAAAAGATATCCAGAAGATCTGCAAGGTGTAGAATCCCAGCCTCTGAGCTTATCTCATGCTGCGATTTCCCTTCAGGAAAGCCAGTCCCATCATATCGTTCATGGTGGTCGGCAACCCATCCCACCAGAGAGTGAAAAGGATGAAAACTCTTTAGTATCTCTGCCCCGTATGAAGCATGATTACGCGCCTCAATATCCTGAAAACTATCAAGTGCATGATAAAGGACATGTCTGTCAAGGCTCATCCCCCCGATATCATGCAGCAGACCCGCAACATACAGCTGCGCCGGTTTTCCAATATATATCTGCTTGGCTATCGCCTGGGACAGGTCAGCAACCCGCAACCCATGGGCAAGATTTCCTTTATCACTCAGGTCGAGAATTTTTGATAAAAGTGAAACTAAGTCGAGGAGAATTTTCTGTTTTTCCGGAAAACTTTGCATAGAGTGTGGTACTGTTTCCACAAATATTATTTACACGAGTGGTAACTGGAGAGAAGCTAAAAAGCTTGAGCGTTTAAAGAATACTTCTGGATGCTATAAAATAGCCGACAGGAAGTCAACATCATTCATTATCATACATCCCCATTCTGCTGAGGGTATGATAATAGGATTTTCTACAGAAGGGATACAAAATGTAAAAGTTTACCAGCATCACCCAAAAACTGAGCACGCAAAGAAACCCCGCTTGTCAGTCTTATCGGTTTTCTCTTACAGAAAGGAGGAGTTTTCAATGCAAGAAAACCTCAGACAAGCAATAACGACGCTGGTAAACCTCTACAAATTAAAATCTTAGGCCAATCCGATACTGCTTACAATACGATTCTGGCAACACTCTCCATTGACAGCGTTCCCCCCATTACCTCACGCCTCCGTTTCCTCAAGTAATGGGTTGTTTTGTGCGACCTTACTGCCAATTACAAAGGCCGCGCCTATAAGGAAGAGGTTCTTCACAATATATTGCCCTTCAAGACTGAGCCCGAATGGTACTGAGTGAAAACAGATCTCAGGCAAAACAATCAGTGGCAGAAACGTACCAGGAAGTTCTATTAGTAAAAGCAGGAGAGCAACCCTGAGTAACGGTTTATAGAGAAGTCCAATACCTATTGTTACCTCCCAGCATCCCAGAACAAACAAGACAACTTCCGGTGGAAAAAAATAGACCGTGTTTTTTATCAATTCCTCTTCTGGACTCATTCCCAGAGGTTTTAGCATGCCAAACCAGATAAATATCAAGGCCAGAGAAATTCGCATCAGTCCCTGACAATATTTATCCATCCAGGCAGAAATTTTTCTGTCTATTAATGCCATATATGGGCTCATGCTCCATCCTCTCACTGATACCTATCTTTTCCTCTGCTACACATTGATACAGAGACCATCTATAATTGCTGTTGAGTGACGAAGTGCATATGTAAGTTTGCATTCATAATGACGAAAACTTTTCTCCTGCCGTTTACTGAGAATACGAGCTAACTCCTCGTCACTGAAAATCGAATCTTTCTGTTTCGCCAGATACACCAGGCAATCAACACAGATATGGAACGAACTCGCATTATCATCCCTAATCACCTGCCAGCATTCTTTTTCCTCCCTTTTATACGACTGGCATTTGTTTTTACGGTTGCACTGAATAATTTCCCAACACTGTAGTTCAGATTGTTTCGTCATAATTCCCTCAACCCACCTCATTGCACACAAGATATCACAGAGCCGTAGGCTCAGCCTGAATGAAGTATATCCAATATTCCTCTCACAGATATTCATTACTTTCCATCCGTAAGATTCTTAACAAATAAATACTTGAGTATTATAATTAAGTAAAATTTGTAATAATTATGCTTAACATTAGCACAACTAATGTTTTTTTCTTTTCAAGCATTCCATCTTTTCTAAGCTTCCTCCTCTATCAGGAACCTGTCAAACTCTGAAACTCAAAGTTCAAAAATATTGTGGATCTAATAAAGAAAGATAAAAGTGAAAAAGAAAAAAATTGTTGTTAAAGGTTGGTTTTCTGGTGCAATATAGACACCAGTCTTTTTAGAAAAAATGAGTGCTGAGAAGGTGCGTGACATCACCATATGTTTAATAGAATTTCCTAATCACCACTCCTCTTCAGCCTACCCGTCTGAGGAGGAGTTTTTTCGTGTTGATTAT
The DNA here is from genome assembly GCF_000341395.1 of Desulfocapsa sulfexigens DSM 10523. Lineage (GTDB taxonomy): Bacteria > Desulfobacterota > Desulfobulbia > Desulfobulbales > Desulfocapsaceae > Desulfocapsa > Desulfocapsa sulfexigens. The sequence goes on along the minus strand of NC_020304.1, from coordinate 1,255,502 downwards.
ATGGGCATCTGCGGCCTGGACGGCCGCAGCAGAGCCCCCAGGGATGGGTTTATGGCGTCCCATATAATCGACACGGAAAAACTCCGGGTTGCAAATGTTTCGGAGGTAATTAGTTAGAATTTTAACAGATTACGCCAATCAATGATCCCCTATCCCGACCTTTATTTTCTCCTCGCTCAGCACAGTAACGGTCGCCTGGTCCTCTTATCTGCCTGTTACACCAGTTCGGACATAACCAGATTAGCAAAACCCCTCCCCCTGTCCGTCAGAGCAATCATTCCTGCATGCTGCTCAACAAATCCATCCCTTATAAGATTTTCAAGTGTTGCACCATAATAATCCAAAGCATTTATCCCGTAGCGTTCGGTAAGACCCGGTAGGGAAAATCCACTATTCAATCGTAACGCCATAATAACCGTTTCTCGAAATGAGGCCTCGATATCTAAATTTTCCTCCTCAATAACCACCGATTTTCCAGCCTCAATACGATCACAGTATTCCACAGGATCCGCAATGTTTCGTTTGCGGCTTCTCCTTACGCAGGAGACTGCCCCCGCCCCTACTCCCAGGTACTCATTATTTTCCCAGTAGGTTATATTATGACGGCATTGATATCCTGTTTTTGCATAATTGGATATTTCATATTGGCGTAGACCGGCAGAATCGGTCAATTTCCTCGTAATATTATCCATTGCAGCTAGTTCATCTTCACCGGGCAACTGTATTGTTCCTCCGTACATCATTTGCTGTAATGGAGTCCCCTCTTCAACCGTTAACTGATAAAGCGAGAGATGCTTTACTCCCAAAGAAATAGCTGTTTCCAAACTCTGGTGCCAACTCGCAGTAGTCTGACCGGGAAGCCCATACATCAGGTCAAGGCTTACATTTTCATACCCCGCATTCCCTGCCATAGATACTGCAACGACAGCCTCTTCTGCTGTGTGAATACGTCCTATACTTCTCAACTCCTTATCAATGAACGACTGCACCCCGAAAGAAATCCGGTTGACACCTGCAACGTGTAAAAAATCCAGTTTTGCCATATCAACTGTTCCTGGATTTATTTCCATTGATATTTCCACATCCTGCATTGCAGAAAAACAATTACGATAAGTAGTTATAATTTTACCTGACAAATCGCCAGGTAAAACAGATGGTGTTCCTCCTCCCAAAAATACCGTCTTGAGGGACTCCACGCCCCCCGATGATGCAACATTTTCCATCTCGGCACATAGGCATTCAACATAACGTGACTGCAGGCCCTCCAGGCCCGCATACGAGTTAAATGAGCAGTAACTGCACTTGGCTGAACAAAAAGGAATGTGAATATAGAGCGATGAGGTCATACTTTGCTGGAATGAAGACGTTCCATTGTCTCCCGGCACGCATCATGGATCTCCGCCATCAGACCATTATCAGCAAAGGAAAAACTGTCATCACCTATAATGATATGATCAAGGAGACGGATCTGCATCATACCTCCAAGTAAGGAGAGCGTTCTTGTAAGCTGCATATCCTGTGATGATGGAACAATTGAACCAGAGGGATGATTGTGCGCTATGATGAGAGCTGCAGCATTGCGCTGCAAAGCCTTTTTTATAAGTTCTCGCGGGTAGACGGTGTTGACGTTAATGGTACCTTCAGCCACGGTTTCCGTGTCGAGAATAGCGTGTGACGAATCAAGGTAAATGACACAGAGGACCTCTTTTTTGAGGCCACGCAGCGCGTGGAGGAGGTAATCCCGCACGTCAGCAGAGGAGGTGAGATAGCGTTTCCCCTGAAGCCGATCCCTCAGGTAACGCCTGGCCACTGCCTGAATAAAATGAACAGCAAAACCGTTTTTGGGCCCAATACCCGTTATTTCCTGCAATCCGGCAAGTGGTGTTTCGAGTACGGCAGCAAGTGATCCAAACTGTTTCAGAGCTCTCCGCGCTGGTTCTTTACAATCACTTCTGGGAGTCCCAAAGGAAAGGAGCAGTTCCAGAATTTCTTTATCGCTAAATCCATCAAGCCCCCGGTCAAGGAATCGGTCGCGGAGACGCTGTCTATGTCCTGCCCCCTTTCTCTGCCAATCCTCCTTCTCCATTGCCCCCAGTCCAACCTCCTATTTGGTTAATTCTTCAGAAAATAATTCATTGGCAATTTTAGGGTTCGCCTTACCTTTTGTCTTCTGCATCAGCTGACCAACAAAGTACCCCATAAGCTTTGTCTTTCCGCCTTTGTAATCTTCAGTCTGAGAGGGATTGGCTGCAATAATTTCCTGAACAATGCCCCGTAACTCGCCTGTATCTGAAACTTGTATAAGATTTTTCTCTTTAACTACGGTCTCAGGATCCTTCCCGGATTCCATCATTTCAAGAAACACCGTTTTGGCTATTTTCCCTGATATGGTCCCATCATCCACCATTTTCAACAGAGCCCCCAACTGCTTGGCCTTGACGTTGCAAGCAGTAACATCTTCTCCCTTCAACTCGCGCAGCATCTCTGTCATTATCCAGTTTGAAACCTTCTTTGCCTTCCCGCAATTTTTGACAGCTTCCTCAAAATAATCTGCTAAATCCCGTGAGGCTGTGAGAATTACTGCATCATACTCGGGCAATTCGTACTCATTTACAAAGCGTTCTTTTCTCGCATCTGGCAGTTCAGGAAGAGTGCTTCTGATCTCCTCAATCCAACTCTCATCGATAACTACCGGAATCAGATCTGGACAGGGGAAATATCGATAATCATGTGCCTCTTCCTTACTGCGCATTGCAGTTGTCCGATTTCGATCCGGATCCCACTGTAAAGTCTCCTGCGTCACCTCTTCTCCATCAAGTAACAAATCACGCTGACGTCGCACCTCATATTCAAGAGCTGCCTGTACATTTTTGAAGGAGTTCATGTTTTTGAGTTCAGTACGTGTCCCCAACTCTATCTGTCCCACTGGTCTAAGCGATATGTTTGCGTCACAGCGGAAACTTCCTTCCTGCATATTGCCATCACAGATATCAAGATAACGAAGGATGGCGTGAATTTTTTTCAAATAGGCATACGCCTCCTCTGGAGACCGCATATCAGGCTCTGACACAATCTCAAGCAAAGGTGTTCCTGTCCGATTCAGATCCACATATGACACTGGTTCCCTATCGTCATGAATCAATTTGCCGGCATCCTCTTCCATGTGCATGCGAGTAATGCCGATCACCTTCTTTTTCCCGGCTACTTCTATCTCCACCTTACCAAACTCCACTATAGGGAGATCAAACTGTGACGTCTGATACCCCTTGGGGAGATCTGGATAAAAATAATTTTTACGGGCGAATTGGTTAAAAGTATTGATAGTTGAACCCGTTGCCAATCCCATTTTGATTGAATATTCAACAACTTTTTTATTTAAAACCGGCAGTACGCCAGGCATTCCCAGACATATTTGACAGGTGTGGCTATTGGGAGATGCCCCAAACTCAGTGGAACATCCACAAAATATTTTCGATCTGGTCTTCAGCTGGGCATGAATTTCCAGCCCTATTACGGTTTCAAACTCCATAATTTACCCGTCTTTATAAGTATTTTTTATCCATGACACACAAGACAACACCTAAGCTCTTTCAGCTCTGTTGACCCATTCTCTAACCTTTAGTAACTCGTCACGCCACTCAGGACTGACTCGAAGGTGTAGGAAAATCCGAAACAACCCAAGAACCATTCGAATAAGTTCCTCAAAGAGGTAAATTCTCTCCAGAACCATTCCCTCACGCTCTTCGGGGTCATTTTCGTTTCCCGACTCTCCTCCGGTTTTTGGAAGTTTCACATTTCGAAACTCCATCAAAGCCGCTGCCATGGTGAAATTCCACTCATAGTCATTAAAAGCCAGTTTAATTCTTGCCTGCTCTAATTTCTTCCCCATAACAAGGCCGGTACGTGCTTCCTGAAGCTCTGTCTGGAGCCCCCTACATACTAGACTTTCGTTTGAATCCCCTTCACCATATTCGAGAAGCATGTGTTTTTCAAACACTACTACGACATCGCCTTCTCCTGGTAATGCCACAACTCCACCTCGTTCTTCACTTTTCCACCAGAGCCAGGTCAAAAACTCCTGCCCTAGAAACCGTTTTTCAGCGATAAGATCGACTAAATCCATATTTCATACCCTCTATACAAACACATCTGGTGTTATTCTTGCCAACCTGTCCACCTCATCCTCACCGAGGAGATGCTCAGCACAAATATATGGAATCTGCTGAACTAAAGTAAGCCCAAAACTTTCCTTGAACAGGTCCTCCAACATTGACTGAGCTTTTTGATTGGTTGAGAAAAAAAGCAAAGTTGAATTTTCCAGATTCCAACACAAGTCAAATACAGAGGGCATCGGAAGAGCCTTACGTATCAATTCATTTTGTATACGTTCCTTGATCTCCACACGCATACTCCTTGATATTTTAGGGATCTGCTTTTCTTTTTTTATTCGTTCCTCTTCTTTCTGTACAAATTTTTTCACAATGGACGCAGAGACCTTTCTCTCATCAAAACGCATGGCAAGTGTAACGAAATTGCCGGCAGCATATGATGCATACTTAAAATCAGTATCAAACATGTTCGTCACCGATACCCAGCCAAGCGAATCCTCCTCATACGTCTCATCAATATCCCTAAAAGCAAAAGACGTAATACGATCCGCGATGAAATCCCAGATGTTATCGGGTAATTCCCCCTCAACGGCAAAGCGGACATAACTAGCCGTTCCTTTAACAAAACCCATTCTGTTCTCCCTTATAAAATTCCATCAAAATTCCTCACATCATACCCTATTCCATTATCTGGGTCACACCATATTTCTCGTGACTTTCTCTCTCAAAACTGAAAAAGATATTAACTAATTCTTGACGATTTAAATATGCTCATGATAAAAAACAAATATACTTTTTTCTTGACACAAGAAAAAGTACTTTGTATAAAGGCTTGCTCCACGGGTCGTTAACTCAGTCGGTAGAGTATCTGCCTTTTAAGCAGAGAGTCGTGCGTTCGAGTCGCACACGACCCACCAACATATATACATTTGTCCCCATCGTCTAGTCAGGTCCAGGACACTGGGTTTTCATCCCAGCAACGCCGGTTCAAATCCGACTGGGGACGCCATACAAAAAAGGTCCTTGAAAATATTTTCAAGGGCCTTTTTCTTTTTTTACTATTCTAATTTTTAAAACTATGAATAGGTGCTGGGATCCTCCCCCCCCACGCTATAAACCTTGCTGATTTGTTCACATTTCTAACTTCCATAATAGGGCTCGTTCCAAACAATCCCCCAAAATTCACAATTTCACCAGCCTTTTTGCCTGGGACCGGAATAAGTCTCGCCGCTGTCGTTTTATTATTTATCATTCCAATTGCCATTTCATCTGCAATTATTGCTGAAATCGTTGCTGCATCAACATCACCTGGGATTGGTACCATATCAAGCCCCACTGAACAAACACAGGTGAGAGATTCGAGTTTTTCAATTGTTAAAGCCCCTTTAGCAACCGCCTCCGCCAGAACTGCATCTTCCATCACTGGAACAAAGGCACCACTTAATCCCCCCACGGCCTTTGATGCAAAAATCCCACCTTTCTTTACTGCATCATTTAACAACGCAACAATTGCCGTAGTTCCTGGCGCCCCCACATCATCTACCCCAAGTATCTGCAGTATCTCGCCCACCGAATCGCCTATCTTTGGTGTTGGAGCAAGTGACAGATCCACCACTCCAAACTCTACCCCTAACTCCTTCGATACCTGTCGACCAATCAACTCACCGCATCTTGTTACCCTGAAAGTGATCTGTTTGATTTCTTCTGCAATGTCATCCAACTTCATGTTATCTCTTCCGCGCCTGTTAATGGTTCTTTCCAATGATCTGGCAATGACCCCTGGACCCGAAACCCCAACATTCAGAACAACATCAGCTTCCTCCACACCATGAATAGCACCAGCCATAAATGGATTGTCTCCAGGCTGATTACAAAAAACAACAAACTTCGCAGCGCCAAAACCGCCACTATCTGCCGTCGCCTCCGCTAACAGTTTTATTGTATTTCCTATCATTGCAACAGCATCCATATTAATCCCCTTATGACTGGAACCAACATTTATAGAAGCACAAACCCTTTTGGTTAGAGCCAGGGCTTTAGGAATTGCTCCAATAAAAGCCCTATCGCTATTCGTCATACCTTTTTCAACATGTGCTGTAAAACCACCTAAGATATCAACACCAACATTTTCTGCGGCCGTATCAAGACTCTTTGCCAGTTGCACAAAATCATTGGTTTTAAAGCCTGATCCAACCAACGCTGCCGGAGTTACCGAAATACGCTTGTTAATGACAGGAACGCCATATTTCACAGAAACCTCATCACATTTTACCACAAATTTTTCCGCACACCTGGCAATCTTTTCCTCTACCTTTTCACATGTACCTTTTACCGTTCCTACACGGCAATCCAGAAGATTTATCCCCATGGTCACAGTCCTTACATCAAGGTTCTCTTTCTGCACCATTTCAACCGTAGCCATTATCTGGTCTGAGCGTAGCATTTTTTCTCCTTAGCCTCCTATAATTGCGTCAAGAGGCAATCCTACTTCATTAGTAGCCATGTAAATATCATTGTGCTGTAACACGACATCCAAATTTTCCTTGCCTGCAAGTAAAACCAACTCCTTCCTCAATTTATTCATTGACTCAATATGACTTAAATCAACCTGAAATATCATTGTATACAATTCATCACGCCTCGCAGTCACCAAATCCAAAACGTTAATTGCTCGTGCATAAAAAAAATCTCCCAGGAGCTTAACCAATCCTTTTCGGTTTCCCCCCTGTGCCGTTACCACATAGGTTTCACCAGGTAAGACCCTGTTATCATACATATAAACACCATCCACTTCTTTTATGATGGCTTCAATGGCTGGTTCAGTACCAATAGCTGAAAACGTTTTCATCAGTGTTTCAACGGTTACCCCTTCAGGAAACTCCACCATTAGTATCATAGTAAAATACCCTCCCAGTACAGATTGGTTAAGGCCCGCCAAATCTCCTCCTAAATCATAAATCACAGTAGTAACATCGGATATTATTCCTGGGCGATCTTTAGACATAACCGAAATAACAAATTGTTTATTCTTCACCTTCCACACCCCCTATTAACTCAAATTCCCAGCTGTTTCTATTACCTTTCCTACGAAAGAGCGTAGCATTAGAATGTTTGAATTTGTTTGGAAAATCTATCACATAATGTAACCCACGAGATTCCTTCCTCGACAAGGCAGATTGTATAATCAATAATGATATCAGTGAGATATTGCGCAACTCAACCATATTTGGAGTGACAAAATACTCCTGGTAATGTTCCTCAATTTCTGAATATATAAACTCCATACGCTTCTTAGCGAGCTCCAATCTTTTCATAGACCTAACAATACCCACATAATTCCACATTACTCTTCTTATAGAATCCCAATTATGATTTATTAAGATTTCCTCACCTAATTCCTTTGCATCTCCGCTCTTCCATAAATCAATAATTGGAATATCTATATTTTGTAATTCTTTCCAATTTTTTTCACAAAACACCGCTGCCCTATTTGCGAAAACCACTGCCTCAAGCAAACTATTACTTGCCAACCTATTACCACCATGCAACCCCGTACAAGCACTCTCACCCAGGGCCATCAAACCAGCTACAGTTGTTCTCGCATACTTATCAGTACGAATTCCTCCGCACATATAATGTGCAGCTGGTACCACTGGAATTGGCTGTTTTGTTATATCTATACCTCGCGACAAACACCTGTCATAAATTGTAGGAAATCTTTTTTTCACAAACACAGGATCCCTGTGGGTGATATCTAAAAACACACAATCTTCACCTGTTTCCTTCATTTCTCTATCAATTGCACGAGCAACCGTATCCCTGGTTGCCAAGTCTTCCCTTGAATCATATTTTTTCATAAAAGGAACACCATCCACACCAATCAACACTCCACCTTCGCCCCTAACCGCCTCCGAAATCAAAAAATTCTTCTCTTCTGGATGATACAAGCACGTAGGGTGAAACTGTACAAATTCCATATTCTCAATTTCAGCCCCAGCCCTAAAAGCCATAGCAATACCATCACCAGTTGCAATATCCGGGTTCGTTGTATAAAGATACACCTTCCCAACCCCACCACTACATATAGCTGTCAATTTAGCACGATAAGCCTCAACCTGCCCATCAACCAACACATACGCCCCGACACAACGCTCTCCAGAATCAACCTCTCCCCAACCAGGGACACCACCTGCAACCATTAACAAATCTACAACCATGTGCTCCTCCATAAGTTCAATCCTCTTATGGTTACGAACCACATTCAACAAAGCCCGTTCTATCTCCCTACCCGTCAGATCATTTGCATGAGCAACCCTCCTACAACTATGCCCTCCCTCCATTCCAAGAGAGTACCCCGAGGAACTTCCTTCATCCCTTACAAAATCAACACCCATCCTTACCAAATCAGCAACCCTCGCCGGACCATCTTCTACCACCATCCTAACCACACTCTCATCGCACAACCCGGCCCCAGACTCCAGGGTATCCTTTACGTGGGACTCATAACTATCCTCAGCCTCCAACACCACAGCAATGCCCCCCTGAGCCAGGTTAGTTGCCGTGTCAATATCCTTCTTCTTTGTAACAACAACCACACTACCCAACTCAGCACACCGTAAAGCATACGAAAGCCCCGCTATACCGCTACCTATCACCAAAAAATCACTTTCCATAAATCCCCTCACTTAATGTTTCACGTGAAACATTGAAATAGTAACCGACTCACAAGCAACTTATACCTAAGCAAAAACAAAGGCAAGAAATAGGCACACCTTGTGGTAAAAAACAAAAAAAACAAAACAAAAGCAGACAGTATTGAGTAATTAGATTGTGATTGAAGGAAAAGTGGGATAAAAAAGAGAAGAAGTTGTACTTTTTAGTGAGATTAAAAACAAAGAGAGTGAAAAACATGAGTCCTGGAAAAATCATCGCTATTGCCAACCAAAAAGGTGGGGTTGGAAAAACAACCTCGGCTGTTAGTCTTGCTGCTGCACTTGAGCGAAAAAAAAAGAAAATCCTTCTTGTGGATTCGGACCCACAAGGTAATGCGACATCGGGTTACGGAGTTCGCCAGAGTGACTGCAAGTCACAATTGTACCACTGTTACACCCAAGACATCCCGGTAAAAACTGTCCTTATCACACCAAACAAAAAAAGGAACTTAACAATTTTACCATCGGGTATTGATTTGTCTGCTGCTGAAATGGAGCTCTTTCCAATAGAGAAACGAGAGTATGTACTAAAAACAATGCTTGAGCCATTGCGAGAAGAATACGATTTTATCCTTATCGACTGCCCTCCGTCCCTGGGCCTGTTGACAGTCAACAGTCTTACAGCCGCAGATTCTGTTTTAATTCCCATGCAGTGTGAATATTTCGCACTAGAAGGGCTATCACAACTGGTGAGTACCATACGGTCGGTGAAAAAATCACTAAACAAAAACCTCTATATCGAGGGCCTGCTCTTAACCATGTTTGACAAAAGAAACAAATTGACATTTCAAGTAGAAGATGAGTTAAAAAAGCACTTCAAAGACCAGGTGTTCCGAACAGTGATTCCTAGAAATGTTCGTTTGAGTGAATGTCCGAGTCACGGTTTGTCTGTTATCGAATATGATGTCAAATCCACAGGTGCTCAGGCATACATCAAACTGGCAAATGAATTTCTAAAGAAACAAAATTAAGGTGTTGATATGACAAAAATGAAAGGACTAGGAAAAGGGGTAAACCTCCTTTTCAATCAAGAAGAGGATGAGGAGAAATATTTTTCGTGTGATGTTGATAAAATAATTGCCAACAGTTTTCAACCAAGAACTCATTTTGACAAAGACAAGCTCAACGAGCTAGCGGAATCCATCAGGGAGAAGGGCATTATACAACCCCTGGTTGTTATTCCAAAAAACAACGGAACTTACGGATTAATAGCAGGAGAAAGAAGGTTAAGGGCCTCGAAGCTCATAGGGCTAAAAGAGGTACCAGTCGTTGTGAGAGAAATTGGAGGGGATGACGAGTTGTTAGAACTCGCTCTTATTGAAAACGTCCAGAGACAGGACCTAAACCCAATTGAAGAGGCCCTCGCATACGAAAAATTAATAAAACTCTTTTCATATACCCAAGAGGAAACTGCGTCAAAGGTAGGAAAAAAAAGATCGACTGTAACAAATCGCTTAAGGTTACTACAACTACCTGATTTTATTCAACTAGATATAGCGGAAAAAAAACTATCTGAGGGACATGCAAGGGCGATCTTACGATTGTCTGATGATACAACGGCCATGAAAGCAGCAAGAGACCAGGTCGTCGCTAAGGGATTATCAGTAAGGCAAACTGAAAAACTGACCTCACGCATGAAACTGGAAAACACAAACAACAGGACCATCAGGACCCAAAAAAACATATCAATCCCTGACCAGTTTTCGCAGACTTTGATCAACAGGGTAACCAATAAACTCCACTCTAAAGTTCAACTGCAACAAAATGGAAGTCGCGGGAAACTGGAAATTGAATACTATTCCCTGGATGACCTGGAAAGGCTGGTCGCACTTATTGCTGGTGAAGATATTTAGTTCAACGTTTTATCATTTAAAAACAGGAGGGTACCAATGGCATTAATGCAATTAACCATGATACCTTTAGGAAGTGGTACCTCGGTTGGTGATTTTGTAGCACATATTCAGCATAGTCTGAAACAATCAAATGTGCGTATTCCAGTGAATCCGGCCACCCAGTCCACTTGATTCCGGCCAGTAATTCCACGGCAAAGCGGCCACCCAGTCCAGAGGATTCCGGCCAGGGTGTCGGAGCGTAGCGACGCGAATATTTCCTTCTTACTCTGTGTGTTGCTCTCACGTCAAGCGTGCTTTCTTTTTTCTCATAGATTCTCCTTTCAGTTTGATTTTGTGAGCGGCATGTACCAGACGGTCAAGAATGGCGTCGGCTAAAGTCGGATCTCCGATCCGCTCATGCCAGTGCTCTACCGGTAATTGACTGGTTACCAAGGTAGATTTGAGGCCGTGTCTGTCTTCCAGTATTTCTAGTAAATCATGGCGTTGCTCCTGGTTGAGTGTGGCCAGTCCATAGTCATCAAGTACCAATAGATCTGTTTTTGAATAGACAGTCAGTAACTTCAGATAACGGCCATCCCCCTTGGCAAGAGCCAGATCTTCAAAGAGTTTACTCAGACGGAGATAGAGAGCACTATAGCCTTCTCTGCATGCCTTTTGGGCCAAGGCACAGGCAAGATAGGATTTGCCGACTCCAGTGGGGCCGGTAATAAGCAGATTGGTATGTTCCTTTATCCAGTTGCAGTCAGCCAGCCTGGTTACCAGTGACCTATCCAGACCACGCGGATGACGGAAGTCTACATCCTCGATTGAGCCATCCTGCCGCAGCTTTGCCTTTCTGAGTCTGGTCTGAAGTTTTCTGGTTTCCCTGACCGCCTGCTCGCGGTCAAGTAACAGACCGAGGCGTTCTTCGAAACCCAGGTTATCTGCAGTGTCCATGTCCATCTGTTCCTGGAGTGCTGCGGCCATGCCGGTGAATCGAAGAGTTGTGAGTTTTTCAAGTGTTGGATGCAGAAGCATTTTATCGTTTCCTTTTTGTTTTAGTGGGTTGAGGGAGAATAATACTGAGAGCCACGGATATTTGCGTGATTAACCGGCTTGTCCTCTGTAGCCGGCTTCGGTAGTGGCTTCTGATCAAGGCCGCTTTTGAGTATGGATTCCACTGAGCGGTAAGAAAGGGCGTTGATATGCAGGGCCCGATGGCATGCTGCCTCAAGGCGTGAATCTCCATAGGCTTTGCCAAGACGGAGAATGCCCAGCAAAGTGCGATAGGCCTGTTGTGGGTGAGCTCTTTTTACAAGAAGCGTCTCTGTGAGGCAGAGTGTCTCCGGCCCGACCTTGGCAGCCCAGCGCTTGAACCTGTCCGGATTCCACTCCATGTACTTTCGGTGGTTGACAGGCATATGCTCTTTGACGGTAGTGTGGTGCCCTCGTTGATTCTCCCGGATGTGACTGGCCACCCGTTTACCACGAAAGTAACACTCAACCGTGCTTTTGGTATAGCGCACCTCAATCTGTTTTTTGACCAGGTTATATGGAACGGAATAGTAATGTCCCTCGACCTCCACATGATAGTCGATATGTACAGTGGCCTTTTTCCAGTAGGATAATTCATAAGGGCTGGCTGGAAGTTGTTTCAGGGCAGGTTTGTCCAGTTCTTCAAAGCGACTTTTACGGCTGCCGGATAACTTCTTGAAAGGCTTGTTGTTCAGTTGCTCAAGGAGTTTGCCTATTTCGCGATTGAGATCGTCAATGTTGAAGAAAGTATGTTTACGGAGTTTTGCCAGAATCCAGCGTTCCACCAGCAATACACCGGCCTCAGCCTTGGCCTTGTCCCTTGGTTTTCTAACCCTTGCAGGCAGCACCACGGTTTGATAATGTCGGGCCAGATCATGATAAGTGGGATTAAGGTCAGGTTCGTAACGGCAGGCTTTTGTGACGCCACTTTTCAGGTTATCTGGAACGACAACTTCCGGAACCCCACCCAGGAAAGCAAATGTACGGACATGTGAACCGATCCAATCCTCAATCTTCTGGCTGGGAGTGGCCTCAGCATAGGTGTAGTTGCTGGCACCAAGGACCGCAACAAAGACCTGAGCCTTTGTGATTTCTCCGGTGTGTTGGTCAACGACATCGACGGTTTGGCCTGCGTAGTCGACAAACAGTTTCTCACCGGCTCGGTGTTCATGGCGCATGACCAGATCAAGCTTGCCGGCCCAATCCCGGTAACTATGGCAGAACCAGCTGTACTGGTAGCCGTCAGGATGCTGCTCTTTGTATTCCTGCCACAGCAGGTTCAGGGTAACCCCTCGTTTGGATTGGAGCTCTTTGTGGATCTCAGAGAAATCTGGAATTAGCCGGCTTGTCCCCGGTGGAGGCGGTGGAGGGAAAAGGGTTTGTTCAAGGCTGCTGTCGCTTAGGTCGTCAGGAAGGGGCCAACCCAGATCTGCTCTTTTGGTTCGTTGTAAATAGTCACTTACCGTGCTGCTGCCAATACCGCAGCTACGGGAAATTTCACGGTTACTGTGCCCAAGTTCATACTTGAGTCGTAGTACCTCTCTAATTTTTCGCATAGATAACCTCTTCTTCGGCATGAGCCCTCCTTGAATTTTATTCAAAAAGGCACTCTCTACCAGTTGGTTCTATGCGTCGCTACTCCCTATTTGGGGTGACCGGATTCCTCTGGAATCACTGGCCGGAATGAAATGGAATCGGTGGCCGGAATCACGTGGAATGAGTGGCCGGTTTACTCTGGAATCGGTGGCCGGAATCGTCTGGAATATGCAAAATGCGACATTTAAACTAAATGACATGGGAACACTGATTGAAGGAAAAATTACGGACCTTTTTGCTATCTTAGAAAAAATCTACGAAATACCGTTTGATCAAGGAGCGGTGCGAGTCGTCACCCATATCACAATAGATGACAGAAGGGACAAAGATATCAAAATAGGGGACAAAACAGCATCTGTTACAGCCAGGATCAATGATTTCAATGATGAAAAGACAGTATTTACCTAAAATGTTAGTTTTTAATCAAAAGAATGTTACGTTGAAAGGATAAAAGCGCTGGAAATGATAATGCATGTATATTAATTGTATATTAACGGTCAATAAACCATAGGTCACCTCAGGTATTTATACGGTATATGATGAAACTAAAATTCGTACTTTTCTTAACCTTTCTTGGAATCCTAATTTTTTGTAATGTTCAAGCTGAAATGCTTAGCATTGATGGAGAAAATGTACAGGTGCGTTCTGGGCCAGGAACAAAATATTCACCAAAATGGCTATATGGTAGCGGACTTCCAGTGAAAGTGTTGTCTAAAAAGGGAGGTTGGGTGAAAATCAGGGATTTTGAAAACGACACAGGGTGGGTATTTAACAAATACCTCAAGTCAACCCCACATATGGTTGTGAAGGTTAACAAGGGAAAGAAAAAACAGATAAACATTCGAAGTGGTCCTGGAACAAAATTCGATATAGTTGGCAAAGCATATTACGGTGTGGTCTTTGAAACTCTGAAACAGGACAAAGGGTGGGCTAAAGTAAAACATGAGTCCGGGTTAACAGGATGGATAAAGAGAAGTCTCCTGTGGGGCTATTAAACCCACTAACACGAAAAAAAAGGCCCGATTTGCTTATTAAGCAAGTCGGGCCTTTTTATTTTGGCGGAGAAGGAGGGATTCGAACCCTCGGTGGAGTCTAACCCCCACACTCGCTTAGCAGGCGAGCACCATCGGCCTCTCGGTCACCTCTCCAAAACTGGCGGAGGAAGTAGGATTCGAACCCACGGTACTTTCGTACAACGGTTTTCAAGACCGCCGCCTTAAACCACTCGGCCATTCCTCCAGATGGAAGTCTTTTACCATCTGTTACAGCTTGTGTCAATATTTTGAGTACTCGGGTAACCGGTCATAGAACAGAAATGAAAAAATCAGAGATAAAATAGAATATTTAACCTATATTGGAACAAGACATGACATAATTGTGAAAAAAATTGCAACAACAGTATTACTGAAAAAAATAACGGTTAGCACGAGTAAAAAGACAAAAATGAAACAATTAAAAGATATTTCAACACAATTAAAAGACCTCACGTGTCTTTATGAAATTACGAAAAATCTAGCCTCTTCAACAGACCTGAGGGAGTGTTTAAGTAATGCAATGAAAACCATTGATGTTATGAAAAACATGGAGAATGGGACAGTTACGATCATAAACCCTATAACTGGTAAACTAGAAATAGAGGTAGCACATGGTATTAGTGCAGAGGGTAGAAAGCGTGGTAAATACCAAATTGGTGAAGGTATTACTGGAAAAGTGGTGGCATCAGGCGAATCAATTATTGTGCCTCATATCGCAGACGAACCTATGTTTTTAAACAAAACCAGAGCACGTGGAGATTTAAACACAAAGGCAAGGTCATTTATTTGTGTCCCTATTCATGGGGGTAAACAGGTTATTGGGGCATTGTCAGTGGATCGGGTATATCTTGAGGGAATCTCAAAGCAGGCAGATGATGACTTGCGCTTTTTAACAATTCTCAGTTCCCTTATTGCACAGACAACACAGCGGATCCAGACGGTAAGCAGGGAACAGGAAGATCTGATAGAAGAAAACCTAAAACTCCGCCGAGAGTTATCAGGCAAAAACACCATTAATGATATTCAGGGTAATTCAAGCCGTATGCAGGAAGTATATGAGATGATCCATAGGGTGGTTGACTCAAATGCAACTGTTTTATTGCGTGGTGAGTCTGGTACAGGAAAAACTCTGGTCGCCAAGGCTCTGCATTACAACTCTAAAAGAAGTAACAAACAATTTGTTGTTGTAAACTGTTCCGCCCTACCTGAAACACTGTTAGAAAGTGAGCTTTTTGGTCATGAAAAGGGTGCCTTTACTGGAGCCACTGAACGAAAAACAGGACGGTTTGAACAGGCAGAAGGGGGTACACTTTTTCTGGATGAAATTGGAGAGATAAGTCAAGCTGTTCAGGTAAAACTCCTTAATGTGGTGCAGGAAAGAACCTTTCAAAGGCTCGGCTCAGGAAAATCAATACAATGTGATGTAAGACTTGTAGCTGCGACTAATCGTGACCTTGAAGCCGCGGTAAGAGATAATAGTTTCAGAGAAGATCTCTATTATCGTCTCAATGTATTTCCAGTATATATGCCAGCTCTTAGAGAAAGGAGAACAGATATTCTTCTTCTTGCAGAGTATTTTCTAAAAAAATATTCTGATGAAAATAAAGTAAAAATAAACAGAATTTCAACAACGGCCATTGATATGCTGATCCAGTACCATTGGCCTGGAAACGTGAGAGAATTGCAGAACTGTATGGAACGAGCAGTGCTTATTTGCGACGGAGATACTATTAAGGGTATTCATTTACCACCCACCCTACAAACCTCTGATTCTACGACTTCAGATAAAAATCCATTATCTCTGTCAACTGCAGTGGAAAATTTTGAGAAAGATCTTATTATTGAGGCACTAAAAAAAACGAGGGGAAACCAGACAAAAGCCTCTAAAATACTCGACACAAGCCTCAGAATCATTAATTATAAAATCCATCAATACAATATTGACCCTAAAAAATTTAAAATAACACCTTAAATGAAAATTCTCCTTCACGTATGCTGCGCACCTTGTTCTACCTACACATTATCTCAGTTGAGAAACAATAATTTCAACGTTTCCGGATACTTTTACAACCCGAACATTCACCCATACTGCGAATTCAGAAAGCGCCTGGACACGCTAAGAGAATTTTCTTTAAAAGAAGATTTTGAGCTTGAGATAGAATCCGAGTATGGTTTATCTGAATATCTCAGGAAGGTCGTCTTTAATGAGAAAAATCGATGCGCTATCTGTTACGAAATGCGTCTTGAAAAAACTGCGCAACAGGCAATTAATACAGGAGCTGATGCTTTTTCTTCAACACTTCTTTACTCCCGATATCAAAATCATAATGCCATTATCAGTACTTGTGAAAAAATAGCCACGAAATATAATATTCCTTTTTATTATGAGGATTTTAGAATTGGATGGCAGCAGGGGATAGACATGGCTATTGACATGAAATTATACAGACAACCCTATTGCGGCTGTATCTATAGCGAACAGGAACGCTATGATAAAAACTTACAGAGAAAATTACGTAAAGAAAGAAAAAAATAACTGACTTTTTTTATAATTTTCATTGATTAAATTTTATTCCTAATGAGGGTTCGAAATGGTCGATCTTATTGTTCTTGCAACAACAAACAAAAACAAAGTTAAAGAATTTCAAGAGATGCTTAGTGATTTTCCAATAGAAATTAAATCCGTAGCAGATTTTGGACCAATCCCAGAGTGTATCGAAGATGGAGAAACTTTTGATGACAATGCTTATAAGAAGGCCCTACACACTGCAAAGATTCTTGGTCTCCCAGCAATCGCTGACGACTCAGGACTTGAGGTTGAGGCCTTAGGTGGGGCACCAGGAGTTTATTCGGCAAGATATGCAGGAGAATCAGCTACCGATGCTGAGAATTGTGAAAAACTACTGAAAGAAATGGAAGGGAAGGAAAATCGTAAGGCGGCATTTCAGTGTGTGTTGTCTATTGCGGTTCCATCTGGACCAGCACTAACCTATGAAGGCACATGTGAGGGTACTATTCTTCAAGAAAAGCAAGGTGATTCCGGCTTCGGTTACGACCCACTTTTCTACTATGAGCCATTTGGGAAGAGTTTTGCAGAATGTGGTTTGGAAGAAAAAAACAAAGTAAGCCATCGCGGTAAGGCACTTACTGAACTTCGCAACGAATTTGATAAAGTGATTATCTGGTTGAACCAGCGTATTTCCGAAGCAAAACCGCCTAAACCTGATCACGATGAGTTTAAGAATAATGACTGGTCTAAATAAATACAAACCGATGAACCAGGCTACTATAGTAAATGGCTTGTATCTCTGTATTGGTATGATTTTTCGTTAAAAAAGATTTGCACAAAATTGTAGCCTCAGACCAACTGCACCCTAAACAAGAGCATTTTTTTAAGGCTACAACTATATTTGCGGTATCATACTATGTTAAAAATCTTCTGGAAATCCAGTATGCTCAATTTGTGAGCTATAAAGATTAGCTGCTGCCAGACTAAGGGCTATGACGGAAGGTCCAATGATAATTCCCCAGAACCCAAAACTTGCAATTCCTGCCAGAATTGAGAGCAGAATTAATATTTCATTCATAGTGTACTCGAAACCAAAAATTCTTTTTAAGTGGCTTATAAAAATAATTCGCAAAATATTATCGATGAAAAAACCCATAATACCCCAAACTACAATTAGAATAACAAGAACATTTATAAAATTTCCAGCAACCAGTTCAAGAGCTATCACGGGGACATAAACAAGAGCTGCTCCTACAATTGGTATAACAGAACAAAAACCCGCAAGAACAGCGAGATAAAATGTATTGTAGCCACCGATAAAAAAAATGAGGATACCAAAGGTAAGCCCCTGGGCTAGCATATTAAAAAGCGTTCCATAAAAGACAACGGCTACTGTTCCTGTACACTCCCGGTATAAATACTTTTCATGCTCAAAACTTGTTGGTAGTACTCTGGCTGTAAAGGCAAGTATTTGCCTTCCATTGAGATTAAAAAGAAAATAAAAAATCAATATCCATCCTATTTGAACAACCAGACCTCCAGCCCCTGAAGCAACACCATTTATAGTTTTGTAAAGCGTTTCAATAGAAACACTTTTTAACAATGAAAACCCTTCAGTTTTTAACGTACTGAGAAAATTATAAAGAATCGGAATTGGGTCGGTAAACGCAACCAGCCTGTTAACAAGTTCCATGGTTACTTTTTTTACATGGTCAACATCGACATGGGACATTTGAATATAGGTTTCAGAAAGAAAATAAACTAGGGGAGCAAATATTAAACAGAGAAAAAACAGTGTTAAAATAGAAGCACTTATAAAGTTAGAGTTTTTTCTTATAAATCCGGGAAAAGGGGATCGATTCAAAAATTTTATTAATGATGACAAAGCATGACTGGTACAAAGTGCGAGTACAGCAGCAACCAGGATATAGTGTAAATAGGAAGAAAAAATATAAAGTGAGGCAAAAAGCAGGAAGAGGGCGAGGTAACTAAGAAACTGTATACTTCTTTGATTATTAGTTTTTTCCATACATTGAATAATTTTTATTCGACCCTCAACTCTCTGGTCAGCAGGTCGGTCACGGCTTTTGAGCATTCTTTCCCTTTATAAAGAATTTGATAGACCTGATCAAGAATGGGCATTTCAACCTCCATTTGTAACATCAGGTCGTGAACCGACTGAGTAGTTTTAACACCTTCTGCAACCATCTCCATCTCATCGAGTATCTGGGAAAGTTTCATTCCTACTCCAAGTTTAAGACCCACTGACCTGTTTCGACTGAGATCACCGGTGCAGGTGAGAACCAGATCGCCAATACCAGAAAGTCCAGAGAAGGTAACGGGATCTGCCCCCATGGCAACACCCATGCGAGTAATTTCAGCGAGTCCTCGAGTTATAAGCGCTGCCCTACTGTTTAGGCCAAAACCTAAGCCATCACTTATACCAGCAGCAATAGCTATAATATTTTTAAGAGCAGCACTTACCTCAAGTCCCATCATATCCTGAGCAGCGTAAACACGAAAACGTTCACTTCCAAAAACATTTTGAAGAAACTGAGCGTCCTCAAGGTTATCACAGCCAATAGTTACGAGAGTAGGTAAACCCAAGGCGACCTCTTTCGCGAATGATGGCCCAGAAAGGACAGAAAGGGTTAAATTTTTAGCGGTCAGAGCACTTCCAAGGCATTGCCTCATTACCTGAGTCATGGTCATTAGAGAGCTATTTTCGATCCCCTTTACGGCTGAGACAACACTTGCACCAGTTTTAAGATAGGGAATAAGTGTTTCAAAAACTTTACGATACCCGTGTGACGGTACAACCATACAAACAACATCTGCTCCGGTTGCGGCTTCCTTTAAATCTGTTTCAATCGAAAGCAGTTGAGGAAATTCAAAACCTGGAAGATATTTCTTATTTTCACGATCCTTTTTAAGATCCTCTATATGTTTATCATTATGCCCCCAGAGAACAGTTTTCAAACCCTTTGCAGAAAGCACACCGGCTATTGCAGTTCCCCAAGATCCTGCACCAATGACTGCTATTTTATTAACAATCGGATTATTCATCTGAACGCTGTAATTCTTGAAATTCACCTTCACTTTCATCATCAGATTCTTCTTCAGGAGCTACAAGATCCATTGCAACAACCCGTTCATCATCTGCAAGATTGATAAGTCCTACACCCTGAGTTGTTCTACCAATAACCCTCACATTGCTCATCGGCATTCGAATCATTTTCCCAGAATCAGCTATCAACATGACCTCTGAGTCATCATCTACCTGCATGGCACCGACAACGTAGCCATTTCGTTCACTAGTTTTAATGGCCATAATACCCAGTCCACCGCGTTTTTGAATACGATAGTCGGCAACGGGACTTCTTTTTCCATAACCATTTTCAGTTACTGTGAGAATAGAAGAATCGGAATCAATTACGATAGATCCAACAACATAATCATTTTCTTTTAACCGAATACCACGAACTCCTGCAGCTGTTCTACCCATGGTTCGGACATCACTTTCATGAAAGTGGATAGAAGAACCGTATTTGGAAAAAAGAAAAATGGTATCGTCGCCCGTAAGGATATGGGCAGAGATAATCTCATCATCTTCATTAATAGTAAGTGCTTTTTTACCGCGCTTGAGTGGTTTAATAAATTCCTCAAGGCTGGTTTTTTTAACGCGTCCAAGACGGGTTACCATGAGTATAGTTTTAGTTATTTTTTCATTCTGAAGATCAGCAACAGGTAGAATGGCAGCAACCTTCTCATCCTCTGCAAGATTAAGAAGATTGACAATAGCTTTCCCTCGTGCAGTGCGTCCGGCTAACGGAAGCTGATAAACTTTTCGCCAGAATATTTTTCCATGATTGGTGAAAAAGAGGAATGTATCATGGGTTGAAGCAACATAAAGGTTAGAAACAAAATCTTCCTCAATGTTTTTCACACCCAAAACTCCTTTTCCGCCACGCTTTTGGGATCTGTATATACTCACAGGATTACGCTTAATATAACCTGTGTGGGTAACGGTAACCGCCATATCCTCCTGAGTTATCATATCTTCAGGGAGAATTTCATCAACAGCATCTATTATTTCAGTGCGTCTCTCATCTCCATAGGTATCTCTAATTTCGATAAATTCATCACGGATTATCTTCATTACCAGGTTTTCATCACCAAGGATTTCCTGTAATCTATTTATCTCTGCAATGATATCTTTGTAATCCTGAATAATTTTATCACGCTCAAGACCGGTAAGACGCTGTAGTCTCATATCAAGAATAGACTGAGATTGAATATCAGAGAGATTAAAGCGGCCTATCAATTCGGCTTTTGCAGCAGCTGGATTATCAGAAGATTTAATTAATTCTACAACCTCATCCAAATTGGTAATGGCAATTTTAAGACCTTCTAAAAGATGTGCCTTTTCTTCTGCTTTTCTTAATTCAAAGGCTGTACGGCGATAAACAATAACTTTACGATGAAGAATAAAATATTCGAGAATTTGTTTTAGATTTAAAACCTCAGGTTTGTTATTAACAATTGCCAGAAAGATAATACCAAAGGATCGCTGTAAAGGTGTCATTTTATATAACTGATTAATTACAACATCAGCGATTTCATCTTTTTTCAATTCAATTACTATTCTTTCACCATGCCTGTCAGATTCGTCACGAACTTCAGCTATTGCATTTATTTTCTTTTCTTTTACAAGAAGAGCTATCTTGGAAACTAGGGTTGCCTTGTTTTGTTGAAAGGGAATTTCCGTTACAATAATTGCTTCCCTTTTACTCCCCTTAATTGTTTCAACATGAGTACGTGAACGCATAAGTATACTGCCACGTCCCGTCTCATAAGCCTCACGGATTCCAGCGCGCCCACATATAAAAGCACCTTTGGGGAAATCGGGACCGGTTATTATTTCAATAAGCTCATGGACTGTGATGTTAGAATTATCAATCATGGCAATTAAGCCATTCATAACTTCAGTGAGATTGTGGGGCGGAATGTTGGTGGCCATTCCAACGGCAATACCTGACGATCCATTGACCAGCAAATTTGGAATTTTACTTGGCATAACCAATGGTTCAGTCATGGAGTTATCATAGTTAGGACCAAAATCGACAGTATCCTTTTCAAGATCACTTACTATATCTCTGTCAATTTTTGTCATTCTTGCTTCGGTATAACGCATAGCTGCAGGAGAATCACCATCCATAGATCCGAAGTTACCCTGACCGTCAACCAGCGGGTAACGCATGGAGAAATCCTGAGCCATTCGAACAATGGTATCATAGGCGGCCGTATCACCATGAGGATGATACTTACCTATAACATCACCGACTATACGAGCCGATTTAACATAGGGTCTGTTAAAAAAAACAGAGAGTTCTCGCATGGCAAAAAGAGCCCGACGATGAACTGGTTTTAGACCGTCACGAACATCTGGCAGAGCTCTACCAATTATGACGCTCATAGCATAATCGAGATAGGATTTTCTCATCTCCCTTTCAATGGAGATTGTTGGATGAATTTCTTGTTCTTCAGTTGTCATATAAAATACCAATTTACAACATTATGCTGCATAGCCAGAGCAATGCGCTTTATCTATAGTTTTGATCAGATATCCAGGTCGGAAACTTCTAAAGCATGATTTTGAATAAATTCTCTGCGTGGTTCCACCTTGTCTCCCATGAGGGTGGTGAAAATATCATCAGCCTGTTCTGCATCTCCAATAGTTACTTTGACTAAACTTCTATTCTGGGGATTCATTGTGGTATCCCAGAGCTGTTCAGGATTCATTTCACCTAAACCTTTGTATCGCTGTAGATGACTTCCTTTAAAGGTTTCATTACGAACAGTCTTTATCATTTCACTCCAGTTTTTAACTGATATTTCTTTATCATCAGAACCCTGAACACCTCTTAACACTGTAAAAGGACAACGAAGTAAAGATTTAATATCATTAAAAAGGCCAAGAGCCGTACGAAATTCATTAATAAGAGGGAGTTGTGGCCCCAGGGTCATCATAATCTGTGCCTGACCTTTAATAGCAATATCAACCTCGTAACAACTTGGTCGCCAGCGGCACGGACGAATGTTACCTATTATGTGTTTTTCAGGAGAGAGTCCATTTATAATATTTTTAACAAATTCTTCATCACTGAACTGATCAGCGGAATGTACATCCTGATCTAGAAGATAATAAAGGAGGTCTTCCCATATATTCATTCTACCCAGATAGATTACTACCTGATTAAAAACTGAAAGTTTCTTCAGTATGTTAATAAGATTTTCGTTCTCAATAAATTCGTCAGCTCCATTTTGAGCCTTAATTTTTAAAATTTGACTGGCTTCATTGAAGAGATGAGCGTTGAGGTCTTCCTCCTCAAGAAAATACTGTTCTTTTTTCCCACGCCCTAAACGATAAAGAGGTGGTTGCCCAATATAGATAAATCCGCCTTCAACGAGCGGCAGCATTTGTCTGTAAAAGAAGGTAAGTAGAAGGGTACGAATATGTGCTCCATCTACATCAGCATCCGTCATAATTATTATCTTATGATAACGAAGTTTTTCTTTATCAAATTCTTCCCTACCAATGCCGCAACCAAGGGCTCCAATAAGTTGTTTTATCTCTTCAGAACCAAGAATCTTTTCAAATCGCGCCTTTTCAACATTCATAATTTTGCCACGAAGAGGAAGAATGGCTTGAATGGATCTGTCACGCCCCTGTTTTGCAGAACCCCCAGCTGAATCTCCCTCTACTATAAATATTTCACGCTTTGCTGGATCTTTTTCCTGACACTCTGCAAGTTTTCCTGCCATAAAAAGAGCGGTTGATCCTTTTTTCCGGGAAAGTTCTCTTGCTCTTTTTGCCGCTTCTCTGGCTCGTGCAGCTTCTACAGCCTTTGTGAGAATTTTTTTTGCTTCCTGTGGGTTTTGTTCGAGAAAAAGAGTGAGTTTATCTGTGCAGATTGAATCTACGATAGAAGTTACTTCGGAATTACCTAATTTCGTTTTGGTCTGTCCTTCAAACTGTGGATCCGGCACTCGGACGGAAATAACACAAGTTAAGCCTTCTCGAACATCATCGCCACCCATCTTTTCTTTCATGTTTTTTGGGACGATATCATCACTTGCATAACGATTTATACATTTAGTAAGTGATCTTCTAAAACCGGAAACGTGTGTTCCACCTTCTCGGGTATTTATATTATTTACAAAAGAAAAAAGGCGCTCTGAGTAGCCATCAAAATACTGAAAAGCTATTTCAACCTCCACATTGTCTTTTTCGCCGGATATGAAAATGGGGACAGCATTTATAGGGGTTCGTTTTCTGTTCAGATATTCAACATATTCACTTATACCGCCTTCAGCATGAAACTTATCCTCAGCGCCGGTACGTTCATCTTTAAGATATATACGAACATTTTTATTCAGAAAAGCAAGTTCCCGAAGACGGGTATTTACCGTTTCATAATTATAAACAACAGTTTCTTTAAAAATATCAGGATCTGGCTGAAAAGTAATAGAAGTTCCAGTTTTATCTGTTGTACCAATAACTTCGAGGTCACCTATGCGTTCACCATAACTGTATTCCTGACGATGGATTTTTCCATCACGTTTAATTTTTGCCACTGCTTTAACAGAAAGTGCATTTACGACAGAAACACCTACACCATGAAGTCCACCAGAAACCTTATAACTGGAATGATCAAACTTTCCTCCTGCATGGAGTGTGGTCATAACCAGTTCCAGTGCAGACATATTCTCAGTAGGATGATGAGCTACAGGAATTCCACGACCATCGTCTTCAACTGTTACACTGTTATCCTGATGGATGGTTACGTAAATACGTCCACAATGGCCTGCAAGGGCCTCATCAATACTATTATCTACAACTTCCCATATTAGATGATGGAGACCTGTTTCAGCCGTATTACCAATATACATTGAAGGTCTTTTTCGAACAGCTTCCAGACCATCAAGAACTTTAATTTGTTCAGCACCGTAATCTTTGTTTTCTTCAGTCACTCGTTTTTCCTTTTTTGAAGAAATAAATTTGTCTATTCAAATACACTAAGAATAGATAATTGTTTGTAAATTATATAAAAATTTAAATATATAAACTATAACTGCATGGGCATTATAATACTTAAAAATCCTTCATCCCTGTCTGATTTCATAAGACAGGGACTATTATTAGAATTAATGTATGCATCCACACTATCACATTCCATAACCTGAAGAGTTTCTATAAAATAACGACAATTAAAGCCCAAAAGCAAAGGTTCACCATCGTATTGAATATCCTGTATGTCTTTAGCGTTTCCGAGATCTACATTCTGCGAACTCAAAATCATCTTGCCATTTTCAATTTCAAGTTGAATTGTATGAAATATATCTTCTGTAAAGAGATTAATTCGTTTCAGAGAATCAAGAAATGGTCTTCTTTCTATGGTTATTTTATTTTCAAGTTGAACTGCGTTGACAATTGCTCTGTATTGTGGAAATTCACCCTGTTTTAAACGAATGACCATTACAGATTCATTATCTTTCGCTATAAGTTTTTCTTTTTCAAAAGATATTTCAACACTATCACGACTATCACAGAATTTTTTTAATTCCTGAACACCTTTTTTTGGAATTAATGTTCCTTCCTGAATAGTAAGAAGATCTATATCAGCAACCACATCTTTTTCCATTATGGAAAGACGATGGCCATCTGATGATATCATTCGTAAATAAGATCGTTCATCCTTTTTTTCTTTCTCAAAAAGGACATTGGTGAGGGAATAGGCATTCTCCTCTTCGTTTGCTACAGAAAATATAACTTTATCAATAAGGTCTGAAAATATGCCTGCCTCAAAGGAAACAAAATTATTTTCATCGAATTTCGGAAATTCTGGAAATTCATCACTTGCTAAACCTGCAAGGTTATAGGTGCTTAATCCTGCTGATATAACAACCCAGCTATTTTCTGTTTCCTGGATAGTTATTTTTTCTGATCCGGATTCCCGGACAATTTCAAAAATTTTTCTACTAGGTAATGTGAGTATTCCTTGACCATTAATTTCAGCAGGAATTTTTATACGTAATCCTACCTCAAGGTCAGTTCCTGTGAGCACAATCCCATCTTCTTCTGCTGCAATAAGAATATTTGAGAGTATGGCAAGGGTTACGCGCTTATTGGTTATGTTTTGAAGACTGTTCAGACCTTCCATTAAATCGGATCGTGATACTGTGCAATTAAGTGTCATAGGAGTATCTCTTTATTAAATAATCTTTTTATTATTATTATTAAGGAGGTTAATATGTTTAAAAAAAACATAACATATTAAAATAATGATTTATTTTATAAAAAGTATGTTGTGAAAAAAAACGGAAAATTTGTTAATTTGTCGTTTTTAACAGCTTATTAACCGAGTTGTTAATAAACTCTTAACAAAGGGTGTTAAAAGAATGTTGAAAACGTAAATTATAAATAAATATTTATATGTAAAAACAATACTATATTTAAAAACTTTACTCTGCCCAATTCTAGTGCAAAGCGGGTAAAAAAACAAGATTTTTTACCCATTTTGCTTGTTTCCATATAAGGATGGAATAGAGGAAAATTTATATGAAAAAAATAAGGATTGATAAAATCAATGATTTGTTCTTAAGAGCCTTGAATGAAAGTGTTTTTTCTGGAGCAGCAATGGCCTATTCAAAACGTGTGGATAATGGCTTTGAACGTTTTGAAAAATATTATGGATTGGCGCAGTTCACACCTTTTAAAGAAAAACTAAAAAATAATAGTTTTTTTGATCTTGCATCACTCACAAAACCGTTGGCAACAGTACTCATACTACTCGCTTTGTTCGAAAAGGGTTTATTGAATTCTGAAACGCAACTTCAAACTCTTTTTCAAAATTGCCCAACAGATAAAAAAAATATTACTATAAAACAACTCATGTCACATTGTGCAGGTTTTGCGGCGCACAGAGACTACTATAAAGAACTGCTTATTATTCCGAAAAAGATAAGAAAAAAAAATCTTGTAAAGAGAATATTAGATGAAAATATGGAATATAAAAATGGAACCAGATATTGTTACAGTGATTTGGGTTATATGCTCCTTGGTTTTATTATTGAAAATGTGACCGGAAAAAAAATAGGTGAGTTAGCATATAACTTAATATATAAGCCTATAGAGCTGCATAATGATCTTTCTTTTCCTGGTTTCTACAAAAAAGATGGTTATGCCTATGTGAGTACTGAAAAGTGTTTATGGGACAAAGAAATGCTTTCTGGAACGGTACACGACGATAATTGTAGAGTTTTAGGGGGGCAGGCAGGTCATGCTGGCCTTTTTGGAACAATTGGAGGGGTTGTAGGTCTGTGTGAGCAACTTCTCGATCAATGGAAGAATAGATGCCAGCATCCAGCCTATTCAAACGATTTACTAAAAGAAACTTTGAAGAAAGTGGAAAATTCTAATTGGACAATGGGGTTTGATACAGTATCGGAGAAAGGATCCAGCAGTGGAAACTTTTTTTCAAAGGAGAGTGTGGGTCATCTTGGTTTTACCGGTACATCATTTTGGATAGATCCTGAAAAAGATTGTATTGTGGTTCTTTTAACGAACCGGGTTCATTATGGTAAGTATAACTGGAAAATTAAAGAATTCAGACCAGCCTTCCATGACTTATTAATGGGGTGAGGAATAGTGAATAACGAAAAAAATATAATTAATTTTTTAGTCTTTCAACTAATAAAAAAAAAACCCCTCACTTAAATAATCAAGTAAGGGGCTTTTTTTAAAACGAAGTTGAATATATCTTACCACCAGCAAATAGTCTGGTCTGCATCGAATATCTTATCAACCAGAGCTGAATAATCAGGTGCATCAACATTAAGATCGAAAGAATCTGCATCACGATCTCTAGTTACAATCTCCACCAGCTTTTTTGTTGTATCATCAGGTTCTGAACGATAAATATTAAGAATTTTCATAATCAGTTGCTCCTAAGCTTTTATAATGCCGTAAGGGATTATATGGGTCATGTCGCGAAGTTTTTCACCTAATTCTTCAATAGTGATAGGCTCAAGATCATTGAGTTCGCAGTTTGCGGTTGTTGTTGCAAAAACATCACCTTCCATATCACGGAGCATTTCAAGAGACTCAGCCTGGAGCTCATTGAATTTTTCCATTTTAGGCTCATCCATTACGCAACCATATGCGTACATGTTTTCAACAGCAAGCCCAAGAGCTGAACGGATACCATCAACGGTACAATCCTGGTTGCGGTACATCAGACATACTTTATTATATTCCATGGGAAACTCCTATAAACTTAAGTAACAATCGTAATCTTCAATGATTATTCCATGCTGAGCCTGAGTGGCCATTTTTTTGGCTTCAAGACCCTCAGGAATATCATCAATATCATATCCCATGTTTTTGTAACTATCCACACAGATAGAAACATCATCAGCTATTTTACAAAGCTCAGGAAAACCAGCTTCTTTTTTTGCGTTATGAGTAGCATCCCAGGTAAAAAATACCTTTACATTGGAACCCTTAGCTTTAGCAGCTTTTGTTATACCCATTACATGTTTGAACTGGTCAGGGTTGGTCACGAATATTCCGAGACTTTTGGACATAGTATCCTCCAGGAAATTGCTTATTTTTTAGTAAACACAAGAAACAGTTACGAGTTACAATCAACCTTTTTTTACAAAAAAGCTAATATAACCTGACTGCTCTTTTTCGCCGAGGTACTCATGTCCAGCACGACTACACCAGCCTGGAAGATCATTTCTGGAACCTGGGTCGGTACCATCTATCTGGAGAACTTCACCGGAGGCGATTTTTCCTATTTCTTTTTTTGTACGAAGAAGAGGCATGGGACAACTCAATCCCTTTGCATCAAGTGTGGCTGCTACTGCAATTCCGTCTGCGGCAACTTTAAGGTCACTCATGGGTTTTCCTCCTGGAAATATTGTTTCGATAGACTGATAAACGTAATTGTTTTCTTAGTCTTAAATAATTTTGCTCAGTGTTATATGGTCAACACTGAATAGATAATAGTCAGACGTATACTTTAGCTATGAGATTATGTCAAGGGCAAAATGAATGACTATTCAAGCCCTCCTTAAGCAGTTAATACATTGTTTTAATGTGATAAATGCATGAGTTCAAAAGGCATTAGGAGACCTTGTTTGTCCATAGATACTTGACAAAAGTGTTGGGCAAGAGTAAGAAAACTCTAATTTAGATAACAAGCTTTTACTAAAACTAAGATTCTATAAGGGGAGGAGCTGTATGAGTGAGGAAAGTGTAATTGGGAGTAAGGTGAAGGATCTTTACAAAACCTGTTGTAAATCAGAATGGAATGCCACCATAGCTGGGGTTATTGTTGCGTTTCTTTCAATTTTGATAATGGCATGGTGGCGCCCATGGGGTGCTGTTGGAGCGATTCGTAACTGGGGAGACTGGATCATTTATGGATTAAATACCATTATAGGTGCTGAAAGTGGACTGCTGGGTTTGTACGATGAGGCACCAGCTGCACTTATGGGGAATACTGGATCCGTCATTGGTATTGGTTTTATTGGAGGGGCTTTTATTTCAGCCTGTCTTGGAAGGGATTTTGCGCTTCGCATTCCACCCTATCGTGAAATGGTAAAGGCGGTTATTGCCGGTATTCTCATGGGTGTAGGTGCAACTCTTGCCGGTGGTTGTAATGTGGGTGGTATGTACAATGCCATTGGAAACCTTGCAGCAAATGGTTTTACCATGTGGATAGGCCTGGTAGCTGGCGTATTATTAGGATTGAAACTTCTCTATATGGAGATGGAGTACATCTCCTGGGGTGACGGTGGATCTGGAACTATTAATGTTCCAAATGCTCTTCAGTCAATACTTGCAATAGGTGCCCTTGCAGCGCTCGTATGGGCAGCGTATGCGTATGCTGGATTTGAGGAAGGGGCTTTTAGTTGGGCAGGTGATAAGAGTGAGGAATATATTGCATCTCTTTCTGGTATAATCCTGATTGCGGCAGGACTTGGGTACACTATGCAGCGTGGACGCTGGTGTATGGTTCAGGGCTTTCGTGAGCCTCATATGACAGGTGATTGTACCCTGGCGAAGTCCGTTGCATTGTCTATTCTACTTCTTGCAATCGGTGGTGCCGTATTAAAGTATGCTGTGCCTGTTGCTCATGGTGGGGAGTCTGTTTTGGCTCCTATAAACTATGTGCGTGGAACTTTTGGTTGGGGATCAATTGTTGGTGGTTTTATTTTTGGTCTTGGCGCCATGCTCGCAGGTGGTTGTGGTTCAGGTACCCTGTGGCGTGTTGGTGAAGGTCAGGTCAAATTGATAATGGTTGTACCATTCTTTGCCGTATCTAATTCACTTATGACTAAATGGTTCCAGAATTTTGGAGCAGACGAAATAAACCTGGAAAAATCAGGTGCTCTTGGATCCTATGTTTACCTTCCGGATGTTATGGGATATGGCGGAACAATTGCCATGATCGCTTTTATAATGATGGTCTGGTATCTGGTTGTGACCTGGAACGAAGACACGAATAAGCTGATTGTGCCTATGTGATACTGGGTCTTGTAGTTATTCGTTTCTCTACACAGTGTGTAGGGGGTGAAAATCGCAGTTTCTCCTCAGTAGAAACTGCGATTTTTTTTTTATGAACATAATTTTTTCCGAATCGACATTATTCTTTTTGTCTTATAGGTTACATCATGGATTTGAAAATTTTACGAAAAGATACTCTATTGCAACGTGATATGCTTTCCCGTGAAGAACAGAGGAGGCGTAGCATGATGATCATAAATAGGATTATTGGTATGCCCTTTTATAAAGGTGCTGCAACTGTCTTTGTTTACGTTGATTTTCGTTCAGAGGTTTCCACTCGTCCTCTTATTACGCACATGTTACAATGTGGAAAAAAAGTCCTTGTTCCTGTGACTCTTGTGAGAGAGAGAGATTTGTTAGCTGTTTCCATAAAGGATCCAGACACTGACCTTGCTCCAGGGTACTGTTCTATTCCAGAGCCGATTGTTACTATTCGAGAAAAACAGATGATTTCTCCCGGCACAATTGATATTATTTTTCTTCCCGGGTCCGTTTTTGATGAAAGAGGTGGGAGAATGGGCTACGGCGGCGGATACTATGATCGATTTGTCTCCCAGAAAGCACCACAGGCATTACGGGTTGGACTTTCTTATGAGTTGCAGATGGTAAAAAAGGCCCCTCTTCAGGACCATGATGAGTTGCTTGATTATATAATAACTGAAAAACGGACAATTAGAGGAAGCCGATAGGACTGTTGGAGAAGGGTATGCGTAAAACAGCAGTATTGAGAGACTCTCTTTTTTTGGATCATGATCCCGGTTTTGACCATCCGGAATCCCCTCAGCGGCTGAAGGTTATCAATGAGGTGCTCGACAAAGAAGAGGTGAAAGATTGTTTTGTTTATCCGGATTTTGAACCCGCATCCCACGATATTATAGGGTTAAATCATGGAAAGGATCTTATTGATAGGGTGGCTGAAACTGCTGGAAAGATTTTTGATGCACTTGACCCTGACACAAAAACTTCACCTGATTCCTATGCAGCGGCAATTCTTGCTGCAGGCGCACTGGTTAAAGGGGTTGACCTCCTTGTAGAGGGCGCTGTTGATAATGGTTTTGCCCTTGTTCGCCCTCCTGGACATCATGCTGAAAGGGATAGATCCATGGGGTTTTGCCTGTTTAACAATGTGGCTGTGGCTGCAAAATATGCAATATCCCATCATAAAATGAAGCGGGTAATGATCGTGGATTGGGATCTTCACCACGGTAACGGTACTCAGAATTCTTTTTATGATTCAGATATGGTGCTCTATGTTTCGACCCATCAGTACCCCTACTATCCGGGTACTGGTGCCGTCACCGAAACAGGAAAAGGAAAAGGGGATGGTTACACGATAAATATTCCTCTTCCCGGGTATCAGGGGGACATTGATTACGCCACTATTTTTGATGATATTATCGTACCGATTGGCAAAGAGTATAATCCGGAACTGATCCTGATATCCTGTGGCTTTGATATATATAAAGGCGACCCTCTAGGTGCCATGGAAGTTACGGCCCCAGGGTTTGCTTATCTTACACGGGCAATGGTACAGTTGGCGGAGACGGTGTGCGAGGGGCGGTTGCTGGTGACCCTGGAAGGTGGTTATGACTTGAACGGGCAGCGTGACGGGGCCATGGCTGTGTTGTCTGAACTTCTGGGTGAGCCACTGGATACCGGTTATCCAACAAATCTCAAGGAACCTGCCAGCAAACTATTAAGTGGAAAAAAATCTGTTCATCCAGCTATTGTTCAGGCAAGGGATGTTGCAAAAAGGTTTTGGAAATTGTAAAATTCTTTTTTCATGTAATTTTGAAACCTGACAGCTGTAACTGAATATTTGTAATATTAGAGTGTTTTCTCAATCTTATTGAGGGTAGGGGAATTGGAAACAGTGCGGACGAAAATTCTGGTTGCCGATGATGACAAGATGGTGCGTACCACTGTGTCGAAAATTCTCGAAATGTTTGGTCACGAGGTTGTTTCTGTAAACGATGGGAAGTATGTTGCTGAAATTGTAGATGATTCATTTGATGTTATTTTGCTCGATATCAATATGCCGGGTATGGATGGTTTTGAAACCATCGAAGCTTTAAATCTTCTGGACTATGATATTCCGGTAATTTTCCTCACCGGGGCTGGCTCCATGGATTATGCAGTCAAGGCGATCAACCTTGGCGCCTATGATTTTCTTACAAAACCCATTGAGGATCTTGATATTTTCAACGTCAAGATTCGTCGGGCCATCGAGAAGCGAATGTTTATTCGCCGCGAGGTTCATTACAAGCAGGAGCTTGAGGATGATGTTCGGGCAAAGGCTATTGAACTGGAGAAAACGAACAAGCTTTTACTGCAATACAGCCATAGTCTTGAAAATGCTACAGTTCAACTGATGTCCAGTCTCCAAAACGCCATGGAGGAGAAGGATTTTTATACAGCAGGACACACCATGCGGGTAACTGAGTATGCAGTTCTCCTGGGTGTTGCGATGAATGTGTCGGAAAATGATCTAGTTATTTTACGTCGTGCAGCACAGTTTCATGATATTGGAAAACTGGTTATTGATCTTTCCTGTATTCAGAAACCCGGAAAACTCAACGACGAAGAATGGGCCCTAATACGTAAACATCCAGTCGTCGGGGCAAATATTATAAAACCTCTGGGATTTATGGACAGAGAACATTTTATAATTCGTCATCACCACGAGCGTATGGATGGCAAGGGATACCCCGATGGGCTTAAAGGTGATGATCTTGATGTGTTAACAAAGATATTGATTGTAGTGGACAGTTACGATGCTATGACCTCCAGAAGGAATTATCGACGCAATATGACTATGATGGAGGCTGTTGAAGAGCTGAATAGCTGTGTTGAATCGCAGTTTGATAAAGAGTGTGTCCTGGCTTTCAGTGAGGCCATTGTTGATTTCACCTCAACTGGTGATGCATTTTCCAGGGAGTATCTGGAGAAATTTAATATTGAGCAGGAAAATTAGTTTTTCCTGTGAAGGCTAACAGTGGTGGTGAAATAGTCGCTAGCCGGCACTCACTTTAAATGACCCTTTTAAAAATATACAGGGTGCTAAGAATTGAAACAGATAAAAAAGATATAACTGAATGAAAATCACACGCGAAGAAGTAGAACATGTTGCGAAATTGGCCAAGTTAAACATGAGTGAAGAAGAACTGGCCAGAATGACCGGACAGCTCGATACAATTCTGTTATATGTTGCCAAGCTTGATGAACTGGATACTGCAGGTGTGCCCCCCACTACTCATGCTTTTTCCATTTCCAATGCCTTTCGGGAGGATGAAGTACAGAAATCCCTCTCAGTGGATGAGGCGCTCTCCAATGGCCCCCATGTAAATGAGGACGCCTTTATTGTACCAAAAATTATCTGACACTGGTGAACAGTAGGAAACCTGTCTTTTTTTTTTGAACCATTTATGGTTCTTTTTTCTTTTGAGGTGTTTGAGTAATGAATCCGTATGAGTTAACCATTGGTCAGGCACGAACGGCGCTTGATGACGGTAAACTGTCATCTAGGGAACTGACTACCAGTTGTCTGGAAAGAATAAAAGATGTTGATGGCAGTATCCATTCTTTTATTCGAGTGACAGAAGAGGAGGCTTTGAAACAGGCTGATGCTGCTGATAAAGAACTGGCCACAGGAAAATCTGCTCCTCTCTGTGGTATTCCTTTTTCTTTGAAGGATCTTCTTTGTACTCAAGGGATGACCACAACCTGTGGCTCAAAAATACTTGAGAACTTTATCCCTCCCTACGATGCCACTGTGGTAGAAAAACTGAAAAATCAGGGCGCTGTTATTGTGGGAAAAGTGGCCATGGATGAGTTTGCCATGGGATCAACTTCTGAGAATTGTGCCTTTACTGTTCCAGAAAACCCCTGGAAAAACGGCTATGTTGCCGGGGGATCCTCTGGGGGGTCAGCCTCTTCTGTTGCTGCCATGGAGTGTCTTGGGTCGCTTGGTTCCGATACAGGTGGTTCCATCAGGCAGCCTGCTTCCCTGTGCGGTGTTGTTGGGATGAAGCCAACCTATGGTCGTGTTTCCCGTTATGGCCTGGTGGCCTTTGCTTCATCCCTTGATCAGATCGGTCCTTTGACCCGTGATGTAAGGGACTCAGCGATGGTAATGAACGCAATCGCGGGCTACGATAGGCGGGATTCAACCTCTGTCAAACAGGATCTTCCGGATTTCACAGCCTCTCTTACCGAGGGGATGAAGGGCGTAAGGGTCGGTATTCCAAGGGAATATTTTGGTGATGGGCTGGATCCTGAGGTTGCAAAGGTGGTTGAAGGTGGTATTCAGGCGCTGAAAAGTTGTGGTGCAGAGATAGTAGATGTTTCACTGCCCCACACCGAATACTGTGTTGCGGTCTATTATCTGATATCCTCTGCCGAGGCCAGTTCCAATCTGGCTCGTTATGACGGTGTGGTTTACGGGTATCGTGATCAGGATGCGGATTCACTCTCTGATATGTACAGGGAAACGCGTTCCAGTGGTTTTGGAGATGAGGTGAAGCGTCGTATTTTGATTGGAACGTATGCACTCTCTTCAGGCTACTATGATGCTTATTACAAAAAAGCATCCCAGGTTCGAACTCTTATCCTCAGTGATTTTCAAAAGGCATACAAATCCTGCGATCTGCTTATTTCCCCGGTAACACCTACTCCAGCATGGAAACGCGGAGCCCATGCCAACGACCCTCTTGCCATGTATCTCTCCGATATCTTAACAATATCTGCAAACCTTGCGGGTATTCCAGGGATATCGGTTCCGGGTGGTTTCAGTAGTGATGGTCTTCCCATTGGTATTCAACTGCAGGGACCTCATTTCCGAGAGGATACTTTGTTTCGAGCAGCATACAATGTGGAACGTGCCACGCATTTGGGCAATAAATGCCCAGAAATAGGTTGATTGGGAGGCTGTTACGGTGAAAGCAAGAGTTCCGGAAAATATCAGATCTATTGTTCCCTATCCCCCAGGTAAGCCTATCGAGGAGTTGGAGCGGGAGTACGGGGTGAAGAATCCCATAAAACTGGCCTCTAATGAAAATGCCTGGGGATCGTCACCGAAGGCTATTGAGGCTATCGGTGAAGCTCTGACAAATCTGCACCGCTATCCCGATGGTTCCAATTATTATTTAGTACAGGCTATAGCCGAGAAGGTTGGGTTTGCGCCAAATGAGGTGGTTGTTGGGAATGGTTCAGACGATATAATAGAATTCCTGGTAAAGGCCTATGTTGAACCCGGAGATGAGGTGATAACCAGCCATCCATCCTTTCTCATGTATCAGAAAGTAGTACAGGTTCGGGGAGGGGTGAATATTGTTTTTCCCTTGAAAGGAATGCACCACGATCTTGACGCAATGCTTGAGGCTGTCACCGATAAAACCCGTCTCATATTTCTCGATAACCCTAACAACCCCACCGCAACAGCAATAAATCCTGGTGCGTTGTACGCCTTTCTCAGTAAAGTACCGGAAACGGTTATCGTGGTTCTTGACGAGGCCTATAGAGATTTTATGGATCCTGAGTTGCAGGTGGATATGTATTCACTTATCCATAACTCAAAAGAACGTTGTGGTGTGGTCGCTCTGCGGACGTTTTCTAAAGCATATGGACTTGCTGGCATTCGTGTGGGCTACGGCCTTATGAGTGCTGAGATTGCGGGATATCTGCACCGGGTACGACAGCCATTTAACGTAAACCAACTCGCTCAGGTGGCAGCCATTGCTGCGTTGAATGATACGGAATTTTATCAGAAAACACTTGATGGAACCAGGGCAGGAATGGAGTGGCTGCAGAAAAAAGTGGAGACACTTGGCTGCACCAGCTATCCTTCCCAGACAAATTTTTTTCTCATCGATGTCAAGGGGGATGCTACAGCTCTCTATGAAGCTATGCTCCGGACGGGTGTAATCATTCGTTCCATGAAGGCCTATGGGTATACCAATGTGATTCGGGTGACCGTGGGTACGACCGAGGAGAATTACCGTTTTTTTCATAGTTTAAAAAATTGCCTCCAAGAGCTTGGTTATGTTTCCTAGTCACAAACAGGAAGTTGTCACCATTGATGGTCCCTCCGGGGTGGGGAAGTCCACCATCAGTCGCAGGATTGCCTCCAGTCTCTCTTTTACCTATCTTGATACTGGCGCCATGTATAGGGCTGTTGGGTTAAAGCTGAAAAACGATAACATCGATCTGGGAGATGAGGGTGCTGTTCGTGAGAGTCTGATGAATGTTTCTTTGCAACTGTTGCCTGCCAATCAGGGGAGTGAAGATGTGGGGGTGTTGCTGGATGGAGATGATGTAAGTCAGGAAATTCGAAGTCCTGAAATGGCCATGGTTGCCTCCGCCGTTTCTGCTATACCAGCTGTTCGTCAAAAACTTACGGTTATGCAGCAGGAAATAGGTAAAAAGGGGAGGATCGTTGCCGAGGGGCGGGACATCGGAACAGTCGTCTTTCCAAATGCTGCCTGGAAGTTTTATCTTGATGCTGCGCCTGAAATACGAATGCAGAGACGGGCAGACCAGCTTCGTCTCCAGGGAAAACAGGTGGATGAGGAAAAACTGCTAGCGATGATTGTGAAACGTGACCACGACGATCAGAACCGAACAATTGCTCCCCTGTGCAAGGCGGAGGACGCGCACACCATTGACACGGGTGTTTTGACTATTGACGGGGTGGTGGAAGCCATGCTTAGGGAGATCTCTCGTCATTCAGTTTAGGGGGGCGCGATACTACAATAAAAAAAAGGGATTGGAAAGTTTATTTTCCAATCCCTTTTTTTTGTTTTCAGTACCGCTGCGTACTTATTCTACAATAAAATCAGCACGTCTGTTTTGAGCCCAGTCCTGTTCGTTTTGGCCTAGGAAAAGCTGACGCTCTTCACCATAGCTTACTGTACGGATACGAGCTGGATTAACACCAAGGTTTACCATATATTCTTTAGCGTTAATGGCGCGGCGCTCAGCAAGTGCCAGGTTGTATTCATTGGTTCCTCGTTCGTCAGAATTTCCTTCAATAACGATAATAATACCGGGGTTGTCCTTCATGTAATTTGCGTTAGCGTTGAGAATGGGGGCCATTTTTGTGTTAATTCCAGCCTGATCAAAATCAAAATAGATAGGGCTGAATACTGTTGAAGAACGACCATAGGTTCTGCGGTATTCTTCTGATTGCTGGTCAGAGCCATCGTTGAAAGATAGTCCTCCGCTTCCTGTTGAGTTTATTGGTTCTTCCCCGGCCAGGCCAGTTTCTGCATATTGGTCAGCAGCAGGATAGTCAATATTGGTTCCGCCGGACATCGCAGTTCCATCAGCCGGCGATCCTTCTGGTGGGATAACGCTTTTTTTACTGCACGAGCTCAGCATCACAATCGAACAGAAAAGGGCGGTGGTGATAAAAGCTGATTTAGCCATTGGATTCATAAAATGCCTCATTTCGAAAAAATAAAGATTTTGGATGGAGAAAATAGTTGTGTCTCTACTGGCTTACATTCTAGTCGTAAAAGAAAAGAGGTCAAGAAATTTCCACCTCTGCCACAACTTACAGATAATTGTCTTGCCACTGGAGAATGATCGTGGTATCGATTTTTATTTCAGTCTAAGTCCGAATTAGGCGGAGGATTTCTGCCACATGTTATTTAATTTTACAGGGAGAAGAAAATGGCAAAAAAAATAATACTGACTCTGGCTTTGTTTTTGTGTGTAGCCAGCACGGCAATGGCACAGAAAACCATTATTTTTGCAGTTGATGCAACCTGGCCTCCGATGGAATTCATGGATAGTGACAAACAGATTGTCGGATACTCTATAGACTATATGACAGCAGCAGCAAAGGCGGCTGGGTTTACTCCAGTATTTAAAA
This sequence comes from Desulfocapsa sulfexigens DSM 10523, assembly GCF_000341395.1. GTDB lineage: Bacteria > Desulfobacterota > Desulfobulbia > Desulfobulbales > Desulfocapsaceae > Desulfocapsa > Desulfocapsa sulfexigens. The sequence goes on along the minus strand of NC_020304.1, from coordinate 1,217,163 downwards.
ATGTTGCATGGGATGGGATTTTTGCGGGCCTTGCCACTGGAAAGTATGACGCGATCTGTTCTTCTGTTTCCATCACCGAGAAACGTCAAGAGACCATGGATTTTTCCACTCCCTACTTTAAGGTGCGCCAGGCTCTGATTGTTCCAGCAGACTCTAACGCAAAAAGCTTTGAGGATCTCAAAGGACAAAAAGTTGGTGCCCAGATTGGTACCACCGGGTATTTTGCCATTAAGGCAGCCGATGGTGTTGAGGCAAAATCATACGATGAGGTTGGCCTTGCCATGGAAGATCTGAATGTGGGTCGTATATCTGCCGTTGTCTGTGATGATCCTGTTGCTGCAAATTACGCAATGGACAAGTACAAGGGAAGTTTGAAAATTGCTTCTACAATCGAGACCGGAGAGGTTGAGTTTTACGGAATTGCCGTGAAAAAAGGAAATAAAGAGGTTCTTGATCTTGTAAGTAAGGGGATTGAGGATGTTGCTAAAACTCCCTATGTCCAGGAATTACAGCAAAAATGGATAGGTCAATAATTTAGAATTGTTTCAGGTGGCTCTTGTGCTCTCTGAAACCATCTGATTTGTTTTTTTTATCCGAGCTGTTCTTCTTATGAAGAATAGCTCGGATTTTTCATTTTAAGAGTATCCGTTGAATAGAAAGTGCGATGAGAGAAAAAAAAGTAGTTATTGATGTTGGTGATGGAGCTGCTATTCCTGACCCCGAAGACATTGGCCTGTTTACGGCCTGGCGGATATCGTTTTTCGGGACTTTGGCCATTATGGCCTTCCTTGTGATAACCAAACCAGATCCTTATCTTGCTATCCTGAAATACCTGCCGGATGGTATTGTGATAACCTTCAAGGTAACCTGTGCCTCAATCGCACTTGCCCTTGTTCTCGGGCTTATTGCAGGACTTGGCCGCATATCAAAAAACAGGTTTTTTAATCTCGCAGCTTCCACTTATATTGAAGTAGTGCGTGGCATTCCACTCCTTGTTCAGCTCTTCTATATTTACTTTGCCCTTGGTCATCTGGTCCGGGTTCCGGACCTGGTGGCGGCGATTATTGCCATGGGATTTTGTTATGGTGCATACATGGGGGAGGTGTTCAGGGCAGGTATTAATTCTATTGATGATGGACAGACAGAAGCCTCCCTCTCTTTGGGTTTTAACCGCTCACAAACCATGCGCTATGTCATTTTGCCCCAGGCGTGGCGAACAATTCTCCCGCCTGTCGGTAACGAGTTTATCGCCCTTTTAAAGGATACCTCTCTCGTATCCATTCTCGCCGTTTCTGATATCCTGCGCCGTGGCCGTGAGTTCGCCTCCGAGTCCTTTTTATACTTCGAGACCTATACAATGATTGCCCTGGTCTATCTTCTTATTACCCTGGTGCTTTCTAAACTTCTCAGTAATATGGAAAACCGATTGAGCCATTATGAACGCCGCTAATCCCATTATTTCGATCCGGAACGTTAATAAGTTTTTTGGTACATTTCAGGCTCTTGCTGATGTATCCCTTACAGTTGAAACCGGGCAAAAAGTCGTGGTTCTGGGTCCATCCGGTTCCGGCAAATCCACTCTCCTGCGAACCATCAATCAGCTGGAGGAGATTAGTTCTGGTTCCATCGTCGTTGATGGTCGGGATCTTTGTGATCCTCAAAATGATATCAATCGTATTCGGGAAGAGGTTGGTATGGTTTTCCAGAGTTTTAATCTTTTCCGTCATAAAACTGTTCTTGATAATCTGACTCTTGCCCCTATAAAACTCAAAAAGGAACCTAAACCACAGGCGGAAAAAAGGGCAATGGAGCTTCTCGATAAGGTTGGTCTTGTTGATAAAGCTGCCAGTTATCCAGTTCAGCTCTCAGGTGGTCAGCAGCAGCGTGTCGCTATCGCCCGGGCGCTGGCCATGAACCCTAAAATTATGCTCTTTGACGAACCGACATCGGCACTGGACCCTGAAATGATTGGTGAGGTGTTGGAGGTTATGGTAACCCTTGCTCGTGAGGGCATGACCATGGTGGTGGTTACTCATGAAATGGGGTTTGCCCGTGAGGTCGCAGATAAGGTGGTCTTTATGGATGAGGGCAGAATTATTGAAATTGCCGCTCCGGATCACTTTTTTGATGCTCCCGAAAATGATCGGACAAAAAAATTCCTGGAACAGATCCTTTAAGTTCACCTTTCTTTTCTCTTCAAATTTCATCGCGTATCCGCTAAAATGTAGTTTTACTGGAGAAAGGTTCTCGCTTTCTTTCTTGTGTTACGGCGTGACATGGGGTAGACTTTAAGTTTTTCGTTAAATAGATGCGTTCTTTTTGCACCTGAAGAGATTTCAATCCTTCTATAATAAGAGAGTCTTTTTTATGAACAAACCGGGAAGTGCTATCTTGTTGTTTTTATTCCTTGCGGGTCCTGTTATTTCGGTAGCTTCAGGAGATACTCCCGTTGTCCCTGACCTCTGGACTGCCAGAAACAGTGTTGCGTTTTCGCTTGCCAACAGTCCGGACAGCCGTGTCGCACTGGAGCGGATAAATATGGCCAATGCTGTGGTCGATCAGGCAAGGGTTGCCTATTACCCAAGTGCGGATATATCGGGTCAGTACGGGCAGACTAACAACCCCATGTATTCTTTTGGTAATATTCTCAATCAGGGCACATTCAGCCCTTCCATTGACTTCAATGATCCTGGACGTACCGATGATCTGAATCTGAGAGCCGGTCTTGAGTATCGTTTGTATAACGGCGGTCGTGATCAGGCTGGTGTTGAGGTGGCTGAGGCTGGAGTTGCCCAGTCCCGTGCAGAGCTCGAAAAAGTCCATTCCCGCCTTGCCTTTGAAGTGGTCCGGAGTTTCCAATCCATAGCTCAGGCGGAGGAGACGCTTGCGGCAAGGAATGCATCTCTTGCAGCTATCCGTGCCTCTGTGGCCGTTGCCCGGGCACGTTATGCCGCGGGTGACCTTTTAAAGGCTGATTTGCTCAATCTCGAAGTGCAGGAGTCCAGTGCCAGTGAAGATCTTATTCTTGCAAGACATGGTCTGGAGCTTTCTCAGAAGGTATTTCTCAACTTGCTGGGTCTCAAAGATGGTGCCGTGAACATTGATCCAACCCAGGGGGATAATCAATCAATCCCGAAGGAACGCTCCTACAGGCTGCGTCCAGAACTCCGGATTCTTGAGTATGCAGAGGAGGCCGCCATAGCAAGTCTGGAGGCTGCTCGTGGTGGGAATCTTCCCACTGTGGATGGTTTTGCATCCTACCAGTACGATAAGGGGTATGTCATCGATGGAAGTGGCGATTCCTGGATGGCAGGGGTAAAGCTTAACTACCGTCTTTTTGAGGGTAATCGCACCTCTGCAGATGTGGCAAAAGCCATGGCTGCGCTTTCAAGTATTCGCCTGCAACGTACAAAACTTGAACTTAGTATGGATCTTGAAATAAAACAGGCGGATCTCAATTATCGTCAAGCTGTGCAGCGCCTGGAAGTAACGCGAAAAATGGTTGAACAGGCCGAGGAAAGTGCACGTCTCAGTAGAAGTAGATTCAAGGAGGGAGTAATTCTCTCTTCTGATCTTATAGATGTCGAGATGCGACTCACCGATGCACTTGTCAGGCAGAGCATGGCTCGTGGAAACATCAAAGTGGCAAGTGCGGACCTACGAAGGGCAATGGGTTTACCGCAGTTTGAAGAAATGACAATGGAAGGAGAGAGCAGGTGATGAGCTGGAATAATACGGTGTTTGGAGCACTGCTCCTCTGTGGTATTTTCGTTTTTCCCGGGTGTAAGGGGCAGGAAGAACACCCAAAATCAGAGGCTATCCCCCTGGCAACTCTGGCTGTGGAAGTGGATCTGGTTAGGGAGGAGCTTGTTCGATCCCGTATCGAAGTTGTGGGGACTCTGGAGGCTGTTGAGAGAGCCTCAATTTCATCACGAATTTCCGGGCAGATCATTGAACTACCCGTTGTTCTCGGTTCCAGGGTAGAGCAGGGAGATATTCTGGTTAAAATCAGTGCTGGTGAAATTTCAGCCAAGCTCCTGCAGGCGGAGGCACAACTATCTCAGGCCCGTCGTAATCTTGCACGAGAGAAAAATCTCCAGAAACAGGGAGCGTCCACCGAGGAAACGGTGAAGACTCTGACGGATGTTACCCGTATTGCAGAGGCTGCTTATAAAGAGGCTCGGACCATGTTGGATTATACTACAATTACAGCTCCTTTTTCTGGAACCATCACCAACAAGATAGCAAACATCGGAGACCTGGCAGCTCCGGGAAAACTGTTGCTGCAAATAGAAAATGGTGAAGATTTGCAAGTTCTAGCACAGGTTCCTGAGGCGCTTCTGCTTAAGGTTTCCGTGGGGGACAGCCTCTCCGTTGATATTCCGGCCGCCAATCTTATCCTGATTGGTGAGGTGGCTGAAGTTGCCCCAGCTGCCGACCCCATGTCTCGTACAGCTCCGGTGAAAATTAATATACCATCCGGTCCTGATCTTCGGGTGGGGCAGTTTGCCCGCATCGGTCTTGAGGGAAGCGGGGAAACAACTGTAATGATCACTGAATCTGCTGTTTTGCAAAGGGGACAGATGGAAGTTGTTTTTGTGGTTGATAAAAAAGAAAAAATTGCCCGTATGCGATTGGTAAGAACCGGTGCTGTCTATGATGGTGCGGTTGAAATTATATCCGGACTTGAACCAGGTGATCTGGTTGTTGTTGGAAATAACGATAAGTTGCAGGATGGGCAACCTTTGGATATTACGAACAAATGAAAAGCCAGGAATTCGAACATCCGGGTTTTGCCGGAAAAATGGCAGCCGCCTTTGTTGATTCCAAACTGACGGCTGTTGGCATTCTAGCTTCCATGCTGCTTGGACTTATGGCTTTGGTGCTGTTGCCACGTGAAGAGGAACCGCAGATCAAGGTACCCATGATTGATGTCATGGTTTCCATGGAGGGGGCCACCCCCAAGGAAGTGGAACAGCGTGTTTCTATTCCCATGGAAAAGCTTCTCTACGAACTCCCTGGTGTGGAGTACATTTACTCCACCTCTATGGCTGGCCAGAGTCTGTTGGTGGTGCGTTTTTATGTAGGTGAAAATCTGGAGAGCTCCATTGTTCGTCTGAATCAGAAACTGGCTACCAACTTTGATCGCATTCCCCATGGTGTTTCCACGCCGATTGTGAAGCCACATATTATTGATGATGTTCCCATACTGGCGCTCACCTTCCACTCCCAAACCTATGATCATTTTGCCCTGCGTCGTCTTGCTGCGGAAGTGGATGATGCTGTAAAAAGCATCCATAACGTAGCGGAGACAACCTTGATTGGCGGCACTAGAAGAGAGGTTCGTGTTCAGTTTGACCCACTGCTTCTAGCCTCCCGCAATCTCACGGTATCACAACTGATCCCCGCTCTGCAGCAGGCCAATCGTCAGAGTCACAGTGGTAAGGTGGCTGTGATGAATCAGGAGATACTCCTGCAGACAGGGGTGTTTTTAAAGGACAGTCAGGAGATTGGCCGGATTGTTGTTGGAGTATATGGCGGCAGCCCTGTGTATCTTGATGAGGTTGCTACCATCCTTGACGGGCCGGAAGAGCCTGATAATTACGTTCTTTTTGGAACGGCTGATGGTCATACCGAGGAGGCAGCTGTCACCCTCTCCATTGCCAAACGACCCGGGTCGAATGCCGTGAGTGTGGTGGATGAAGTCCTTGAGAAGGTGGATAGCCTTAAGGGCACATTAATTCCAGCTGATATCTCAGTTGCTGTGACCAGGAATTACGGTGAAACGGCTGCTGAAAAATCCAATGAGCTTCTCCTTCATATGGGAATTGCTGTCTTTGGTGTGGCCGTTCTCATCCTCTTTTTTCTTGGCTGGCGAGAGTCCACGGTGGTCATGTTGGCCATCCCTTCAACTCTGGCCCTCACCTTGATGGTGTTCTATCTCTATGGCTATACACTCAATCGCATTACTCTTTTTGCTCTGATTTTCTCCATAGGTATTCTGGTGGATGATGCCATCGTGGTGGTGGAAAATATTGTGCGTCACATACGATTACCTGGCAGTAAGGATAAATCAATGACAACCATTGCCGTGGAAGCGGTGATAGAAGTTGGAAATCCCACCATTCTCGCGACTCTTGCGGTTATTGCAGCAATTCTTCCGATGGCCTTTGTTGGTGGGCTTATGGGGCCTTATATGCGTCCCATTCCAATTGGTGCATCCGCTGCCATGCTTTTCTCGGTAATCATTGCATTCACTGTTACTCCCTGGGCTTCCATACGTATATTGCGGAAAAAATGCAGTTCTCTTGAGTGTGCAACTGAGGAAAATGGTATTGATGAGGATCATGCTCCAGATGACTTCTTCACCAGGTTCTATCACAGAATGATGGATCCACTGCTGGCGAGCGGTTTTTCTCGGTTGGTATTTTTTGTTATCATTACAGCCATGCTCCTTGGCGCCTGTTCTATGGTGTATCTCGGAATGGTGAAGGTGAAGATGCTGCCTTTTGATAACAAAAGTGAATTTCAGGTGATCCTTGATATGCCGGAGGGCTCAACCCTTGAGCAGACAAGCAGGGTTGCACTTGAGATGGCGGAAGTGGTCAAGCACGATCCTGCCGTGGTTAACTATCAGGTGTATGCAGGAGTGGCTTCTCCCTATAATTTTAATGGCCTTGTCAGACATTATTTTATGCGTCAGGGGCCAACGGTTGCTGATATTCAGGTTAATCTTCTGCCTAAAAATGAACGAAACTTGAAGAGCCACGATATAGCGGTACGGGTGCGCCCGGCAATTGCTGAAATTGCAAAGCAGTATGGTGCTGCCGTGGCTGTTGCTGAAGTTCCTCCCGGTCCTCCGGTTCTTCAGACCCTGGTGTCTGAAATCTATGGTCCTACTGAAAGTGACCGGGTAAATCTTGCTGCCGCAGTGAAAGATATTTATGAATCCACGGAAGGAGTGGTTGATGTGGACTGGTATCAGGAGGCTGATCGCAGTCGTCTGGTGCTCACCGTTGACAAGGAAAAGGCAGCCCTAAATCAGATCTCTGCGGGAGAGATCACCCGTGCAGTGCAGATTGGGATGCAGGGGATGTCTATTGATATTTTCCATCAGCCCCGCGACAAGGAGGATATCAGTATTGTGCTTGAACTTCCGCGAGCCATGCGAGTCTCCACCGAGGCCTTGTTGAATATCGGTCTCCGTTCCGCTATGGATCCTTCCGCACCACTTGTTCCTATGCGTGAACTGGTGAGAGTTGATGAAGTGCAGGTGGAACAACCCATTTACCGTAAGAATTTGAAGCCGGTTATTTATGTGACCGGCGATGTTGCTGGAACGGTGGAGAGTCCGGTCTATGCAATCCTTGATATGAACAAACGGCTTGCCGAGCTCAACCCCGCCGACTTTGGTGGCAGTGGTGACAGAGTTGAAGTCTATAACCTGAATCAACCGTTCACAAATGTCGAGCCATCCATGAAGTGGGATGGTGAGTGGCATATCACCCTGGAGGTGTTTCGTGATCTCGGGCTTGCTTTCTGTGTGGTGATGGTTCTTATCTATATGCTTATGGTGGGATGGTTTAAGGATTATTATACGCCCCTTGTTGTTATGGCTGCCATCCCCTTTTCACTTATTGGCGTTCTACCAGCTCACTGGGCCTTTGGGGCGTTCTTTACCGCCACATCGATGATAGGTTTTATGGCTGGTGCCGGAATTGTAGTGCGAAATTCTATTATTCTGGTTGATTTTATTGAGCTTCGTATCAGTCACGGTCTTCCCCTTGCCGAGGCAGTTGTAGAGGCTGGGGCTGTGCGTTTTCGTCCCATGTTACTGACCGCTCTTGCTGTTATGGTTGGTGCCTCGGTTATCCTTGCCGATCCAATTTTTCAGGGTCTGGCCATTTCGCTTATGTTTGGTGAGATAGCATCCTTGCTGGTGAGTCGAATGGCGGTGCCTGTACTCTATTACATGCTGAAAAAGCACTCACATGAAAAGCAGATTGAAGCGGTTTAAAACAGATATTTTCTGATGGCATAATAACTTGATTGCAGTCAGATATCACAGGAACGTGAAGTTGGAGCGCGGCGGCATCGTGATGAAGTCATAAATTATCTTATGATGGATGGATTGTGAAATTTTACTTTATGCCCTGACCGCGTCATATACGAGGTTTGACAGGTCGTATTCCCGCAGTGTGAGTTTTGCTTTGGAGAGTGTTGATTCCTGGGTAAATCCGCCAAAGAAATTCATGAACACCATTATTCAAGATTTATTATTGTTTAGTCGATCTCACCGGGAGTTCCACCACAAAGCGTGCCCCTTGTACATCTTCCCGGTTCTCAGCCAGGATTCGCCCCTGATGTTCCTCGATTATACCCCGGCTGATCGAAAGTCCCAGGCCGGTTCCCGTTTGTGCATCTTTAGTGGTGAAAAAGGGTTGCCAGATCGCTTCCAACTGCTGCGGCTCAATCCCGGGTCCGTTGTCTTCCACGGTGCAGCGGATAAACCCGTTGGCCTGGTCCAGAGTAATGGACAGCGTCCCTTTTTTCTTAGCGTCCATGGCATCAGCGGCATTTTTAAAGAGATTGACAAAGACCTGCTCTAATTGCTGGCCATTGGCTATGACCGGATCCAGGCCAGGCGCCAACTTCTTGTCGACGGTCACATGGTATTTCAGGGCATTGTTACAGAGGGAAAGGGCGTTTTCGATACAGACAACCATGGAGACCGGAACCTTTTCCCTCTGTCCCTGGCAGGAAAATTTGCGTATGGATTCCATGATGACCAGGATACGATTGGCACCCTCGGCTATGTTGACAGGGGCCTCCGCATCCTGTTCCAAAAAATCCTGCCAAGCTCTCCGCAACGCAGTTTCAGAGACCCCATGAGAAGTCATCAGGCTCTTTAGTTTCTGCATATCAGTAAGCAACATCTGGGCATAGCTGAAGATGTAGGAAAGCGGGTTGTTTATCTCGTGGGCAATGCCCGCTGCCAGGGTACCGAGGGTGGATAGACGTTCGGCGTGGATCAATTGCCGGGCACGCTCTGCGGCCAGTTCCTCCAAGAGATCACTGTGTGCCTTGATCTCCAATTGGGTTTTAACCCGTGCCTGAAGCACGGCAGGACTAAAGGGTTTCACCAGATAATCAGCTGCCCCCAGCTCGAGCCCCATGATTTCAAAGGATGAGTCATTTAGAGATGACACAAAGAGTACAGGAATAGCCCAAGTCGCACTGTCGGCTTTGATCCGGCGGCAGACCTCAAAACCATCCATCTCCGGCATCATCACATCCATCAGCACCAGATCGACCCGTTCGCTGTGCAATCTGTCCAAAGCCGTCTTCCCATCCTGAGCGAGCACGATCAGAAAACCTTGAGGCGCCAGCACCGCCTCCATTAGTGAAAGATTGATGGGCTCGTTATCAACACAAAGAATTACGGGTTGTTGATTCATCCCTGCTTGCTTCTCCTTTGATCTAACCGTTACTTATTATATAATTGACCGTTGTTTATTTGGCTGGCATTTCCAGGCCTTTACGTATCATTTCGACAAATTTAGTTAATAACGTTGGGTCAAACATTATTTCTCGCCGCCTGCCCGAAGCCTCCAGAACACTCTCGAAATTTTCGATGGTTTTATATGGAGGAGTGGATCTTGGATGGTTCACCGTGCAGTTGCAATAATGTGTTACAATTTTGCCAATTTCTGTGGATCGGGGTAAGTTCTTAAGCTTATTCTTTTTAAATCGGGTTGCTCCCTGATTCATGGCAAACCTGATAATTTCTCTTTCATATTCAGCATTTTCTAAAATTGCAATCGTTCTTTCCATGAGGCTTTTTGAGTCCTCCATGGTCTCTATGTACCCAATTTTATGAAGAATAAGACTTTTCCCCAAAGTGGTTCTCTGTTGATCACTCAATTCGTTGAGATATTTGGTAAAAAGCATTCCAATGACAAAACATTGGGTTGAATAGGAAATGAGTTTACTATATGAGCCAGCATTTTCAGTTAAGGTGCTATCACTAACGCCATAAGAAAAGATGGTCATTCGGTTCCTGAAAGAGATTATCTGTTCATCAAAAACCTTTTTTACCCTCTCTTTCAAATGCTCTTTGACACTATTTACATCTTCAAACATTCTCTTCAGGGTAAGTTTTTTTTCTGTAATACTCGTTAATTGATCCACAAGCAGATTCAGTTTTTCTTCTGGATTTACATGTAACTCAACAACTAGCTGCGGGTACTCTATGCTGAGACGTTGGATTTCCGCCCGTGACCAGGAACCGTCAGTCTCAATTTCCCCGTTAGGATTTGCCAAGTTTTTTACTACTCGAATAAGGCCAATATTTTCGGGGACCTGACTTATGTGTAACATTAGAAGTCCGTCTTCATTTTGAGGAATATTACCTGTTTCTACTTCATTATTCATAATCGACCCCTTGGGTAATGAATCGTAAATATAACAAAGGTAATTTTCTTGAATGCTATTTTGGAATGCTGATATGTTACTGATTTTTATTCTCAATGTATTTTGAGATAATAAGCTTAACTAAGATACTGAATAATCACATCTATGCATACCCCCCCATTCGGGGGGCTATATTTTCAAATCCCTTCTTTACAGAATCACTCCTAATTTCTTTCTGAGATATCCAACAATCCTTCTAGGTAAAGAAGGTGTTGAACTCTCATTATTATCAGGAGATGGATTATGGGATACTTTTTTGAAGAAGATTTACGCATGCAAACTTTAACCACGAAAGAAGAGAAAAACGCGGCCTTTCGATTGCGCTATCAAGTCTTTGCTGAAGAACTTAAATGGGTTTCTGGTAATGAAAATAAAAAGGAAATTGATTCTTATGACAGCAAATGTCTACAGGTCGGAGTTTTTGCAAAAAATCGCTTGATCGCATGCTTGCGAATCCATTTCCCTACCGACCGATTCATGATTGAAAATGAATTCAAAGAAATTATTGGAAATCACAAAATCCAGAAGACACCACAAACGATTGAAGTAACACGATTCTGTATTGCAAATGACCTCAGAAAAAGTCAAGTTTCAACGAAGTATGGGATGTTTCCAATTGTGATGGCTTTGGAAAAAGCCTTTTATAATTGGTGTAGAAGTAACGATAAAGATACTGTCTATATGGTTGTCTCAAATCACTTTTTTCGGTTATTGAACTTACTGGGTATGCCTTGCACTGCTGTGGCTCCAGCGGTGACTATGCCCGATGGCGTTGTTGCCATAGCTGCGATATCAACCTGGACAGCATTTGAGAAATTTACAGCAACCAAGAAGCCAGCTCTTTTGGCATGGTTTCAAGATTTGGAGCAGTTAAATATCGAACAAATGGTAATTTAGTAGCACAACCCGTTAGGGGGGGTAGACATTAAGCTTAGAGAAAGTAAAAGGTCATATTGCAATATGATAACACCGGCAGGAGGGAGTTTTTGAGTATTTACTTTACTCAGGACAATTGCAATATGACCTTTGCAAATGCCACCATTAATCTCATTTTACAGTTAGTTACCAAGCTCATATCTCTCTTGTTTTTATTATATTGCCGTTGTTATAATCAGGGCTCAAGGTGACTCACTAACAGGAGAAGAAATGCCAATAAATGATTTAATTATTGCTCTCAGCAATTCAAATATTGAGGTTCCATCTAATGTTATTCCAATTTTATGGCAGGCTCAGAATTATATTCCTGACCAAGTGATTGATTCAATACTGACGGCCCTGGAAGACTCACAAGAAGATCATCCCGAAATCCTCAACATCTTATTGGCAGAATGTGCACCTGGGTTTTCAATTGAGAGTATCGGAAGTCAACGTCCTGTAGGTGATTGATTTGTGTATCTCTCTTATTTTTTTCAATCCAGAATGACCTGCTTAAAAATCGATTTTATACATGTTTAATGAAGAAGAGGATATGATTTGACCGAGAGGGTGGATGTTTACTATTCAACTCTTATAAGTCGTATATTCCAAAAGAAAGGGTTTTCAGAAATTCACCCATATGGAAATAAAAGATTGGCCTGCATAGCAATAGCCACCGCATGAGCACGATTGCTCGCATCTAATTTATTCAGGATTTTTGAAATATGCCCCTTTATGCTTTCCTGGCTAATTCCCAATATGACAGATATTTCCCAATTTGATTTGCCTTCCATTGCCCAAATTAATACTTCTCGTTCACGTGGTGTTATTTTAGGCATGCTCTCTCTTGCCTGTTTTTTTATTAGGTGTTGTACCAGTTGATGAAAATGTGGGGCAAGGTAATTGATAATAGTTCTACTGCGGGATGAGTCAACAAGCTCATTTCCTGCTACAGACATTAATCCGAATATTTTGGGTGTAGAAATTATATGAGAAAATCCATTCGTTAATCCAAAGGATTGAGCTTGGGAATAAAAGTCTTGATCAGGAGGTGTTCTGTCATAGATGTCTTTCCAGAACAGTAAACCTGTTTCTCCTGAACTTATTATAGGATCTACAGCGGTATAATTTTGAGTTCGGTATATATTTGTCCATTCAATTGGATAGGACACATTGATTTCTTGTATCGAGGGTAGACTGCTGGGAAAATCTTTTTGGGATGAAAGAAAAACAATGTGACCATACTGCAGTAGGTTTTCAACTTTCGATATAATTGTAAAAAATGTCTCAATAGAATCACAAGTAATGCAGTCTGATATAATTTCCAATAACGTCGTTAATTCCTTGTTACTTAATGCGTCCATAAGAAATATTACCTATAAAAACAGTCCAAAAAAAAACTTAGGTCGCAGTTAAGGATAGCAGAGTAAGGGGAGGTTGCCAAGGTAAATGACTGAATAATCGACAAATTATCCTTGAGAGCAGGTTGGTTTTGTCCTTAGGCGCTGGTTCGTATTCCACTGAATCCGGCTATTTATTCCAGACGAAATCGGCCTTCCAGTCTGGAGATTCCGGCCACACGTGTCGGAGTGAAGCGACGCTATTATTATCTTTCTACCTTGTTGGTATAATTCATGTCAAGTTTGCTTTCTTTTTTTTCAGGGATTCTCCTTTCAGCTGGGGGGGGCAATGTGGCCTAAGATTCTGTGAGTTTATCTTCATGCCAGCTTCCTATGCTATAGTACATTTTACTACAGGAGGTCTCTTTTTGCCTCACCTCTGACGTATGAATTCAGGAGCCGATGTTGGTTTGCTAAAAGAAAACTCCCAGAAATACGAAGGGGGAATGCAATCTCCTGTATTCTCGGACAAGGCTAGAGTATAATCAAAGAATATGTTTTCAATGGATAAATAGAACTGAAAGGGTGTTGAAAATGGATGGATTAATTTGTTATTGCCATAATCATACGGCAGATGCTTTGGAAAAAGATGTACTTGTACACGGGAAATCAACCATTTTGGAGCAGATTATTGCTGAGTCAAAGGCCGGTAACTGCAACTGTGAAACGAACAATCCTCAAGGGCGCTGATGTCTTGTAGATGTTCGCCGGGTGGTGAACGAGACCTTAAAAAAGGCGGGGAAGAGGACTTTATTTGGATTGGATGTTTTGTGAGATCGCCCGTCTATCACTATTGTGAATTTTTTCAAACAACAGTAGCCTTACCCCTATGATGGAAAATAAAAAAATATATAGTCTTGCAATAAGTTGTGCAGCTGGCCTTGAAGATTTGGTGTGCCAGGAAGCAAAGGATCTTGGCGGAATTGATGTGGACCAGGCAAGGGGGTTGGTGAGCTGGAAGGGTGATCTTGAAGCTGCCTACCGGGCCTGTCTCTGGTCACGCTATGCTTCCCGGGTGTTTCTCACGCTTGCCGAATTTCCAGCCCCCGATGAAGATGCTCTGTATGAGGGGGCATTGAAGGTTGACTGGGGCCAGCACATGGATATTGAGACGACCTTTGCCGTGGATTGCACTCTTCATCTGTCGGCCATACAGCATAGTGGATTTGCGGCGCTCCGGGTAAAGGATGCTGTGGTGGATCAGTTTCGTAAGACTCATAATGAGCGACCAAATGTATCGGTGGTACGTCCTGGGATCAGGATTCGAGTCTCCATTTACAAGGATCAGGCCACAATCGCCCTCGACTTAAGTGGCGAGAGTCTGCATCGACGCGGATATCGGAAGGAGGGTGGAAGTCTTGCTCCATTGAAGGAGAGTCTGGCGGCAGCCATTGTTGCACTTGCCGGATGGAAACCTGGGATATCAAAGGATGTCATGTTTCTTGACCCGATGTGTGGCTCGGGAACCATCCTTATCGAGGCAGCCTTGATTTTTGGTGATGCAGCACCCGGACTGTCCCGCAGTTATTTTGGCTTTAGTGGCTGGAAGATGCACGATCGGACTCTTTGGGACAGACTGGTGGATGAGGCCATCGAGCGGGAGGAAGCCGGACTTGAACGGGAGTGGCCTCTAATGCTTGGTTATGATGCCGATCCCCGTGCCGTGGCCGTGGCAAGGAGCAATGTCGAAAATGCCTGTTATGATGACAAGATCGTTATTAAACAGGGACAACTTGCTAATCTGCGGCGTCCTGCTGCCAGGGGGATCATGGTGGTCAATCCACCCTATGGCGAGCGGCTTTCCGAAACAGATCAGGCGGAACAGCTTCACAGGGCTTTGGGGCGTATAAGTAAACAGGAACTGTACGACTGGCAGATAGGAGTCTTTACCTCCAATCCCGATTTCGGTGACAGGATGGGGATCAAGTGGGAAAGGACTCACCGCATGTATAATGGCTCCATTAACTGCCGATTGTTTTGTGGCACAGTGCATGAAGAGGATACACCGGCGTTTCAATGGCAGCTTGCTGTGGATAATGGCCCCGAGGAAGGAATAGAGTTTGGTAACAGGCTTCGTAAAAATGCCAAAAAGTTTCTTAAGTGGGCAGAACGTGATGGGGTACACTGTTTCCGGGTGTATGATAAAGACCTTCCGGAATTTAATGTTTCGGTGGATCTCTATGAAAAGTGGATTCAGGTTCAGGAGTATGCTGCACCCGATACGGTAGATGAAAAAATAGCACAGAGACGTTTTCAGCAGGTGTTGCATCAGGTTCGGCACCTCTTTGGGGTACGCAGAGACCGGGTATTTTTAAAAACCAGGCGCAAACAGAAGGGGAAGGCCCAATATCAAAAACAGGCAACCCATAAAAAAATGTACACCGTCCGGGAAGGGGACTGCTTTCTACTGGTGAATTTCACCGATTATCTGGATACCGGAATATTTCTTGATCATCGCAATATTCGTATGAAAATTGCGAGGGAAGCTAAGGGGAAACGTTTCCTCAATCTTTTTGCCTACACGGGAACGGCTACCGTTCACGCAGCTGTAGGTGGAGCGGAATCCACAACCACCGTGGATCTTTCACCAACCTATCTTAACTGGGCTCGGATGAATCTTGCTCTGAATGGTTTTGGCGGCTTGGCTCATGAAACGATACAGGCCGATTGCCTTAAATGGTTGGCGGAGGATAGAAAGGAGTACGATCTGATCTTTGTTGATCCTCCCACCTTCTCCAATACCAAAAAAGAAAGCCGGGTCTTTGATGTGCAACGCGATCACCGCCTCCTGATTGAAAAATCCGTTGCCCGTCTGGCAGAGGGTGGGGTGCTCATTTTTTCAACCAATTTCAGACGCTTTCAGATGGATGAATCCATTGACAAGTATTACGCAATCCGTAATATCAGCAGGGACTCCATTCCCCTTGATTTTGCCAGAAACAGTAGAATTCATCATTGCTGGGAGATACGGAGGAAATAAATAATTATGATACGAGAACTCAGTCCTGCCGAAGTGCAGGAGCAAATGAATCAGAAGGAAACCTTTGTACTCAACGTGATAGCGGCCTGGTGTCCGGATTGCATGGTACGCCAGCAACCTCATTTTCCAGGGTTTGCACAGAAAATGGAAACAGCTGGAATTCCAGTCTATCAGTGCTGTGTGCAGACTGAAAAGCTGATTTTTATCTCAGATGAACACCAATCACTCACCGATGCCTTTGGCGGTCATGGCTATCCGCGCACGGTTTTGATTGCAAACGGAGTTATGGTGGATTCACGGGTGGAAGTTATGGATGCCCTTGCCCTGTCAATGCTGGCTGATGAATTTCTGCAACAGGTGTTGTAGTCAGAGGGGCAGGGGTCCAGTAAAGACAACAAGGTGTGTTTGAGCCACCTATTTCACGTTATCACTGGAAGGAAATTTTAGCAGTTTCCCTTTTTTCCTTACCGGCTGTGGCCCGCATTTGGGACAATTTTTACAGCCTTTATTCAACATACTGTGGATATGTTTCAACAGTATTAGACGACAGTTTGGACAGAGTTGGAGGATAATCTCCTGGTAGATATCATCTAGAAGCTCATTCTCGTCCTTTCCGGCTATCTCAGAGAGGGCCATGGCAATAAGTTTGTCCGGGTGTTTCAGTTCGGGGATGGTCTCATCCTTGGCAGCAATAAGTTCCGTGCGGCAGTGATAAAATAATTCACCGTCCGGAAGAGGTTTTCCGCAGCAATCACAGTCTCTTTTCGATATATGGGGGATGTCTGTCATACGGCTTCCTGTATAAGTCTCAGTGCATTCCCACCGAGAATCCCGGTGAGTAGTTTGTCATTCAGTGCCAATGCTTTTAAGTGGTGAATAGATTCTGTCTGATCAATCCACGGCGAGTCGCTGCCAAAAAGCAGATATTCCTGAGGGTGGTTGTTCAGCATTCGAATTACTTGTTCCTTCTTAAGATAGTGGAGGGCAAAGGAGATTTCCATATAAATATTTTTACCAATAAGGATATCCTCAACTTCATCCCAGATATCCCATCCTCCAAAGTGAGTAGTTATAAGACGCAAGTGCGGAAAACGCTGCTGAAGCTTTTCTATTGCTGCGGGGTCTACACGGCGGATACGGGGAAAGGCGATGTCGTACCCACAGTGAACAACAAGGAGCAGGCCTGTGTTACTTAAGGCTTCGTAGAGGGGATCCAGTTTTTTCTCATTTAAAAAATAGTCCTGATAAAAGGGATGCATCTTTATTCCGATAAAGCCTTCCTGTTTTACGGTATAAACATGTTCTAGGCAGTGTGGATCATCTGGATGAATGGAGGGCAGGGGAATAAGACGTGCGTTCTTGACCTCACGTGACCAGTTGAGAATGGGCTTAAACTGTTCAGGGCGGGTCGCAATGGAGCAGATAAGACTGCGATCAATACCAGCCAGATCCATGGAACTTAGAAGAGATTGGGTGGTTCCAGCAGTGTGGGCCTTGATGTTTCCTTCCTTTTCAAGAACAGGAATGGCTTTTGCCGCGACGTTATCAGGGAAGGCATGGGTATGAAAGTCGATAATCACTTGTGATCACTTTTAAAAATAAGCTTATGGGTGTTCCGCATAATAAAGGTGTTTTTTTGTAAAACACTAGTATACTTCGAGCTATCTGCTTTGTAATTAAATCTTTTACCAATACAACCTTGATGCATTCCTTAGTTACTGAAAAGAAAAGGAAAACCTGGAGGTCTTTCACCAGGTCTCCTCTGTTTGATATCGGACAGTTTTTGCTCCTTCTTGTTCTGGTATGCTACTTTTTCGCACGTTCAGTTGAGGATATGGGCTATCAGTGGCAATGGTATCAGATACCACGATATCTTTATGTCTGGGATGATTCTGGTTTTATGGCGGGTCCACTCCTGTACGGACTTGGGGTGACTGTTAAGATATCTGCAATCAGTCTAGGGTTGGCATTTGTAGTCGGCCTGATCACAGCATTGCTCCGCCTTTCAAACTCGGTTCCGGGAAAAGTTGTTGCACGATTTTACCTTGAAATCAGTCGAAATACGCCTCTTCTTATTCAGCTCTTTTTCATTTATTTTGTTATGGGGCCAATTCTTGGCCTCGATCGCTTTTGGGCTGCAGTGCTGGCACTCAGCCTTTTTGAGGGTGCCTATGCCTCTGAGATCCTTCGTTCCGGAATTATGTCTGTGGAAAAGGGGCAGTGGGAGGCTTCGCACAGCCTGGGACTCAGTTATAATCATGCTTATCGATTTATCGTTTTTCCTCAGGCTGTGCGTCGAGTATTGCCGCCACTGGCCAGCCAGGCCATATCTTTGATTAAGGATTCGGCACTGGTAAGCACTATTGCTGTCTATGATCTTACCATGGAGGTACAGGCCTTGATTTCAGAGACCTTTCTCACCTTTGAACTCTGGTTTACTGTGGCTCTGATGTATCTTGTTATCACCGTGTCCCTGTCAATCCTTGTGTCCTACCTGGAAAAACAGATGTCATCACCCTACAGGTCTGATTTGTCTTTTTGATTACTATGCAATAAGATGTTCTTATATCTGACACCCTTATTTTTTCAGAAACTCACTCAGGAGGAACAATGAAGACATTCAACGGAAAAGTTCTTGTAACTATTTGCCTTATTACAGCACTGATTATGACAGCAATCCCTGTCATGGCCGGGAAAATGCAGAATCAGCTGATAGCCGAATCAACAATTGACCAGGTCATGCGGCGCGGAGTTCTGCGAGTAGGGATGGATACCTTTCTGCCCTGGGCCATGAAAGATAAATCGGGGGAGTTGGTAGGATTTGAAATTGATGTTGCCAGAAGATTGGCCTCCGATATGGGAGTGAAAGTGGAGTTTGTTCCAACCAAGTGGGCTGGAATTATCCCGGCATTGCTCACCGGAAAATTTGACGTGGTTATCGGTGGCATGGGCATACAGACAAAACGTGCACTCAAGGTCAATTTTACAATTCCCTATGATTACTCCGGCATGGCCATTGTTGCCCATAAAGAAAAGGCGGCAGGGTTTGCAAGTCTTGAGGATTTTAACAATGCGGATGTGGAGATTGCCTGTAAACTGGGGACCACAGCGGTTACAGCAGTAAAGAAATACATCCCGAATGCCAAATTACGCCTCTTTGATGATGAGGCCCAGGCCTATCAGGAGCTTCGTAACGGCAATGTTCATGCAGTTGTGGGGTCAGCTCCCCGACCAGCCTATGAGGCTATTAAATACCCTGAAACCATGTTCCTGCCACTTGAGTCGAATTTTACCAGAGAGCCTATTGGTTTTGCTGTGCGAAAAGGTGATTTTGATACCATCAGCTTTTTTAATAACTGGATTACCATCGTCAGTCACGAGGGCTGGTTGGAAGAGCGTCATCATTACTGGTTTGGTACCAAAGAATGGGCCCATCTGGTTGAGTAAGGATAAAAATACAAAATGACCAGTCGAGTCGATCATTTTGTTCATCGTTGTACAAGTGATATACTGCATGGTCTCCAGGAAGGTCTGTCTGAATTCTCGGGGCCGAGTCGGGTGGCGGTGATATACTGCCTTACTCCCCAGTCAAAACTGTATATCTGTGATCCTCAGAGTCTGCTGAAAGGCTATGATCCGGCATTGAGGATGATTTTTTCCCCGGATGGGAAGTGGTGTGTCGACATTAATCTCGAAAATGATAAAGCAAGATATGGTCATATCCTTCCAGAAAAAAACTTAGGGCTTGATGGTCTTGTCAGCTATGGCGGTCGATCGGGTTCTGTCTTTTATCAGATGTGGTTTACAGAACACCATCCTGATATTTGCTCCATTGGACCAACGGAACGTTGGCTGGAGTATGCTGTACTCCGTTTTTCCCATGACATTGCCAATGAGCAGGAGTTATATTCCGGGATCTCGGGGAGTTTTCTCAAGGAGTACGCGACTCATGCCGTTCGGGATTGTATTATTGATGAATGTAACTTTCGTCTCGGTATCGATTCCAAAATCCGTATTTACCCGGTTTTGAAGGCTATCCTGGGTATCTCAAAGACTCTGGAAGAAGGGGCTTTGCCGGATGGGAGTCTGCTTTTTGTGGAGCCGAGGCTGATGGGGCAGCTTTCTTTTCTTGCTCGTTTTAATGAGGGTGAGCGGCCGCAACTGGATAATTGCAAGCATGTTCGAAAATTACTGCAGAGTGTTAAAGGGTCTGGTAACAGGCTCGTTTCCGATGGGGTCTCTATCGTTGGTATTGCATCCGACGAGGATCTTGAGTTTTCTATTCTGGTTGAGTTTAATGAAAGCTATGGCTTTATTAAAACGGGAGAAGAAACCGTCTGCAGCTTTTTCGATGGAAAGTTTCATTCCACCACCAATATGGCTAAGTTGGTTGAAGTTGAAGAAAGCCTCCTAGAGGCAGAGTCATTAAGCAGTGACTCTGTGTATAAGCTTTTCCATATTATCAGTGCCCTGGTCCACAATGCTGAAAAATCCTCCCATGGCTGCACTCTGGTAATAGATCTGGAAAGTTCTCCTCTTGATATTCCCGGTCAGAAGTTTGAGCAGCCTCTTGACCTTTCAGAAGAAAGGCTCCTTTCTCTCGCGGCTTCTCTTTCTGCCGTGGATGGAGCACTCCATATTGATGCTGAATCCTGTCTCCGCGGATTTTCCTGCCTCCTCGATGGCCGAAGCATTTATGGTGAAGATCTGGCCAGAGGAGCGCGCTATAATTCAGCCCTTCGTTTTTCCAAAGAGCACGATGGGGTGATTGTGGTGGTTGTCTCCTCGGATCGCCCTGTTTCAGTTATCAGGCATGGAATTGAAATGAATGGCCAGTGTACCTGGCGGGCACCTGGAAGCTGTGTTTTTAAGCCCAGGCTGATAGAAGAGTGGCTGGATGATGCAAAATAATAATAGAGAATGATAAAGAATGTTACCGGGAAGTTGTATAGTTTGAAATCATTTACTTACAGGCCTTTCTTACTGATTCTGCTTATTTTGATTTTGGCCACAGCGTTATTGGCTTATCTTGTCCCCATGAGAGATGAGATGTCTGCTGCAGTTGATCCTTTGCCGAATATTGAAAGTGTATCCTTGGATACACCTATAGCCGATGAGCAATCAGCGCCAGAGGAAGTCGTCCTGCAAACAGGTCTGGAGATCTCTCCAATTGTTTTCGAATCCACCCGAAAAAAGATAGACCGCAAACCTGACAGGGTTCCGACGGCCACCGAGAAGATGTCCAGACGTGTCTTGCGATCGCTTGTGTATATCGATTCTCCCCTTGGCCAGGCGACAGGATTTTTTATTGATTATAAAGGACATATTCTGACAGCAGGGGATGTAGCGGGGCCCAGCAAAGAAAAACTGGAGAAGGCCAGATATGAAAAAAAACTGCTGGATCAGATTGTTGTTCTTGAGCAGCAAAGATTGCGGACTATTCGGCAAAAAATGAATCTTCTGCTGCCTGGCTATGAAAAAGAAACATTTCAACGTCTCTCCGAAGAAAAAAAGAAGGAACTTTTTACCAGTATCACCAGAAGCCAGGAGTTGGGTGATTTGTTAAAGAAAACCAGTGGGCCGTCTCTTGAAAATTTATCGGATATAAAAATCCTCTCCTCAGAGGGGAAACGGTTGAAGCTCAAAAAAATAACTTACAGCTCTACTGCTCATAATCTGTTACTGCTTCAGGTGAATACAGCAAAACTAAAGTACACGCCTCTTCGTCCCCGTACTATTCCCTTGCGAGCAGGTGACAGGGCTTTTATTGCAGGATACAGGGCAGAGAGCGGTGTTTTGGTGCAGGAGGGGAGAGTGGTTGACAACGCAGCCTCACTTGAGAAGCAAAAAATGCTATGCAGTGATATTCGGATACAACAAGAGGATAAGGGGTGGCCGTTGTTGGACAGATATGGAAATGTCAGTGGCCTGAACAGTGGGGTGTTCAGGGACCCCAAAGGCAATGATTGCGCCATTCCCATTGAGGCGGCTTATGATGCTTTCAGGTCGATTCTCATTCCGCAGATACGTGCTGTGAAGTCCAAGATCATCGTCAGCAATGGTAAACAGTGAAATCAGTGTTGAGTCCTTGTGTTGATAAAATCAAGTAGCGCAATGACTGGACAGTTGTTGATATGAAAAAAGAATGGAACGTTACTTATCCCTGAGGAAAAAACATGACAGATGAAACAAGTAAACTTGATGCGATAAAGGCTTCAATTGAAGAGCTGCGTGATGAGATTCGACTGGAGGCTCATCTTGGTAAGGCAGAAGCTGTACAGGAATTAGAGAAGCTTGATAAAAAATGGAAAGCTTTTCTGGAGCAATGCAAACCAGTTGTAGATGAAGCTGGTAAAACTGCTGAAAATGCCGGTGCTGCCCTGAGCCTTGTGGCCG
Source organism: Desulfocapsa sulfexigens DSM 10523 (assembly GCF_000341395.1). Lineage (GTDB taxonomy): Bacteria > Desulfobacterota > Desulfobulbia > Desulfobulbales > Desulfocapsaceae > Desulfocapsa > Desulfocapsa sulfexigens. The sequence continues at coordinate 1,194,999 of NC_020304.1, read as the reverse complement.
ATGAATTGAAGTCAGGTTATGAGCGTATTCGTAAATTGTTCTAGCACTGGTGAACGGTAAGCAAATCGGGACAGGTGTTTTTACGAACAGAGAATTGAAAAAAGCAGAATAACATTTCCGACGGGAACAGAGAATGTCTGAAGAAAAAAAATTTAATCCGGCCAAGAGAAAGAAACTGAACAACCCGGTTCGGTTACAATGGATTCCCCCGCAGAGAATAGGAACGCTGTTGGAAATGGAGAAAAGGCGGGTGTATCTTGATATCGGTGCCGGCACTGGCTATATCAGCCGTGAAGTTGCCTTAATGGTACCCGATGCGGTTATTCACGCCCTGGATATTGAGCCGCTGATGGTGGAGGAGATGGCAAGGGGTAGAGAAAAAGACCATATTCTGCCACAACTCATGACGCGTGATGTTCTTCCCTTTGCCGATGCAAGCGTCGATGGCATTTGGTCTATTACGGTCTTTCATGAACTTGGCAATCCAGTACCCTTGTTGCGTGAAATACGAAGAGTTCTACTGCCCGGCGGACGACTGCTGATAGTTGATTGGGAAAAGAAGGTGGAGGCCTGTGAACAAGGGCCTCCACTGGAGCATCGTGTATTTGTGGAAGATGTTATGGCAGTGTTGCAGGAAGCAGGGTTTTCGGAGGTGCGGGAGGTGACGGGCTTCACGCATCACTTCGGGGTGCTTGCTGAATACTAAAGAATACCCTTCACTCTGAACACCTGCTGATTGTATTCAATAGAACCAGGCCACACACGAAGAAATCCTTTGATTTAGTGATCGGTGGCTTCCTTGACAGATCCCTCAATTTGACCAAACAGATCTTTGATACCTGCAGCGATCAGATCCGGCTGTAAGGCAAGTTCCAGTTTTTTGCTCCCTCGTGCATCGACGAAGGTATTCACATATTGAACCTTGTTTTTCTTGAGAATTTTCACACTGCTGTCCAAAAGAATAAAGTGATAGCCAAGCAGACCATATCCGGCAGCCGCTGCAATAAGAAGGACTATAATTTTTTTCATTCCTGTTCTCCTGAGAATTCCTGGTTGTAGGGAGTCGTGAATCAGCCCCTGAGTTTGTCTGATGGTACGATACAGGATACTGTGAAGTTCAAATATCAGCAAGAGGGATATACAACAACGTCGTATCCAAAGAGCATTTTCAGGTAAAAAACGGGACAGTTATTGGTAATTTGTCTTAATTGGTGTAGATAGCGGGAAGTGAATTTGAAGTCAGTATCAAATCCTGATACTGAGCAACAAGCAATTGCCAATACGGCCCATTGATAGTGGAAAGCCATGTTTTTGAAGAATTACAACAAGACGGCACTCAAGTGGAAGGATCAGAAAATACGTTATGCGGATCTTCTTCGAGAGGCAGTCTATTTTGCAAAGCTGTTTCCAGATACCGCCGAACGGGTTCTGATTTTCTCGGAAAACAGGCCGGAGTGGATTTACAGTTTTCTTGGTTCGTGGAAAAATAACTGTACTGTTATTCCGGTTGATTATCTGTCAACCGTTGAGGAAGTAATCTACATCGTAAACGATTGTTTACCGGACGTTGTTTTTTGTTCCCGTGAGCGGGAGAAACTCTTTCGCAGTGTTATTGAGTCCATTGACCATACTCCACTTCTCCTTGTTTATGAAGATGTGGGGACAGCTGGTAATACTTCTGAAGAAGTCGTAGAAGGAATCGATTTTGCCAAAAAATCGCTGAATGACACAGCGCTGATAATCTACACTTCCGGAACCACCGGCGATCCCAAAGGTGTAATGCTTTCTTATGAGAATGTGATGGCGAATGTGGAAGCCGTTTCCATCGGGGTACCCATATATTCCATCGATGAACGGGTTATGCTTCTGCTTCCCCTGCATCATATCTTCCCTCTGCTTGGTTCCATGGTTGCTCCTTTGTCAGTTGGTGCGACCATCGCCATGTCTCCGTCCCTCCAGCCGCAGGATATTATCAGTACTCTCCAGAATAATCAGGTTACAATTATTATTGGAGTGCCCCGGCTGTATAAGACGATCTGTAAAGGCGTTATGGACAAGATTAATCAGAAGAAAATTGCCCGCCTGCTCTTTTTCATCGCCGAAAAAGCAGGTTCTCAGGGCTTTTCCCGTATGATTTTTAAGGCCGTACATCAAAAATTTGGTGGAAAACTTAAGTATCTTGTTTGCGGTGGAGCTGCCCTCGATCCTGATGTCGGTAGTAATTTTATGACTCTGGGCTTTGAAATCCTTGAAGGATTTGGAATGACTGAGGCTGCACCGATGATTAGCTTTACCCGTCCTGGTCAGGTCACCATCGGTTCTGCCGGTACCGCTATGTCCTGCACCAGTATTGAGATACGGGATGGGGAGATTGTCGCATCGGGAAAAAATATTATGCAGGGGTATCTGAATCGTCCAGAGGAAACCGCCGAGGTTTTAAAGGATGGATGGCTCTACACCGGGGATCTTGGTCATCTTGATGAGAAGGGGCGGCTTTTTATAACCGGCCGCAGAAAAGAAATTATTGTATTGGCCAGTGGCAAGAATATCAATCCGGTTCTGGTTGAACAGAAACTGGAGAGCTTAACAGACTGCATCAATGAAGTCGGGGTCTTTGTGAAGGATGATATCCTGCAGGCAGTTATTCAGCCGGATTTTCAGAAAGTCAGGGCGCGTGAGATCACGGAGCTTGATGATTTCTTTCGTTGGAAGATTATTGATGCCTACAATAAGACGGTTTCTCCTTCAAAACGCATCCTGAAATTCACCTTGATAGACGAAGAATTGCCCAAGACACGACTTTCCAAGCTGCGCCGTTTTCAGTTACCTGATCTGGTAGGAAAGAGGGCAGCACGGAAAAGCGATGCCAGGCAGCCTGACTTTGAAGAGTATCTTATTATCAAAGGTTTTATCGAGGAACAGAGTAAAAGGGAAATTTTTCCCGATGACCATCTGGAGATTGATATCGCCATGGACTCTCTCGATCAGGTGAGTCTTCTTGCCTTCCTGAAATCCACCTTCGGGGTGGAACTCAGCGAAGAAAAACTGATGGCACACCAGACAGTTCGTCGTCTCAGTGAATTTATTCAGGAGAAGAAGGAAAAAATAAGCGTTGAGCTGGTAAACTGGAAAGATATTCTGAAAGAAAAAGTTGACCTGACACTTCCCAGGACATGGATTACCGCCAATGTATTCAGGACTTGCAGCAAACTCTTTTTTAAGGGTTACTTCAGGTTTAAGGGGGAGGGCCAGGAGAACATCCCCGATACACCATGCATTATAGCCCCGAACCATCAGAGTTTTTATGATGGCCTGTTTGTGGCGTCTCTGCTCAAGCAGAATTTTTTCAAAAACACCTATTTTTATGCCAAACGAAAACATGTTAACAATCCGCTAATACGTTTTCTGGCAGACAGAAATAATGTTATCGTCGTGGATCTGAACTCAGGCCTCAAAGAGTCCATTCAGAAGCTGGCCGAGGTGTTGAAAAAAGGGAAAAACATTATGATATTCCCTGAGGGAACGCGAAGTATGGATGGTACCCTTGGAGATTTCAAGAAACTATTCGCCATTCTCAGTATGGAGCTGAATGTCCCGGTTGTTCCTGTTACCATAAATGGTGCTTATCAGGCTCTACCCGTGGGGACTCTTTTTCCCAGACCTCTGCGTCAGGTGTCGGTGAGGTTTCAGCAGCCCGTTTTTCCCGAGGGCCATACCTATGACTCATTGACGGAAACAGTATATCAGCAGGTAAGAGGCGGGCTGTCTTGAGGTAAAGTAGTGAAAGCAGATCCATCCCATCTCAATTACCAAATATATTATTTTTCTCGATTTTTGTCTTCAGGTGGGCGCTGGCAGAATTGTTCAGAGCCAGTCTCCTCAAACTGTTGGTAAAGGAAGGGGAGACGAGAAGGGCATAACGACTCTCGCCCAGCACATCCCCGAAAAGAGTTTCCAGCTTGTTCGCTATTTCGGTTGGTACTCCAACCGGAGACATCGCCCATCCATTACATTGGAGAAAGACGACTCATGAAAAAAATCATACCCCCCCTGGGGGGCTGTGGCGGGATTCGGGCTACTTCTTTTTATCAAACGGGGTCATTGTCCCCCAATATATCGAGGATAAATACAAGGCGGGTTCAGATGTCCTTGCCTCCGGAAGTGGTTATGGCGAATTCAAGATGGCCGAGGGTGTGTCGTGGTTTTAACCTTGCAATGAAGAAAACATTTTACTTGAATAGGGTTCTCTATACTCTTGACGAAGGCTTTTTCATGGGTGCCCCCTTTCTTGCGTTACCCTATCCCTAACGCACGCCGCGATAGAAGGCGAGGCGATGGGCATAGGGTTTGAAAATTGCTTCAATATTCTTTTTTTCACCATCTGACAGGGGTTTAAGATTTGTCCCTACTGAGGCTAAGGTGCGGACCTCGGCTGGAGTGGAACAGCCAATGATGGGCAAAGTAATATCAAAAGAAAGGGCGTAGCGGATCAATAATTCTGGAGATATATCGAATTTGGGTAGGATATAATGGGAGGCTCCAAGCACCTTCATTCCGATAATGGCAACGGATTTTTGCTGGGCTGCGGGTAGGGTATCGGTGAGAAAGCCTTCCATATTGCCTTCCACCGGATTTACGGGCATAAGTACCGCATCCACAGGCCATTCTTTAAGGGCACGAGTGAGGATATAAGGGTCATGGTGTCCGGTGACTCCGATGGCTTTTACCAAACCTTGCTCTCTGGCTTCGACAAAGGCTTCTAAGGCTCCGCCGGGTCGGGCAATAGCACGGAAATCATCATCTGTGCGGATATCATGAATCTGCCAGAGATCAAGATAACTGGTTTGAAGGCGTTGGAAACTGTTTTGCAAATCAACGAGGGCTCCTTTTTTGTCCCGCGCGGCTGATTTGCTGGTTTGGAAAACGTTCTGGCGCAGGTCTGGGTTCTTGCCCCATATTTTTCCATAATACCGTTCACTATCAGAGTACGCTTTGGCCGAATCGAAATAGGTAATCCCCTGGGCCAAAGCCTCCTTTATAACGGCCTGCGCCTCATTATCTTTACCATAGGTTCTGAGAATCCCTTCCCCACCCATACCGACAACAGAAACGTTTCCCTTCAATGTATTGAAATTAGTGGTTTTCATTGTCTCTCCTACAAGTGACTGCAAAGGTTTTAAAGATCCGCATCAAGTTGTTTATATTCCTACTATGTTATGCTTTGCTGAGTATTTTTACTAGAAATGTCATAGTTGTTGAGCGATCACTTGCTTGTTCATCTTGAAAGCCACTCCAGCTAGCCCACTAAAAAGAGTTGCCTGGAGAAAACATTTCCAAGGCTGAGTTCCACCCGGAAATGATTGTCCTGGCCCAGGCTTGCAGTATTGGCACCACTGGTTACATCCGTGTCGGATGCGAGGAGTCAACATTGGTGCAAAATAAGTTTCGCTGGTTCCGGCTGGCATTCCACCATGCCTTTGATCAGATAATAATCGCAGAAAAAATGGATCCTTGTATCAGGTTTGCCAAAGGATATCCCAAGAACCTTCAAGGTCGGAAATAGCCTCGCCTCAACCTTGGGGTAGTCGATGGTCTTTTTGTAGCCCCAGGCCCGCCGTCAGTATCATCGTGTATACCTGTACTGCGCAAGATTTTTTTTGTATAACCGTTAGTTCCTCTCTGCCGTGTGTAAAGCAACAGCCGTCAGCCTATGGCTCTTCCTTCGCAAAGGCGTTTTTTTTAAGGAAGAAGGTTGTTTCTTTTGCAAATTTTCATCACCCTTCACCTTCTAAAGTTCCAAAAATCAGGATGCAGCATGGCTAAAAAGGGGATTAGTTCCAGGCGACCAACGATCATGTTGAGAATGAAGATAATTTTGGTCAGTATTGATAGCCCCCCAAAACTTCCCATGGGACCAATTTCCCCATAGCCTGGACCGATATTGCCGATGGTGGCGGCAGTACCTACAATCCCAACTGCAGCATCCCCTTCAATAATCGTCACTAAAAGGGCAGAGAAGGTCATCAGTACGAGATAAAAGAGAAGAAACCCTAAAATCTGACGTTGAATATCTTCTGCTACTGACTTGTGATCGATTTTAATAGGAAGAACTGCTTTTGGATGGATAATCTGGGTAATTTCACGTTTGAGATATTTCAGACCAAACAGCACACGGATAACCTTTATTCCACCTCCTGCTGACCCGGCACAGCCCCCCACCAACATCACAGTAAAAAGAATGGTCTGAGCAGTAACACTCCAAAGAGCAAAGTCCGCTGATGAAAATCCGGCTGTGGTGATAATAGATACTATCTGAAAAAGACTGTCACGGACAGCATCAAGGAATGTGGCTGTGCCATCCAGAAGAAGCGCAATACAGAGACATACCGAGACAAAGAGTACAATAGAAGTGTAGAAATGAAACTCTTCATTTTTCAATAGGGGCAATGGTTTTCCCTGTATGAGAAAACGGTACTGGAGAGCAAAGTTACTTCCTGCCAAAAACATAAAACAAGTAATAATCCAGGTAACGGTTGAGCTCTCATAGCCCATAATTGACAAAGGGTTGGGAGAAAAGCCCCCGGCTGCCATTGTTGAAAGTGCATTGCAGGTGGCATCAAAGAGAGGCATACCGGCAGCAGCAAGACAAAATATCTCCAACAGAGTCAACAAGAGATACACCAGCCAGAGAGCCTTTGCCGTATGGGTAATTCTTGGGGTCACTTTTTCTTCAGTGGGGCCTGGTGCTTCTGCAAAAAATATTTGCCTGCCGGCCACTGCAAATTGTGGAAGGATAGCGACAAATAAAACGATAATCCCCATACCACCAAGCCATTGGCTGAGGCTACGCCAGAAAAAGAAATCCTTGGGGTAGAGGGAAAAATCAGTGAGAATAGTCGCACCCGTTGTGGTAATACCGGATACAGACTCAAAATAGGCGTCCAGTGGAGAAAGGCCATAGAAAAGATAGGGGATCGCCCCCATAGCCGCTGTAACAATCCAGGCAAGGGAGACAATGAGCAGCCCTTCATTGCGTTTAAGATCGTCAAAATTTCTCGAGAAACCACCATATTTCTGGAATAGCAGGCCAAGCCCAATGGATGTTGATGCTGCGGTTATGAAAGGAAGAACAGAGCTATATTCATGCTCAACGAGAGCAACCACAATCGGAGTCAGCAGGATTGTACCAAAGGCAACAAGGATGATTCCAAGAGCATTAAGGACATTACTGAGTTTCATCAGGAAAAGAGCATTTTTACGATTTCGGCATCGTCTGCCATGGTGAAGACCTTTATTTGATCTCCGGCTTGTAAAACGGTGTTACCAGTGGGAATGAGAAGACTCCGCCCCCGCTTGACAATCCCTATAATTGCCTGGACCTCAAATTTGAGATCAATAACTTTTGTTTCGGGGAAATTTTCAGGCAAAGTCAGACGCAATACTTCCCCCTGTCCTCCTTCTACCAGCGCCAGGATGTCTACGTTTCTTGCTTGCACACGATTGAGAAGTTCTTTGAGTGCCGAGTCCCGCGGAGATACAGTAACATCAATGCCTACCTTCTCAAAGAGTTGACCGGTTCTAGCATCCTTAACCCTGGTGATAATTCGTCGGGTGGGGGCAAGCTGTTTGACAAGAAGTGAGCAGAGAAGGTTTTTTTCATCATTATTGGTGATACAGACAACAACGTCAGCATTATCTACGCTTTCCCCTTCTAGTAGTTCCAAGTCTGTCCCATCTCCATGGAGTATGAGACTTTTTTTCAAGTTGTCTGCCAGAAATTCACATCGCGCCTGATCATGTTCAATGATTTTCACTCGGATTCCAGTCTGTTCCAGTTTCTGGGCCAACATGAAACCAACACTGCCTCCACCTATGAGGACAGCAGTCTTCGTGACTTCAGTTGATTGAAATATTGTTGCCGCCAGACTATCGAGGGCAGAATTTGTACCCATGAAAATAATTTTATCATCCTCCAGGATGATAGTAGAACCATTTGGGATAAAAAGCTGGTTTTCACGTGTGATGCCGACAATAAGTACATCTGGAGGAAAAGAACAATCCATGACACGGTGGTCGCACAGGACGGAATCTTCCTTGATGCGGTATTCAAAAAGCTTTGCCCGGCCTTCTGCAAAATATTCCACATCAATGGCTTCGGGGACAGAAATGATACGAAAAATATCTTGGGTAAGTAATTGTTCCGGCCAGATGATGGTATTAATATCGTATCTGGTCAGATAACGATCCTGTTTTGGGGAAGCAAGATTCCTGTAGAGTTCCATGGTACGAATAAAACAAATTGTCTCAATATCCACGATTTTTTTTACTGTCCAGCAGGCAACAATATTGGCTTCATCAAGACCGGAACAGGCAATGAACAGTTCACATTTCTTCACATCGGCCTGTTCCAGGGCATCAATATCAGCACCACTCCCACCGACGAAACTGAGATCCAGATTATTAAATTTGTCCGGCATCCTTTTCAGGTCGTCAATGAGAGTAACACTATGCTCCAGATAGAGTCGCTTCGCCAGCATATAGCCAAGCTCTGTTGCACCATAAAGTAAGATATTCATTCTACATTCTCTTTTTGTCTAACAACATGAGGAGTATTCGCTCTGTTTATCTTATTCCAGCTGGGAAAACAATATCATAAGAGAAAAAAATAGGGGAGATGATACTGATTTAAATGTTGGTAGAGGGCTTCAAGTTCTCACTGTCTTGTGTAAAGTGGCAGCCGGCAGTTCTTTCTCGCTACAGCACGGCTTGGCCCGGTAACGATGAGCCGGTTTACGGTACCGATTGATGCCGGTGATGATTTAAAAGGACACCTCTGTGGAAATACAATAAGATAATGGAATATTGGATGAACCTCTGTAATGATTATTTGATGTAGCAGGTATAAGGGGAATATAATAGGGTGCTTTTTATGGTTTGGGTGGAAATCTGAGTGACTGAAGGCTTGTTTTTCCCCTTAGTACTTTCCTAATGGAAAGCGAATTCTTATTCTCTCACCGAGAAGCAAATTCATATCACTTTATGCAAAGACTGTTTAGACTATTCGTAATTGGGATTGCAGGCATACTTATTAGTAGTGGTCCTGTTTACGGGCAGTCAGGTCAAAACTCAAATTGCGGCGGTAAGATCGGGGTTACTTTCAGCTTTGGTTCAGCTATAAACCGGCTGGGATTAACTCTAGGGGGCTACGTAATACGTGATAGAGGGCAACTGAATCTGCATGCCCGCTGGTATTATAATTTTACATCTTTGGGGCCATCTCAATCTGGTTCGGAGGCTGTGGTCAGTCTTGGGGGGCTTTTGGCCTGGGGGGAAGAGCAGAAGTGGGAAAATCGTTTTGTTACTTCAGTCGGCAATCAAACCGGCAAGAAATACAGTCTGGCCTATGCCTACAACTATTATGTTGATCAAATTTCTACCTCTCAGCCGACGGGTACCATAGCAGCGCAGATTGATACATTTCATATTATCACTGAAAATGATGCACTGGGATTCCAAGGAGGGGATAAATTTCGAACTGGTGCTGTTTTACTGGCTATACAGAACAAAAAAGAACAGTTTGGCCTCAATACGATTCTCTGGACTGGGAATGCATCTAAACAAATAGAGAAGATTAAGGAGAGCTCTTATCCAGGGAGGTATGGTTATAAAGACCTTCAGCAGGCACCTTATGGCAATTTAAGTCATGGAATACTTAGCCTGCAGTATGACAAGGTACTTGATGGATTTCAGACAATTCAGGGACGCCTTGGAATAGATGCTGAGCAAGTACGACATTTCCTGCAGAATAAAGTGATGCACGATATGTATTTTGTCCCTGAACGATTGATGGCAACAAAAAACCTGCACATTCCAATGCTGGATGCTAAAGGAAACGCGTATCTCTTTGACGCAGCACAAACAATCAGGCCGGCCCGTTTCTTTTTCTCTGCTGCTATGAATCCGAGCCTCTTTTATTAGCAGTTGGTTGTGGCTGGTCAGCAAATCACCCAACCAGGTGATTTTTCGGAGTCGTGTGAAAATTACAGGTTGAATGAAGAGAGTTATGCTGAAAAGCTATGATAACACTTTATAAAGTTTCCTGAATAGATGAGAGATATGCTTGGTCGTAAATTGAGTGAGCCGCTTCTCCCGGAAAGTTTTTTACTAGTATTTATATGATGTCCCCTTGGATATTTTCTTGACCGGAAGCGAATTCTTCGGGTGCTTTTTCGGGTTGCCACATTTAAAGAAATCGATTACATAGAAAAAATCTAGTATATTAAAGTCTTGCACTACACGCAGGGTGTTACAACATTTTTACCTATCTTCACGGAGAGTCATTTTGAAACACAGATTGCCCCATATCTGAGCAATACTTCGGCACAAGCCGGCCGTCCCAGTTTGGGATGGACGATATTGCGACTCTTCTGTCCCCCATGAACGGTCTCAGGCTTTAACCAGGTAGTTCCTTCCTTGTTTACTGACGTTGTTCGCGGCTGATTGCAGAGAGTCGCAGCAGATCTGGAATTAATTTTCCGGTATAACGTACAGTAAAGGAGGAGCTATGCGCGCTTCTATTCCCACTCCTTCCGCTTTGAAAACAGTCGGGGCGGTTCTCGTGGTGGGTGGCGGGGTGGCTGGTGTTCAGGCCGCACTCGATCTCACCGAACTTGGTCTCAAAGTCTATCTGGTTGAAAAATCCGGTGCCATCGGCGGGGTTATGGCCCGATTAGACAAGACCTTTCCCACCAACGACTGCTCGCTCTGCATTCTCGCCCCAAAGCTGGTAGAGGCGGGTCGCGATCCCAATATCGAGATCCTGACCAAGTCGGAATTGATCTCACTCGACGGCGTTCCCGGTAATTTTACCGCCAGGATCAGAAAAGAGCCTCGGTATATCGACGAAGAGATATGCACCGGTTGTGGCCAGTGTACTCTCTACTGCCTCAAGCAGATTGACGATGATTATAACGAGAACCTCGGGATCTCGAACGCCGCTCATATCGATTATGCCCAGGCCGTGCCTACAAGCTATTATATTGATGCGAAAGCCTGTTTCATGCTCAATTACCAGACCTGCGGCCTCTGTGCCGTTGCCTGCCAGGCCAAGGCAATCCGTTTTGACCAGAAGGAAGAGATTTTAGATCTCGCTATTGGTTCCGTCATCCTGGCACCAGGATTTGGCCGGACCAGCAAAGAGGTTCTTGGCCGCTATGGCTGGGGCAAGTTCGCGGATGTGCTCAGTGCCTTTGAGCACGAACGGCTGATGTGTGCATCCGGGCCCACCGGTGGTGCGATTCTCCGTCCCTCTGACAAAAAACACCCCAAAAAGATCGCCTTTATCCAGTGTATCGGTTCCCGCGATCAGAACTGCGGTAATAACTATTGCTCCTCGGTCTGCTGTATGTACGCCATCAAGCAGGCAACCCTTGCCCGCGAGCATGATCCCAGCGCTGAAATCACTCTTTTTTACATGGATATCCGCACCCACGGCAAAGGCTTTGATGCAGCAAGAGAGCGGGCCACTCTCGAAAACAACTTCAGGGTGATATACGCCCGGCCACCGCAAGTGGAGGATGTCTTTGACGGTAGACTGTTGCTCACCTGGGCCACGGAGGACGGCAAACATCATTACGAAAAGTTCGACATGGTTGTCCTCACCCAGGGGTTGGAGTCGCCGGACGATGCAGAGCAGCTTGGCCAGGCCGCCGGCATCGATCTGAACAGTTACCTCTTTGCCCAGACCAACAACTACACTCCCCTTGCCACAAGCCGGCCCGGTGTCTATGTGATCGGTGCCTTTCAGGGGCCAAAAGATATCCCTGATTCAGTTACCCAGGCTGGTGGGGCCGCCGCCCTTTGTTCAGGCCAGTTAGTCACAGCGCGTGGCATGGAGATAACCAAAGCCGTGTTCCCGGAGGAGCGTGATATCTCCAGGGAGGAGCCCCGTATCGGCGTCTTTGTCTGCCATTGTGGTATCAATATCGCAGGAGTCGTCGATGTTCGGGCAGTTCGCGATTATGCCCGGGATCTGCCCGGCGTGGTTTATTCTACCGACAATCTCTACTCTTGTTCTCAGGACACCCAGCAGCATCTTGTCAACATCATCCGTGAACACCGACTCAACCGTATCGTCGTTTCTGCCTGCACCCCGCGTACCCATGAACCTCTTTTTCAGACTACTTTGCGGGATGCAGGCCTGAACCGTGCCTTGTTCGAGATGGCTAATATCCGTGATCAATGTTCCTGGGTCCATATGCACGAGCCCGAAGCGGCCACCGCTAAGGCCAAAGATCTGGTGCGCATGGCTGTGGCCAAGGCTGCCCACCTCACTGCCCTTCCGGAACAACGGTTGCCGGTTACCCCATCAGCCCTTGTCATTGGTGGTGGATTGGCGGGGATGACTGCAGCGTTGACCATTGCTGAGCAGGGATTTCTTACGACTTTGGTTGAACAGGAGGACACCCTGGGAGGGGCGACTCTGTTACTCAGCGCCGACCGTTTTGGTGGCGATCCGCGTAAGACCATTGCGGATCTGGTTCACAAGGTGAAAACCCATTCCCGAATTCACGTTTATTCCGGAGCAACGGTGGCCAGTGTCTCCGGTTATGTGGGCAATTTCACCACCACCATTACCAGGAAGGCTGGCAGTGAGGTGGTTAACCACGGGATTATGGTGATCGCCACAGGCGGCAAGCCCTATAAACCCGAGCAATATCTTTATGGCCAGTCCGAGCGGGTATTGACCCAGCTGGAGCTGGAGCAGCGGTTGGCTTCCGGTCGTCCGCTTTCAGCAAAGACGAAGCAGGTGGTGATGATCCAATGTGTGGGCTCACGGGGCGCTGATCTGGCATACTGCAGCCGGGTCTGTTGCGGCCAGGCCTTGAAGAACGCTATCCGTCTCAAGACCATAAACCCCGATCTCACTATCTTTGTTTTTTACCGCGATATGCGGGCCTACGGATTCATGGAGGATGATTACCGTCGGGCCCGTGAACTGGGTGTGATCTTTATCCGTTATTCTCCTGATAATCCACCAAAAGTCACTCCAGGCCGAAGTAAATCAAGCCCGTTGAAGGTAGTTGGCTACGATCCGCTACTGGGCGAAGAAGTGGAACTGGATACCGATCTGCTGGTGCTGTCAGTGGGCATTGTGCCTGAAGATCCGTCGATCTTGTCAAGGATGCTCAAAGTTCCGGTTACCGCCGACAAATTTTATTTGGAGGCTCACGTCAAGCTGCGGCCGGTTGATATGGCGGTGGACGGGATCTTTGTCTGCGGTCTGGCCCATGCCCCTAAATCGATGGATGAGACCATTGCCCAGGCCCAGGCAGCGGCCGGTCGGGCCTGCCACCCCCTGGCCAATGGATCGATCTCTCCTGAGCCCATCGTCTCCCATGTCGATCCTTATTTGTGTATCGGCTGCGGGGCCTGTGAGACTTTTTGCCCCTATAAGGCCATTACTATTAACAAGGAGGTTAAGCCCCGCAAGGCCCAGACTTTAACCGCTTCCTGTAAGGGCTGCGGAGTGTGCGCCGCCCGCTGTCCGACCATGGCTATCGATATGGGACGCTTTACTTTTGATGGCATCATGGCCCAGGTCAGTGCCTTTGGCAAGAGCGTTTAGGGGATGCGCACGAAAGACTGGAAATCCTTACTGGTGAGCGGCACTGGCTTTAAACCGTGATGCTTCCGCCTGTAAAGGTATGCATTGTGGGTTTGATACCCAATCCAGTCTCAATTGTTCATAAACATCATCGACGACTTTTCGGATTGAAAAGTATTTCGTATTGGAGCACACAATGTCAAATTACCAACCAAAAATTCTAGGATTCCTCTGCAACTGGTGCTGTTATACTGCCGCTGATTCGGCGGGAGTCGGCCGTTACCAGTACCCTCCAAATCTCCGGGTCATTCGAATGATGTGCTCCGGCAGACTTGATCCCTCCTTTCCCCTGGAAGGGCTGGCTCAGGGTGCCGACGCCATCTTTGTCGGTGGCTGTCATCCCGGTGAGTGCCATTATCAGGACGGTAATTATCATGCCTTGGTCACCGCCGCCCTGGTTCATGAAACCCTGGCCAGGCTGGGAGTTAACAGCCAGCGATTCCTCATTGAATGGGCCTCGGCCGCAGAAGGTTCGAATTTTGTTAAAATCATTACTCAGTTCACAGAACATGTTGCAAGTTTGGGGCCGCTGGGAACAAGCGAAGGCATCGATCCAACAGTATTGCGTAAAAAACTGGCCTTGGCAGCGACCACGGCCAAAGATCGCAAGCTCAGAATGAACCTGATTAAGGCATCCAAAGAGATGATAAAAAAAGGGGATTTCTCGCGCCCAACCATTGCCGGATTGGTTCATGAGAAGTGCGACAAGGTCTTGACTGAGTTGATAGGAGCATCGCTTCCATGAACAGCACTGTTGAATAGTGAAGGTTGACTAAAATTTACAATGAGAAAATTCATCGATGAATTTTCTCAAAAATAAAATTAGTGGGCAAAACAGTCCATTACAACGAAAAAAAGGAGAATATCATGCTTCAAGTGACAGAATCAGCAATTAAAAACCTCAAGGAATATTTGGAACAAAACGACATCAACTCAGCCGTCCGGGTGATTATGCAGAGCAGTTGTTCCGGAACAAGCCTGGGTCTTGGACTGGATGACAAAAAAGATTCAGACAAGGTGTTTGAGGAAGACGGGGTCACCTTTTTGGTTGCCGATGCAGTATTTGATACCACCGGCGCCATTAAAGTCGATTTCATTAATGCTTCCAGTTGCGGCTGCGGTGGTGGGAGTGGCAGCGGTGGTTTTTCTGTAACTTCCGAAAAGAAACTGAGCCGTGGTGGATCTTGCGGCTGTTGAGAAAGTTTTTTGGTCACCGGCCCGAGGCCTTTTCGTGAATAGTGAAATTCACCGTGAGGCTCTTACCTCGTGGTTGGAAGTTACTTATATGTGAGACAGTCCGATCGTATGGAGGTTGGTGGTTCCTGAACAACTACGATTCTTTTTATGATACCGCCATAAAATCATGGCTTGAAGCCATGGTAGAATTGTTCAGGGCCACTCTCCTGAAGTTGTCGGTAAACTATTGTGGTGAGCAGGTCCAGAACTTAATGGAGCTGACTCTCTGGAGAAAAGCAAGTCAGGTCACCGCAGGCCGTATGCGTCTGGGGCTGCAAATGATTTTAGGTAATGTTCGAATTAGGACATGGTGGAACCCGAAGTGCCGAATATTCCGGCCATTAGTTGATGCAAATCCACCGCCAAGTGATGAAGATGAGATGAAAAACCTTTATGGTTTTATGTCAGAGAACAATTTAACGGAAAATCATTAGCCTCCATCAGGATGATGGTTTATTATGTGAAACCCTAAACTTCAGTTTATTAAGATTAATCTATAAGAAAGTAGTGTCTGTTTTATATCTCAAGATAATAATGTGCCATCGTACAGAGTTTTAGTGTTCTTCTTTATTTGTACTGACATTCTGGCAAGGCAACTCAGGTCGGAAAAGTTATGGGGTTTTTGGAAAAGGAAAAGGTTTCTGCTATGCAGCAGGCCGAACTCGCCAAATCAGTGGAAGGAGAACTCCCCGTCGACTACTCCCTCTCAGGGGGACTGGCTGTCCGTCTGCAGAGGTTGAACCTCTCCATCGCCTTCACTTCCTATCAGTCCAATCTGCTTTATATGCTGGGTGTTTTACCCAATGGAGGTGTCCATCTCCATCAAAGCGCCATGATCAAACCCATGGGTCTCGCCCACAACAATCATGGGAGAATCGTACTCTCAGCAGGTTTTCAGATTATCGAACTGGCAAACGTTCTGCAATTGCATGAACGGGTTAACGAGACCTTCGATGCCTGTTTTATGCCGCGAACAATCCATATAACGGGCGAGCTTGATGCCCACGATATTGGCGTCGATCGTAACGGGCAGATTATCTTCGTCAACACCCGCTTCAACTGCCTGGCCACGGTATCGCCCCAACACAGCTTCGAGGTACTTTGGAAACCACCATTTATCTCAGCCATTGTAAGTGAAGATCGTTGCCATCTCAATGGGTTAGCCATGGATGATGACGGCCAACCGGCCTATGTGACCGCAGTCAGCCGCTCGGATACTATCGACGGCTGGCGAGACCGGCGTGACGGTGGGGGGATCGTGATTGATGTACAGACCAGCCGGATTGTCTGTGACGGGTTGTCCATGCCGCATTCACCCAGAATGTATAAGGGAGAACTATGGATCCTTAACGCTGGAACCGGCGAATTGGGCGTTGTGACTCTCCCGAAGGATGGACAGGAAGAAAAGGGACGCTTTGAGCCACGGGTCTTCTGTCCCGGATTTCTTCGTGGCCTGGCATTCCATGGCAACCTTGCCTTTGTGGGTTTGTCAAAGCCCCGCTACAAACGCTTTGAAGGATTAGCACTTGATCAAAAGTTGAAAGATGCCGACTCTGAACCGTGGTGCGGTATCCAGGTCATCGATCTGGATAAGCGCTGTTGCATCGACTGGCTTCGTATCGACGGGGCAGTGGCCGAATTGTTCGATGTTGCTGTTATTCCCGGCTTCCGCTGCCCTATGACTGTCAGCCCAAATTCATCTGATGCGGCAGGACTGGTCACCTATGAGCCATCCATCCCATCTTCCACCTATACATGACATCCCCTTAAACGACAGAAAAAATACCATGATTCCTACTTGTCGAAAAGCCATTGTTCCTCTCTTGAGAGCGAGCACTCTCATGGTCAGCATGTTATCCGGTTATTACCATCGTGCTTTTGCCGGTACCTGTACAGGGGCCGCTGGCACGTACCTCTGCTCAGATCCTGCAAATTCAACAATGGATACGGAACAGACCATTGATATTGCTTCTCCCCTTACGGTGACTACGGCAGCTGGTTTCGGTATTGACACCAGTACAAATGGAGGCGATGCCTTAGATTTTAGGGCTGTAGGCGGTCTCACCATTACCGACACCAATTTGTCGACCATCACTGGAAGTTATAGCGGTATTTTAGCAAATAACAGTAGCAGTGAAGTGCTGTCGATCACAATTAATGGCACGGTGACAGGTGGTGTTCATGGCATATTCGCACGCAATTACGGAAGTGACTTGAACATATCAACGGCCGATGTGACAGGTGGTACTCATGGCATCGTAGCATTCAATAGTGGAAGTGACGTGGACATATCAACGGCCGATGTGACGGGTGGTCTTCATGGCATCGTAGCGCTTAACACCGGTAGTGGATCGTTGTCAATCACATCGAGTGGTACTGTTGAAGGAGCTGCCCTTTATGGAATAAAGGCGAATAACGCAGGTACTGACCTGAACATATCAGCAAAGAATGTGTACGGTGGCGTGGCCGGTGTCTATGCCGATAACTCTGGAAGTGGTGCCCTTTCGATTTCCACGAGTGGCACGGTTATGGGTGGCATTATGGGAATTTATGCCATCAATTATGGTACCGATCTTAGTATATCAGCGGCGAATGTTACAGGTGGATATGACGGTCTAGCTGCCATTAATATTACCGGCGACAGTTTGACGGTGACCACCAGTGGAACGGTTACCGGTATTGGCGGTGCCGGGATATATGCCATTAATCTCGGCGGTCCTACCACCATAACCGTAGGATCTTCGAGCCTGGTACAGGGAGATGGCGCTGGCATCTATTCCTACTCAGGGTATGGGCAAGCTATTACCATAACCGTTGACGGAATGGTCAGAAACTTATCCGGATCTCCCTCCGATGATGCCATTCTTGCAGCTGGGGGGCCGATTACGGTCACTCTTAATAGCGGATCGATTACCACAGGTGTTGTCGCACTCGGTAACTATAATGACACTATCAACCTGGCCGGAACCCTCAATGGCTCGGTTGAGATGGAGGCAGGTGATGATACTTTTTTTCTGGCTGATGGTGGCACCCTGACCGGGACGGCCGACGGCGGTGCTGGCACGGATACCCTTGCCTTCGACAACGTGGGGACGGTGGACGGCAGTCGCTATCTTAATTTCGAAAACCTGGAGATCTTTGGCGGTAACAGCACGCTTGTCGGTACCTGGGATCTCTCTGGAGGTACAGCCACTATCCACCGCGGCAGTCTCTCTGTTAATGGCAGTCTGTTTACCTCACTCCTGATAGTGGGTAAAAACGGTTTGCTGGGTGGTAATGGTAATATTTTCAGCGACGTCAAAGCCTATGGTATTGTGTCACCTGGAAATTCCATCGGTACCTTAACCGTGAATGGCTCAGTCGACTTTATGCCGGGCAGTATCTTTAACGTGGAACTGGCGGCAAATGAAAGGAGCGACCTGCTCAAGGTGGGGGGAGCTGTATCCATTGATCATGGGAAAATCACCGCCTCTTTGGAGCGAGCCCTCTATCCTGACGGAACTCGATGGAATATCCTTGCCGCAGATGATGGAATCCATGGGAGGTTCTCTTCAATCAGCTCTAATTTCACATCATATACCATTGCACTTGAACCGGTTTATACAGGTGGCTCTCTGAGCCTTGTTGTTGATCGCACCCCCTATTCAAGCTTTGGTGCCAGCCCTAATCAGGCGGCAGTTGGTTCGGCTCTCGATCAGATCCTGCCGTCGGCCCAAGGGAGCATGACAGACCTGCTCCTGGCAATGGATTTTGCAATGGACCCTGCCAAACTCAGTGCCACCCTGAACGGTCTGAATCCAGAGATATATACTTCCTTTGCCCCCTCGGGGCTTTCCATCGCTGGAACCTTTAATCGGATGGCGACCTTAAGACAACAGGAGTTCTATTGGACTCCGGTCACTGTTGATGATGACCAAAAACAACTGTGGAGTGTCTGGGGAAGAGCTATCGGTAGCCGGCTTGACCAGGATGAAGAGAATTGGATCTCGGGATATACAGTTGATACCGGAGGAACTGTCTTCGGCATGGACCGTACTTTTGGCGCCATGGTACGGGCAGGATTGATGCTAGGTTACAGCAGCAGTGACCTTTCCTGGGATAAACTGAAAGAGAGTGGCTCGATAACCGGCAAACACATCAAACTTTACAGCAGTGCTCGATTTGAGGACTTCTCTCTTGATGGTGGTTTAGGCTATACCAATCTTGATAACAGTGTTGCCCGTTTTATTGATACTCCTGTCTTTAGCAGCAGGGCAGTGGGCGATTTCGATTCAAATGTGGTGGATGCAACACTCTCCGGCACGTATAATTACTCTTTTGGCAATCTACTTCTCGTCCCCACCGCCTCAATTAACTATCTGTATCTTGACCAGGATGGATTCACGGAGCAAGGTGTCGATGATTTTGGATTTCACATACAGAGCAAAGTTACCGATACCCTTTCAGGACTACTCGGTTTGCGTCTCTCAGGTCTCTTCGATGGTGGTGCTGGTTGGCATTTTCATCCGACTGCAGGCTTAGACCTTGTGCACTGGTTCAAAAATGATGCAATGGAGTTGAATGCAAATTTCGTTGATTATCAGGTAAATAATTTTAGGGTGACAGGTGCCGATCCCGTCGATAACGCCATGCTGGTAAGCTTGGGGATGTCAGCAGACTATAACAAGAGTCTGACTCTGTTTCTGAACTATGAATCCTCCTTTGCAGATGGAACCACTACTCAGATGTTGTCTGGTGGGATTGTCTGGTGCTTTTAAATCAGGACCACAGCCCCTTTTGCTATTTTTCACTTATTAAAAGAGTATTTGTTTTGTGACTCACCTTCTTGGCCCTGCTTCGATGGGCCGGTTTACGGCATCGATTACTGCTGGTGATGATCTAAAAGAAAAATCTGCCTTCTTTAAAATAGATTTATTTTCCTGATTACCATCGAAACTCAGCTTTGCAACCCGGAGTTGTTCCGTGTCGATTGTATGGGACGCCATAAACCCATCCCTGGGGGCTCTGCTGCGGCCGTCCAGGCCGCAGATGCCCATATAATCAACACGAAAAAACTCCTCCTCAGACGGGTAGGCTGAGGATTGGTGATAATCAGGTTTATTTTTGTTTCAAACAGGTGTTACAGATACCTTCAACCCGTATTTCAATACGCTTGATATTGCCGGGAAAGGTCTTTTGGAAATTTTCGGAGTGTACTGTCAAACTTTCGGGGCTGAGACAATTTATCAGGCCGCAGTTTGTGCAGTAAAAATGTGGATGTTGTGGGTGATTCGCATTGGGTGCTATGCCAAAATAAGTAGCTCTTCCACCAGCACTTATTCGTTCAAGGAGATGCCTTTCAACAAGGAGATCGAGTATTCTGTATACGGTCACCCGGTTGATTGCTCGGGTTCGTTCAACGGTGCTGAGAACTTCCATGGCGGTAAGCGGATAATTATTGCTCCCGATCACCTCCATGATGAGCAGGCGGTTTGCAGTTGCTTCAAGCCCTGCAGACTCCAGCAAGTTCCCATAGTCACATTGTTCACACATGTATCGTTTCCATTTAATTTCAGCGGGATCCGTGGGCTTTCAGCCAGATTTTTCTTCGTTGCATCAAGACGATTCTGTCAAACAGGAGCGACAGGAAGAATCCAATCCCTGCGACAAGAATGATAGCTGCCCCTGAAGTTAGATCGTAAACATAGGAAGCCCAAAGACCAGAGCAGATAAATACCATCCCCAGTACACTTGAAACGATCATCATCTGCAGCAGTGATCTCGTATATTTTTCTGCAATATAGGGAGAAATTGTCAAAAGAGCAATAACAAGCACAAGCCCGACAACCTGAACCACAATTACCACTGTCACGGCAACTGTTCCAATAAGCATAAAGTAGAGAGCCCTGACAGGTATTCCACGTACCCGGGCAAATTCTTCGTCATATGACATGACAAGCAAGTCTTTGTAATAGTAGCAGACAAGAGCCAGAATCACGGCTGTAAGACTTGCCATTGCAATAAGATCACTTTGAGGGACACTCAGGATGCTTCCGAACAGGTAACTCATCAGATCAACATTGTAGCCGGGGGTCATATCAATCAATAAAATACCGATTGCCATTCCCACAGCCCACATCACCCCTATTATGGTATCAGCTCGCTGTTTTGATTTAAGGGTAACTGCAGCCATTATCATTGCCGAAACAAAGGCAAAAGAAGTTGCTCCTATCATATAAGGCCAGCCAAAATAAAATGCCAGACCGATACCACCATAGGCGCTATGGGCAACGCCGCCTGATAAAAACACCAGCCTGTTTACCACAATCAGCGTCCCGATAATCCCACAGGTAACGCTGGCCAAAAGGCCAGCCAACAGTGCGTTACGCATAAATTCAAATTGGAAGGCATCTATCATGTATTTTCCCCATGTCGGCTCTTAAATTCGTTAGTCCGTACAACGACGCTGACCGGACACATCTCCTCAACCGAACAGGAATGAAAGGCATTGAATACATCACCGGGAGAATTAAATGATTGATGGTAATGCAAGGTGCGATTCAAACAGGCAAATGATTTTGCGTATGATGCAACAATCATGAGATCATGACTGACCATAAGGATGGTTAACTCCTTATTCAGTTCCTTAAGAAGGTTGTAAAAGTCACTCTGTCCCTTGGTGTCAATGGATGCTGTGGCTTCATCCAGTACAAGCAATTGAGGGTGTGAGATCAACGCCCGGGCAATCAGGACTCTCTGTCTCTGCCCTCCGGAAAGAGCTGCGATTTTATGACCAGCGCAATTCTCTATCCCGAGTTTATCCATAACTGTCAGGGCTTCCTTGCGCTTTTGTTTTGAATTACCACGTTGAAATCTCCGAGCAGGTTCATGCATTCCCATCAAAACAACATCCAGAGCCGTTGCCGGAAAATTCAGGTTATGGTTCACATGTTGCGGCACATAACCGATAGAGGCTATGTGGGAGCGTGGCTCCTGGTTTTTAATACTAATCGTGCCCCTGGTTGGTGTCAGTATTCCGAGGATCAATTTCAACAGGGTTGTCTTTCCCCCGCCGTTCGGGCCAATAATGGCAACGAAATCTCCTTCATTCAGGCTGAGATTGATATCATGCAAAATATCCTGCCCGCCATAGGAATAGCACATATCAGATATTTTAATGATGGGAGTAGTCATGGGGTTGGATATTATTGTAGGACACTCTTGAATTTGTCGGCAACAACCCGCATATTGGTTGACCAATCCTCAGCCAGCGGGTTAATGGGGATAACTTCTCCCTTGATTTCCTTTGCCACCACTGTGGCGCTTTTCGTGGAGAATTGTGGTTGAACGAAAACAACGTGGATATCATGTTCTCTGGCGAATTCAATCAGTTTACGGAGCTGGGCAGGTTTGGGATCCTTACCTTCTGTTTCAATTGCAACTTGTTTCAGACCGTAATCGTTGGCAAAGTAGCCCCATGAAGGATGGAAAACCATAAACTGCATGCCTTTCTTCGTTTTAAAGGTGCTACGCAGATCATCATCGAGTTCGTCGATCTGCCTGACAAAAACCTCAAGGTTTTTGTGAAAGAGCGAAGCTTTTTCTGGAAGGATTTTTGAAAGAGCATCGGTTATTATGGCCGCTTGTTTTTTCACAAGCGAGGGGGAAAGCCAGATGTGCGGGTCGAGCCCACCATGATCGTCGTGGTGACCATGCTTTTCTCCGTGATGCACCTCATCGTGGTGATGTTTGGCCATAGTCAATTTATGGATCCCTTTGTCGGTGTGAACAATTTTCATCTCCGGATTGACTTCGGCTATTTTTTCAAGCCAGGTATATTCGAACTGAACACCAATGGCAAAGTAGGCACTGGCTGACGCTAATTGCTTCATCTGGGATGATTTTGGCTCGTAGGTAGCGGGGCTGGCTCCCGGCTGTACCATAACCTGAACATCGACATAATCCGTGCTAATTTGTTGCACAAAGAATTTCTGAGGAAGTATGCTGACGAAAACTGTAGGTTTATTGGCAGCAAATACGGCTTGAATTGACAAAAACAAGCTAAAATAACCAAAGATTAAAGATGTAAAAAAAAATTCACATTACCCTCCATTTTAATAGTCAAATACAAACAAATTTGTGTGCAACATAGTTGCACGAGAGGGAGTGGTCAACTTATTTTCTCTCATTATGCAAAATTATTATTAGCTGCGTACCGTTGCAATAATTAGCTTACGGTTGTAGAGGTAAAAACGAGCTGCAATTGAGATACATTAGGCGCTAGGATTAAATCAGAAAAGGTTTCTTTCCATATGGGCGTGACTGAAGTCATCAAAAGACATAAGGGTATTTCGGTTCTTTTACATAGAGTATAGAGTCAGGTATAACGGCGGGTACTTCCATCCCAGGGGTTCCGGTTACTGTCGTCACTGTGCCTTTAACTTTAACCCATTTATCATTTTCAACATTTGTTCCCTCAGGAGGATCAATGAAGATAAAGATCGGCCTGGCATCAGCTGCACAGCAGGTCATCAGGTACCGATAACACATCACCAGATTATCAGGTAAACGTCCATCAACAAAGGTCTGACAAACCACTTCCACTTCCTTCCCTGTATACTTCTCTGCATGCATAAGGAGTTCAGTCAGTCCTACCTCCTTGTTTGCCTTCTCATACGCTCTTATTTCAGCAGCCACTTGCTCATCAAAACTTCCCTGAAAAAATCCATCTTCCGTCTGCAGGATTCTTGACGTAAACGTGCTGCTATTGAAGCGTGCAGACTGAACTTGAGTGAAATATAACAATGGAAGAAGCAGAATAAGGAGGGAGGGCCACTGTATGGCAAGTGAACCTTGTCGGCTTTCTGCAATTTGCCTTTTCATGGTCACCAATAAAAAAAGAATCAGAATAACGGTACCACTAGCCACAAGCCACCAGAGGCTTGGATGAAGAAGCATGGCAAGATTTTTCTGACCCAGAGTCACAAGCCAGCAGAAAAAAAGGGCCCAGATTCCAAGAAGACAGAGTTTGCTATAGAGCAATATCGGCATAATATTTCTCCTATGATAGACCGATATGAAGGTACTCCAGGGCGAGCATGGCTAGCAATACCGTTGTCGTAACAACAAGAATCAGTGACAAAATGACTCGATTGCGAAAGACACTGAAGTACATCAAAATTAATTTAATATCGAGCATCGGCCCCATGACCATAAAGGCCATCTGAGCACTGCCGGGTAAAAGATCCCGGAAACTGGCAGCGATAAAAGCATCTGCCTCACTGCAGAGATTCAGGATAACAGCCATTACCATCATTAATATAATGGCCAGCCACGGTGAGGCCATCAGGTCGGCAAAAGCTCCCATGGAAACGGTGCTGCGCATCAAAGCAGCAATAAATGCACCAATGACAAGGTACCGTCCCACATCAAAAAAATCATCGCTGGCATGTACTATGGCATGGCGGAATCGAAGTAAAAGGGGCAAAGCCTTATCATTATGATTATGACCACAGGCACAGGGAACTGTTTTCCCCCAGGCAGGAATCAGTCCATTTTTCCGGTTATACAATAGACCGAGCAGCAAGCCGACAATGACGGCGATAATGTAGCCGCTTGCCAGACGGACAACAACAAAGCGCCAATCATACTTGTATGCAATGGCAGTGGAAGCAGCCACAATGACATTGACGATAGGCCCTGCCAACAGGAAGGTAATAGCGGCTCCAAAAGGAATCCCTTTTCCAAGCAGTCTTCTCACAACGGGTACAATGGCACATTCACAGACTGGGAAAAATAGCCCCAAACCACCTGCCAGGAAAACGGCTCTTGTTTTTCGCTGCCGGAAAACCTTTTCTATCCAGGTCACCGATACAAACATTTCTATAATCCCCCCTGCAAGGGAACCGATGAGCATAAAAGGAAATGCTTCCACAATAATAGCCAGGAAGTTTATAGAGATATTGTCAATAAGGTCTTTCCAGGGAGATGATTTTCCCATGAGAAAGAGGAGGACAGCAACACCAAGAAAGGTGATCTCAACAATCAACGCAAGCTCAGTTGATAAAGGCAGAATGAGTGTTTCTTTTTTTGGCTTAAAGAGAGGGATATCCGGTAAGGGTCGTTGCGTCATTAGTTAACAGGAAGTTGAGGGTAGGGTAATGGTTCTTCAGATGAGTAGACCAGAAAGCACAGGGAAGGCTATCGGGCGCTGCCCTTGGAGTCAGTAGTAGGTGAAGTTTTTCGACAACCGAATAAAAACGAGCGTAAATACGAAATTCCCTATGCAATTTAATTGCACTAAAAGCAATGTCAATGATTTTCAGCATTTCAAACTTCTATGCAATAGGTTTGTGAGACGTTTTCGTACTTTTTGATCTCTTCTTTAGTGGTGTGGCTTTGTAGGCACCCATTTGATTGTACTTACTTGACAGATTAGCATAAGTATTATACAATATAATATTGTACAATAATATATTGTATAATACTTGATCTCTTTTTCTTCTTCCCGGCTCTTATGTTCCTTATTTTTGCTGCAGTCCTGATAGGCGTTCTCTACATCGGTCCACTTTGTCTTCCTGGATGGTTTGTCTGGGAAAGATCTCTTGCCAGTGCAATCCTGCCTTTTGCGTATGTTTATGCCAAAGGTTTGTTTTCAATAGCTTGTCTTCTTTGTGCCTGCATATATCGTCACAGAAAAAAAATACAGAAAAGAAGAATGTTTAAGGTCCCTCAAGTTGGAGAAAAGGGACGCCTGCGCTTGCCTAATCAAAAAGAGATGTCTGATCGTTTTGGCATGTCTGTTCTTTTATGTGTTTTGGTTCTAGTGTTTATTGTCGCTGGTTATAGTCGGGCTTTTGGAGGTGTTAAATGATCCCCATCGACAGAGACATTGTTAATGTGCGCAGCGGGTCAGCGATCAGTTATAAGGCATTATGGCAGTTTGGAAAAGGGTTTCCGCTCCAAGCCGGGAACCCGACATGCTATTATTGCTAGAGCACAGAGAGGATTGGTGTTTCAGGCCATTGCTTCTGTGAAATGATTGGTCAAAGTGCGTCATGCAGGGGGGGGGCGTATCGGCTGGGTTGCAAGAAGCCTTGTCTGGGCTGGTAATATACCGCTATAATACCTTTATATAGATGCACAGTCATCTTTTTCTGCATAAGTCACATCCTGTTTTTGTTCAGAATTAAATAAATAGATAGGTATTACTTTCTGGCCCCATCCTCTCTGTTGTGCTTCCAGGTAGCATTCTTGCAATGTTTAACGAAGCCGTTCAAAAAAAGAGCTATACAAGACTTTCTAAAAGGAAACCTATGCAATTTACACAACTTGCTCGGATAAACTGGCAATTACAGAACTGGCAGGAAGAACAGAAGAATAATATCACCAGTGTGGAGGGACTTAAGGACTATCTGCCATTGACTGTTGATGAAGGCGGAAACATGAGTAAGGTGATAGACCTTCATCCCATGAATATCCCCCGTTATTACCTGAGTCTTATTGATCGTAATGACCCGGATGATCCTATCCGAAAACTCTGCATTCCGCAGACTGACGAATTAATACTAAACGGACAGATGGGAGAAACCACACAAGATCCCTACGGTGACGATAGGCATGATAAGGGTAACGGCGTATTACATAAATATGAATATACGGCCCTGGTTGTGGCCACCAATTACTGTGCCATGTATTGCCGCCACTGTTTCCGCAAGAAAATGGTTGGCATGACAAACGACAAAACCGTTCATAACTTTCAGAAGGCTGTACAATATATCGCATCGCATCCTGAAATCACTAATGTGGTAATATCGGGAGGCGATCCCTTAATGCTACCCACCAAGGTGCTGCGGCAGATGCTTACGGCCTTGCAGGATATCGATCATCTTAGTTTTGTCCGTATTGCTTCCAGAGCACCGGTGAGCTACCCCATCCGGTTTTTTGATGATGAACTCATTGATCTTCTGGCTAAGTTTAACAGCCAGAAAGCCCTTTTTATCTCAACTCATTTTAACCATCCTAATGAAATATCTACGTTGGCTGCGGAGGCGGTGAGTCGCATCAGAAATACAGGTATCACGGTGAACAATCAAGCTGTGTTGCTTAAAGGAGTAAATGACGATGAGCGAACTCTTGTAGATTTGATGAATGGCCTGCTGCGTATCGGGGTGAGTCCCTACTATCTCTACCAGTGTATGCCTGTCTCACGGGTTCGTCATCATTTTCAAGTACCGCTGAAACGTGGGGTTGATCTGGTAGATAAGGCCCGACAGCAGATGGATGGCTATGCCAAACGATTCAAGTTTGTCATTGGTCACAACATCGGTAAACTCGAGATTTGTGGCCGTATCGGCAACAAATTGATACTGAAACAGATCCACGCCCGGACAGGCCACAATAAAGAAATTTCCCGACTATTGGTCAGGCAATTAACCGACACAGGCGGCTGGCTTGATGATCTTGCTGAAATCAAAACATCCGGGCAATGGATACAATAAATTGAAGTAAAATCTACTACCAATTGGAGCTCTAAGGGGAAGACTCCTGTTCGAGGAAGTAAGTTGCAGTATTTATAATAAAAAAATGAAAAGAGATAGTTACGATGTCAAAAAAAGAAAATCAATACCTGCATAAGCAGATAAGCTTCCGTTCTCCAACAAGTTACGATGCCACCACCATGCAGTTGCTGGCCGTGGACTCAAAGGTGCTTTCAGTACATGACACCTACTATTATGCCCTGATGGCCAGACATTTTGAGGAAACATGCGTCATTGCAGAGTGTGAAGGAATACCATGTGGCTATGTCACAGCTTACATCCCGCCAGGGCAGCCTGACACCTTGTTCATCTGGCAGGTGGGTGTGGCACGCAAGTTTCAGGGGAAAGGGGTGGGCAGAAGCATGCTCCTTTCCCTTCTAAATGCAGTACGGCCAGATTTTCTTGAGGCGACCATTAGCCCGGATAACCAGGCTTCAATCGGTCTGTTCCGTTCAGTTGCCAAATTTTTTGCTGCTGAGCATACATTTTCAGAAAAGCCATTTTTTACGGCCGAGGATCTTGGTGCCGCTGAAGCTGTTGAACATCTCATGCACATTGGACCTTTTACATTTATTAACAAGAACTAACCTTTTTTCACGGAGAAAAATATGCGTATTTTTGAAAATATGGAATCCCAGGTGCGAGGCTATATCCGCTCCTTTCCGGTCATCTTCAAATCAGCCAAGGGCTCAATCATGGTTGATGAGAATGACAATGAGTACATTGATTTTTTTGCCGGAGCCGGCACCTTGAATTATGGCCATAATAATGAGCAGATTTCCCAGGCTATGATCGAATACCTGCAAAGCGATGGTTTGGTTCATGGTTTGGACATGGCCACCGTTGCCAAGCAGATGTTCATGCAGAAGTTCAATGATACCATCCTTGAACCCCGGAATCTGGAATACAAGATCCAGTTTACCGGACCCACCGGAACCAATGCGGTGGAGACCGCGCTTAAACTTGCCCGTATGGTCAAAGGGCGTTCCAATATTGTCTGCTTTACCAATGGCTATCATGGGCTTACCATGGGGTCGCTGGCTATCACCGGCAACAGTCAGTATCGGGATGAGGCGTACATCAGTCGTTCCAATGTCAGCTTTATGCCTTTTGACAGCTATCTCGGGCCGGATTGTAATACCCTTGAGCTGCTGCGCAAGATGCTTGTCGACAATTCCAGCGGGTTGGATCTACCTGCAGCCATAATTCTGGAAACCATCCAAGCAGAAGGCGGGGTGAATATCGCAAGCACAGAATGGCTCAAAGAGCTGGCCAACATATGCTATGAGTTTGATATCCTCCTGATTGTCGATGACATCCAGGTGGGCAACGGACGCAGTGGTGATTTCTTCAGTTTTGAAGAGGCGGGAATAAAGCCTGATATTGTCTGTCTGTCCAAGGCAATCGGTGGCGGACTGCCCTTGGCTTTTATTCTCATGCGGCCGGATCTTGACCAGTGGAAACCCGGTGAACATACCGGTACCTTTCGTGGTAATAACCTTGCATTCGTCGCTTCCCATCAGGCTCTCCATTACTGGGACAGTATCGATCTTTCCGAGGCTGTAAAGTACAAAGGTGCGGTCATCGAAAAAGAATTGATGGCCATTGCTGAAAAGTATCCGGAACTGAACGCATCGGTTCGTGGGCGTGGCATGATCTATGGTCTTGAGATTTCAGAGCATGGCTTGAGTGGTCAGATTTCTGAAAAATGTTTTAAAAATGGTCTGGTTATTGAGCTGGCCGGAGCCGATGATCAGGTGGTAAAATTCTTGCCTGCTTTGACCATTGATGAAGAAACATTGTTACGCGGTATCGCCATTGTTGACAAATCCATCGGCGAAATCCTCCAGGAAAAAAGAGAAAACCTGACAGGTGAATTCTGATGATAGTAAGAGATAGAAAAGATATTTTGGGAACTGAGCGTGAAGTGAAAGGAGACGGCTGGACGTCACGCCGGCTGTTGCTCAAAAAAGACGGTATGGGCTTTTCTTTCCACGAAACCATCATCCCGGCTAAGGCAGAGCTTAGGCTTTGGTATAAAAACCACCTGGAGGCGGTGTATTGTGTCGCGGGTAATGGCACAATTGAAGATCTGGCCAGTGGCGAAACGCATCAAATCCACGACGGTGTGATCTATGCCCTTAACAATAATGACCGCCATATTCTGCGGGGCGGTACAGAAGATATGCGTTTGATCTGCGCCTTTAATCCGCCGGTAACTGGCCGTGAGACCCACGACAGTGAAGGATCTTATGAGCTGATTGAGGAGGAATGATGGGAATCCATACCGTTGAAAAAATCGGCGGCACCTCCATGAGCCAGTTCGACAAGGTGCTTGACAATGTTTTGCTTGGGACCCGAACCAAGGAAGCTCTGTATAACAGAATCATTGTGGTTTCTGCCTATAGCGGTATAACCAATGATCTCCTTGAGCATAAAAAGTCTAGAAAGTCTGGAATATACTCTCTTTTTTCCAGAGACGATGATTCCTGGGCCTGGGGCGATGCCATTTCGCGGGTGAGCCAGTATATGTGTGAGATTAATAAAGGATTTGAAGGTTTAGGCCTGGATGTCATACAGGCGGATCGCTTTGTCAAAGAGCGTATCGAAGGGGTTCGCAACTGTTTGCTCGATCTGACCAGACTCTGCTCTTTTGGTCATTTCCAGTTGAGTGAACACTTAATGACAGTGCGGGAAATGCTTTCTGCCATTGGCGAAGCTCACAGTGCTCATAATTCATATCTTATCCTGAACGCCAAAGGAGTTAACGCACGATTCGTCGATCTTTCCGGATGGATGGAGACGGAGCAGCTCTCTTTCGACGAAGTAATAAAAAAACATTTCAATGATATTGACCTGAGTACTGAACTTCCCATTGTCACAGGCTATACCAAGTGTAAAGAAGGTATTATGGGCACCTATGACCGCGGCTATACGGAAATCACCTTCAGCAGGATTGCTGTGCTCACCGGAGCAAGAGAAGGGGTCATTCACAAGGAATACCATTTGAGTAGTGGTGATCCCAATATGGTAGGGGCAGACAAGGTCGAGGTCATTGGAGATACCAACTATGATGTGGCGGATCAGCTCTCGGATCTTGGCATGGAAGCTATTCATCCCGGGGCTGCGCGGGGAATGCGGAAAGCCGACATCCCTCTGCGAATCAAAAATGTCTTTGAACCGGATCACCCCGGTACCTTGATCACCAACACCTACAAGAGTGAGGATGCCAGGGTGGAAATCATTGCCAGTCGCCAGGGGATTACCGGCATCGAGGTGTGGGATCAGGACATGGTCGGCCGCTGGGACCATGACTCCGAACTTCTCAAACACTTCACAAATCTTAAAATACGTTACCTGGCAAAAGACAGCAACGCCAACACCCTGACCCATTATGTGGCTGAGCCATTGGGAAGGATCAAAAAACTTACCAGTTCCATACAGCAATCTTTTCCCAATGCCGATATCCTGGTGAAAAAGGTAGCCCTGGTATCCGTAATCGGCACTAACATGGCCGACACATGGGTTTTGCCCACTGCAGTTCACGCCCTAGCCAATGCTGGCGTGGATATCCTTGGTCTGCATAAATGCATGCGCCAGGTGGATATCCAGTTTGTCGTTGAAGAACAAGATTTCCAGAAGGCGGTTGCTGCTTTACATAAAAATCTGGTGGAGGACGCTAGAAAGTGAAATGCTGGAGAAATCCATGACATAGTGATTTCTAAAAAACCCCCTAATTTTTGTACGAACTAACCGGCAGCGAACCCATAAAAGGCAGATGATCGGTAAAACGGTAAACTATTTACTGGAAGGCGAATTCTCTTCATTTGAAACGGTCCTTTCCCCTCTCTAGCCTAGAGAAATAAAAAGCAGAGCGTCATGACGACCGTTGGCCCGAAGGCATAAAGCAACAGCCTTATCGGAGACACGCCATTACTGAAGTAATTTTTCAGGATTGCCTGTCCGGCCGGATTGGGAGCATTGGCGATAATGGTCAGGCCACCCCCGGTAACGGCACCTGCTACCACCGCATACTTGAGGTTGTCGGTCAGGCCCGGTACCAAGGTGCTCAGATAAGTGATGGCAGCATTATCATTAAAAGCGGTGAGAACTGTGGCGCTTAACATCAGGGGGAGTTCGCCCAGGCTGCCCAACACTGGAGCAATCCACCATCCCTGCAAGCCACCGTGAATCACCAGGCCGCCAAGAAAGAAGCCTACCAGCATGGGTGGTTTCAGGTTAACCGTGTTCTGGAAGGGCCAGGTGACATGGGCAAAGCCGACGAAGAAGAGCATACCGGAGACAAAGATAGCAGGATAATGGGCATTAACAATGGTCCAGACCATAAAGGCCACATGGATGGCCATGATCCAGCCAGGTACCTCCCCACTGCGATTGTCCCAGTTGGGGTCATTCATTTTGGGTCGCTTGTCCCGGGGGAGCAGGCCCGGCACTGAGACACTCATCTGCTGCATCCTGAGGTTCTCAAACTCCTGCTCAAAGGTCTCTTCAAGCAATGTGCAGTCTTCATCATCCTTCCAGCAGCCGGCGGTCAGGGTAGACTCCCTGGCGGCTTCCTTGATAAGATCATACTCTTGCTGGAGATCTTTAGCGATACGCTCCTCGGCCATCTGCAAGTCTTTTTTTAGATATTCGCTGTGGATATACTTCTCTTTGATTTCATCCTTGAGCAGGGTCATCTTGAATTTCTTTTCCAGGCCGGCAATTTCTTTTTTGAAGAGCAGAAAGACCATGGTGTTTGAAATAATAATACCAATGACGGACTTCCAGCCAAAGGTGGTAAACATGAAGGGAAGGTCCCAATTCCAGGGGGCTGCAACCATCAAGACTGGTGGCGCGGCAAAATGAGTCAGGGTGCCGCCGACTGAAATGTTGACAAAGAGAAGAGCGATGGTGGCGTATTTGAATTTGTCACTGGGCTGCAACTCATAGCATTTGCGGGCCAGCAGTAGTGCGGAAATGGTCATGGCGGCTGGTTCGGTTATGAAGGAACCGAGAATCGGTCCCAGGGTCATGATGGTCAGCCACCAGGCAGCCAAGGTGCTGTTGAAAACCGCAGCGATGCGGCTCATGAGATTTTCCGAGAGCTTCAAAATAGGACGGGAAGAGGCCAGGGTCATGATCACCACGACAAACATCGGTTCCGTGTAATTGACTCCGCTAACATAGTTGACAAAGGTATGCCAGTCGAAAAAAAAGACAACAGCACCACAGAGAGCCACGGCCCAGAGCCCGAAAACGACCTCAACCTCGCCTAAAAAATGAAATATTTCCGAGAGGAGATGGGTAGAGTCCTCCGATTCCCGACCTGTCTCGATCTCTTTCTGATGCTCGGCCTTCCATTTATGAGCATAGTAGAGAAACTTACTACTGAGAAATGTGTGAATGATAGCAACCAGGAAGATGAGTGTGGCGACCAGGTTGAATGGCGTATGACTGACCCGGTGTTTAAGGATCTCGCCCACGCTGGTCATATCCGCATCCTGATAACTTGCAAAATCCGGCGGAAAGGCTCCACCAGTCGGCTGCGATGCCTGGCTTCCTCCACCTGCGTAGACACAAGTCGCTACAAGAAAGACAAATAAAAACAGGGTGATTTTCCAACGTACTTTCATAACTTATTCCTTACTTCCTACCGGAAGTTACCATTAAATACGGGGGATAACAGAGTGGGGTGGCTGTTTTTTATGTTAGTATTTCTATAGCATTATGCCATACTTCACACCGTCTCATCCGAAGAACCTCATGTTGGTCAAACGCCATATGACCAGAATCATATCCTGAAATTGGGTCATCATCCGGGCCACCAAAATTCGATCGAACGGAGAAATAGGAGGCGCCACACAAATAGCTTACAATCTGTGATCATTCATTATGCTTTGCTTTTCTTACTTTAACCGACACTACTGACAAAAAATATCATTTTTCTCAATTTTTTTCTTCGGAGAGCACGGTGAAAGCGATGGCCGTAATGGAATATTGACTGCCTCCCCCTGCTGTGTCTTTTTAATGTTGTTTTTTTAGAGGGGTATTATAGGGTATTTTCTATGGTTTGGTGGAAATGTGAGTGGCTGGGAGCCTGTTTCACAATTTGGGACATTGCTGCTGGAAAACGAATTTTTATCACTTAAGTTAAGGTAGAAAAAATATGAGCCCAGACCTGACACATCAGGCGAACATACTCAATTTAATTGAACAGCTGTCCCATAAGTATCTTCAAGGAAAAAGTCGCGCTCTTAAAATGGCCATCATCGCCCTGCTCTCAGAGGGGCACCTTCTCCTGGAAGATATACCGGGTCTTGGCAAAACCACCCTGGCTTTGGCTTTTGCAAGAGCCCTTGGTCTCTCCTTTGGCCGCATACAATGCACCAGTGATCTTCTTCCTTCTGATATCACCGGGCTGTCCATCTTTGATCGGGAAAAGAGCCAATTCCGTTTTATCAAAGGGCCCATCTTTAGCAACATTCTCCTGGCCGATGAAATTAACCGGGCCATGCCAAAAACCCAGAGTGCCATGCTCGAAGCCATGGAGGAAGGAAAAGTCACCATAGAAGGAGAGACCTATTCTTTGCCCGAACCCTTTATGGTTATCGCCACCCAGAATCCTGTGGAACAGATTGGTACGTACCCGTTACCCGAATCACAAATGGATCGATTCCTGATCACAACGGGGATCGGCTATCCCCCGGAAGAGCTCGAAAAGGCCATTATCCGCCATGGTGGTATTCGAAAGAAAATGATGGAAATTGAGCCCATGGTCAGCCTCGAAGAAATTGAAGAGGCACGTCATGCTGTGGCGGCCATCCACCTCTCCGAGAAACTGGTTGATTATATCTTCAGGATATCCCTGGCAAGCCGTGAGCACCCTTTTATCCTCACAGGAATATCGACCCGTGGAGCCATCAATATGGCTTCCGCTGCCCGGGCTGCCGCCTATCTGGAAAAACGGGATTACGTCATACCTGAAGATGTGAAATACATTGCCACTCCCGTTGGTGCCCATCGCCTGATCATGCGCCAGGAACATGAATCCCTGAACAAGCAGGAGGTTTTACAATCAATTCTGCAAAGCGTTTCCGTTCCCATCGTCTGAAACTGACCCGGGCAGGCAGCCTCTATATTGCAATTACCCTTATATTGGGGTTCGGTGCAGTGAACACCGGCAATAACCTGCTCTACCTGATCGTTTCAGCGCTCCTTGGTTTTATGTCCATTTCTGGTATTCTTGGAAATCAGAATCTCAAGAACCTCGCCATCTATCTGGAACCTCCAGAAGAGATTTATGACGGAGTGGAAACCCTGCTAACGGTATCCATTAAAAACAACAGGCGTTTTATGCATAGTTTTCTCCTTGAAATCCTTTTTCAAAAACAGTGCAGTGCGCCTATTCCCATTTTATTCAAAGGAGCCAGGAAAAAGGTCAACATTCCAGTAACCTTCAATGGGCGTGGTGATCATCTCCGCCATACACTAGGCATCCAGTCAAATTTTCCAATCAATTTTTTTATTCGATCCCGAACCATTACAATAGAACAGACCATAGTTGTTTTTCCAAAACCGCTCCCTTGTGGATCTGCCCTTTCATTCTTTTCCCGGCAGGCCGGGATGAAAAACGAATCTCCCCAGAAAGGCTACGAAGGAGACATCACCCGTATTGGTGATTATCAAGGCGGTGAACCATTAAAGATGGTGCACTGGAAACTCTCTGCCCGACACGATACCTTAAAGATCAAAGAGCTTTCTTCGACTGGTGCTGAACCGGTTGAAATCGATCCGCACAATCTCCCGGGAACAAGCCTTGAATCAAGGCTCAGCTGCGCATCGTTTCTCATAAATGAGTTCACTCGCTCCAATCGGCCAGTGGGACTGAGGCTGGAGGAATCTGTTTACCCTGCAGGAACCGGACGTCAACACAAATACACCCTTCTTACTGCACTGGCCCGTTATGCTAAAGATACAAAAGCCCCTTAATTTCATAGCCTATTCAGTGAGTATTGTTGCGGTCGGTCCACTCTATATCTGGCTCAGCCTTCCAGCCCAGATATTCCTGCCCGTGGCATTTGTGTGCGGTTTTGGCTCTGATTTGAAGGGGCATTATCTGCTTCGTGGCCATATAGTGACCGTGCTTTCACTTGCCTTTTTTCTTTTTTACGCCAGTCAACTGAGTCTCGCAAACATCGTGGAACCGGTTGTCAACATGGTTGCTATTCTCTTTGGCATGCGCCTTTTTACCGAAAAAAACGGAAGAAATTATCTACAGATTTTTGTTTTATCCCTCTTTGCCCTGGCCAGTTCCTCCATGTTCAGTGTCAGTATTGTCTTTTTCCCGGCCCTGATTTTCCTGGTCTTTGGCATCACCATTGGCCTGGTGCTTCTCACTTTTTACACAAGGGAACCGGGGTTACGTCTCCCAGTTTCACAGTTTTTCACCATAATCAGAACAGCCGCCATACTTCCCGTTGTCTCCCTGGTACTCATGCTTCTCTTTTTCGTTATCCTGCCTCGAACAGAGCATCCACTCTGGCATTTCATCAACATGGGTGCTTCTGCTGTTTCCGGGTTCAGTGATGAAGTCCGGCCAGGGAGTATTGCCAACATGACTGCAGGAACAAACATCGCCTTTCGAGCCCAGTGTCCCACACTTCCACAGTCCTCACTTTATTGGCGTGGAACTGTGCTCAACACGATTGACAATGAAACCTGGAGCCGCAGCCAACTTCCCTCTGAAAAATCCATCGTTACAGGAGGTAAGAGGGTACAGTGCAACCTCTATCTTCCAATTCAAAATAACAATTTTTTATTCAGCCTCGATCTGCCTCTGTCCCTTTCAGGAGTACGCTATCAGAAAAGTAATGACCTGGTATTTCTGGCCAAAAGACGCATGGATAAAAGCACAAAAATAGGTGTTACTTCCCGTGTTGGCGGAACCTTGAAAACAGTGGAAACCGTTGACGAGTCGTTCTACCTGAGAACTCCCCCTCTTGAGTCCCCTCTTCTTCTTGAGACTGCTGCCACCATACGAAAAGAGGGGGCATCAAGGCAAGAACGAGTTGAGTTACTCAAATCATTCTTTCTCAGGCAAAATTTAACCTACGCAAATGATGACCTTCCCGGCCCTGATGCCCCCATTGAAACATTTCTTTTTTCCAAAAAACGGGGCTACTGTGAGTTTTTTGCTTCATCTTTTGCACTTCTCCTGCGTATGGCCGATGTGCCATCTCGACTTGTCGGTGGCTATTATGGGGGAAATTACAACAACCTGGGAGGCTATTATCAAGTAACCGATGCCATGGCCCATGTGTGGGTTGAGGCCCTCGTTGATGGTCGCTGGCAGCGGATTGACCCTACCCGACTTGCACAGAATTATGTCGAGTCTCCTTTGGGTGGAAGAAGATCTGGGTTTTCCCTACTTCGACAGGCTGTTGACAGTATTGACTATTTCTGGACCCAGGCGGTTATCACCTACGACTTCAAGAAACAGTTCAGCCTTGTCAGGAATACCGGGAATAATTTCCGATCATTTCAAAAAAACTGGAATATGAGCTGGCAGGACATGTATCCCTTGCTCTGTATCTGCCTGAGTGTGTTTATCATATGGAGTGGATTTCACTGGAAAATGAGCAGCAGGGAAGAAAGAATTTTAAAACAGTATCACAGTGGTCTCCGTAAAAAATACAGGAATGAACCCATTCCTCGGAACATGGGCCTCCATGAACTGGCTTCCAGGCTGAAAGATCCGCTCTGCCAGGAATTTGCCGAAATTTTTACCCCTGCTCTATACTCAGAGCACATTCTGACCAAGGAAGAATACCTGAAACTGCAGCATATTATTCGTGCCTTAAAAAAAGGAAAAAAAGAATAAGTAGCCTTATATGAGTGATCATTATTGTAGAATCTGATTTCAGGGTATTTCTCCTTGTTTAAAACCTGTAGATGACTCGTGTCGGCCGGAGGAGATATATTCGTGCTTTGTGCTGGCATTGGAAGCAACTCTGTGGAATGATAAAAGCAGCTAATGGAATTTTGGATGCCTCCCCTGGTGGTGTTTTTTGAGGTTTTGGTGGAAATGTGAGTGGCTTGTGGAGTGTGATGCTCAGAGAGTGGGACATTCTTACTCAGGAGGGAAAATGGACAGGAGAAATTTTCTAAAGCAGGTAGCTGTCTGGTCCGGCGGGGTTCTTTTAGTGGAACCGGTGTTTCGCATAACTCCGGACCTGCTGGCCGCTGAAACCGTATCACCACTGCTGAGTGTTGGTGTCGGTAAAAATTACGCGAATCTTGTGGCTTCAGTTTTGCAACCTCTGGGCGGGATGGCTGCTTTTGTCAAACCCGGTGATCAGGTGGTGATTAAACCAAATATCGGCTGGGATCGGGCTCCTGAACAGGCGGCAAACACCCATCCGGAAATCGTCAAGGCTGTGGCTGAACTTGCTATCCTTGCTGGCGCGAAAAAAGTACTGGTCTTTGACCGAACCTGCAACGAAGAGCGGCGCTGTTATATGAACAGCGGTATTAAACCGGCTTTGGATTCCATTGGTGGTCGACAGATTCAATGCAGCTATGTCGATGAAAGGAAGTTTG
Organism: Desulfocapsa sulfexigens DSM 10523; assembly: GCF_000341395.1. GTDB lineage: Bacteria > Desulfobacterota > Desulfobulbia > Desulfobulbales > Desulfocapsaceae > Desulfocapsa > Desulfocapsa sulfexigens. The sequence continues at coordinate 1,156,977 of NC_020304.1, read as the reverse complement.
TGCCAGTAACCATTGAGAAGGGAAGGTCCATCAACAAGTGGTCTTTTTATAAGGATGCTCTGGAGGCTGACTGTTACATTAATATTCCGGTGGCAAAACACCATGGTCTGTCCAGGTTGACCCTGGGGTTGAAAAACACCATGGGGGTGATTGGTGGGAATCGCGGCAAGATTCACAGGAACATGGGGCAGAATCTTGCCGACCTGAATACCGTGATCAGGGCTGATCTGACTATCATAGATGCCACCAGGATTCTTCTCCGCAATGGTCCTCAGGGGGGCAGTACCAGGGATGTTAAGGTGCTGGACACCATTGTGGCCTCGTCAGATCCGGTGGCTGCAGATGCCTACGCCACCACTCTGTTTGGGCTGAGGCCGGAAGAGATTGATTCGACCAGGGCCGCAGCTGAAATGGGTCTGGGGGAGATGAGGTTGAATAAAATAGATATCCGGATGGTGTAGCAAAGTGTTCAAAATCACCCTTCGTACTTTCCGCAAACTGTCTCAGCTTTTTTTTCTTGCGCTCTTTTTTCTTCTCTTTCGTCTGACCGATTATTCCGGGCTTGATGAGATACCCTATGCAGTCAACATTTTTTTTCGATGGGATCCATTGGTCGCGGCAACAGTTCTGCTCTCTGCCAAGGTCCTTGTTTCCCTGCTTCTGCCGTCTCTTTTTGTCATAGCTTTGACCATGGTCTTCGGACGTGTCTTCTGCGGCTGGATATGTCCAATGGGCACACTGCTGGATGGGACAGGAAAAGTAATCCATGCACCTGCTCAGTCTGGTCAATCGCTACGATCAGTCAAATACGTCCTCCTTGGTATTATCCTGGTTTCCAGTCTGTTCGGCTTGCAGCTGGTTGGCTACCTGGATCCATTTTCTCTCCTGGTCAGGGGGTTTACCCTGGCTGTGGATCCAGTCTTTAACCTTTTAGTTACCGGTTTTTTTGATCCCCTCTATCGCTATGCCCCTCAATGGCTGAGCAATATCAGCGAGCCTGTCTATGGCGTTCTGCAGGACAGCGTGCTTCCCTATAAACAGACATTTTTTCAACTGAGTACATTGTCCGGGTGCGTACTCCTTGCAATCTTTGCTCTGGAAAAATTAGAGAAACGTTTTTGGTGCAGAAATCTCTGTCCTCTTGGTGCTTTACTGGCCATTTTTTCCCGTTTCTCCATCTTTCGCCGTTTTCCGAAGCAAGCATGCAAGGGGTGTCGTGACTGTGCTCCTAATTGCAGGATGAATGCCTTTGATTCTGACGGCAGACAACTGCGACACGAGGAGTGCACGCTCTGTATGGATTGTGTTGACGATTGCGTCAACCAGCCTTCCAGATTTCGGTTTGCTGTACCGAATAGCCCAATGCAGATTGATATGAGTCGCCGGAGCTTTATTGGAGCCGGACTGGCAGGCATAACCCTGCCGCTGCTGTCCAAGGTCGATGCTGCTCATACCCTGCCGCGGCCCTTTCTTCTTCGTCCGCCTGGTGCAGCAGATGGAAACGAATTTTTTTCCAGATGTGTACGCTGCGGAGAGTGCATGAAGGTCTGCATCCAGAATGCATTGCAGCCCTGTTTTTTGGAGAGTGGTTACGAAGGGATGTTTACCCCGAGGCTTATTCCGCGCCTCGGGTACTGCGAATTCAACTGCACTCTGTGTGGTCAGGTTTGTCCCACCGGGGCTATCGGTCGCTTGAGTCAGTCTGAGAAGCATAGTTTCGTCATTGGCAGGGCAGTTTTTGATCCCGCACGCTGTCTGCCTTTTGCTGACCAGAGTCCCTGCATCGTCTGCGAAGAACATTGCCCGACCTATGATAAGGCGATAAAATTCCAGGAGGTGACAGTTGTCAACCGACAGGGAAAATCTGTCGCCTTGAAGCAGCCATATATTATCCCTGAGCTTTGTATCGGCTGTGGTATCTGCGAAAACAAGTGCCCTCTACCGGGCGATTCTGCTGTGAGGGTTGTCAGGGCAGGCAAGCAGTCAGAAGAAGACGGGTTTGGTTATTAAGGGTAATTGAGTGTTTAGCGAGATACGTTGCGAGGGGTTGAAGGTGGAATAAATCCTGCCACAATTTGGCTACATCAGGATGTGGATTGTTAGTTCCTGAGAACTCGGCACAGCCGTATAAAACACCAAGAAATTTTAGTCTTTCTGAAATGTTGGTTGTGGAAAGAAAAGGGGGCGTCTTCCTGTTTGACACCAGCTACTTTATTGGACAGAGGGTATCCAGCGCTTCGAGGATACGAGGGTCCCGTTGATACTGGTCCTCAATGAACCGAATTTCACTGTTTACACTGTCGCAAAGAACGGTCCAGTAGAGGAGATGGACGGGCATTGGAGCCGATAAATTGATGCGTGTTTCTTTGCCGCTCTCCACAACCTCCTCGATTTTCTCCCTGCTCCAGCCAGTCTCTCTTTGAAAGCTGAGTAGCCATTCAGCCAGATCCAGAGGGTTCTCCACCCGGATACAGCCAGAGGAAAATAACCGCTGCACTTTGGCAAAGAGTTCGGTAGATGGCGTATCATGGAGGTAGACATTGTAACGGTTCGGGAATATGAATTTCACCCGGCCCAAGGCATTTTTAGGCCCGGGCATTTGTCGCAGCTGATACGGGAAATTGTTTTCAGAGAGCCTATTCCACTCTACTGTTCGCTGATCAACCCGCTTACTGTCTTTGTCTACCAGTTGAAATCCTGATCTTTCAAAGTATCCAGGGTCATTGCGAAACAGGGGGAGTTTGTCTTTCACGGCCAACTTGCGGGGGGCATACCACCAGGGATTTAAGATCATGTATTCGATGGCATCAGAGAATACCGGGGTCTGTCGATAGTCCGTGCCGACAATGACATTATGCCGCCTGACTGGCATTCCATGATCATAGGCTTCAAGAAAAAAACCTGCAATGTTGACTCTAAGGTGCCGATCACCAAGATTTTCGGGAAGCCAGCGCCATCGTTCCATGTTAACGCGCAGAGTGTTGATCCTGTCTTCAGGGGTCTTGTTCAGGTTGCGCAGGGTGTTGGGGCCAACCTTGCCATCTGCCTCAAGGTTGATTCGTTTCTGGAAACGCTGTACGCCCTCTTGCAGGCTTGTGGTGTATTCTGCTGGATCCTGGTCTGTGTCTGTAATCAGCTCCCCGCCTGCCTTCAGCCGTTCACGGATTTGGATGACTCTCTCCCCGTGGCTGCCGAGTTTTAGTAAAGGACCTGAGGCAATCTGGCCCCAACCACCCTGGCTACTGATTTTCCGGTAATGGGCCAGTGCCAGTTTCAGCTGCTTGTATTCCTGCGTGTTGGGGGCCAGGGCTTCCAGGCTTTCCTGGATATTCCCCTCTTGCAGGCTTGTTTCAAGATATTTGGGTAAATCATTTTCCCGACCGGGTGCATTCCAGGAAGGTTCTATGGAGACCGGGTTCACCTTTCCTCCCAGGAGGTGGCCAGCCAGGGTGAAGTAGGAGTCCGTTGCCAGCAGTTCTCTGTATAAGTAGTCTGTTTGTGTGTTCTGGAGAAGTGTCACCCGGTAATCGCAGGGGCTGAGGCCGTGGCTTGTGGTGTTGTTGATGGATGTCACCAGCTGACTGAGCAGGACAGGTGTCCAGGCTGATTGATAGTCCCGGCTCTGGTAAAAGCTCTGGAGTTTCTTTATATTCTGCAGGGCAAAAGGAGGTTTCTTTGTGCCGTTCAGCACTTTTTGGATATCCTGACTGTCTCCAGCCAGAGATGCCTTGAGTTGTATGGGCCAGGAAATGATAATGAGGAGAGCTATGAATGCCGTTAGGGAGAAAACCATTCTTGTTCGCATACGCATGCAATATCCTTTTGTTTGTTTTTACAAGGCAAATAAGGTCCTCTGTTATAGCAGAGTGAATATACCCTGCCAAGAAACAAAAAATGATCCCTTTGTTTTTTTATAAGTTTTAGGGTGAGGTCTTGCAGGCTCCTGACAGATTAAAAAAGTGTTAGGAGGAGGGTTGGTCGGTTGGTTTGACAGGTATTCCTTGACTTTAAGGCTGTTGGGCTGATTTAATGAGGAAGCGGTGACATTGTTTGTCCGCTTCGGTCTGTCAAACCATGATTCTGTTTCTAAACAGATAGTGTAGTGAAACAATGAACGAGCAGACAGGCGGCTGATGAATATTGGAAGGGCGGTTAATTGAAACCTGGAGGGGATTTCATGCGAAACATTTATACATACTGTTTTTTAGTCCTATTGTGTTTAGGCTTCTCCGGATGTGATTCCGGGGCGCCACAGAATGAAGAAAAAAAAGAATCGGCTGGGACTGGCTATCTTACCATTAAAGGATCAGATACCATGGTCCATCTGGTAAGTTCCTGGGCTGAGGAGTTTATGAAACTGCATAAGGATGTGGAAATTTCTGTTACCGGAGGCGGTTCCGGCACTGGTATCGCTGGTCTGATTAACGGCACAACTGATATCTGTGCGTCTTCACGAAGAATTAATGAGAAAGAGAAGGAATTGGCTTCCGGAAAGGGAAGGGTACCTGTGGAGCTCAGTGTTGCCCTTGATGGTATAGCCGTGATTGTGCATCCGCAAAATCCGGTGGAGGCCCTTTCCATGGAGCAGCTTCAGGGTATTTTTACAGGAAAAATAACGAGCTGGCAGGAGGTGGGGGGAGCAAATCAGGACCTGCTGGTGTTCTCCCGGGAATCCAGTTCCGGAACTTATGTCTTTTTCCAGGAACATGTGATGAATCGGCAGGATTATACCCCCCGGGCCCGCCTCCTTCCAGGAACATCTGCACTGGTGCAGGGCGTTGCTGCAGATACCGGAGCTATCGGCTATGTAGGGCTTGGATATGTGAAAAACTCTGCTGACAGGATCAAAGCCATCTCCATTCTGGACAAGGACGGAGGGACGGCGATTGCACCTTCTGATAACGCGGTAAAAGATGGAAGCTATCCCATTGCCAGAGCCCTTTTTCTCTATACCAGTGGAGAAGCTCAGGGAACTGCAAAAGATTTTGTTGAGTTTACACTCAGTGAACAGGGACAAAATATCGTTTACGAATCTGGCTATGTTTCTGTAATGTCAAATGAAAACAAACAGTAGTGGCAGGGGTCGCCTTGGGACTACCTGAATGTAAACATCGTTGATGCGCTGGTTGAACTTTGCAGCGCGGAACAGGCTAACAAATAAAAATCAAGTATAGCTATATTCATTTTGTAAAAAAAAACGAAACGAGTTTAAGTTAAACTGTCGGTAACAATAATGCGCATAGATAAATTCATGCGGATGCTTCTGATCGGTACAGCATCCATCAGTATTCTTATTGTCGCCCTGATTTTTCTCTTTCTGGGTAAAGAGGCCATGCCCTTTGCTTTTGACCCTGGAATCGGAAAACTCTTTGATTCCGCATGGGTTCCTGTCTCTTTTCAGGAAGAGCGCTTTGGTCTGTATCCACTGGTAGTTGGCTCTTCCCTGGTCACTCTGCTTGCCATGCTGTTGTCAATCCCGTTATCTGTTGTGGGTGCTATTTACATCTCTGAAGTGGCAAAACCAGTAGAAAGGGAATTTCTCAAGCCTTTTATTGAAATCCTCGCCAGTATTCCTTCGGTGGTCTTGGGATTTTTCGGTCTATTGGTTCTTGCTCCCCTGGTAAAAGAGACCTTTGGCCTCAACTCAGGCCTCAACGCCCTGACAGCTTCTCTGCTGCTGGCTCTTATGGCCCTGCCCACAATTATAACTATTTCCGAGGATGCGCTGGCAAGTGTGCCACAATCCTTTAAACAGGCATCCCTTGCCCTTGGGGCAAGTGAACTGCAGACTATTTTCAGAGTGACGGTGCCGGCGGCCCTGCCAGGAATCATTGCTGCGATTATGCTCGGTATCGGCAGGGTTATCGGAGAGACCATGGCTGTGCTGATGGTCAGCGGCAACTCCGCGATTATCTCCCTCTTTCCTCTGGATCCTATTCGTACCATGACCGCCACCATTGCTGCTGAAATGGGAGAGGTTCCCTTTGGCAGTCACCATTACCAGGCACTATTCTGGATTGGCCTTATGCTGCTGTTCGTCACTTTTCTCCTGAATGCCTTTTCCCGGGTAGTCCTGAAAAAATATGGTATGTCACAATGACCGGAAAGTTTTCACAGAATATTTCTTATCTGATACTGCGGTTGCTCACCTATGGTATTGTCATCTGTATCAGCTACATTCTTTTTGATATTATTCGCCATGGTTTGCCTGTGATCAATTGGGATTTCATTTCTACTTTCCCCCGGCGCAGCGGGTCAGAAGGCGGAATCCTGCCAGCCATTGTGGGGACTTTCTATCTTACCGTCGGCACCATCCTCGTTGCTCTGCCACTTGGAATTGGCTGTGCCATTTACCTGGCGGAATATGCATATCAGAATCGTTTTTCAGAACTGGTACGGCTGGCTATTATAACCCTTGCCGGGGTGCCATCCATCGTCTATGGCCTTTTTGGTTTAGGTCTTTTCGTTATTTTCTGTCGTTTTGGCACCTCCATTCTGGCGGGTTCCCTCACTCTTGCTTGTATGGTTCTGCCCATTATTATAGTCACTAGTGAAGAGGCCCTCCGTGCCGTGCCGCGCGGGTTTCGTGAGGCCAGTCTGGCACTTGGAGCCACTAAGTGGGAAACAATCTGGACCAATGTTCTGCCCTATTCCATTTCAGGGATGATAACCGGCTCGATCCTGGCTATCGGTAGGGCTGCCGGTGAAACAGCACCCATTCTCCTTACTGTGGCGGCTTTTTATCTCCCTAAAATGCCAGGTTCTCTTTTCGACCAGGTAATGGCCCTTCCTTATCATCTTTATATTTTGGCGACACAGCACCCGGAGGCGGAAAAGGTTTTGCCTCTTCAATACGGAACAGCCCTGGTCCTGCTCACTCTGGTTCTGGGGATGAATATTGGGGCCATAGTGATACGTATCTATTTTCGGAAAAAATACAAATGGTAAACAGGCAAGAGGAAGCACAACCGGAGAGCGGAGCAGTTATCCAGGCTATGGATGTCAGTTTTTATTATGGTCCGAGCCAGGCCCTGTTCAACATCTCCCTGGATATTATCCCGCAGAGGGTCACAGCCTTGATAGGACCATCCGGCTGCGGGAAATCAACATTTCTCCGCTGTATGAACAGGATGAATGATATCATTCCAAAGACCCGGCTTACTGGGAAAATGCTGATTAACGGGCAGGATATCTATGATGAAAAGGAGGATATCGTTGAATTGCGTAAACAGGTTGGCATGGTTTTCCAGAAATCCAACCCCTTTCCCAAGTCAATTTTTGACAATGTTGCCTATGGGCCTCGCATCCATAAAATGCATAAAAATAAAATGATGGATGTGGTTGAAAAAAGTCTTCGCAGGGCAGCGCTCTGGGAAGAGGTGAAAGATCGCCTGACTGAAAACGCCATGGGACTTTCCGGCGGTCAGCAGCAGCGTTTGTGTATAGCCAGGGCCCTGGCAGTTGACCCGCAGATTCTGCTCATGGATGAACCGGCCTCGGCTCTGGACCCGAAATCCACCACTCACATTGAAGATCTCATAGGTGAACTGCGTAAGGAATATACCATCGTCATTGTTACCCATAACATGCAGCAGGCTGCCAGAGTCTCTGATACAACAGCTTTTTTCTATGAGGGCCGGTTGATCGAGTCCGGCAAAACCAAACGTATTTTTACAAAACCGAAAGAGAAACAGACAGAAGATTATATTACCGGCAGGTTCGGTTAATTTATCAGGGGGCAGGAGTATGTCCAGGCATCTGCAGAGAGATATAGAAAATCTGAAGAATAAGATTCTTCAAATGGGGGAAGACGTTGAGGACCGTGTATATCGCGCGACTCTCTCCATTGTTCAGCACAATGAGAAAATGGCCCTTGATGTGAAAGATAACGATGCTGAGATAGATGCAATGGAAGTAGAGATAGAGGAGACCTGTCTCAGTATCCTGGCCCTCTATCAGCCTGTGGCCATTGATCTGCGTTTTATTATCACAGTTTTGAAAATCAATAACGAGCTGGAACGGGTTGGAGATTTGGCGGTCAATATTGCCGAGCGCAGTGCCTTTATGGCTCTTCAGGATGAAGTGAAAATTCCCTTTGATATAACCGGGATGGCTTTGAAGGCTGAAAGCATGCTGACCCGAAGCATCGACTGTCTGATCAACATGGATGTGCATCTTGCTTATAAAATTCGATCCGAAGATGATGACGTAGACGCCCTGAATCAGGAAATGTATGCACGTCTCAATGAGGCTATTCTGAGCAACCCAGAACAGATTAATTATTACCAGCACGCCTTGTCGGTTGGCAGGCATCTGGAAAGAATTGCTGACCATGCCACAAATATTGCCGAAGAAGTCATTTATCTGGTAGATGCAGAAATTGTTCGCCACACGCCTGAGGATTTTGTTCAATAGAAGGTACTGTCTTGACAAAAGAGAACAGGAGAATATATCTTTTTTGCATAGGTAAAAAGATTCTGATGAATGACTGATTGCGAGTCTAATTCGTGAACTGTCTACCACTGCATGTTAAAGGAAAAGCTTATCAACCTCTAAAGGTGTGCCTCTGGAAGTATCACGTTCGAGCCATCGGGCATTTTCCTTACATTTCGTAACACAGACACCGCAACCCAAACAGCGTTTTTCATCGATGATAATGGTGTCCTCTTTCATTTTTAATGCTTCAAACTGGCAAAACACCACACAAACCCCGCATGCTGTGCACAATGCATGATTGCTTCTGCTGACATAGCCAGATGAGGCCAGCATGGGAGTACCATTGCGCCAGGCCTGTATGGCTCCACAGCAGCAGCTGCAACAGTTACAGATTGCATAGAAGCGGTTAAAAAGATCAGATTTAAAAAAAGCATGGTGAACATGCCCCCGTTTGTGCTCTGCCTCGAGGATTTCGACAGCTTCTTTCATGTTAATTTTACGACTGTTAGCGGGATGGTGTTCCAGGATAAATTGGCTGAAAATTTCACCGATCACCAGACAGACATCAATGGGCTTACATGGATTAGGGCGTACTTTACGGCATGGGCAATCCATAACCACGATATGTTCTGGGTTTTCCAGAATAATTGACCGCGCAAGCTTATAGGGGATGACCTGTTCAAGATCGGCTACTTCAATTCTCCTGTTTATGGTGACAAGTTTTTTTGCCGTATCAAGACTGATGACCTTGCCGTGATAGGTGTCTGAAAAGCTGATACATGTTTCCGGAGATTCAGACTTGCCAGATGGTTTAAAAAAGCGACAAAGAAATTTGGCCAAGGGCTTGAACTTTCTTGCAAGGATATGCTCACCGGTGCCGATGCCAATATAGAGGTAGATCCACCTGCTATAGATGTAACCATGCAGCCAGTTTTTCAATGAATACCCTTGGGTATGGTATCCTTCCTTGATGTAAGCCCAGGTGGAGGGAAGAAAGATGAGGAATTTTCTTTTCATGGTCATTCCAACAGAATAAAGTGTTGAGTTGGGGTGCTTTTCCCAAGGTTTTCCTTTCTTCTACTTCCTGATACTCCAGCCGATCTGTTCACCAGCATACATGGGGATAACAGTATTGTATTTTTCAGGAACATGCATCGGAGTATCTTCAAGCACTAATTCCGTAACAGGAGGGGTAATATTATAAATGTTCATTGCATTGTTACTTACAAAGGATTGCAAATTGTCCAATAGACCATGGTTGGCAAAAAGTTCCGCCAAGACAGGCAGGGCAATGGGAGCCGTAAAGACTCCCGCAGCACATCCACAGGCCTCTTTTTTGTGCTGAGGGTGTGGGGCAGAGTCGCTTCCAAACATCACTTTTGGATGTGCATTCAGCGCCACATGAAGCAGTGCTTCGCGATCCTCATAACGTTTGGCAATGGGCTTGCAGAAAAGATGGGGTTTGAGCATTCCGCCAGCTACATCATCAAGGGTGATCAACAGGTGATGCAGGGTGATGGTTGCATAAATATTATCATACCTGTCAAGCATTGCCACCGCAGCAGCCGTAGTGATATGCTCCATAACAATGCTCAGTTCAGGAAAGGACTGTGCCAGGGCCTCATAGATCGGCATAAACTCCTGCTCACGATCCATCACAAATCCATTGCTCTCTCCATGGATACACAAAGGGATCTTCAAATCACTCATGATCTGAAGGGTAGGCCGAAGCGTTTCCACATCCAGGGCAGCTACGCCCCCCTCACTATTGGTGGTGATGCCAGCAGGGTAGAGTTTAACCGCTAAAATATCGTCTCTCACCTGTTCAAGAAAAGCTCTTGTGTAGCTGTCTTGAAAAAACAGGGTCATGTAAGGCTCAAAACAATCACTGCCAATTGCCTCAATAATACGCCCCTTATAGCTTTTCACCATATCTTTGTCCGTAACAGGCGGGACAAGATTGGGCATCACAAGTGCACCGCAAAAACTGTTACTGGACAGTGGTGCAACGGTTTTTAGCATTTCATCATCACGCAGATGAAGATGCATATCAAGGGGGGATTTGAGTGTGATTTTCATTAAAACTCCAAAATGGTTTTTTTTGATTCTACTCAAAAGAATGTGAGATGGCCCAGTAAAAATGGTATCATTTCAATGAACAGCATTTGTAGGTAACTCATCCATAAGCAGCATAGCACAGATAGAAGGAAAAAAACTCTTCATGGATACAACACGGTACATCGTAGCAGGAGCATTTATTGACGGTAGTGGTGCCAGGGTGCGCAGGCGTGTTTTTCTAGAGATCAAAGATGGCCTTATAAGTGCTATTGGTCCAGTAGATGCCCTCCCCACCCAAGATGAACCAGAAATAGACGATTTTGCACATTGTACCATTGTACCGGCCCTGGTTGACTGCAGTGTTTCTCTGCTACAATCACCATCTGTTGTGGAAAAGGTACAGGTATTTCCTGAAAAAGACGATACGGCACAAAGGCTCACCATCCTTGATCGTCACATCCATTACTGCCACGCACACGGTGTACAGGGAATGGCCGATACTGATGCCATAGGTGAGCTGGTGCAACGATATCAAAAAGAAAATCATGGATGAGGTCAATGGAGATCCGCAGCTCTGGCAGTATGGGTTCCACGGAACCTGATTTTCTCAGAATCAACTATTCTGCGAGCATTGAAGACGATGACGCACAACATTCTCTTATAAGCCATGAAAAACTCTGCCATACACTCAAGCATAGAGGGAATAAAAAGGCTGTGGTGCTGGCCAACGGACCACAACACGTTAAAGAGGCCATTGAGGCAGGGTGCGATGCCATTGAACAGGGATATGACATGGGTGAAGGCAACCTCCAAAAAATGGCCGACAGGAATGTGCTGTGGATTCCCAGCATCGTGCGGGCCAAAAACGGTCTCGATGGTGCAAGCTCAGGTGGAAGTGTGTGCTGCCGGTTTTCCACACGTTACGTGGCACCGGGCAAGCCAATTCCCGGCGCGGAAGCGTTTTGGAAAAAGATACTTGCCGAACAGCTGAAGCAACTCAGTTTTGCCAAAGAGTTAGGCCTGACACTCGCCGTTGGAACTGGAAGTGGCAGTGTCGGCATCCTTCATGGTGAGTCGATGGTCGAAGAGATGAAATTATTCATGAAGGCAGGGTACTCACTTGAGGAGGCCATCTGCTGTGCATCGGAAAATGGAGCCAGATTTTTCAATATGACAAATTTGGGTAGACTTTGTGTCGGACGAAAGGCAACATTTCTGATTACCAGGGGCTCGGTGAAACAGCTGCCTCGAAAACTCTCTTATCTGGAGGGTATCTATATTGACGGCCAGCCAAGCAGCACGTATCAAAAACATCCAGTGAAGGCAAGCTGACCCCTTATAATCAGGTAAGTGTAGCTGGTATAAAATTTTCGTTATTGCTCATTGTGAGAACGTCACTTGCTACAAAATTCCCATTAACATCTTCGTTGCTACTCCAAAAAGCAGCAAAGAAAACACCCGCTTCAATCGATTTACAGGAAGGCTATGTGCCAGTTTGACTCCGAGGGGTGCAGTCAGGACGCTCACTGCTGCAATACCGACCAAGGCTGGTAAATAGACATAGCCCAACGAATATGCTGGCAGGGTGGGAACATTCCAGCCGTTAATGACATACCCTGCAGTTCCGGCTATTGCTATGGGTAAACCAATGGCAGCGGAGGTGCCAATGGCGTGATGAACCTTGATATTACACCAGAGCATGAATGGTACGGACAGCGTTCCCCCACCGATGCCGACCAGACTGGACACCACACCGATCCCATTCCCCACCGCAAACATCCCAGTTTTTCCAGGGAGCTCCCGCCCTCCTTTGGGCTTTTTATTTAAAAGAAGCTGGACGGCCACGAAATAGAGAAAGATGACAAAAAACACCTTTAGAAAGTTAGTGGACATTGCCGAGGCAAGACAGGAACCGAGAAAGGTACCAGTGAGAATCCCGGCGACGATTTTCTTCACCACATCCCACCGTACGGCCCCCCGTTTATGATGAGCCATAAAACTTGATACCGAAGTGAACATTATACTTGCCATGGATGTGGCCAGAGCCAGGTGCATGGTCAATTCCGGTGGAATATTGTTTAGAGCGAAAACATAAACCAGCATGGGGACAATTACGAGCCCCCCACCAATCCCTAATAATCCTGCAAGAATTCCTGCAACAGCTCCGACTGCGCAATACGTTAAAAATGTGGTTAGCATATGTCTCTCAATGTAAAGATTATCAGGAGTTCCCACTCCATGGACCAGGCTACTCTATCGTTGACTAATAATATTTGCAAGCACGTGTTGAGCGAGTTAAACACCTGCACTGTTCAAAATGATTGACAAACGGGCTTTTTCAAAGCAGTCTTTTAGTTACCTGGTTACCACTAATCCTCAGCCTACCCGCCAGAGGAGGAGTTTTTTCGTGTTGATTATATGGGCATCTGCGGCCTGGACGGCCGCAGCAGAGCCCCCAGGGATGGGTTTATGGCGTCCCATATAATCGACACAGAACAACTCCGGGTTGCAAAGCTGAGTTTCGATGGTAATCAGCTTTAGTTATGACACGCTCCTTCCAGGTGTTGCAGAGAATGTCAGGCCGCCCGAGACGAGTGTATCGATGAAATAAAGAGAGAAAAGAATGAAAACAGTTTTAGTAACCGCTGCTGGTTCCGGCATTGGTCAAGCAACAGCACTTGAGCTTGATAAACTAGGTTTTAAAGTATTCGCTGGTGTGCGGAAAAAAGAACATGGTGAAAAACTATCACAAATAGCTTCTTCCAACTTAGAGGCAGTTATTCTAGATGTTACACAAACAAATGACATTACTGACCTGAAGGAAAAACTACGTGTCAGCCTTGGCAATAAAGGATTATATGCATTAGTCAATGTGGCAGGGATTGCAGACTTTGGTCCGATTGAAGCATTATCCATTGATCGCTTCAGGCAAATATTTGACGTAAACCTTTTTGGTACTCTAGAATTAACTCAAGCTATGCTACCTTTTATTCGCAAAAGCAAAGGAAGAATAGTTAATGTAGGCTCGGTTGGCGCCCACACAACTATTCCGTTTGGTGTAACCATATGTGCATCAAAGCATGCTCTTGAGTCATTGAATTCAGGTTTACGAATCGAATTAAAGCCATGGGGAATTGATGTTATCGCTGTGGACCCCTCTTCTATTGCGACACCAGCGGCAAATCGAATGCTTGATCAAGCAAAAGAAACAATAGGTAAAATGACAATGGAACAGCGTGAACTATATGCCGAACCATTACTCAGTATGGCGGAATCGATGCATAAACAAGAAATGACGGGTGCAGCGCCTGAAACAGTGGGCAAGGTCATTGCAAAAGCATTGTTAGCGACAAAACCACGCACTCGTTATCCTGTTGGCCCAAACTCAAAAAAAATCATTCTGTTATCTCGCCTGCTTCCTGATCGCTTGTTTGATAGGCTCAAGTTGAAAATGGTTGGTATCAAAATGAAAGTTTAGAAAAAAGCAGGGGTGTCATAGTTGCAAATCAAAGTCCCTCTTCTTTCCCCTTCTCTTTTCTCTTACGCATCAGAGAAAATACCAGTCCAACCAAACAGAGGACGCTAAAAAAGACAAAACAGTTCTTCATGGAGAGGAGGAACTGTTCATTGTGGAGTTCAGATATCTGTTCACTGCCGACAAAAAAGGCTAGGAACGTGGTGGCAATGGTCATGCTGCCAACCTGGCCAAGAAGACGCATGGTAGCCACACAACCAGAGGCCAGACCGTATTGTCGCGGTTCCACTGCACCCATGATCGCGCTCATGTTTGGTGAGGAGAACAGGGCAAAGCCGAAACCGAGTATGGCGAGAATTCCAGCCACAAACCAGATAGGGGTCTCCCTGCCAAGAAAAACAAAACCAATAAGACAGCAGACAGTGATCCCCATTCCCAGTGAGGCCAGAAGCCGTACTTCGATCCGGTCGGAGAGACTACCAGCCTTGGCAGCGAACAGGGCCATCATGATAGGCTGCACCATCAGTACGGTCCCGGCTGCCTTGGGCGACAAGCCCTTGACATACTGGAGATAGAGGCTGATCTGAAAGGTAATGGCAAAGGTGGCTGCATAGTGGATTAAAGCGGCCAGGCTGGAAAAGAGAAAAATGCGGTTTTTCTCAAACAGGGTGACATCGAAAACAGGTTCTTGCCGGCGCCGCTGGAGGTAATAAAAGAGGATCAGGCCACCCCATCCCAGTCCGAACAGCCACCAGCCGGATGTACTCGGTACCCGGGTTCCACCGTAGACCCACAATAAAATCGAAATACCATAGATCAGACTGCCGACACTATCAAAGGGTTCGTCAGCAGGTCGCCACTTACCTGGCAGAAAACGCAGGGTAACGCCAAAGGAGCAGAGTCCGAGAGCGAAGATTACCAGAAATATTGATCTCCACCCCCAGAAACTGGTCAACATCCCGCCGATAAAGGGCCCGGTTGCCAGTCCGACATAGACAGCTGTTACTAGAATACCGATGGCCCAACCACGTCTTTGTGGTGGATAGGTAGCGGTGAGAATAGCCATTCCCGTGGTCAAGAACATAGCCGCTCCCATGCCCTGGAGAACCCGGGTGGCGATGAAGAAAACGATACCATTTGCAGCCATACCACCAAGTGCGCCCAGGGTGAATAAGGCTATACCGATCATAAATATCTTGCGGCGGCCGTGTAAGTCGGCATATTTGCCGGCCGGCAAAAGGAAAACGGCTGTGGCGAGTAGATAGGAGGTGGCAACCCAGCCGAGCAATACGGCATTCACATGAAAGTCATTGCCAATGACCGGTAGGGCCACGTTGGTCGAAGATATCATGAATGGTGCCATAAAGGCGGTAACCGTGGCCACAGCTAAGGTTGTCTTCTGTTCTTTACTCTCCATCTTACCGGTTATCCAGGCTAGCTAAACGTACTATACAATCAGATACTCCGCGTGTGCTGGTATTACCTGACTGAATATTTATCGAATATGGTGTGACTCAGGGAATTGATTCCTGGGATATCACTATTTCTAACAGTACAAGATCAACATTTTTACACAACTAGTACTCACTTTCAATCTTCTATTTCTGCTGCAAAGCATTCTTCACTGCAAGGGCTAGAGCTTCAGGAGAGTATGGTTTCTTTAATAGTTCCCCTGCGCCAAGTTTCTGCGTTTTCTCAACTGCCTGACTAGCTGAGAACCCACTAACAATAACAGCCTTCTGCTGAGGACGAATCTTCACTATTTCCAGAAAAGTTGCATAGCCATCCATACCCGGTTCCATTATCATATCCAGGATCAACAAATCACACTCATGGTCTTTTAGAAATTGGACAGCTTCTTCCCCGGAAGCAACCGCATCGACATGATAGCCGTAGATATCGAGTATTCTCGAGCCAAGGTCCCTTTGCAACGCTTCATCGTCAATGATCAGAATACGTTCTCCATTCCCCTGCAACTCAGTTTCTTCAGTTTTTTCAGGAGTGGCGTTCTGTCCTTCCAGATACAGCGGAAAATAGAGTTCAAAACAGCTTCCTTCTTCGCTGCTCATAACCTTGACCCTGCCTTCATGGTCGTTCATCGTATTCCAAACCACTGTCAGGCCGAGTCCTGTGCCACTCCGTCCCATCTTCTTTTTACTATAGAAGGGTTCAAAAATATGTTTCAGATCCTTTTCCGCTATCCCTGGCCCTGTGTCTTTGATCTGGAGAAGTGCATAACTACCAGGTGCCAGATTTGAACCGAGAATATCTTTATTGCAAAACTGTACCTTCTTTGTTTCTACAATAATCTCTCCTTCTGCCGGGATGGACTCGGCAGCATTAATCATTAGATTCATGAGTGTTTTCTTTAAATGAACAGGAGAGCAGCTAATGGGAAGGCTTTCTTCGGATAGATTCACGGAACAGAGTACATTCTGGTAATTTTTTTTCTGTGTTTTGTGTTCCGGTGAATCAAAATATTCCTGGATAAGGGTGTTGAGATCAGCACATTCTTTTTTACTGGCAACGCCACGGGCAACGGTGAGCAGGTCCGCCACCACTGCAGCGGCTCTTTCGCCTGATCGTTGAATCTCAAGAATTGGACCACGTAATTCATTATCTTCGGGAAGCTGCAGAAGCAGAAGTTGTGGATAACTGACTATTCCCGAGAGAATATTATTTAAATCATGTGCCACGCCACCGGCCAGCAACCCAATGGCTTTCATCTTCTGTGATTGTCTCAACTCATTTTCCATCTCTTTGGTTTTCTCCAGCATGCGTTCCTGTGAATGCAGACTCTCAAGGTACTGAAGGGAAAGAGTGTTCAGGCTGAGACTCAGTTTTCGCACCTCATCCGGGCCGGAGCAGGGGAAGTTCATGGCCTTTTTCTGATGAAGCAGATCCTGAAAGGCAGAGAGTAACTCTTTGACGAAACGATCAAGTACCATGGAGATCTTGACAGCGGCAAAACAGATACACAGCAGTAAGGTAGCAAATAAAATGAGAACCTGTTTTCGCCATTTATCAACCCACACCATGGTACTACTTATCTCCACAGGGTAGGTAAACAAAACATTTTCAAAAGAATGTTCATTGGTGAAAAGTGGCACAAGGGCCATACCCTCTCCATGTTGATCCTTGATTAAAGTTGCCTCGTTAGGAAAGAGCAGGCCCGGCGGGAGCAACAGTTCCTCTCCCCTTGTATTGCTTACACCAGGAACAGTGTATCTATTGGTTCGTTTGTTATATATGGCAAGATGCCCGGATTCGTTTTTCAGCAGGTGGGAGAGATCGATGGAAAGGACAGCAAAACCGGCGTATTCATCCTGTTTCTTCAAAACTACCCCAAGAGACATCTGGGGATATTGATACGTTCCCGTTGTTTCGTCCCACTTAAAACCGGAGATATACACATCTCCGCTGGAATGAATGTCTGCCTGGTTCAGTAGAGACGGGGGAGGTATGGTGTTGCTCCTTGGTGGGAATGGTGTCAGGATACCATTCTGTTCACGTCGAACAATAAACTGTTCTGTTCCCCGTTGATTGAAAAGTTGGATGGATGATACTTCCGGATAATCCTGATACCATCGAACAACCATCTTCCCGACTCGTTCGTGCAACGTCTTTTGAGATAAATCCGACGATAGACTTCCAGCAAGCTCGATAGCCCCCATATTATAACTCAGGGACTTCAGGCTGTTGGCATCCCACTTAAGAGTCATGTTGATTTCATGGGCATTACGCTGAATCAACAAGAGCTGTTTGGTTTCATCAGCAGTTTTAAACTGACTCAAAACGCGGGGCATATTCAAGCCAATAAAGAGCAGCAAGGGGGTAAATGCCAGAGCCAGGAAGCCCATAATGAGAAGGGTGCGTATTTTCATAAACCCAAAAACAGCAATGGAGAGTTGGCAATTTACTTCATAGTAACCATGCTTAGATCATTTGAGTCTATCATAGGCTTGAAAGTATTGTCAAACAGGGCCGAAACAGGTATCTCAGCTTCGAAATTGCCTTGACAGATCGGTTTGCTCCTGCGCCATTATCTTCTTGACGGGGTCTACTTTTTTATGAGAGCATTAATACATGACATTGTGAAATTTGTTGCTCTCATGACCAGTTTTGAAACTTCATCGGGCATGCCTATGGTAAATCGTAATCTTTTATTCTTCATTTCTTCCTGGTGCCTTCTCTTCTCTTTTCTCTTTTTTCTTCCAATAATTTCTGCCAACGCGAACCAGAATCACCCCAAAGAGTACAATGAAGTTGTTGCAGTCTTTCCTGAGAATTTTCCACCGCAATGCTTTTTGGATGAAAAGGGGAAACCTGCAGGATTTGCTATTGATGTATTGGCTCAGGTGGCCCGGCTTGCCAATCTCAAGGTTGTTTACCGTGCTGAGAAGAGCTGGGTTGATGCATCCAATGCATTGCTCAATGGAACAGCAGATCTTATTCCTAATTCAGGTATTACGGTCAAGCGTTTAATCGACTCAGATTTTACAATACCGGTGGAAACTTTTGCTGTTGTTATTTTCGTAAGGGAGGCAACTGATGATATTAAGAGTTTGGCCGATCTTAAAGGACGAAAAGTTGCAGTATTACCCTTAAATGTTGGGAAAAAGATAGTTGATGGGCAAAAAAAATATAACGGGAGTGGTTTATAATGAAATTTCAACCGCTTTTTTTGATCTGTTGGCCGGAAAAGTGGATGCATTTATTTATCCTAAACCAGTAGCGCTGAAATTAGCCAGGGATGCAGGAATAGATGGCAATATAAAAATAGTTGGTGAGAACCTTGCTGAAATAAAGCGGGCTATCAGGGTGCGCAAAGGTGATAAGCTTCTTGCCAGGTTGAACCCGGCTGTAAATGAATTCCTTCGTTCACCAGAGTATAAGAAGATTTATGGGAAATGGTATGGCGAGCCTGAACCCTTTCTGAGTATCAGAAGACTGACCGTTGCCAGTGCGGTTTTACTCGTAACTATTACTGTCTCTCTTTTACTATGGCGCTTCAATACCATACAGAAACTTAACAGAGAGCAGGAACACATTATCGACGAACGGACGAAAAAATTAATAGAAGCGAACACACTTCTTCAGAAGGAGATAGGGGAGCGAAAGAAAAAAGAAAAAGCATTACTGAAAAGCGAGAATGGGCTTAAAGAGGCACAGCATCTTGGAAAGATGGGCAGCTGGGATCAATCGGAGGAATTATTAAAACGGGAAACGGCTCGCTCACAGTTTCTCCTTGATCTGTATCTGAAGTCCAATGTGCTGAATGACAGTGAAGTGTATGAATATGTGATGGATGAGGCAGTAAAACTCACGGACAGTAAAATTGGGTATTTGCACGTAATCAATGAGGATCAGCAGACTATTACGCTCACCCTGTGGAATAAGGAAGCTCTCAAGGAGTGTACCACTGTACCTGACAACCATCACCCTATTGTAAAGGGCGGTATTTGGGCAGACAGTATCCGCCAGAAAAAACTGGTTATCCATAATACCTATCAGAGTCATCCTGACAAAAAAGGATATCCCGAGGGGCATTCTCATTTGACCCGACATATGAGTGTTCCTGTACTGGAAGAGGATCAGGTTCGATTGGTCTTTGGTGTTGGGAATAAGTCCCAGAATTATGATGAAAGCGATGTGAAAACGCTTCAGATAGTAGCAAACGAGTTACAAAAAATTATAGTCCAACGTCATAACATAGAGCAAAGGAGAACACTGGAAGCACAATTACGACAGACGCAAAAGATGGAAGCAATCGGTACACTGGCCGGTGGAATTGCACACGACTTTAATAACATTCTTACAGCCATTATAGGTTATACTGAAATCACTATTGGGGATTTGGCCCCGGATAGTCGGGCTGCTTCTGATCTCCAGCAGGTACTGAATGCAGGGAACCGTGCCAAGGAGTTAGTCAAACAAATTCTTTCCTTCAGCCGTCAGGCAGAACAGGAACTTCAACCATTGAGGCCCCAATTACTTGTCAAAGAGGCGCTTAAATTGTTGCGCTCCTCCATTCCAAGCACCATAGAAGTTAAAGAAAATATTGATCCTGAGTGTGGCGCTGTGTTGGCCGACCCTACACAAATTCATCAAATAATCATGAATCTTTGCACCAATGCCTACCATGCCATGCGTGAGACGGGGGGAGTATTAGGGGTAAGTGTGACTCCAGTTGAGCTTGGTTCAGATGACTTGACGACTAAAATGCATCTCACCGCAGGTATATATGTGAAGTTTGAAGTGAGTGATACTGGGTGTGGCATGGATAAAATGGTTCTCGAAAAAATATTTGACCCCTATTACACGACAAAGGGCAAAAAAGAAGGAACAGGTTTAGGATTATCTGTGGTGCATGGTATTGTTAAAAGTCTTCATGGTGATATCACCGTCTATAGTTCTCTGGGAGAGGGAACGACCTTCCGTGTTTATATCCCAATGGTTGATACAGAAGCTAAAAAGGTATTGCAAGCTGCTATAACCAGACAACTGCCCTCTGGTGATGAGCATGTTTTAATAGTAGACGATGATGAAGCCATAGTGAAAATGGAAGAACAAATGCTTAAAAGTTTTGGATATCAGGTCAGTGCCTTTAATCGTTGTGAGGAGGCCCTCAATGAGTTCCGTTCACATCCCAATGCTTTTGACTTGATCATTACCGACATGACTATGCCAGGAATTACCGGTTTGCAGTTAACAAGAGAAGTTCTTGCTCTCAGGTCAGATATGCCAGTAATTCTGTGTACTGGTTTTAGTGAGTTGATTAACGAGAAAAAAGCTAAAGATGCAGGGATCTGCCAATATTTAATGAAACCACTCCTTAAGAAGGATTTGGCAATAGCAGTCAGGGAAGTACTGGACAAAAAGGCAAAGAAACAAATCCTGTAAGGTATAGTAGAGGAGCTCATGCGGTTCAACCTAACTGGCGTTATGCCTGGAAACTCCTTTTTGTTCTTCGTCATAGGAATATTGACGCTTCTGATAACTGGCTGCAACAATAATCCACAAAATGAATATTCTCCAAGTTTCAGTAAGCAGCCGCCACGAGTCATAAATGAATATATCCTTGGGGTACATCCACTCCATAATCCCAAAAGATTGCACGAAATTTTTTCTCCTATCACAGATTATCTAACGTAACAAATCCCTGGCGCTACATTTACGGTTGAAGCCTCCCGTAATTATGCTGCCTATAATGAAAAGCTCTATGCTGGACACTTTCATTTTGGCCTGCCAAATCCCTATCAAACTGTGAACTCGCTCAAACATGGGTATACAGTCTTTGGAAAAATGGGAGATGATGAAAATTTTCGTGGAATTATCCTTACCCGGAAGGATTCAGAAATTTCCGAAGTAACTGATCTGAAAGGCAAGGCCGTCAGCTTCCCGGCCCCAACTGCTCTGGCGGCAACAATGATGCCTCAATTTTTTATGCAAACGCATGGTATTGATGTCATGAATGACATTGATATTCAATACGTGGGATCTCAGGAGTCATCTATTATGAATGTCTACCTGGGCAATGTTGCTGCAGGTTCTACCTGGCCACCGCCATGGAAAGCCTTCTCAAAGGAGAGGCCAGAGTTGGCTGAAGCACTTGTTGTGAAATGGTCAACATCCCCCCTGCCAAATAACGGGTTGGTTGTTCGAAATGATGTTCCTGAGGAAATAGTCAATCAGGTTGCCAGCATATTGTTTTCTCTTCATACCCATGAACAGGGCAGGAAATGGTTGAGCCGGATGGAACTTTCACGATTTGAGCAGGCTGATAATGAAACATATGCCCCAGTCGTAGAATTTCTTCATGATTTCAACAGGAAAGTTCGCCCCATTGAACACTGAGTAAAGAGAAATAATATGTCCAACCTGGTAGGCAAAATATGGAATCGCTCAATACGAAGACAATTACTGTTAGGGATAGCACTGGTACATGCCGTTCTTATGACTATTTTCGTGTACGATCTGGTGAGCAGGCAGAGAACTTTTTTGCATGAGCAAAGTATAAGTAACACACTCAGCCTGTCTCAAACACTTGCCAGCAATGCTGTTTCCTGGATTCTGGCAAATGATGTCATCGGCCTTGAAGAGGTGGTTAACTCCCAATCACAATTTCCTGATCTCCTTTATGCTATGATTCTCTCACCTGACGGCAGGGTACTTGGTCATAGTGATCGCTCAAAGGTAGGTCTCTATATTGAAGATCCCATCAGTTGTACTCTTATTGATGCCGCTCCGTCTTCTCAGTTCTTGATAACTGATAAAGCACTTGTTGATATCGGCAGTCCAATATTTGCCAATGAGCAGCTTATCGGCTGGGCGAGGGTTGCTATTTCGCAGAAAAAAATAAATGACGGGCTACAGGTTATAACTCGGGATGGCATTTATTATACTCTTTTTGCAATTGTTGTCGGGTCCATCTTTGCCTTGATAATGGCTAGAGGACTTACCTCCGGCATACAACACCTGGTCAGGGTATCAAGTAAAATTGCTAAAGGACATGAAGAGGAACGTATATCTTTTACACGCTATGACGAAATCGGGCAACTTGGCCAAACGCTTAATAAGATGCTCGATACCATTATTTCTCAGAAAAAACAGACAGAAACAGCTCAGCAGGCACTACAGAAAAGTTCAACCCATCTCCGTACGCTGATTGAGACATTGCCAGATCTCGTTTGGCTGAAGGATCCCGATGGTGTTTATCTGGCCTGTAATCCGAAGTTTGAACGTTTTTTTGGAGCAAAAGAATCTGAGATTGTAGGGAAAACGGATTATGACTTTGTCAGCAGGGAGTTGGCTGATTTTTTTCGGGAAAAAGACAAGGCAGCTATGGCTGTAGGCGGACCCAGTGTAAACGAAGAGGAAATAACCTTTGCAGATGACGGCCACAGAGAACTTCTGGAAACGATTAAAACGCCTATGTACGATAGTAACGGCTCACTTGTTGGAGTAATAGGGATTGCCCGTGATATCACTGCACGTAGAGAAATGGAAGTACGCCTAAAACAAACCTATAAAATGGAAGCTATTGGTACAATGGCAGGCGGTATTGCACATGATTTTAACAATATTCTGGCAACGGTTATCGGGTATGCTGAGTTAGCGCAGGATGATATACCAGCTTCAAGCCCTGCGAAAGCACACATTGAGCAAATTCTCATTGCGGGTCTCCGTGCAAAAGAACTTACGCATCAGATTCTTACGTATAGTCGTATGTCTCGATTTCTTCAAGATCATGTCCCGATTGACATTGTTTCCCTTGTAGAAAAAGAGATTATATTTCAACGTTCTGTTATTCCAAGAACCGTTGAGATTACTTCTGATATTGACGAAAATTGTGGACAGATTATTGGCGATTCAATGGCGATTCATCAGCTGATGATGAATATTTGCTCCAATGCCTCAGATGCGATGCAGGGAGAAGAGGGGACGCTTAAAATAGCTCTTCATACAGTCGAGTTGACACAAGAAGATTTGAAAAATGAGCCTGTGCCGCATCCTCCTGGTATGTACATCAAACTCTCAGTCAGCGACACGGGAACAGGTATTCCTCAAGAGCTTATCGGTAGAATATTTGATCCCTATTTCACGACCAGAGAAATCGGTAAAGGGTCAGGAATGGGTTTGGTTGTGGTTCATGGTATTGTCAAAGATCATGATGGTTTCATACAGGTTGAAAGCCAAAAAGGAAGAGGAAGTGTTTTTGACGTTTTCTTTCCCAAAGCGGACGTAAAAAATGTTCCAGAACAAATTCTTCAGTGATGATCATGTTTATTCCTTTTAGGGGGAATTAAGAAAGATCAAAGCCAGTCAGGTGAGTACTTAGGAATGGAGAACAGAGCGAATGCTTTTAGAGAGCACTTCGAATTCGACAGGTTTTTGAAGATAGAGCTTAATGCCGAGGTTTTTACTGGTTTCCTCGGAAACAGAGGTACTGTAACCAGAACATAAAATTACAGGTATTTCTGGTCTGATTGTAAGCATTTTGCTCACCATCTCTGTGCCGAGCATGTGCGGCATTGTCTGGTCCGTAATAATAAGATCGAAAGCATTTGGCTTTTCTTCCAGCATTCTGACAGCATCAAGGCCATTATTGCAGGCGGTCACCTCATAGCCCAGGTATTCTAAACGCTTTTGCATAATCTCCAGAACGATCATTTCATCATCGACGATTAAAATTCGTTCAGACCCACCGGGCAGATCCGTTTTTGTATCTTCAACTGGAGGTCCTTCCTCATCATCAATAACAGGAATATATACATGGAAAGAGGTGCCAGTTTCAGGATTGCTTGTAATACGAATCAAGCCACCATATTCCTTGACGATACCATGCACAACAGCTAATCCCATACCCGTGCCGCTGCCCACATTTTTTGTAGTAAAAAAGGGGTCAAAAATGCGTTCCTGTATGGCAGGATCAATGCCTTTACCTGTGTCATTTACAGAGAGTTCAACATATAGGCCAGGTTGAGCATCCGGTTCACCAAGTAACTCTTCTTCATTCAATTCAAGCTGTCTCAGAATGATCGTAATTGTTCCTTTACCTGTTTCCATTGCCTGGACAGCATTCGTACATAAATTCATCACGACTTGATGGATTTTCATCGGATCGGCTAAAACTGCACCAATTTCTGAATCAATTTCTTCCCTGATTTCAATACTGCTGGGAATTGTCGAGCGGAGCAGCTTCAAAGCTTCTTTGACGATGGGGGATGGAATAAGTGGTCCAACTTTATGTTCATCTTTACGGCTGAATGAAAGGATCTGTTGCACTAGATCCCGGGCTCGCATTCCGCCCTTTATTATCCCCCGTATTTCTTCAACAGCTGGCTTTCCCTGAACGTTACTGAGTTCTGCAAGCTCGGCGTACCCGATGATTCCCATAAGAATATTGTTAAAATCATGGGCTATCCCGCCAGCGAGTGTGCCTATCGCCTCCATTTTATGGGACTGACGGAGTTGGACTTCAAGTAGCTTTTTTTCCTGTTCGGCCTGTTTTTTGTCAGAAAGGTCAATAGCCTGGCAGACAAAAGCCTGGAATTGCCCTTGGTTGGTGTACATTTTACTTGATGAAAACAGCATGGGAAATTCATGACCATTTTTTGCAAAGTATGACGTTTCTTGTTTGTTGATAGTGGCCAATTTATGTATTTCAGTAAAAAATGTACCTGTGGTGATAATTGAGAATGGTTGGCCAATGAGTTCGTTTGTCTCGTAACCCAACAGCGATAATGTTGCACTATTTACCGATTCTATGAATCCCTCTGAGTCCAGAACGATGAGTGAATTGGTCATTGCCTGAAATATCCTGTCCACATATTCCTTTGAAACGGTTGTTTTTCTCAGATCATTTGCCATGTTGTTGAAACTATCGACAAGAAAACCAACTTCGCCCGTAGCATGAATATCAATTTTTTTTGAAAAACTTTCCTTGGCAAGTTTCTGGACTGCATTAGCCAACATGATCAGGGGAGAGGAGAGATATCTGGATACAAAAAAGACGGCAATAACAAGGAGGAAAAGGGAAACAGCAAAAACAATAGCCAGAAAACGGAGAACCTGTTGAATGTCCTGATAAAGGAGCTTCTCAGGTATACTGATACACACTTGCATCAGTGGAGAGTCATTTATGATTGCCAGGTCACTGGTGGCAACGAGACCACCATGAAGACCATAAATAGTGATGTTCTTGGAAGAAGCATGGTTTGTGAAGGGACGTGGGTCGAGCTGTAGCGGATTGGATGGTTTGGTGAGGACCAAACCTGATGGGGAAAAAATCCAGACAGGATTTTCCTCAAAAATCATTATTTTTTTGGCAAAAGCGAAGAACTCTGCCAAATTGTAATCAACTATGATTGCTCCACCAAATTCGCCAATATCCGGGTCCGTTTTATGAATAGCGATTGAAAAAAGTTTGTTGTCGTTGGAGTCAGGAAAGAGATTGGTTTGAGTTATGCTCCCGGGTGGGGATGCTTCAATCTCCAAAAAGAAAGGTTCTTCCCGTAAAGATCGATATTCCCTGATTCGTCCTTGCTTACTCACTGCAACTCTTTCCATTCCCCGGCTATCAACAAAGCGAATTTTTTCTATTTCTTTAACATATTTAATTTCTTGTAAAAAAAGCCTTTCAAGTGCCCGTGCATTGATATCCCGAGTACTTTCAGAGGAAATGAGAAACTCATCAAGTAGAGGGTTTGCCGATAGGAGTCTTAGCTCACGGATCAATGTTTTCTGGATTGTGTTGCGGAAGGTGTCGTTGATGGACTCTAATTCCCGAATGACTGCTTCATTGGCATAGCGGGAAATGGAATTGCGGCTGAAGAGATAGTAGGTGATTGTTAAAGCACTGCAGCCAATGATAAATATTGAAAGAAATGCAATAAGAAGTCGGTGCGAGATTGATAAACCGTATTTTTTTGTTTCGAGCATTCCCGTCAATCCAATACAGAGGTTTCATAAATTCGATCAATACCCATTTCATCAGTAAGCATAATCCCAAGAATTTCAGCTCGCTTCCGGTTGGCTATTTTGGGTCCTCGCTCGGGTGTCCGGGGTTTATAGGTCGCTGGGTCAAGGCCATCGACAAGTACATCAAAAGCAATATGCGCGGCCAGATATGCCTGGTTATAGCCAGAATCCAAAACTGCACAGAGAAAACCTTTCTCTATGGAAAAACCAGGTCCCACGGTTTCGGGAATAGTAATGTTCGTCATATACCATTTAACGACCTCATCTGTTGAAACATTCTTGCCGGCTTTATCCCGAAGCGAAGAAAAATGTGATAAAAAAAATGCATCTGCTTTTTCCTGGAGTTCAAGAGCCCTGGACTGCCAAGTTGCATAATCACTGGTGACCACTGTCTCAATAAGATTTAAGGAGAGATCTTTTTTCTGAACGAGATGTTCGATGGCCTTGGTGTAGTTTCTTGATGTGGTTGATCCATCCGACAGGATAGCAAAGGATTTGATTGCAGGAGCAATGCGTTGCAACAGATCAAAGCCTTCCAAAAAGTATCCACTCTGATAGACTCCTGTAACGTTATGACCAGGCTTTTCTTTATTGTCAACTAATCCATATTTTACAGGGGTATTGTTAAGACCGCTGAAGATAACAGGGACAGAAGAATCCAGGAATTTTGGGCCGAGATATTTAGCAGCATTATCATCGTTAAGAAAAATGAGGTCGGGTTTAAACAGTTTTGCCTGTTTATAAAACTCAAGGCTCTTCACTTCAATTTCACCATCAGAACTATGTCTCTTGCTATCCAGCCACAATTTTTTGATCGTAAATCTCGATGTGTTCACAACATCATTCCTGTTAAAATCTGCCACCTGCCCTTCGTTGTCAAAAAAACCTAATTCGAGCATTCCTGAATTCAGTCCTTCTGTCATACTGATCGTCCAGTCATACTCCTTGTGGTAGCTATCAATAATAAGAATTTTCTTATTATCCTGTGCAATAATTTTTGGGCTGTTTAACACTGAGGCCTCTTCAATGTATTCTTCAATACCCATTTCCTTGGTGAGCGTTATACCAAGCATCTGAGCCCGCTGCCTGTTTACCATAAGGGGCCCCCTCTTCGGGGTTCGTGGAGGATAGGACGCGGTCTGAAAACCCATTGCCAGGATGTCATGGGCAATACTTACAGCTTCATATCCCTGATTATAACCGGAATCATCGGCAGAACACAGCCAGCCTGCTTCAGTCCTGTATCGAAATCCGGATGCTTCCGGAATGGTAATGTTCTTCAGATACCATATCGCAACTTCTTCGTTGCTCACTACTGTGCCCTTTGTATCTTTTAAGCCGTTTGAGGAAGCAATAAAGAATGCATCAACAGTATCTTGTAACTCCAGGGCCCTATTTTTCCATACTTCATAGTCATTAGTGGCAACGACACCTGCAAGCTTTACAGGAAGATCTCCCTTGCGATCAAGATGCTCAATGGCCTTGTTGTGAATCCTACCAGTGGTTGTATCATCGGAAAGAACGACGAATGTTTTGATATGTGGAACTATTTTTTTGAGTAACTCAAGGCTCTCTTTGTAATATGTTCTCTGGTATACACCTGTAACATTATGCCCTGGTTTCTCCAGGCAGTCTACCAGCCCATATTTTACCGGTGTATTATTTACCCCCCAGAAAACAATTGGAATGTCCGTGTCCAGAAATTGATTTCCAACGTAGTTTGTCGCATTATCATCCCCGAGTAAAATCAGGTCTGGCTTAAATCTCTTTATTAATTTAGTGAATTCTTTGGCAGTATTAAACTGTTCCTCTTTGCTTGATTTTCTTTTGGTGTCCATCCAGAAGCGTGAGATAACAAGCTTGGAACTTTCAACATAATCCTTGCTATTAAACGCTTCAACTTGCTCCTTATTGTCAAGGTATCCAAAAGCCAGGAGTGCATCACATAATCCATGGCTCACATCCTGGGACCATTGGTATGCAGGGTGGTAGCTGTCAATAACTATAATCCTGACAGGAGATAACTCTGACTCTGTGCCATGACATATGGAACTAAGCGCAAAGAATGTCAGAATAAAAAAATGTAAAGAGAATTTTTTCATATATCACTCCTGAGCCAAACGAAACAAAGGGATAAGGCTTTTGACTATAGAACACAGCTCTTAGTCTCACTGTTCTAACGGATTGAATGAGCTTTGTTCAGGCTATCAGAAATGAGGGGTAAAATACAAAGGCAATCGAATAAAAAGATATAAAAATGATATTTTGGAGAGAGGATATTGCCCCTTACTACTCAGGCAAGCTCACTATGTGTTGGAGAAAGGGACTTGTTGAGAAGATGCATCATGTTCTTCTGCTCCGCAATGATGTACGGTATATTGTACATCATTGCGGAGTGAGGGGAATGGAAGAGATATCATCTGCCCATGCCCTGGAGCTGAACGCGTATCATTTCACACCTTGAACCGACTCAGCACACCCGTTAATTTCTCAGCGAGGGAACTCAATTTTTCAGCGCTCACATTTACCAGCGAGCTGCTATTGTTCATTTCTTTTGCAGACTGTCCCACTTCAGCAATATCAGCCGCTACTTCCCTGGTGACTGACGAGGCCTGAGCCACATTCTCGTTGACTTCCTGAATACCCTGAGAGGCCTGGGAAACATTGCTGGCTATCTCCTGCGTGGCGGCCGCCTGCTCTTCGACAGTTGTCGCAACAGTGGAGATCATTTTACTTATTTCATTTATCACTTCTGTGATTTCTGTGATTTCTGTGACTGAATTGTTTGTTGCAGCCTGAATTTTAGAGATCTTATCTTTGATTTCCCCGGTGGCTTGGGAAGTCTGCTTGGCAAGATCTTTTATCTCGTTGGCGACCACGGCAAAACCCTTACCGGCCTCTCCGGCTCTGGCTGCTTCAATGGTTGCATTGAGGGCAAGAAGGTTGGTCTGTTCTGATATTTCAGTGATAGTTTCTGTTACCTTGCCGATCTCCTGGGCCGCGAATCCTAATTCGTTTATCTGAGTAGAGGCGTTTTCTGCCTGGCTAACGGCCTGCTGGGTTATCTGACTTGTTTTTTCCGTATTGGTGGCAATTTCTGTTATGGTTGCGGACATCTCTTCAGCGGCAGAGGCAACCATGTTGACGTTGACTGAAGTTTCTTCAGAAGCGGCGGCAATAGAGTCCATATTTGCACTCATCTCCTCGGCCGCTACGGAAACAGTATTAGCCCTGCCTGTTGTCTGTTCAGCATTTGCAGACATCTGATTGGCCACAGAGGAAAGCTCTGAGGATGAAGAAGAGAGCATCTGGTTTCCCTCAATGACATCCCGCAGCATGGAATTGATGTTTGTTTGCATTTCGTCAAGGTTTTCTGCGATATCTCGCAGCTCTCCGCGGCATTGAACATCTATGGTAGATGATAAATCACCGCGGGCCAGACTGTTGACAAATACTAGAATTTTTTGGACATTTTTTTGAATACCGTTCGTGACAAAATAGGTAAAAAAGAGTGCAACCACCAGGGTGAAAAAATTTAATATCATATTGATCTTTTGGCCCTGTTGTATTTTTGACTCGATTTTCCCCATATTATCAACAAGTTCATTCACCTGCTCCTTGACAAGGGCCTGGACTTCTTCGGTAAGAGCTGTTGCAAGAGGATCAAACTGTTTCATCAGCTTGTTTCCCTCGGCAGGTCCACCATTGACATAGGTGGCGGCGAGTTTTTTACCCATTGCATAAAAGGCATCAAAATCTTCGTCGAGTTTTTCGAGTTCCCGAACCGCTTCCCCTTCGTCCTCATCGCTGAACATCCTGTGGAAATCTTCATACAGTGCCTTGAAGATCCGAGCATTGGCCTCTGCTTCGGATAAGCCATCGTCGAAACCTTCCGCTCCTCTGGTGGCTGAAATGTCAGTGAGCCATTGCTGAACCTGGATGATGGCGATCTGCATATCCTTTGCCTTGATGGCAAAGACGACCGATTCGTTCCGTGTTTTGTCCGCAAGTTCTATGGTGGCCAGGCCGTTTCTCCAGTTCACCACAATGGAGACCGAGAGCAAGACAAAGATGAGGACCAGGACGGATCCAAATTTTTTTCCAATTGTCATTTCCATTTTCTTCTCCTGATATTTAGCTGATCACTACGTGCAAAGCTCGGCCAGTTTTGTTCCTCATCTCCGCCTACGCGGGGATGGTATGTTACTCTTCATTTTTTGATTGTATATGTCAAACGGGTAAAAAGGAAATTTTTTTTCCAAGAACAGCTCTATAGGCATGGATGTATAGGGTGTATTGTATTTTGCCGTGGGGCCTGGGGTACAGGAGGGAAGGGGGCATGGAATAAATTTGTTTGCTCAATCCTGGACTTGAAACTATACTAAAAATGAATTCTTGTTATGAGGATGATCTAAAGATATTCTCTTCAATTTGCTTGAGTGATACAAAAGATAAGCTGCCTTTGCTCTTGCATTCCCATAAGTTCTTAAAGAAATGATAGAGGGTATGAAAAGCGATAAGCGCAAAGCGCAAACGTCCATCGAGAGTTCTAAACGTAAAAAGGCTATCAAGCCAGGGGACAAGTGCGTTGCTGATAAGCTGAATTTCATACCCGATGATTATCAGGAGGTGATCCATGACCTCCGAGTACATCAGACGGAGCTTGCGGCGCAAAACGAAGAATTGCGAAAGATGCAACACGAACTTGAGGAGTCCCACACTCAATACGTGGACCTGTACGACCAGGCCCCGGTCGGGTATTTCACCCTTGACCGGAAAGGGAATATCCTAGCGGTAAATCGTATTGGTAGCAGACAGTTGGGGGGGGGGAGGGACGCCTTACTCAAAAGGCCTTTTTCTTCCTTTATGAGCCAGGATGACAGTGATCTCTTTTACCTGCATTTAAAAAAAGTATTTGCTGCGTCGTCCAAACAGACCTGCTCCCTCACCCTCCTTCAAGAAAACGGTACACCTTTCTACGCCCAGCTTGATTCCATTCCATCTTCCATAGGCTTTGGCGGCGAACACTCAATCTGCCGGACTACGGTCACCGACATCAGTGAGCGCAGGGAGTTGGAGGAGGCGCTGCAGGCCTCGGAAACTCGTTACCGTAGTCTCTTCGAGGCAGCCAGGGAAGGTATATTGATCCTTGATGCCAAGACGAGCGAGATAACTGATGTCAACCCTTTCCTCACCGAAATACTGGGGTATTCTGCGGAGGAAGTGCTCGGGAAAAAACTCTGGGATATTGGTTGTCTTCACGATACTGCCGCTTCAAAAAAAGTATTTTCGGAATTACAGCGCAAAGGATATGTCCGATACGATAATTTACCCTTGGAAACCAAAAACGGTCGGGAAATTGCCGTGGAATGTATCAGCAGTATCTATCTTGTAAATAATACGAAGGTGATTCAGTGTAACATTCGCGATGTTACCGACCAGAATCTTTTGGCGGTGTCTTCCCCGGTTGCCGGTGATGAAACGGAGCGACGAAGGGCTGAGCGTAGAACCCAAGCGCACGGACTCACTGAGCAATATGAGCAGGCGATCAAAGAAAATAAGCAGGTGAAAGCATCCCTTCTCCAAGCCCTTGCTGAAATCAAAGCGCTGAAAGACCGCCTGGTAATCAAGAATATCTACATTCATAAGGTGAGAGAAAAGAGGAGCCAATTTGACTATATTATTGGGCAGAGCGATGGCCTCAAGTATGTTCTCTATCGAGCCGAACAGGTTGCACCAACCGATGCCACGGTTTTGATCCTCGGCGAGACCGGTACGGGTAAGGAGCTGATTGCCACT
Organism: Desulfocapsa sulfexigens DSM 10523; assembly: GCF_000341395.1. Classification (GTDB taxonomy): domain Bacteria; phylum Desulfobacterota; class Desulfobulbia; order Desulfobulbales; family Desulfocapsaceae; genus Desulfocapsa; species Desulfocapsa sulfexigens. The sequence continues at coordinate 1,124,726 of NC_020304.1, read as the reverse complement.
GCCATCCATCATTTGAGTTCCCGCCGGGATCGACCGCTTATTACCGTGAACTGTGCCGCCCTGCCCGCCAACTTGCTGGAGAGTGAACTGTTCGGCCGGGAAAAAGGGGCTTATACCGGGGCTGATACCCGACAGGTCGGTCGGTTCGAGAGCGCGGATGGTTCTACCTTGTGCCTTGATGAGATAGGTGAATTGCCCCTTGAAATGCAGGCCAAACTGCTCAGGGTGATCCAGCATGGCCAGTTTGAACGGTTGGGTTCCTCCAAGACCATTAAGGTCGATGTACGTGTCGTAGCAACGACCAATCGGAACCTGGTGGATGAGATTGCCGGTGGCAGATTCCGGAAGGACCTGTACTACCGATTGAACGTCTTTCCCATCACGGTTCCCCCTCTGCGAAAGCGGGTGGAAGATATTGTGCCCATGGTTCATGCCTTCGTGCAACGATATGCTCGGAAAATGGGGAAGCAGATCACCTCTATCCCCAAGGAAACTATGCAGGCATTGCAGGACTATCAATGGCCTGGAAATGTACGAGAACTTGAAAGTATCATCGAACGGGCTGTGATTCTCTGCCCTGGGCCGGGATTTCAGCTTGCGGATAACCTCAATCCTTCACCCCCTCTTGATTCTTTCTTGGGCGGAACTGTGAAGGAGATGGAGCGCAAGCTTATCCTGGGTACCCTTGTGGAAAAGGGATGGCAAATTGAGGGGAAAGAGGGGGCTGCCAAGATCTTGGGGCTCCACCCCAGCACCCTGCGAGCGAGAATGCATAAACTCGGGATAGTTCGTGGAGATGTTTCTTCACAGTCCAACTCGGGATGATCAGCCCATGATCTGGGACCAGGAGAAAGCCAACTTTTCCTTGTCTTCAATATTAGCTAACGTTCATTTATTGGGTTCACTGTGGCATCAATGAGCCGCCAAATCGTTCGATTCCATGAAATTTCTACCCTCAGAATTCTGAGGGTCCGCGGCATGCTGAGGCCAAAGGGTCCACGGCCGCCTCTCCCTCTATTCCTCATGTTAAGGTAATCATTTGTTATTAATTTATATTGTGTGTCTTTAGCGGTTTTTGCTATGCGGCATGCCTTTTGCTTTATATCTATAAAGAATAGTTTTAGCTGAGACAAAGTTTGTTTTTTTTTTACATGTAGAGGAACTGTTAAACTCTGAGGAGAAAAATGAAAAAAACTATTTGGAGAGTGTTAGAAGTGGGTGTTCTTTTGCTGGCATTGTTTGTCCCGGGAGGCATGAACAATGCATCTGCCGAAATCCATGTCTCTATCAATATTGGCCCCCCTCCCATCATGGTTGCCGAACCCCCGGCAGTGGTCATGATACCGAATTCCACGATTTATTTTGTTCCCCAGGCCGAGACTGACATGTTCTTCTACGATAATTATTGGTGGAGGCCGCGGGGGAGCCAGTGGTACCGCTCCAATGCCTATAACGGGTCGTGGGAAAGTATAGGAAAACATCATGTTCCAGCACCATTGTACCAGTTACCGAAGGATTACCGACACCGTTACGAAAAGGAACACCATATCCCTTACGGACAGTGGAAGAAGCAGTGGAGTGACCAAGGGAAAAAAGATCACGACGATAAAGGTAAGAGTAAACAGGATAAACAAAACAGAGGGCACGGCAAAAAGGGTGATTAGACTGGCCGACATGGTAAAGGGAAGTTCGGATGACCAAAAACGCGACTACATAGCTGTTAAGGAGGTAATGTTCCTCTGTCATTTGTAAATGATATATAAAAAAAGGGAGGAGGTTGCCGTGATGGTCAAGTCGAGATTCTATCTGGTCTCAACTCTGGCGAACAGGTGGTTGTCTCGGCAGCAGGTCAAGTGGGGGGAACTACCCTTATTTAAGGAGGGGAAATGAATCATTTTCAGCAACAGAGGTCGCATGTATGGCATATTTTTTCAGGCTTGCTCTTCCTTGTGATATTTTTTCCCTGTAGTTCCGGGGCCGCTCCGGCAAGTGACGAATTTATCCGTGGATATGCTGCGGCGATTCTGCAACGGGACTTTCAGATTACAGTGGAAAAGCTCAACGTTCAGTCCGGAGTCATCTATATCCGGGGATTGGAGGCTCCAGATGAGGTGCGCGACCGAATGAAATCTTCGCTTTCTTCGATTGAAGGTGTCAGTCAGGTATTTGTTGTCGAGGATGGCAAGATCACACCAACGGATGGGAAGTCGGATATTGCAACGGAGGTAAACGTCTTTCTGCCACGGGATCTGCTTTTTAAATCGCTTCTTGCGGATCCGCGCTGGCCGCATTTCTCTGTTTCCTACCAGCAATACCAGCAAAACAGTCAGCTGGAGAGGGTGGGCTCGACTAGCTTCGGTGAAACCTTCAGTTTCTACCGCTTTGGGGGGCCGTGGAACAGTCAGATGGAGGTAGGGCTTCAGGCTGGAGTTTTCTCCATCTTCGATATGGATGCCGACTCGCTTGATCTAGTTAATGCCGACTACTATGTTGCAATTCCCCTCTCGCTCAAAAAAGACAATTTTTCCGCAATGGCACGAATCTTTCACCAAAGTTCCCATCTGGGGGATGAGTACCTGCTGAGCGGTCAAGCGCAAGAACGAATTAATCTGAGCTATGAAGGGTTTGGTACGCTTCTCTCCTATAATTTTCCTTTAGGTTTTCGCATATACGGAGGAGGAGGCTATCTGTTTGATCGTGATCCTTCCGACCTGAGGCCGTGGCTAGCACAGTCGGGTTTGGAGTTCAGGAGCTCTGAGGCATGGCTGGGCGGAGCTCTCAGGCCAATTGTGGCACTCGATCTGCAGAACTTTGAAGAGGGCGATTGGGATACGAATGTATCGTTACGTGCCGGGGTTCAACTGGAAAACCCTGTTTTTCTGAGCCGTAAACTGCAAATCCTTATCGAATATTACAATGGGAGTTCTCCTAACGGGCAGTTTTACGCACGCGATCCCGTGGAGTTTATTGGACTTGGTTTTCATTTTTTCTATGATTGATGATTTTGTCCAGATGCATCAAGTGAAATATGTACGTGATGCAGTGAGGATTCCATAACCCAATTGGTAACATGTGTTTTGGGCAACTGTGGTTTTGCAAGACATATCGAATTTGTTAATAATGAAAAGAATTGAGCAGAGGTGAACCATGAACCCAGAACGATACCTGCCCCGGTCTCTGCCCCAGCAACTGAAAGGGCTTACAGAACTTGCGCTAGACCTGCGCTGGAACTGGAACCATAGCGCCGATACCCTCTGGCAGAAAGTTGATGCCGAACTTTGGGAGGCGACAGAAGATCCGTGGCTGATCCTGGAAAGTATTTCCAGAAAGCGGTTGGAAACCCTTGCCAGCGATACCGATTTTGTCGATGAACTGCAGCGTCAGTTCGACTATCGCAAGGAGTATTTGAGTCAATCAACTTGGTTTGAAGAGCGACATGGCGACAACAAGTTGGGAGCCGTGGCCTATTTCAGCATGGAATTTGGCTTGAGTGAGGCGCTGCCTATCTATTCGGGCGGTTTAGGTATACTTGCTGGCGATTTCCTGAAGACAGCAAGTGATCTGGGTATTCCTTTGGTCGGCATCGGATTGCTCTATCAGCAGGGGTATTTTCGTCAGGCGTTCGACACCGATGGTAACCAGTTGGCTTTTTTTCCATACAACAATCCTACTATGCTGCCTGTACTTCCTTTACAGGGGCCTGATGGGGAATGGCTGCGAATAAGCGTGGAATTGCCGGGTCGCACCCTTTATTTGCGCGGCTGGCAGGCACAGGTCGGTCGGATTCCCCTGTATCTGCTGGATAGCAACGATCTCCTTAATGATCCGGGTGATCGGGGTATCACCGGCGAGTTGTACGGAGGTGGAAGAGAAATGCGCCTGCAACAGGAGATCGTGCTGGGCATTGGTGGCTGGCGCCTGCTCGAAGCGCTCAATATTTCTCCAACGGTATGTCATCTGAATGAAGGGCATGCCGCCTTCGTTGTGCTGGAGCGTGCCCGTCGCTTTATGGAACTCAACGACCGATCATTTTCCTTATCTCTTCAAAGTACCAGGGCCGGCAATGTCTTTACCACCCATACCCCTGTTGCCGCGGGTTTTGATCGTTTTGCGTACGAGCTCGTGGCACGGTATTTTTCTGGTTATGTCAAGCAGCTTGGGATTTCCATGGATGCATTGCTGGCTCTGGGCGACGGGCTCGATGGTGATGACCGTGACTCCTTTAACATGGCTTATCTTGCCCTGCGCGGTTGTGGGAGAGTAAATGGTGTCAGCCGTTTGCACGGCGAGGTCAGCCGCCGTATTTTTTGTCCTCTGTTTCCCAGATGGCCGCAGCATGAAATCCCTATCAGTCATGTCACCAACGGCGTCCATATGCCTTCGTGGGATTCTGCTGCGGCCGATGCCCTGTGGACCGAACATTGCGGCAAGGGGAGCTGGCTCAGCACCCTGGAAAGCATAGAACAGGCCTGGCACAATGTGGACGATGAAAAACTATGGGCCATGCGGAACCGGGCACGGCAGCCGCTTGTTGAAAAAGTACGGCAACGCCTGGCCCGCCAGCAGGCAGCTTGTGGTGTCAGTCAAGAGGGCGTCCTGCAATGTCTCCAGCTGTTTGATCCGAATGTTCTGACCATCGGTTTTGCTCGTCGCTTTGCCAGTTATAAACGGCCTACCTTGCTCCTTGCCGATCCAGATCGCCTGACACGCCTGCTCACCGATACCGAGCGTCCTGTACAGCTTCTGATTGCCGGTAAGGCTCATCCCCAGGATGAAAAAGGGATGCGTCTTGTGCGAGAGTGGAATGACTATATGCGACGACCGGAAATACATGGACACGGTGTGTTCCTTGTGGATTACGACATGGGGCTCGCTGCTGAACTGGTTCAGGGCGTGGACCTCTGGTTGAATACGCCGCGCCGCCCCTGGGAAGCCAGTGGTACCAGCGGCATGAAGGTGCTGGTCAACGGTGGTCTTAACCTGTCGGAACTGGACGGTTGGTGGGCTGAAGCCTATGAACCCGAAGTGGGCTGGTCCCTTGGCGACGGGCAGGAGCATGATCATGATGCTGCCTGGGATGCGGTGGAAGCAGAGGAACTGTATATGCTTCTGGAGCAGGAAGTGGTGCCGGCCTTTTACACCCGTGATGAACAGGGCATACCCACGTCATGGGTGGCCAGGATGCGTCAGAGCCTGGCACGGTTGACACCCAGGTTTTCCTGTAATCGAATGGCGCGGGAATATACCGACGATTATTACCTGTCGGCAGCAATGGCATACCGGCGCCGTGCGGCCGACAATGCGAGCTTATCTGCTGCCATAGAACAATGGCACATCTCACTCACCAATCATTGGCAACAATTACGTTTCGGGCAATACACAGTACAGGAATCTTCAACGAGGCACCTGTTTCAAGTGGAAGTCTATCTGGGCAAGATTTTGCCGACCGCGGTCCGGGTCGAATTATACGCTGACCCGCTGCCCCCGGATGCCGATCCTGTGTGTGTAACCATGGATCGTGGTGAGATGCTCGCTGGATCGACTGTTGGTTACCAGTACCATGCAACTATGCCCGCTGTGCGGCCGGCAGCAAATTACACTCCACGGGTGATTCCCTATCATGCGGATTTATCGGTGCCGCTGGAGGCCAATTTCATTCGCTGGCTGGAGTAAGCCAAAGGAAATTTTGCCTGGAGAGATTGAAAGTCCTTTACAACAAGGAAGAGAAAATAATGGGCGATCCTCTGACCAGCAAAGAATTGTAACCGTTACATGCCTAGCTGCAAGGGTTGGTAAGGACCTCGCAGTTACTCCAGTCGTAAAACAGTTGTTCTGATTTCCTGATGATCCCTCACCATTACCCTCAATATCCTGGGGGCCCGCCACATGTGGCGGATATATTTGCTCCTTAATCCTTCTTTTTTTATTCTGCTGTTGTTCCTAATTGTATGTGAATAGGTGGTTTTTTGCGTGGTTACGACTACCTGTGTTTGTTGGCATTCTTCTTGCTAGGTGTAAGATATGATTCTAGTCATCATCCATATGAAAGTGTCTGCCGAGAAACGCAAGGAACTGTCCCAGACGGTTACCTCGCTTCTCGGCTGTATCAGGGCTCAGATGGGCTGTGAGCGCTGTGAATTGTTTTATCGCACGGAAGATGAGAATAACCTCTGTCTGCTTGAAGAATGGGCAACACAAAAGAATTTAGACCTTCACTACGGGTCTGAGTCCTTCAAAATACTGCGAGGGGCCATGAACCTGCTGGAAGAACCCAGTGAGATAATCGTTTACCAGTGTTTTCAGCCTGCCGGAAAAATAGAGGGCAGGTGTTGAAGATACTAAGAAAAAACCAACGTGTATAACGGAGAACAAAATGAAAGTGAAAGAAATGTATCGCATGGTTTTGATGGCAGTAGTCACTGTCCTGCTCGTTGCCACTGTTCCTGTTTTAGCCACTGCGAGCGAAGCAGATGATTCCGTCGAATCTTCTGCCAAGAGTTCGTATGTGTTCAAAAACTTTCTTCAGAACGACGACGTTACAGTCAAGTCCATGGACGGCGCTGTCACCTTGACCGGTACTGTTACTGAAGACACACACAAATCTTTGGCCCAGGAGACCGTGGCAAACCTTCCTGGAGTAAAAAGCGTCGATAACCAGCTGGAAGTGAAAGGTGAAAGCGCGCTCGAGAATTCGGACTCCTGGATTACCACGAAGGTGAAAACAGCACTTTTCTTTCATAGGAACGTAAGCGCCATGACGGAAGTCGACACCAACGACGGAATCGTAACCCTGCAGGGCGAAGCAACAAGCCAGGCGCAGAAGGACCTGACGACCGAATTAGTCAAGGATGTCGTAGGGGTTGCAGATGTCCAAAATGATATGAAGGTACCAGAGGCGTCTATGACAACGGACGAATCAAAGATAAGTGAGAAGATAAGTGACGTGGGCGATTCAATTGATGACGCATCCGTCACCGCTCTGGTCAAGATGACATTACTCTATCATCGCTCGACCAGCGCTCTCGACACCAAGGTCATGACAACTAATGGTCAGGTAACGCTGGAGGGTAACGTGGGAAATGCGGCTGAAAAGGATTTGGCCACAAAATACGTCCAGGATGTTCATGGCGTGAACAGCGTGGTCAATAACATGATTGTCAAGAAACCCATAACCGTCAAGAAATCCAAGTCAAAAGAAAAGATTGAGGGATGCTGATTCTCAGACAGACATTAACAGGGCTGGCGGAGTTGCTCACACTGTCAAGGGAGTAGCCTTTGTCAAGAATGACATGCGCGTAAAGGGGATGGAGTATAACCCAGCATGCTGCCGTCGGGTCCCCGGTTGTCCTGTTCGGGTCCCAGACGGCCATATGGATGAAAGAGGCTAAAAAAAGCAATACGTTCCGGTATCTGAACGCCGGAGGAAGCGGTATACACAAAGGTGATATATGAAAACGACCATTGGTTTGTGGATTGATCATCGCAAGGCCGTGATTGTTGCAGTTTCGGGCAACGGAGAGGACACAAAAATTATCGAATCAAAAGTGGAAAAGCAGCCAGGAAGAATTGACGGAGTACGCTCGACAACCTCTTTTGAAGCACAGAAGGTTCCGGCGGATGATAGCCGGGAGAGGATTTTTACCGGAGAACTTCACACCTACTACGATGAAGTTGTTTCGGCTGTTCGTGATGCTGAATCGATTCTGCTGTTTGGTCCCGGTGAGGCAAAGGGCGAACTGAAAAAACGTCTTGAAAAAGAAAAGCTTGGAGGACGTATCGAGGCTGTGGAGACAGAAGACACCATGACGGATCGTCAGATTGCAGCAAAAGTCCGGGAGTATTATCAAAAGTAGAGGAGGTGGAAAATGAAGAACTTTCTTTTGTTGGCAGTATTCGTGGTGTTTGGATTGGTCTTTTTCTCGGGCTGCGCCACAATGCCGCAAACATGGCCTGAGAATGAAAGGAATACAGAGACTCAGATGGTTGTGATCCAGGAGAAGATAGGAGAAGGGTTGCAAACCCGCACGCTTTCTCTTGATGAGTCCCAGGTATTTTTGACGACACTGAAGGGGATCCGAACAGACTATGCGAACCTGAGGGACAGAAGGGTTTACCGGGACGAATGGGATAGGCTTTCTCTACGTCTTGATGGGCTTGAAGAGGATATCGACAGGGCACTCATCCGGCCAGCACGAATGGAAGGACCCGGAAATGGTGACAGAATCATCGCCATCCAGAGAAGAATTGATGATGAAAGAATCAGCAGTCGTTTGCTTGCACGTGAGAAACGGGAATTTCAATCCAGACTGGACTCCATCCGGCGAGAGTATTTTCGGATGACGGAAGACGGAAGATACCCGCCACGTGAGGAGAGTGCAGATGTTTCCCAACGGCTTGATTTACTGGAAAGAGATCTGGATCGGTTTCGGTAACATAATTTGGGAAATCGACAGTCTGGAAGATTGATGTTTTCACATCCAGGGGAATTGCCTCCGGGCCAGTCTGAGAGATGATACAGAGGCTGAGGCGCAGAGTATGTTGAAAACAATACAAAATAAAGAAATTTTAGGAGAAGGAGTATGCCGCTAATTAATTTAATAATTATTCTGGTTGTTGTTGGGGTAATCCTCTGGGTTATTAACAACTACATACCGATGCAGGCCAACATAAAGAAAATTCTCAATGTAGTGGTGATAATTGTTGTGGTTCTCTGGTTGTTGAGTGTCTTTGGGGTGATCGGAAATATCGCAAACATTCGTGTTGGGTAGTGACAACCGGCTGGAATTAGATTGTACATATACATGTAACGGGTGATGTGGGGATCAACGGTCCATTGGCGGACTCCTTGTGACGGCGAAGATGATTCGTGACAATGACGCTGCCGATAATGGGCGAGATACCCACGGGAGACCGTTTAACTGACAGATGAACAAAAGGAGGATCGTTATGCTGTGGACTATTGCCATAATACTGATAATTCTGTGGGCGCTGGGACTGATCAGCAGTTACACCATGGGAGGATTCATTCATATCCTTCTGGTGGTTGCCATAATTGTTGTTCTGCTCAACGTCATTGGGGGGCGGCGTCGGAGGTAGGTAGCTCTCGCCTGGATGGGAATTTTTTCAAACTTAACAGAATAAGAGAGAGGCACATAATGAACACACAGACGATTGCAGCATGGGATTTATTCAATCCTGCAGGACATGAAAAAGTCGCTTAAAAAAAGAAAGACAGCTACCGAAAATTCTGTCTAATTGATAGAAATAACGTAAGTTTATCGAAATGCAACTACAGGAGTTATACAATGCGGAACAGAGATGCTTATAAAAAGGAAAAGCACACAGCGCTGGAATTAGTTCAGATCAGATTTGCTGAATTCAAGGCCCAGGGGCACAATTTTGATACCGCCACTCAGGCAAGACTTAACCGACATGTTGAAAAAGTTGAACAGCATATCAACGCCACAAAAGCCAAGTTAAAAAAACTCGATGCTGCACATGATGACATGTGGGAGGAACTCGTCGATGGTGTGGAGAATACGTGGACAGTATTGCAATCAACCCTGGAAGATGCAGTTGCGAGCTTTAAAGATTAAAATTTTCCAGAAAAACAAAACGGGTCATTAGTGTTCAACGTCATTAGGGGGCGTCGCCTGCGACTCCAGCCTGGATGGGAATTTTTTCAAACTTAACAGATAACGGAGAGGCACGTAATGAAAACACAAACAATTGTAGCCATAATTCTCATTTCAATTGGAATCATGGCCTTTACCTATCAAGGCATCACCTATACCAGTAAGGAAAAGGTCATCGATATCGGGCCGATCGAGATGACGACCGAGAAGACGAAAACTTTTCCGCTGCCTCCGATCGTCGGAGCTATTGCACTTGTGGGAGGCATCGTCCTGTTGGTTGTGGGAAAGAAGAATGCCTGACAGAATGCAAATTAACAAACATAAGGAGGTTGTCATGATGGAGAAACGAAAAGCGTATGAAGAAAAGCTCGATGCGCAGTTGAAGGAATGGAACGCAGAGATTGATCTGCTCAAGGCCAAGGTGGAAAATGTCAATGCGGATCTAAAGGTGGAGTATGCAACGAAGATTGAGGCCCTGCAGCACAAGCGCGATATTGCCAGGGCAAAACTGCATGAGTTGAAGGCTGCCGGAGATGAGGCCTGGGAAGATCTCAAAACAGGCGCGGAAAAAGCCTGGTCTGAAGTCAAGACCGCCTTTCACGATGCAGCTGCAAAGTTTAAATGAACAAAAACGCTGAATCCCCTGGTATGGCAACTGGAGCCAATGATATTTCCATTGCCTGCCAGGAGAGTGGTACATTGGACTGCTATGATATGTATTACATAACCCCCTGGCAGGGAATGTATTCCCCGAGTGTATTGCTCCTCCGGAAAATGGATTTTCTCCGCCCCGGAGTCGTGAAGTTCCTCTTTTCCCACGCCTGGAGTAGTTAGCGAGTGAGTGGATCTAAGAGAAAACACGACAACGGACGCCGGTGACATCAAGGAAAAGTGATCCGCAAGAGGTGGGACTATGATGTGGAAAAACACATCAATGCTTTAATAATCCACGACCTGTTCTTTTCCGTCCACCTGCTATGACTGATGGGAGGGTTGAGAACAGTTATCTCCAATTTACTTCTAGTCGCGCGAATGGAGACTGAAGCAACTTGTCATTAACCTCCTGTCTGAACTGGATTGATTCACACTGGTACAAAATAAAATCTTCATGTGAGGAGATGCAGTGATCAATGAAAAGAGCAACGCGCAATCCCTGGAATTTGACAGGAGCATCATCAATACCCTTCGTGAACCTCTGATTGTTCTCGATCATGATCTCATGGTAGTCGCAGCCAACCATTCTTTTTACCGGGTCTTCATGGTGCTCCCTGAGGAGACCGTGGGACAGTTTATCTACGACCTGGGCAATAAGCAATGGGACATCCCCAGGCTGCGCAAACTCCTGGAAACCATTCTGCCCGAGAAAATCACCTTTGATGACTATGAAATTGAGCACGATTTCACCACCATCGGGCGGCGAACCATGTTGCTGAATGCCCGGCAGATTGAACGGCCGTGGGGCAAAGAGCAGATAATCCTCCTGGCCATCGAGGATATCACCGAGCGTAAGGCGATAGAAACGGGCCTGGAAACCACCCGAAAACAACTGGCTGTTATTAAACAATCTGCCGATGTAGCACATGAATTTGCGGAGAGCGTTATCAACACGGTCCGCGAACCTTTGATTTCCTTGGATCATGATCTCAGGGTGGTTACTGTCAGTCGCTCCTTCTATGAATTCTTTCAGGTAAAACCGGAGGAAACCGTGGGGCGGCTTATCTATAACCTGGGCAATAAACAGTGGGATATCCCCCTGTTGCGGGAACTACTGGAAAACATCATGCCTGAGAGAACCAGCTTTTATGGCTATGAGGTCGAACACGATTTTGCCACCATCGGGCGACGGACTATGATGCTGAATGCCCGCCAGATTGTACAATCCTTGGACAAAGAGCAGATAATCCTCCTGGCTATCGAGGACATCACCGAGCGCCGTCAACTGGAAAATCTGTTAGCGGAGTCTGAATCTCGTTACCGAAGACTTTTTGAGACCGCCAGCGATGGGATCATGCTTCTTGAAAAGAAAGAAGGACATGTGGCCCATGCGAATCCGGCCATCGAAAAACTGTTGGGGTATGCCGAAGCGGAATGCCGTGGTAAAAAACTACGGGATATCGGTGTTACAATCGATACCCGTGATTTTTCCGCAACAATGGCAGATTTGGATAGGGAGGGCATCCTAAATTATGAAGATGTTCCGTTGAAAACCAAGACAGGCCAAGAAATTTACACGGACATATACATGGTCGACCGGGCTGAATTGGCCCAATGTAATATTCGCGATGTGAGTGAACGGAAAAAACTTCAAAAACAACTCCTTCATTCCCAGAAGATGGAGGCCGTCGGCACTCTGGCTGGGGGGATTTCTCATGATTTTAACAATATCCTTAGCGTAATCATGGGGTATGGCGCCATGGTTATGGACACCTTGGCGGCAGACGACCCGGCACGAGAAGATATGTCCGAGGTGCTGGTCGCTGCCGATCGGGCTGCTGCTCTTACCAAAAGGCTCCTGATCTTCAGCAGAAAAAATGAAGCTGAAATGAATGCTGTTAATATCAACGAACTTATCCTGGGCCTGCAAAAAATGCTGGTTCGCATTATCCAAGAGAGTATTGAATTTCATCTGGATCTTGCGGATACGCCCTTGATTGTGTCGGCCGATACCGGGCAGATCGAGCAGGTGCTGACAAACCTTGCCTCCAATGCCAAGGACGTCATGCGCGAAGGTGGGCGGCTGATGATCACCACCGGCCTTGAGGAAATAGATGAGGCCTATGTTGCTGCGTACGGATATGGCCGGCCGGGGAGATATGCGTTGATCACGGTTGCCGATACCGGGCCGGGAATGGATGCGGAAACACAGCAGAAGATATTCGAGCCTTTTTTCACCACCAAAGAGATCGGAGAAGGGACCGGGCTTGGACTCGCCATTTCTTACGGGATCATCAAACAACATAACGGCTATATCAAGGTCTACAGTGAACCGGGCGAAGGCACTATTTTTAAAATATTTCTGCCTCTCTGTGATGAAGAGGCTCTGGATCAAAAAGCGGAGGCTCCCGCACCGGTTAAGGGCGGGCATGAGACGATCCTGGTAGCCGAGGACGACGTCGCTCTGAGGAAATTGTCAAAGATCGTGCTCGAGTCCTTCGGCTATACGGTTATCTTCGCAGAGGATGGTGAAGAGGCAATCGCAAAATTCCTTGAAAACCGGGAGCGGATCAACCTCGTTCTACTTGACATGATCATGCCGAAGAAAAACGGCAGAGAAGTCGGTGAGGCGATCCTCAAGATCTGCCCAAAGATGAAAATACTCTTCACCAGTGGCTATTCCACTGAGATTATTACTAACAGGGAATTGCTGGAGGGTGGTTTTGACTTCATCCAGAAACCGTATCAGTCAAAAATCCTTTTGGTGAAAGTGAGGGAGATCCTGGATAAATGAATGAGAAGATATTGCTGGTCGACGATGAAGAGAGCAATCTCAGACTGCTTACCAAGTGGCTGGTGCCCTTAGGTTATGATGTTGAATTTGCCGCCGATGGAGAGGAGGCGGTGCGGAAGGTGCGGGAAAACTCACCGGACCTGATCGTCCTCGATATCGTGATGCCGATCATGGATGGCCACGAGGCCTGCAGGATTATCACCGAGGGGGACGGCCGAACCATGCCGGAACATTTTGATCCCGCGATTCTGAAGGGATTCAAGGCAGTCGCCCCAGTATTTAAAGATATTTTTGAGCAGCATCGATGAGACTATCCTTTAAACCAGAATAAATCGATCGGCAATAGAGGTGCACCATCCTGAAACTCCTTATTTTGATGAGGAGTATCTCGTTGTCGGTGGAGTAACAGGCCTTGTGCAGGGAGGGAGATCAGCAAGGACCAGTTTGACTGAGAAGAACGAATTTGATAAAATGATCCTGACAGACGAACGATTAACCGGAGTTCTAATTTAAAGGATTGCAACCGTTGGCAGGCAAATGGAAAAAACATTGGAAAAGACACCTCGCCCATTGAAGAACTCTGGTGTGGTCGTTTCCGTCCGGGGCAGTGTGGTTGTCATGCGGTTTGACAATCATCTGCCACCTATATATTCGTTGCTGCACGCAGGGCCAAAGAAACAAATAGCTATCGAAGTGCTGTCTCAGCTTGATGGGCACCGCGTTCGAGGTATAGCTTTGACGCCCACCCAGGGTCTTGCTCGCGGCATGGCCGTGGAAGATACGGGTGGACCCTTGCAGGCTCCGGTGGGAAAGGAAATTCTCTCGCGCATGTTCGACGTTTTCGGCAATGTCATTGATCGCGGGGAGGCGGTTTCAGATGTTGAGTTCCGGGGGGTCCATCGGTTGCCACCACCCTTGTCGCGCCGCTCCACCAAGTCGGAAATATTTGAAACGGGTATCAAGGTCATCGATGTGTTGGCGCCGCTTGAACGAGGCGGCAAAGCTGGTCTTTTCGGTGGCGCTGGAGTCGGTAAAACAGTGCTGCTCACCGAAATGATTCACAACATGGTCGCCCATCACCAGGGCGTCAGTATTTTCTGCGGCATCGGTGAACGGTGTCGTGAGGGTGAAGAGCTGTACCGCGAAATGAAGGAAGCTGGTGTCCTTTCGAATATGGTCATGGTGTTCAGCCAGATGAATGAGCCGCCGGGCAGTCGTTTTCGAGTCGGCCATGCGGCGCTGACCATGGCTGAATATTTTCGCGACGATGAGCACCGCGATGTGTTGCTGCTTATCGACAACATTTTTCGTTTTATCCAGGCCGGTTCAGAAGTTTCCGGTCTCATGGGACAGATGCCGTCGCGTCTTGGCTACCAACCGACGATGGGCACTGAGCTATCAAGCCTTGAGGAGCGCATCGCTAATACCGATACCGGTGCCATTACCTCCATTCAGGCTGTCTATGTACCGGCGGATGATTTCACCGATCCCGCGGCGGTTCACACATTCTCGCACCTTTCAGCGTCCATAGTACTCTCCCGCAAGCTCGCGGGAGAAGGGCTCTACCCCGCCATAGATCCTCTCCAGTCGAGTTCGAAAATGGCCATGCCAAGCATTGTCGGAGAACATCATTATCGTGTGGCCCGCGATATCAGGAAGACATTTGCCCAATATACGGAACTAAAGGATATTATTGCGATGCTTGGCCTGGAACAATTATCACCGGAAGACCGTAACGTGGTTCTGCGCGCCCGCCGGCTGGAACGTTTCCTTACTCAGCCGTTTTTCACAACGGAGCAATTTACCGGTCTGAAAGGGAAACTTGTTCCACTCAAAGACGCGCTTGATGGCTGCGAACGAATCTTGCGCGATGAGTTTAAGGATATCCCGGAGAGCGCATTGTACATGATCGGTTCGATCAAAGAGGCAAAAGTCGATCAAGCTCCGGTTCAGCCCGAGACCAAGCACGGAGGCGAGCATGAAAAGACCACTCATGAAGCTTAAGGTACTGCTGCCGTTTCGGGTTTTTACGGAGGAGGGGGACGTCAAGCATATCGTTGTTGAGACACCGCAGGGCTCTTTTGGTTTTTTACCGCGCCGGCTTGATTGTGTGGCGCCCTTGGTGCCAGGGATACTGAGCTACGAAACCGAATCGGAAGGTGAAGTATTTATCGCCATTGATGAAGGGGTGCTGGTCAAGTCGGGCCGGGAGGTACTTGTCTCTGTGCGTGGTGCAATCGGCGGAACCAAGCTCGGAGAATTGCGCGTGGCCGTGGAGCGGGAGTTTCTGTCCCTCGACGAACGGGAACAGAGCGTCCGCTCGGTGCTGGCGAAACTGGAGAGCGGTTTTATCCGTCGGTTTATAGAGTTTCAACATGGGTGAGGAGCAGGAAACAAAAAGCACCCAAGGCCGGACAACGTTCAGCCGGGAGGTCGGCATAAAGGAAAAGCGCAAGCTTAAGGCGCGGCGTAACGTCACCCATACCGTCTGGTTCGGCCTGGGCATGATGGGGCTTATCGGCTGGTCGGTGGCGATTCCGACATTGCTCGGCGCAGCACTTGGTCTCTGGCTGGACAAGCACTATCCGGGCGGCCGCTCCTGGACCCTGGCCCTGTTGGTCGCCGGACTTGCCATGGGCTGCTATAATGCCTGGCACTGGGTCTCCAGAGAAGACAAGGCAATGCAGGAAGAACAGGAGGATACTAATGATAATGAATGAAATGCTGACACTGCTGCTGGCGTTGGTGGCGGGTGTTTTACTCGGTGTGATGTTTTTCGGTGGTCTTTGGTGGACGGTTCGCAAGGGTCTTGCCTCCAAGCGGCCGGCGGCCTGGTTCCTCGGCAGTATGCTGCTGCGGATAGGCCTTACCGTGGCTGGATTTTATTTTGTTGGGGGCGGTCATTGGCAGAGGCTACTGCTGTGTCTCCTCGGATTTGCCATGGCACGCTTTCTAGTGACACGGTTCACCCGGGTGGATGAGAAGCCGACCGCATTGGAAGGGGAGGCTGGCCATGCGGCTTAGTCCCGACCAAATTATCTACTGGCAACTGGGGTTTTTCAAACTCAATGCAACGATTGTCTTTACCTGGGCGCTGATGCTCTTGCTGGCTGGCGGTTCAATACTCATCACCCGTAAACTTTCCATGGATCTGCAACGTTCCCGCTGGCAGAACCTTCTGGAAATCATCGTCACCACAATCGAGGAACAGATTAAAGAGGTCGGCCTGCTGCAACCGCGCAAATATCTCGGCTTTCTGGGGACGCTTTTCCTGTTTGTCGCCGCAGCCAGTCTTTGCACCGTCATTCCCGGTTACGAGTCGCCGACCGGTTCGCTTTCGACCACGGTGGCCCTCGCCCTGTGCGTGTTTGTGGCCGTGCCTCTTTTCGGCGTAGAAGAGCAGGGGCTGGGCGGTTACATCTCTTCCTACCTGAAACCGACGTTCATTATGCTGCCGTTTAACATTATCAGTGAGATCTCACGCACGCTGGCCCTTGCGGTCCGCCTGTTCGGCAATATGATGAGTGGGGCAATGATTATCGGTATTCTGCTCAGCATCACTCCTTTTATCTTTCCCATCATTATGCAGGTACTCGGTCTGCTCACCGGCATGGTACAGGCATACATTTTCAGTATTCTGGCAACGGTTTATATCGCGGGCGCCGTAAGTGCCCAGACCCCAAGGCCTGAAACTGACACAACACACTGAAGTATTTTCAAAGGAGATCCTATGGATAGTATGACGATTATAGCGATTGTATCAATCTTCACCGCCGGTATCACCACCGGGTTTGGATGTTTAGGACCTGCTCTGGGTGAAGGCCGTGCGGTGTCAACGGCGCTCAGTTCACTGGCCCAGCAACCCGACGCCGCTCCCACTATCACCCGGACGCTCTTCGTTGGTTTGGCGATGGTTGAGTCCACGGCCATTTACTGCTTCGTGGTTTCGATGATTCTTATCTTCGCCAACCCTTTCTGGAACCACTTTATCGCCCAGGCCGCGGGGAAATAAATCCATGTTGATCGATTGGTTTACTATTCTGGCACAGGTGCTCAATTTTCTCATCCTGGTGTGGTTGATGAAGCGTTTCCTCTACAAACCTATCCTCAATGCCATCGATGCACGGGAAGAACGAATCGCCGCGGAACTCGCGGACGCCGATGCAAAAAAAGTCGAAGCTCTGCGGGAACGTGATGAGTTCAAGCACAAAAACGAGGAATTCGACCAGCAGCGCAACGAACTTCTGAGCAAGGCGACAGACGAGGCGCAGGCTGAGCGTCAACGGCTTCTCAATGAAGCGCGGCATGCCGCCGTTGCTTTGAGTACAAAAAGGCAGGAAGCGTTAAGAGACGAAGAACACGACCTCCA
Organism: Desulfocapsa sulfexigens DSM 10523; assembly: GCF_000341395.1. Classification (GTDB taxonomy): domain Bacteria; phylum Desulfobacterota; class Desulfobulbia; order Desulfobulbales; family Desulfocapsaceae; genus Desulfocapsa; species Desulfocapsa sulfexigens. Next base: position 1,107,274 of record NC_020304.1, on the reverse strand, counting down.
TCAGGCAATCAGTCGTCGGACACAGCAGGAAGTTTTTGCCATCGCTCGAAAGGCGTTGACCGATCTTGCCGGAACGAATCTGGAAGAGCAGATGGTGGATGTTTTTGTTCGTCGGTTACGGGACTTAGACGGGGAACACAAGGCTGGCTTTGCCGAGACCTTCAAGACGGCGTCTGACCCAGTAGTGGTGCGCAGTGCCTTTGACCTGACTGCGGAGCATCGCGCGGCAATACAAAATGGACTCAACGAAACCTTTTCGGCTGAAGTCAATGTCCGATTCGAGACCGCGCCGAACGTGATTAGCGGTATTGAATTGACCACGGACGGACAAAAGGTGGCGTGGAGCATCGCCGATTATCTGGCGTCGCTGGAACAGGGTGTTGCCGAACTTTTGCAAGAGAAGAACAAACCTGCACCCCAGACCGACTCTGAACCTGTAGAACGTATGCCTGAAACAAGGAACCAATGAATATCGAACCGGAGAGCCTCGGAAACGTTTTCGACAGCGCCTTTACCGAAATTCGCCAGGTACGGGAAGCATTCACGCCGCAACTGACACCCCGGGAGGTGGGCACGATCACCGGTGTCGCCACCGGCATTGCAAGAGTTAATGGTCTTCCCGGCGTCGGTTTTGAGGAACTTGTGAAGTTCCCTGGCGACTTGTTTGGTATTGCGTTTAATATCGACGAGGACGACATCGGTGTCGTCCTTCTGGGCGAATACAGGCTCCTGCACACGGGAGATGAAGTCGAGCGCACAGGAAGGGTCATGGATGTGGCTGTGGGTGATGCACTGCTGGGCCGCGTTATCGACCCGCTTGGTCGTCCGTTGGATGGCAAGGGGCCGGTGTCCTGCACTCGGCGTCTGCCCATCGAAAGGGATGCGACACCCATAATGGACCGGGCTCCTGTCACCATGCCGCTGCAAACCGGCATCAAGGTCATCGATGCCCTTATTCCCATCGGTCGTGGCCAACGCGAGTTGATTCTCGGCGACCGGCAAACAGGCAAGACAGCTATTGCCATCGACACCATCCTGAACCAGCGTGATCAGGACATGGTCTGCATCTATTGCGCCATCGGCCAGCGGGCCTCGGCCGTGGCCAAGGTCGTCGCCGATCTCAGCGAAAAAGGCGCCATGGAATACACCATCGTCGTGGTAACAGAGGGCAACGATCCGCCAGGCCTCACCTATATCGCGCCCTATGTCGCCACCAGCATCGCCGAGTATTTTATGGAGCAGGGCCGCGACGTGCTTATCGTATATGACGATCTCACCCACCACGCCAGGTCCTACCGTGAACTCTCTCTTCTGCTGCGTCGACCACCCGGCCGAGAGGCCTTTCCCGGCGACATCTTCTATATCCATTCGCGGCTCCTGGAGCGTGCAACTCACTTGCGCAGTGAACTCGGTGGCGGCTCGCTCACCGCGTTGCCCATCATCGAGACCGAGGCGCAGAATATCTCCGCGTATATTCCAACCAATCTTATTTCCATTACCGACGGTCAGATCTATCTCTCGCCGACGCTTTTTGAACTGGGAATTCTGCCCGCAGTTGATGTTGGCAAATCGGTGTCGCGGGTCGGGGGCAAGGCACAACTCGCGGCTTATCGCGCGGTGGCCGGGTCCTTGAAGCTTGCCTATGCGCAGTTCGAGGAGTTGGAAACCTTTGCCAGGTTCGGCGCCCGGCTTGACGAGCATACCCGGAAAATTATCGCCCATGGCCAACGAATCCGTGCCTGTCTCAAGCAGCCGGAGTTCGCTCCGGTATCCGTGCCTGAGCAGATAGCCGTGCTGCTGGCCCTGCTCGATGGACTCCTGGACACCATACCGCTCGATATGATGCCAAAAGTGGAAGGTGCCCTGCGTGAGGCCGCGGCTGAGATTCCGGTGGAAGTCAGCCGCCGATTTTTCTCGGCTGACACCTTGACGGACGAGGATCGCGAGGCGGTTCTCCGCGTCGCCGGCAATGCGCTTACAGTTTTTCAGACGGAACTATGAGCGAGACACTGGGAAATTTGCGCCGTAAGATGAGCGGTGCCGGCAAACTTGGATCCGTAGTCCGGACCATGAAAGCGTTAGCTGCCTCAAACAGGGGGCAGTACGAAAACGCTGTGAGTGCCCTGATAGATTATGATCGTACTGTGGAACTGGGGTTGGTTGCCTACTTCCAGCAAGGAGCCGGGCTGGACTACGGTGTGGATCAGGCCGAACAAATAGACAAAGGTGTGATTGGAGCAATCATTTTTGGCTCGGACCAGGGACTTGTCGGCAAATTCAATGAGGCGCTGGTGGAGTTTACCATGGATGCGCTGAGTGCTTTGCCAGGGGAGAAAAGGATCTGGGCGGTTGGCGAGCGTGTTGACGTGCGTCTGAAGGATGCCGGAATGCCACCGGTGGGAACATTCGTGGTACCGAATTCGGTCACAGCCATCACGCCGCTTGTCGGTCAGATTCTTACCGAGTTTGAAAAGCATCGGCGGAAAGGCGAGATCGGGCAGGTCTACCTCTTTCACAACCGTCCCCAGTCCGGGGCGTTGTATGAGTCCGTTAATCAACGGTTGCTGCCGCTTGACAAGCAATGGCGCCACCACCTGACCGAAGTCAGCTGGCCGTCTGATAATCTTCCCGATATCCTGGCAGGTGGCGAGACAACACTCTCGGCGCTTATCCGTGAATATCTTTTCGTATCGCTCTTCAAGGCTTGCGCTGAATCACTGGCTGCTGAAAATGCCAGCCGTCTGGCCGCGATGCAACGTGCCGAAAAAAATATTGATGAACTGCTGGAGGATTTGAGCCGGACCTTCCATCGTCTGCGGCAGAGTACCATAGATGAAGAGTTGTTCGATGTCGTCGCCGGTTATGAATTACTGAGCAAAGAAAAAAAATGATGCACATTGGAGATCTGGTCTCTTAGAGCGTAAGCGACCTGATGGAAACCACTGTAGATCGTGTCGTTCTGCACTACGGGTTTTAAAAGGGGAGAAGATTCGTTGGTGGTACAACAGGCAACAGAACTCAGATACGCGGTTCGGTTTCGTGTGGTCTGCAAGTATTTCGGCCAGATGTCCCTAGTGCTCGCTACGCTGTCGCTGGCGCCGTTTGTGGTGTCGGTAATCTGTGGCGACATCGACATCAGCCTGCGGTATGGCGTGGTTATTTGCGGACTCGCGGTCCTCGGGGCCAGCCTGTCCCGGCTGCGGACTCCTGCCAGGGTACAGGCCAATGAAGGCATGATGTTGGTCGCATTGATATTTTTCTTTACGCCGTTGGTGATGTCCTACCCGATGATGGGCTCGGGACTTGGCTTTTTCGATGCCTTCTTTGAAGCCGTCTCCGGGGTGACGACCACTGGACTGAGCACGAAGGCGACGCTTGTTGGCGCGCCGCCGACATTTCTTTTTGCTCGCGCCTGGATGCAGTGGTATGGAGGGCTGGGTATCGTTGTTCTTTCCCTGGCGCTCGTCATCCAGCCGGGTCTGGATGCAAAGGGTCTTGCCGTCACCGAGGCGGAAAGTGATGATCTTGTCGGTGGTACACGGGCCCACGCACGGCGCGTCCTGAAAGTCTATATCATTTTGACCGTCCTCGGTATCATCGGTTCGCTTGCCGTGGGCATGAGGTGTTTCGACGGGGTTCTGTATACCTTTGCGGCGGTTTCGACCGGAGGCTTTGCCCCGAATGACACCAGCCTCGCGATCTTAGGCTGGCCCGCTCAGGTGTGGATTAGTCTGCTCTGCCTTGCCGGGGCTATCCCGCTTGCGTTCTGGTATGGGATGTTTAAAGAAAAATGGCGCGTTGGCGTTGAATTTCTTCAGATGCGGGCCATCATCATCGTTATTCTGATCGTTTCGCTGACAATTGGTGCTGCAATGCGACTCAGTACCGACATGGCATGGACCCAGATACTCCATCACGCACCACTGCTCGCTTTTTCTGCGCAGACAACCGCTGGTTTTTCTTCAATTTCCTGTGATCAGCTCGATGCAGGCTCAAAACTGGTTCTGATCAGCTCGATGCTGGTGGGTGGCGGTTTTGGATCGACCTCCGGTGGCTTCAAGCTGCTGCGGCTGTTGATTGCGGTGAGTGTGTTGCGGCTGATCCTGGTACGAACCTGTCTGCCGAGACACGCCGTCATCGAGCATCGGTTGGTAGGCCGCCGGTTGCGGGATCAAGATATTCACGCGGCCCTTCTACTTATTGTGCTGTTCGTTGCAGTTGTTCTATTTTCCTGGCTGCCGTTTGTGGTAATGGGGTTCAGCCCGCTCGACTCTCTGTTTGAAGTGGTTTCGGCGACGGGAACGGTTGGGTTGTCCGTGGGACTGACAAATGCCAACTTGCCAGCCCTGCTCAAAGGCGTTTTGTGTGTTGACATGCTGATGGGAAGACTTGAAATCATCGCCTGGCTGATGATGATCTATCCCGGGACGTGGTTTGGCAGAAGAATGGAGGAAACATGAGAATTGTATTTATTGGAACCGGTAAAGTAAGTATCGAAACTGCCAAGGAACTGATCAGAAAGGGTCATGAAGTCGTTATCATCGAGATTGATAAGGATATGATCGATGAATTGTCTGAAGAGCTGGACTGCAGCTTTCTTCATGGTGATGGCAGTCTGCCGAATATCCTGCATGAAGTCAATCCCGGGGAAACAGATTTTCTGTTTTGTCTGACCAACAGTGATCAGGTCAACCTTATCGCCAGTCTCGTTGGCCGTTCCCTTGGTTTTGTAAGGATAGTGACAAGCATCGGCGATCCCCAGTTCGAAACTATCTGCCATGAATTGGGTCTGAAGGACACGATCAATCCCTCCCGAACCATCAGTCGTTTTCTGGTGGACATGGCAGGTGGTGGTGAAATCATTGAACTTTCAACGGTCATAAAGGATGAAGCACGTTTTTTCACCTTGATTGCCACAGAGAAAGATGCGGTCGCAGCCAAAGATCTGAAATTACCAGCCGAAGCGAAGGTTATCTGCTATTACCGTGACGGTAAGTTTTCCCATGCCGATGAAAAAACAGAATTTTGCTTCGGCGACGAGATCGTGATTTTAACCCATAGTAAAAATATGCCCGTGCTGGAAGAGCGTTGGCAGCCGAAGCCGGTGCCAGAAGAGCTGCAATCGAAGGAGTAAGAATGAACAGCTGGACATGGGTTTTAGTTGATGTGGGAACAGGAAATTGATTTAAAAAAAGAATACAATTAGATACAAAAGGAACTGTATGTCTGACCATGTTAGTCCTCACTTCTGCCATCTAATTTTAGAAAATATTCCTGTTGCTGTAGTGACCATGGATGCAGATTTTAATATCACCTCTTTTAATAATCCAGCAGAGGACTTAACGGGGTATTCCGCCTTAGAGGTCATGGGAAAATCATGTTCTGAAATATTACATAGTAAAAGCCGTAACACAGAAAGCCCTTTACAAACTTTAAAGGAAGCCGGTGTACCGACCTCCGGCGTTGAGACCGAACTTATAAACCGTTATGATGAACATATTCCGGTAAGACTAAGTGCTGCTTCAATTAAAAATGATGATGGCGAAGTCATCGGCTTTTTGGAGATAATTGAAGATTTTTCCAGGGAAAAGTCCTTAGAGCGCGAAAAAAACAACTTTCAAAATATGCTGGCCCATGACATGAAGTCTCCATTGGTTGCCATTTTAGGTCTGACAAAAAGAATCCAGGAACACCATGAAGATATGTCAGCAGACAAGCTTGATACCTATTGTAAAACTATTAAATACTCTGGAGAACAGTTGGAGTCTCTGGTGTTGGAATTTTTGGAATTCTCAAGACAAGTCACAGATAAGGTAAGACTTAATTTGGAAGAAATCGATTTACCAGAACTTCTTAATCAACTCATTCTGAGATGTCAGCCCCAGGCGTCAGAAAAAGGAAGTACTATACGTTTGGAGTATGACTCTGTATCGCCTATTCTAGCAGACAGCAGACAACTGCAGCGAGTGTTCGAAAATCTGTTTTCTAACGCTATAAAATTTATTCATCAAAATGGAGAGATTGTCACCAGCGTCAATGAGCATGACAGAGATGTGGTCATTCAAATAAAAGATAATGGGCTTGGAATTTCAGATGATGACTTACCATATATTTTTGATGCTTTTCATCAAAGTAAATCAAGCAGTAAGGGGCATGGACTAGGTCTTGCGGCTGTAAAAGCTATTGTTCAAGGGCATGGAGGACGTGTCTCTGTGAAAAGCAGTTTGAATACTGGTTCTGTCTTTACCGTGCGAATCCCTAAAAGAAAGTAAACTGACAAATGACACTCTTCGCGGCAGGTTATCGGGGCCGTAATGGGTATTATATCGATAGCAGATAGAGCCTCAGTAGTTGGAAATTTATAAAGGTCAAATCATGGAAAAAATGTTTAATATTATCTTTTCTGGAGTTCATTTGTTTGCGGCATTAATTCTTATAATCCTATCCCTGGTCACTATGGGATGGTCTGTGTATGAGGTCATTTCCAGCGTTGGGGAATCAACAGAGTTTATTCCATTAATGCTTCAGTCTGTCGGTGCAATAATAATATCTGCAGCCATTATTGATGTTGCACAATACATGATGGAAGAAGAAGTATTTGTAAATAAACAGCTTCGTGATCCTGAAGAAGCAAGAAGAACAATTACAAAAATAATTGTAATCATAACTATTGCAGTTAGCATTGAAGGGTTGGTTTATATCTTTAAAGCAGGAACGAAAGATCTTACTCTTTTACTGTATCCAGGTTTACTCATTTTAGTATCAGCTGTTCTAATTGTGGCACTCGGTGTGTATCAAAAGCTAAGTGCAACTATAGAAAAAGTAGAGAAAGAAAACGAATAATAATGGAAATCAACATTGACTCATTTAGTGTTCGTGACGTTAATGAGAAGTGGTCCAAATGCCTGGGATTACTTTTCATCGTGACTTTGAAAGCTAATAGCTTTTGCTGCGAAGTCCCGCCAGACCAAGTAGTAATCGGGCAACACCATAGGCGCTCCAGTTGATGATGCGCCGCCACAGTGGCTGGCCGTACCATGAGTCCTGATCCACTTTCAAGGCACCATCCTCAATGTGCTGACGAAGGCTGGCGTGCAATTCCTCGGCAAACTGCGAATCGTCGACGATGACATTGGCTTCACGGGCCAACAGCAGGCTGAACGGATCGATATTGGAGGAGCCGACCGTGGACCATTGTCCATCGATCACTCCTACCTTGGCATGCATAAGGCTTTTCCGGTAATTGTATATTTCGACCCCGGCATCAAGAAAGGCTCCGTAAAGGGCACGGGAAGCGTAATGTAACAGAGCATATTCCATGCGTCCTTGCAAAAGTAGAATAACCCGTACGCCACGTCCGGCTGCCAGTCGAAGCGTGCGTCGAAAACGCTTGCCGGGAAAAAAATAAGCGTTGACGATAATGATCTCTTTCTGTGCCCGGTTAATGGCGTCAAGATAGGCATCTTCGATATCGAAACGGTGGCGCAAATTGTCACGTACCACCAGAGCGGCACGCTGCTTGCCAGAGGCAACGGCTTGGGGTATAGGGAGTGGTCGAATTCGCCATTCCAACTTGAAATTGAGCAGGGCTATCCTGTTCCACAACCTTTCGTTCTCTCTTACTAGCGTCCCCAGCAGGGGGCCTTCAATGCGCACTGCATAATCGTAGCGGGTCGGCAGATCCCCTGGGGAGTTCATGTCGTCAATGATGTTGATGCCTCCGATAAAGGCCAGATGACAGTCAATCATTACCAGCTTACGGTGCAGTCGCCGCAGACGGTTTCGACTCATAGTGAAGGGAGATATCTTTGGGTGGTAAATCAGCACCTGCACCTTGTCGCTTAAGAGCTGCCGACGTATAATGTCGAATATTTTGTTTGAGCCGAAGCCGTCCACCAGGACACGCACTGTCACCCCACGCTTTGCGGCCCGTGTCAGAGCTGCAGCTATGCGTCTGCCTGTTTCGTCGTCGGCAAAGATGTAGGTCTCGAGGGGAACAATATTCCGCGCGGTATCAATGGCCTGCTCAAGGGCCATGAAGTAGGCTGCGCCGTTTGTCAGCAACTGGAGAGTGTTGCCGTTGATAAATCGGGTTTTCATCGTAGTTCAAGTTCCGCACTCAAAACGGCGTGGTTGGAGATGCTATCCAGGCATAGTATCGTGCGCTGGTTGAAGTGAGAAAATCCTTTGTGACTATTGTAAGGAGCAATACGCAGCTTTATGATGGGATGATCTCCTAAATGGACTGGCCCAAATGAAAATACGAAGCTTTCGTGGCTTGCGCGTTTGGAACCTTAACACTCTTGCAGGATAAGTTATTAGTTATCTAAATGAAAGGAAAAGTCCTATCTGATCCTCAATTTCAGTTCACAATGCTGATGCTGGCCAGGTTATAGCGAGCCGGTTTATGGTAGTGATTGAAAGCCGGTGGTGATCAAATGGATACTTTTTCTGTGCCATGTTGCTTTCCCTGCGGAATGTGCATTCTTCTCAATTCTTTACGTCCAGGCTTGACTCTCTCTACGGTAAGTGACAAACTCTCTTTGTTGCTTTTTTCATAAAACACAGGAGATGCTATGGGATCGTTAGAACGCAGTGCTACTCGGGTGCAGGGTTTTCAAGACAAAGAAATGGATTTTCAACTGATTCGTCAGCTTGGTTCCTGCCAGACAGGGGGGGCATCCATCGGCCAATGCCTCCACCTTGCCGCAAAGATAGAAGATGGCAATCCCGGTGCGTGGGTAAAAGAATTTTCCAATCTCGCAAGGCAGCAGGAAGAAGAGGCAAGGCAGAGACTGGAGAAGGGACACCGCATCAGCAGCGGCGAGCTCTTCCTTATGGCCTGCAACTCCTTTCGGGCCGCAGAATATTACTCTTCTTGTGTCGTCCCCGACCATGCCCGGCTTGGGATGAGTTCCAGAGACTGTTTCCTGAAGGCTGCAGAATGTTTTGACTACAACCTCACCCATGTCCGGATTCCCTTTGGAGAAGAGGCCTTGCCTGTCTATCTCTTTACACCTGAGAAGGACACCAGAAAAGAAAAGACCTTACTCATTGTCAGTGGTTTTGACGGAACCCTGGAAGAAGAGTTCATGGCCCGTGGTATGGCCGCTCTGAAGCGGGGCTATAATGTCCTCCTCTTTGCCGGGCCAGGGCAGATGGACAGTTGTCGTTTTATCCCTCAAAGCAGTTTTATCCCTGATTTTGAAAGGGTGGTGTCAACTGTTCTTGATTGGCTTACTGCCAGGAAAGAAAGTGATCCTCAACGGACAGCGTTGCTTGGCATCAGCTTTGGCGGTTATTTTGCCACCCAGGCAGCAGCACATGAACCGAGAATCAAGGCCCTGATAGCCAACTCGCCCATTGTCGATCTGCATGCTTACATGAATGCCTTTGCCGGATTTGACCCTGCCGTGATGCCGGATGAGGATGATTTCACTGTTGCAGAGATTCCTGTAATCCCAGCCGAGATTATGAATGAACAGATGAAATTGATGAGCACCAACCTCATCACCCGCTTTGGCCGCGGCAGTATGAAAAAGAGTTTTGTTTATATGCAGGAATTCAGGGTAGGAGAACATCTGAAAGAGATCAGATGTCCCTCCCTGGCTCTGCTGGGAGAGGGGGAAGGGGAAGAACCTCAGAGGCAGTTCGAGGCCTTTTGCCGGGGCGTTAGCGGAAAGTTGGACAGTTGTCGCTTTACAGCCGCCCAGGGCGCAGATTCCCACTGTCAGGTGGGAAATCTCTCTTACTCCTCAGGTGTTATTCTCGACTGGCTGGACGAATGTTTTTCCTGAAAACCAGCTTTGCTGTAAGACGCCTCAGAACGATGTGATAACAGGAAAAAGGGCGGATAGATGGAATAGCTGAAGAAAAAAGAGACAGGGCACAATATACAAACCGTGACTGTCTCTTATTGGCAGGACGCGAAATATGGATACAGGAGATAGGGATGGAAAAAGGAGCAATTAATAAAAAAATCTATTTTGCTGGTTTAACAGGTGAGATCCTGGAATGGTTTGATTTTACTGTATACGGTTTTTTCTCATTGATTATTGCTCAGAAATTTTTTCCTTCAGAAAATCATTTCGTCTCTCTTATGGCAGCGTTTGCAGCGTTTGCCATTGGCTTTGTTATGCGGCCTCTGGGAGCCATTGTTTTTGGCCATATAGGCGATACCTTTGGCAGAAAAAAAGTTCTCACAGCATCAATTTTTCTCATGGCTTTTCCGTCATGTATTATTGCCATTACTCCAACTTTTTCGGTTATAGGGATCTTTGCCCCCATTCTGCTCATTCTTATGAGAATGTTACAGGGCCTTTCTGTTGGCGGAGAACATACTGGCTCAGTTGTGTATTTAACTGAACTGTCAAATTCGAATAACCGTTCCTTTGCCGCGGTCATCCCTTTTGTTGGTACAGTACTGGGGGTTTTGCTCGGTAGTTTGGTGGGAGTGGCGATATTCACCTGCTTCAGCCATGAGAGTGTCGTTGCATGGGCCTGGAGGATTCCCTTCTGCATGGGAACAGGAATTGCCTTTGTAGGCATTCTCATCCGGAAGTATCTACCTGAGTCTTATCATCCAGAGGATGAGTCCAGATCAGTGGCACCCATGGTTGATATTTATCGAAATCACCTTGGTGCCTTTTTGAAAGTCTTCTTTCTGAATATGACGTTTGCAGTCGGCTTTTATACCGTTTTTATCTATAACCCTTTATGGATGCAGAAGTTTTCCAACACTACCAATAGCTATGCTCTGGAGATCAATTCCCTGGCTCTGGTTGTTGCGATACTTGCCATGTTGATTTCCAGTTCCCTTTCGAACCGCTTTGGTCGAAAACCAATGCTCATAATTTCCACGGGAGGCCTGACTCTTTTTTCCTTTCCCCTCTATACTTTGATGTCAGGTTCTCTTACCTACCATCTGCTCCTTGGCCAAACACTATTTGCTCTTCTTATCGGGACTTTCATGGGTGTTGTGGGAGTGGTTATGGTGGAGCTTTTTGATAAAGAAGTACGTATGAGTGCTGTCAGCATCGCATTTAATCTCTGTTTTGCCATTTTTGGTGGAACAGCTCCCATGATTGCCACCTGGCTGATTCATACCAGTCACAATAATATCTCCGTTGCGTGGTATCTGGCGCTTGCCTCAGGAGTGAGCCTGGTCACGGTTTTCACTTTGCCCGAAACGTTCAAGAAAGAAAAGCTGGACTGAACAGGGAAGGGGCAGTCGAACTATGTTTGCATATCCAGCTCATATGCCTGCACCACCACAATCTTGATCAAGGGGGCAGCCTCTGCCGCGGTTACCAGGATATATCGATAGTTTTTTTTGCAGGTACCTTTGGTCACATGACTTTCCAGGGTTGGCTAATGTCAGTTTCTGTAATAAGTTCATTGCAAGTGGTCTTTTTTTTTCGAACGTTCAACAATAATGATGATATGTCGATAGTATTATAAAACAGTATTTACAGGTATTCGTGAGGAGAGTTATGCTTCTATTACGTATTGATGAAGAGCGTTGTGTTCAATGTGGAGAGTGCGTTACAGACTGCCCATATGATGTATTATCTTTGGACGATGGTTATCCTACGGTAGTTGCTGAGCAAGAGGAGAGATGTATTGCCTGCCAGCACTGTTTTGCTGTTTGTCCCACCGGGGCTCTTTCTATCTTTGGTCTGAATCCTGATGAGTCCCTTCAATTGGGTAGTGCGTTCCCTTCCCAACAACAGGTTGCGACATTGATTAAGGGGAGACGCTCTGTTCGCAGATATCGTGATGAGCCGGTTGCCAGCAGTGTTATCGCCGAGTTACTTGAAGTGGTAGCCAATGGCCCCACTGGGGTGAATAATCGACAGCTGCTGTTCACTGTTGTTGAAGATCAGGACTCCATGGCAGCTCTGCGTCATGATACAATTGAGGGGATTCGCCGGGTGGATGGACGGGGAGGCCTGCCCAAGGAACTCGAGTTTTTTTCAGGAATCGTAGCAGCAGCCGATAATGGGGAGGACATCCTCTTTAGAAATGCCCCGCATCTCCTGATAGTGTCCACTCCTGCCAATGGCCCATCGCCTGAGCAGGACTGTCTGATTGCTCTGACCTATTTTGAAATTTTGGCGGCAGCAAGTGGTTTGGGGACGGTGTGGAATGGCTTGTGCAACTGGGCTTTGACCAGGATTGTACCCGAGGTTCTAGAGCGCTTGAATGTGCCAGAAGGTCATACCATTGGCTATATGATGTCCTTTGGTATACCGGCGGTAAAGTATTATCGGACGGTACAGAGGGGTGAGGTCAGGATCAACAGAATATGACTGGTGTTTATCTTATACGAAAAAGCAGTACTGTCCTCGACATTGCGGTGACGTCTGTTATCCTGTTATTCATTGGATATATCACGTATCGACTGAGTGTTGGACTGAACTATCGCTGGGACTGGGGGGTGATTCCTAATTACCTCTTTCGCTGGGATGGTGAGAATGAGCGCTGGGTCAGCAATATTTTAATCGATGGTTTTTTGACCACCATTCGTCTCAGTCTCTGGGCAATCTTTTTTGCCACCATTATTGGTGTCCTTATGGGAATACTTCGAACCCGGAAGCGTCTCCTGTATCGTATGATAGGACGCAGCTATGTGGAGCTTATTCGCAATATTCCGCCTCTGGTTCTGGTCTTTATCTTCTATTTTTTTGTATCCGATCAGCTGATGCTGTCCCTTGGAGTGGATGAATTTGTCCGCAGCAGAACAGGTCTGACTGCCCAATGGCTGAGTGTTACCGTTGCCTCACCTGAACTCTTTACAGCCTTTGTCTCAGGAGTGTTCACCGTGGCTTTGTTTCAGGGAGCCTATATTGCAGAGATTGTCCGGGCAGGGATACAGTCCATAGATAATGAACAGTGGGAGGCCTCGGCTGCACTCGGTCTCAGGTGGCTGCAGCAGATGCGGTTTATTGTCCTGCCACAGGCGACCAGACGTGTGCTGCCACCGCTCGCCAATGAATTTATAAATACCATTAAGTATTCGTCTATTGTTTCCATTATTTCAATTCAGGAGCTCACCTTCCAGGGAATGCAGGTGATGACCTCCACTCAGCGGACTAATGAGGTGTGGCTGACCATCTCCTTTATGTATTTTGTGCTTTGCTTTGCGGTATCACTTATCGCCCGCCGTCTGGAAATTTCTCTGGCTGAGGCCTCATTATAAAAAAGCCGCTAAAAGTTGTATTCCTTCGCTATACCTGCTACATTCTCCTCGAATTGATTCATCCCTGCTACCCACAATATCAGTAATATAGAAAATATATGTTCTATTCAAAAGTCTGTCTTCATACATTTGCCTACGTGCTGCCACCCCGTATTATAGGTTCCGATGCCATAGAGAAACGCCTGGCTCCATTGTACGAACGCCTGAAGCTTCCTGCCGGAAGACTGGAACTGATGAGCGGAATAAAAGAGAGACGGTTGTGGGAGCCGGGAACCAGACCGAGTCAGGGGGCAGCACTTGCTGGACAGGCAGTACTTGATAAGAGTGATATCGATCCCGACACCATAGAATGTCTTATTTTTACCTCGGTTTCAAGGGATATGATGGAACCGGCCACTGCTTCCTTTGTTCATAGTCAGCTGGGTTTATCGGAAGATTGTCTGCTCTTTGATCTGTCCAATGCCTGCCTGGGATTTCTCGACGGAATGGTGATGCTTGCCAATATGATAGAGCTTGGCCAGGTGCGTACTGGACTGGTGGTGGCAGGTGAAACGGCCGAGGAACTTGTGGAATCAACAATTCAGGCACTGCTTGACGATAAAGGTCTGACCAGGAAAAAAATAAAGCCAGCCTTTGCTTCCCTCACCATTGGTTCCGGTTCTGTGGCCCTCTATATGTGCAGTCTTCTCCCTGGGATGAATAAACCGCGCCTGATGCGTGGAGCCTGGAAAGCTAACACCAGGCATTCCGATCTCTGTCAGGGGGCACAGAGCGGCGCTGACACCACCCTTATGAACACTAACTCCGAGGAGTTGCTGATCCGGGGTGTCGAGACGGCTCATGCGACCTGGGAGGATTTTGCATCCATCCCCGGCTGGAGTGAGGATGATATTGACAGGTTTTTCTGTCATCAGGTGGGAACGGCTCATGCGCGGTTGCTTTTTGATACTCTCGGGCTGGATTTGAAAAAGAATTTTGAGACATTACAGACCTTGGGTAACGTGGGATCTGTGTCTGCACCTATTACCATGGCCATGGCCATGGAACAGGATTGTTTTCGGCCCGGTGAAAAGGCAGCCATGCTGGGGATTGGCAGTGGAATTAACTGCCTGATGCTGGGAATAAAGTGGTAATTATTGGCCACAGCGGCGCATCTGCACCTGATAAGGCTTGGACATATTAGGGCAAACTATTACCTGATTACCATCGAAACTCAGCTTTGCAATCCGGAGCTGTTCCGTGTCGATTATATGGGACGCCATAAACCCATCCCTGGGGGCTCTGCTGCGGCCGTCCAGACCGCAGATACCCATATAATCAAAACGGAACAACTCCTCAGGCGGGTAGGCTGAGGAGTTGTGGTAGTCAGAAACTATTATGCCAAGACCGGACAAAACACATATGAAACGCTGTGGCCAATCATTTCAGGGATGAGTCCTAAGGTGAAAAAAAACATGAAATCAGTTTTAACTGTGGAACAGGGGCGGAGTTTACTGCGACTTGCCAGGCAGACTATTGCTGTGAAGCTGGGTGTTGAGACAGACGTGGAAGCTGTGAATGATCCAGCACTTGATGTTGAATATGGTACTTTTGTTACCCTGAAGATCGGAGGGAACTTACGGGGGTGTATCGGTAATCTTTTACCCAGTGGATCGGTTGCGGAGGGTGTGAAACGTAATGCAATCAGCGCAGCCTTTCATGACAGTCGTTTCTCACCTCTCACTGCCGCAGAGTTTGATAATGTGGAAATTGACATCTCAGTGCTCAGTCAGCCGCAAAAGCTTGAATATAGCGATGGTGCCGATCTTATCAGTAAACTGCGGCCGGGTATAGATGGGGTGATTTTGCAACTCGGGCGTGCGGGTGCCACTTTTTTACCCCAGGTATGGGATCAGCTGCCTGCACCAGAGCTGTTTCTAAGTCATCTCTGCCGTAAGGCAGGGCTTGTTGATAGCGCCTGGAAGAATGATCACCCGAAGATTGAAATTTATCAGGTGCAATGTTTTGAAGAGGAAGAAGAATGAAGGAAGTGGTACTCAGTGACGAACTCAGCGAAGAGATGCGTAGAATCTATGAGGAGATGGCATCGAGTTATGATGTGGTGGCGCGCAGTCTGAATTTCAGCTGTGACGGCTGCCCGGATAACTGCTGTGATTCCTATTTTCTCCATCATACCTACGCCGAATGGGCCTATCTCTGGAAGGGTTTTTGTGAACTTGATGAAGCGAGGCAGCAGGAACTTGTCGAGCGCTCGAAGCAGTATATTCTTGAATGTGAGAAGGCTGAAGCCAGGGGGGAGCGTCCCCAGGTGATGTGTCCCTTGATTGATGAGGGACGTTGTAGCCTCTATACACATCGGCTTATGGTCTGCAGGACTCACGGAGTACCGGCTTCAATGCGGCGCCCGGATGGGCAGACCTTGCATTTTCCCGGTTGTTTTCGCTGCCAAAAAATCGTGAAAAAGAAATTTGTTCATGATTCTCAGGCCCCGCACGTGGAGCGAACACCGCTCCTGCAAAGGCTGGTAGCGGTGGAGCGGAAACTCATGGGCGAAAAGCTTCATTTGTATCCACGGGTGAAACTGACCATTGCCCAGATGCTGCTGAAGGGCCCCCCGGCTATTGCAACTCCCCACTGTGAACGGTCAGGGATTAAGCCTGATGTATAACCCCGGGGAAGAAATCGTCCAGATTGTTGACCGTAACAACATGGAGACAGAGGTAGTTCCAAGGCGTATTATGCGTGAGCAGGGTCTCATCCATCGCGCTTCCTATATCCTTGTTTTCAACGAACAGAAAGAGCTCTTTCTCCAAAAACGAACAGCCACCAAGGATTTGTATCCTTCCTGCTGGGATGTTGCAGCCGGAGGGGTTGTACTTGCGGGAGAATCCTACGAAGAATCTGCACACAGGGAATTAGCGGAAGAACTTGGAGTTGCAGGGGTCTCTTTTACCCCTCTTTTTGATCAGTACTTTGAAGAAGATGATAACCGGGTCTGGGGACGGATTTTTTCCTGTGTCCACAATGGTCCTTTCCAGCTACAGGAAGAAGAAGTTGCTTCCGGCTGTTTTATGAGTGTTTCTGATATTTTCAAATTGTCAGAAAATGAAGATTTTACCCCCGACGGGATTGATATACTGCGCAAGGTCGCACAATAGATGAATAAAAGACAAGTTAAACAACGGCAGAACAGAAGAAAAAGACTCCGCACGATTCGACAATGTGGAGTCATTTCAACAATGACTTCTGTAAAGCCCGTTAGTGTGGTTGAAAAAGTTGAAATTCCGGTTGTTGCAAAGGCAGCACCCGCACCGAAGCCGCAGAGACAGCCAGCAGGTAAAGCTGCGGCCTCCACGCCTCTGGACAGAAATCAGCAGGGAAAAAGAAAGCCAAGAAAATGGACTGTTTCACAATTTCCCGTGGAAACGGAAGAGGGAAAAACCCGTTTTCATGATTTCAGTCTCTCTCCAGGGCTTATGCACGGGATTGCGGATTTGAACTTCAGATACTGCACCCCCATCCAGCAGAAATCATTGCCCGATGTTATTGCTGGAAAAGATATTATCGGAAAGGCCTCCACCGGCACCGGAAAAAGTGCAGTATTCCTTATTGGAATTTTCGCTCGACTCCTCGGGGAACAGCAGCAAAAGCGTCGTAATGGAACTCCTAGGGCATTGATCATTGCACCAACCAGAGAGCTGGTAATCCAGATCGCCAAGGATGCAAGAGCCATAGCCAAGTATCTGCCCATGCGTGTGGCAGAGGCCTATGGTGGAACCGATTATGAACGGCAGCAGAAGAATATCAGGGACCGTCCGGTGGATATTCTGGTGGCCACTCCCGGGCGACTGCTTGATTTCTCCCGTAAACGGGTAGTACAGCTGGATCAGGCTGGTATTATGGTTATCGATGAGGCGGATCGGATGCTTGATATGGGCTTTATCCCCGATGTTCGCTCTATTATCCATAAGATACCAAACAAAGATAAACGTCAGACCATGATGTTTTCGGCAACAATTACCGAAGAGGTTGCCCGTCTGGCATCGCAGTGGTGTGTGAATCCCATTTCAGTGGAAACCGAGGCGGATAATATGGCGGTGGAAACTGTAACGCAGGTTGTTTACACACTCACCAGAGATGAAAAGTATCTGGTATTGTATAATATTATCAACAGTGAAAACTGTGATCGGGTCATCATCTTTACCAATATGAAACGGGATGCCAAGCGACTCCATGATCGTCTTCAGCGGGACGGTATAAGTTGCACCCTGCTTACGGGAGATGTTCCGCAACAGAAGAGAACAGCCCGTCTTGAGAGTTTCCGAAACGGGACAATAAAGGCAATGGTTGCAACGGATGTTGCCGGGCGTGGTATCCATATCGATGACATCAGTCATGTTGTGAATTTCACCCTTCCTTACGAACCAGAAGATTATGTGCATCGTATCGGGCGTACCGGCCGTGCCGGAGCTGATGGAATTTCCATCAGTTTTGCAGATGAGGAGAGTTCCTTTTATCTTATGGATATTGAGGAGTATATTGGAGAATCGCTTCCCTGTATTACACCGAATGAAGCCCTGCTGAAACCAATTGTACGAAAGAAATAGGTGCAGTGTTTAACACTTTAGTCCGTTGAGTTTGTTATGAAAAACCTGTCTGTGAGTTTTGTTCTTCTTCTTTTAATTGTTGCAGGTTGTGCTAAGAAGGCTCCAGATCCAATTGCGGTGCAACTCCCTACCCATTCCGTCAGTTATCTTCATGAGATTAAGCCGATACTCGATAAACGCTGTGCCGTATGTCACTCCTGTTATAATTCTCCCTGTCAGCTTAAGCTGAACTCCTACGAAGGGGTTGAACGAGGAGGGAGCAAGAAGTCTGTCTACAACGCAACCCGGTTGACCACCATGGATCCAACCCGGCTGTTTGTCGATGCTAAAACCACAGAGGAATGGCGGCAGAAGGACTTTCATACGGTGACCGAAAGCAGTGTTTCAGGTGGGCTGAACAATTCGCTTATGCTCCAGATTTTAAATCACAAGATGAAAAATCCAGAGTCCACGGGCGAATACCGTTCTGAGGCGGAAGATTTAACCTGTTCCGAGACTTCCATAGAGCTCGATGGCTATCTCTCTAAACATCCTAATCGTGGTATGCCATTCGGCTTCCCTCCCTTGAAACAGCAGGAGTTTGAGCTGATTGCGGGGTGGCTGGCTCAGGGTGCCAGGGGGCCAACGGATGCTGAACAGCAGGAGTTGACTTCGCCGAAGGTGGTGGATGCTGCTGAAATTGTAAAATGGGAAACATTTTTTAATAATCCGGATCCCAAGTATGCAATGACAGCCCGTTATCTCTATGAGCATCTCTTTCTTGCTCACATAAAATTTGATTCCGATACCAATGAGTATTACGAACTGCTTCGCTCCACGACTCCTCCAGGCAGTCCAGTCGAGCTTATTGATACGGTTCGTCCTTATGATGATCCTGGAACAGAAACCTTCTATTATCGTTTTCGAAAAATACATTCGACCATTGTCCATAAAACACATATGGTCTTTGATTTTGATGATGCCGCACTTGCCCGTTATACAGATTTATTTATCGATCCGGACTGGCTGGAGGAGCCACATCTCGTAGGCTATAGTGAATCTGGCAGCGCTAATCCATTTGACAGTTTTGGACAGATTCCACCTCGTTCCCGTTACCAGTTTCTTCTCGATAATTCTCATTACATCATTATGACGTTTATTCGTGGCCCGGTTTGTCGTGGTCAGATTGCTTTAAATGTTATCCATGACCACTTCTGGGTCATGTTTCAAGACCCGGATCATGATTTGAGCGTTCAGTATCCGGGCTTCCTGAAATTGCAGAAAAATAACCTGATCATGCCCATTGAGAAGGGAAGCCGTTTTCCGGTAATAGACTTGGTTGGAAATAAGTATGATAAGGCCCTTTCGGCATATTACGAAGCGCGCCAGAACTATTATATGACCCATAATTATGACGGACAGGGCTATGATGCAATCTGGAAAGGTAATAAGGCCAGTGATAGTCCCATCCTGACGGTGTATCGTCACTTTGATAGTGCCTCGGTGCATAAAGGCGTTCTTGGTGATCTGCCTCGAACAATGTGGGTTATGGATTATCCACAGTTAGAGCGGATCTACTATGCCCTGGTTGCAGGGTTTGATGTCTATGGAACGTTGGGCCACCAATTGGCTGTTCGCTTATATATGGATGGCCTGCGGGAAGAAGGGGAGAGTTATTTCCTCGGATTCATGCCGGAGGAACAGCGTAGATCCATGATGGAATCCTGGTACAAGGGAGTTGATCCCAAAAATGTTACCTACTATGATGCAGGTATACCATCAAAAATACAATTCAAGACCGATGATCCAAAACGGGAATTTATAGAAGAGATTGTCAATAATTATATCCTCCCGGAAACCGGTATCAAATTTGACAGGGTCAACTATCTCCCTAAAGGGAAGGAGTTTCCTCCTCTGCCAGATCAATATGAAACCATGGCCGATTATCTTCAGGCCTTTCGATCCGTTTCTCAACCCGGGACCGAATTTTTTTCACTGGTCGATGATTTTAATGCCAATGTGGTTTATGTCCGTATTCGCAAAAATGATGGCACCGATGCTGTGGTTTCTCTAGTCATTAATCGCTGGCATGATAACGTTACCTTTATGTTTAATGAAAAAAAAGCCCTGGATCCCACAAAGGATAATGCGGATTTTCTTGTGGGATTTTACGGTTCCTACCCCAATTATTTTATAGATATTCAACAGGATGATTTACCGGACTTTTTTGATCTGTTGGCGAACCTCAGTAAACTGAGTGAGGAGGAAGCGTCCATGCGCTTTCGGAAATACGGGATTAACCGGGCCAATACGAATTTCTGGGAGCATTATGACTGGTTCCAGGAGCGTTTTAACAGGGAGCAACCGGTACAGTCGGGTCTCTTTGATTTGAATCGTTATTTCTATGAGGCCTCCGCGGCATCCCTACCAGTCGATTTCTAGGAGTGAAGGGCGTGACGGATTGAACTGTCACGTCTTGCTCTCTCTTTCCATGACTGAATACTACTGTTTAGAGGTGGAGAGTTAACTGTAAAGGAATGGCCTGGAAGGATAGATTTTTTTGTACTCTAGAAATCAACAAAAGTTTATCGGATCGCCTGTAAATTAGAACTTCTTTCGAAGTCTGCGGGTCTCTCGTGCTTTCTTAGATGGGGGAATTTTTTTTGTCCAGCGGTAAGCCAAAACGGTCCTGACCGAGTAGATGGATGCTATCAGTTGCAAAGAGTGAGAGAAAACTGTTATCGGCCAGATTGCAGCGAAATCCTTTGCAGGATAAAGGCCGGTAATTATAAATTTTACAGCGGTAAAGACCATTGCGACGTTCAAGGAAGATACAGCCCTTGTCATCCGGGTGGATCATGTAGACCTTTCCCTTCTGTTTGTTTTCTTCAATAAGCTGTTCAAGAGGTTTTTCCCGAAGTTCACGCAGGGTGGCATCAACACCAACATGACCGCCCATCTTTTTGATAAACTCTGGTTCATCACCCTGAAGAAGTACTTTTTTGTACTTTCTGCAACAGGTGCCGCATTGTCGACATTCCTGGAGAAGGGTCTTCAGGTGGTCGTGGTCGGGGGGATTGAGTGTCATGATATGTCTCCTGTCAGATTGTCCAGAATTGCCGCATGGGGTGGCCGTCGAGGAGTTTATCGGCTCGTGGTACGGGTAAAAAACCAGGTCTGTCAAAATTGTTCTGCAGCAGGGCATCGATTGTAGCAAAAATTGACTCTTCAAGACTTACCGGATTGTATCCTCCTTCCAGAATAAAGAGGAGGCGATTGTCACAGCTGTCTGCTGCATGCCGCCGTAAAATATGAGTGATTGTGGCAAACCACTGAGTGCTCAGGTTTGTACCGCTGATGTTGTCATCTTTGTGGCTATCAAATCCTGCTGAAACGAGAATAAATTGTGGCAGGTACTGTTCCACCAGGCCCTGAAGGGTTCGTCCCAGGATATAGGTGTACTCACTGTCACCAAACTGAGCGTGTACCGGCATGTTAATGGTAAAGCCTTCGCCCAGTCTGCTTCCCACTTCTTCCCGTTCTCCGGTGAAGGGGAAAATGCCCTTTTGGTGAATAGAACACACCATAACCTCGTCTGTTTCGTAGAAGATTTCCTGGGTACCGTTGGCATGGTGAACGTCAAAATCGAGGATCAGGATACGGCGCAGACCATAGGTATTGCGAAGATATTCTGCGGTAAGAGCCACGTTGTTGAAAATGCAGAAGCCCATACCTCTGCCAGGAGTTGCATGATGCCCTGGAGGGCGAATAAGACCAAAGCCGTAGTCAATGTCACCTTCCATAATGCGATTAGCGAGCGCAAAACAACCACCTGCTGCCAGGCGGGCGGTGGGAAGAGATTCTTCCATGAGGTAGGTGTCTTTGTCGTATGAATAGGGGTCGGCTTTTATGGCATGTTCACGCAACTGTTCCATATAAAAGGGTGAATGAGCAACGGTGATTTCAGCATCCGTTGCCTCCCTCGGCCGAATATGGCTGAAACAGTCATCTGTAAGCTTCTGTTGCAGCTTTAGGTAGAGACTGCGCAGCCGATCAGGATTTTCCGGAGTCGGATTTGAGATTGAATGATGCAGGTATCTGTTATCAAAAACGAGTCCGAGCTTATTCATAATGGAATTGATAGATGGGATGGCTGTGATACTTATCTGCCGTCAGTCGGTAAAGGTGCCCTGTCCTTTTTTCCTGCTGGTCGTCATATAGAAGTGATTCCATGAGTTCAAAACCCAGTTTGCTGAGACAACGCTGCTGGGCAGTATTGTTGATATCGGTATACATTTCGACGGCTTTGATAGTATTCATCCGGTCAAAGATGTGCATGATGAGAAATTTCTGAATTTCCGTACCATAACCCTTTCCCCGCTCCTCCGGCAGGGCAACCTTCACAGCCATGGTGATGGTGTTTCCACCACCATGGGGCTTCCAGTAGTGAGCTGTCCCGATTGGACGGCCAGTTTCTTTTGTCTCCACAAAGAACATTTTCTCCCTGTCGCTCCAGAGGACACCGGATTGGATCTGGGCCTGCATCCATTCAAGATTGAACTTTTCCGGTGTCAGATAGGGACCGCATGCTGTTGCAGAAAGACTCCACTCTACAACAATAGGAAGGTTTTCTTCCTGAATTTTTGCAAGAGAGAGTCTTCTGGTAAATAATTTATCACCGTATAAATTCATACTCAGTCTTACCGTAGGTAAAGAAAATAGTATCGTTCGTTCATTGCCTTTACATTTCACTTACAGCGATGCTGAGCTCTTTGCTGGACGTTGCCAGTTTGTTCAGTGCTTCAATGGTACCGTCAATGGAGAAGTTCACAGCCTCCGTGGATTCTTTGTTTTCCTGTGAGGATCTGGTCACACTGGTGATCTGAACTTTAACATCCTGGCCGTTGTCACTGAGGATATCGGCCTTCTTGTCCAGTTCTTCAACAGCAGTAGATATGGTAACAATACCGGTGGAAATTTTGTCCATGGCTTCAAGAGCTGTCTGAATAACTTCACTGCCATCTCCAAGCATTTTCATGCCGTCTTTCATGGCAACGATGGTGTCTTTGGATTCGTGTTCCACCTTTTTCACGATATTGGCAATATCCACCGCTGATTTCGAAGAGTTTTCTGCAAGTTTTCGGATTTCATCTGCAACCACAGCAAAGCCTCGTCCCGCATCTCCGGCACGAGCTGCTTCAATTGCAGCATTAAAGGCGAGAAGGTTTGTCTGGGAAGCAATATCCTTGATGATATCTACGAATCCACCAATTTTTTCCAGTTGATTGACAAGGTTACCTACCATGTCGTTGGAACTTTCCATGGATGCGTTGATGGCCAGCATTTTCTTTTCTGCATCTGCTCCGGCCTTTTTCCCCTGTTCGGCATCCAAGGAAACTCCGTGTGCGAGTTCACTGGATTGAGTTGTCAGTTCCACCATCTCTTTAGCGGATTCAAGCATGTCATCTATTGTTGTGGAGGATTCATCCA
Organism: Desulfocapsa sulfexigens DSM 10523; assembly: GCF_000341395.1. Classification (GTDB taxonomy): domain Bacteria; phylum Desulfobacterota; class Desulfobulbia; order Desulfobulbales; family Desulfocapsaceae; genus Desulfocapsa; species Desulfocapsa sulfexigens. The sequence goes on along the minus strand of NC_020304.1, from coordinate 1,083,997 downwards.
GTAAAGCAACTTCCTTGTCAATGAGTTCATTCATGGCTGCCATATTTGCGGTTGCTTCAGCCATTTTGGAAAGAGAGTCGGAAACCAGTGTTTCCACTTCCGAGGAGGCGCTGTTAATCAACTGTTCCACCTTTGCCTCTGCGGTCACATCGACCATATACTCAAGTCCGCCTTTGACGTTTCCTTTGGCATCTTTGATGGATACACTGGTTACTTTGACAGGAACGTCTATACCGTTGATTCGGGAAATATATTGATTTGAGATTGTTTTATTCCCGCTGATAGCCTGTCTGACTCCACACTGTTCCGTGTTACAACCTTCTGAGCAGAAGAGTTCATGACACTTCTTGCCAAGGGCATCTTCCACACTTAATCCTGCCATTGCAGCTCCGGCAGGGTTGATATAGGTGATGTTGAAGTCGAGATCCATGGCATAAATAGGATTGGGGATCACGTTGAGATTTTCTATTTTTTCATTGGCATCCTGGCGTTGTTTGGCCTCATCGGTAATGTCGAGGACAAATTCAAGGGCTCCCTTAATGTTTCCCTTGGCGTCTTTAATAGGTGCGCCGGTATACTTGATTGGAATTATAATACCATCCTGAGGACGGGCGATGGTCTCTTCGTGGATAATTCTGTCTTCACGCATGGAACGGCCAACCGCACATTTTTCTGTCTGGCAGTGGGATGTTTTGAAGAGGTCGTAGCATTTTTTACCGATAACCTGATCAGGGGTTGACCCGACGACTCCGGCACCAGCGGGGTTCATAAAGGTGATGTTGAAATCCGTGTCAACGGACATTATAGGAGTGGGAATGGCATTGAGGTTTTCAATTTTTTCATCGGCATCCTGCTTTTGCTTGGCCTCTTCGGTAACATCAAGAATGTATTCCAGGGCTCCCTTGATATTGCCCTTAGCGTCTTTAATAGGGGAACCGGTATATTTGATTGGAATAATAACACCTTCAGACGGTCGTGCGATGGTGTGCTCTGTAATAACTGAATCGGTTTTCATGGCGTTTGCGCAGGCACATTTTTCAGTTTGACAGTGAGGTGTTTTGAAAAGGTCAAAACATTTTTTGCCCACCACTTCATCTGGAGTCAAGCCAACAACAGCTGCTCCAGCCGGGTTCATAAAAGTGATATTGAAATCTGTATCAATGGACATGATGGGCGTAGGAATGGTGTTGAGATTGTTTATTTTTTCCTCCGCCGCCTGTTTTTGGGCCGCTTCTTCTGTGACATCAAGGATATATTCCAGAGCGCCCTTAATGTTGCCTTTAGCATCCTTAATAGGAGACCCGGTGTATTTAATGGGAACAATCACACCCTCAGCAGGCCGTGCAATGGTGTGCTCTGTGATAACCGAATCGGTTTTCATGGCGCGGGCGCAGGCACATTTTTCAGTTTTACAATGGGGTGTTTTGAGGAGGTCAAAACATTTTTTGCCCACCACCTCGTCTGGAGTTAAACCGGCCACCGCAGCACCAGCCGGGTTCATAAAAGTGATATTGAAATCTGTATCAATGGACATGATGGGTGTAGGAATGGTGTTGAGATTGTTTATTTTCTCATCAGCCGCCTGTTTTTGCTGTGCTTCTTCAGTAATATCTAAAATATATTCCAGGGCCCCTTTGATATTGCCCTTGGCGTCTTTAATGGGAGACCCGGTGTATTTGATCGGAACGATCACCCCTTCAGCCGGCCGTGCAATTGTGACATCAGTAACCACAGAATCCGTTTGCATGGCGCGGGCACAGGCACATTTTTTAGTTTTACAATGGGGTGTTTTGAAAAGATCGAAACATTTTTTCCCAACCACTTCATCGGGTGTCATCCCTGCAACGGCAGCACCAGCCGGGTTCATAAAGGTGATATTGAAGTCTGTATCAATAGACATTATGGGGGTTGGGATGGTATTGAGATTGTTTATTTTTTCATCAGCTGCCTGTTTTTGCTGTGCTTCTTCAGTAATATCTAAAATATATTCCAGGGCCCCTTTGATATTGCCCTTGGCGTCTTTTATCGGTGCTCCGGTGTATTTTATAGGCACAATAATTCCGTCAGCGGGGCGGGCGATGGTTGTGTCGGTGACCACCGAGTCCGTTTTCATAGCGCGGGCACAGGCGCATTTTTCAGTTTTACAATGCGGTGTCTTGAAGAGATCGTAGCATTTGCTTCCAATCACTTCATCCGGCATCTTTCCGGCCACAGCCGCACCTGCCGGATTCATAAAGGTGATGGTGAATTTATCATCAATCTCCATGATGGGTGTTGGGATGACATTGAGGTCTGTTTCCATCTGCCTGAGTTTTGCTTCCATCTCCTTGACCCTGGTAATATCTGTCATGGAGACCAGAGTGCCCTCCTGTGCTGGCATGGGGGTTGCTTTGGAGTGGTACCAGTTGGCAGCGCTTCCATTATTTGTGTAGAATACGTCTCCTTCTGCTGCTTTTTTTATGCGTTTTGATTTAACGATGGGACAGTCTTTTGTCCCACAAAGATGTGAGGGGCATGCCTCTTCACAGGTCAGTTTGTTGATAACTTCAGTTTTCTTGAGGTGAAATTCTTTTAAGAAAGCATCGTTGGCCCAGGTGATGGTCATGTCATTATTGACCAGATAGCTTGGATCCGTTAACAGTTCAAAACCTGCCCTTTCTGTATTTGTTTGATTTGCTGTTGAAGTGGCCATCATTCTCCTCCTTGTAGAGTTTCTGGTAACGGAAAAAGCATTTAATTGGTTTCCTGGTGATTAGATATTGGGTTTTCTGTGGTAATATTTTGGTGCAGATAGTTATTGATTAGATTGTGGGTGTTAATGACCAGAACATGTTCTGTAACCCCGAGATCCCCGATGAATTCTATGAGCCGGTCCAGGGTGTCTTTTTTAGGCTGCAGTTGTGGTTTCAGGGATGGTGTTGGGTGGAATTCTTCCTGTTTGTAAATGGTTACAATGCTGTCTACCTGTAGGGCAACAAGACGCTTGCCGTCTCGACAGATAATGAGCCTTGAGGATGTCTCTGCAGCCTCTTGTTCGGGATAGTCGTAGAAGTGGCGTAGATCAACCACCGGAATTACCTGTCCCCGGAGGTTGAGTACTCTGGAGTCGAATCCGCGTGCTCCTGGAATTGGCATCAGTATGTCATGCTCGATGATTTCCTGGACATCCTTCAACTCTATAGCAAAGTGTTTTTCGATGGAAAAAATCAGGTAGCAGTTTTCAGTAATGAGGTGTCTTGATTCTGCGACTGTGAGTGTTTCGACATCGTTGTCGTTGTCACCGCTCTTTATTCTGGCCATGGATTTAAGAAGTTCCATCTGGCTGGTGACGAGATTAGCCACATCAAGAAGAATGATATTGCGACCGGTTGTTGGCTCATATATACCGCTTACAGATTGATTTTCTCCAGATGGCATTTGAAGAATTTCTTCATTGCAGACAGTAAGAATTTCAACAATTTGATCTATGATCATGCCAAAATTCAGCGCATCTGTTGTCATTACCAGAATACGACTTAATTCCCCGGCTTTTACTGCAGTTCCACCGTTTAAGAGCGCACTGGCGTTCATAACCGGTATTGTTCGGCCACGTAACTGCAGGGCACCCTCGAGGCAGTCGGTCTTAAACATATCGTCAATTTCAGTAATAAAGGTGAGTTCTCGTGAGTTTTCCACCGGAACACCATATTCTCTTCCCTCTGAGGAGAATATGACATATCTGGAATACGTTCGTGTTTTGGTGGATTGAGGTATGGCTGACGAGCTATCGATGCCATCGGTCAAGAGGGTTGGGTCCTGGAAAAGACGTTTTAAATCAAGAACCTCAAGCGTGCGATGCTGGTCGCGCAGGGTGATCAGATCGGAAATGATATAGTCTTCGGATTGTAAGGCAGGTTGGATCGGGAGAAGGAGGGAATCATCAACCCGCAGTACTTCTTTGATGTCATCAAAGAGTAATCCGAATTTCTGGTTTGCCAGGAGAACAACGGCAATCTTTGCATCTTTGTCATATTTTGATGCCCCTTCAAGGCACATTCTTTTCTTCAGGTTCAGTACGGGAATGACCGCGTCCCGAAGGTGCATAATGCCTTCAAGAAAGGGAACGCTGGCTGGAAGCGGTTGGATTTTCTCAGTGAGAGATGTTGCTTCCGTTACGCTCTCTGCGGCAATGGCAATTTCCAGCCCTGAATCCCGATCCAGAATAAATGATGCAAAAAGTTGTTCTGCCATAATTTAGACTCCTTTGAAGTATGACACAAAATTGAATTAAACACTGAACCTCTCAGTGCCACTATGTGGTTATTGTGTGTCATGTCAGCGAGTTATGTTAAGCAATTGCTGTGCCAGTCATATTTGGGAATCGTTAATATTCTTAAACAGTATGATAACAGCTGATTGTGTTCTTGGGTCACTCCCGTTGAGAGGGTAATGATTTTGTCGGACCTGTTCAGGAAAGTAGCCCTATGGTTAGTTTTGTAGCCATGTGACTACTTTTCTGGACAGAAACACAATTGCGTTATCTGCTCAGCATTCGTTTATCAGTGTCTCACCAGTAAAATGCTAAATACCAATAAAATGTTCACTGAAACAGTCAGATGAGAGAGAGGCTGAGTGGTATGGCACTCTTGAGGGGAAAATATTTTTTTTGGAACAGGGAGTTTGGAAAGAGTGAAAAAAACGCGGATATGGATAATAATTGTGCAAGTAATGTGGTACTCCACTTACGGGCTTGGTTCTGGGTGAAGTACCACGAGAGGATTATTCCATCCAGCTGTAAAAATCTTCTATGTCTGCTCGCTCAGTACGATAGGCGTTTACGGGTGAGTCCATATCCGGATAGCCGACTGAAAGGCCAAGGATTAATCGTTTGGAGGCAGGAATACCCAGGCATTCTTTAACTTCCTTTGCGTAATCGGTGGCGAATGCCTGAGGGACGGTGGCGAGTCCTTTGGCGTGAGCTGCTAGCATCAGGCTTTGAGCAAAAAGACCAATATCAAAGAGTGACCATTCGCTGAGTGATCCATCCTGATAAAGATAGATGGCATGAGGTGCATAGTAAAAGTTGAAATTGGCCTTTTTGGCTTTGACGATCATTTCCGGAGCACCAAGATCAATGCCCGTGAGTTCCATGCGTTTCGCAAGAAGATGACTGATGTTTTTCTGTTCCGCTTCGGGCCAGGAGGTAGGGGCCACGAGGTCTGGACTGTTGGTTTTCCGTTCTTCCAGCAGACCAATGAGCATTTTGGAGAGTTCCTGCTTTTTGTTGCCGGAGAGTATTATGGCCTGCCAGGGCTGAGAATTTTTATAGGAAGGACTCCACCTGGCTGTTTCAATCAGCTCCTCCAGGTCTTTTCTCGGAACAGGGTCTGTGGTGAACTTTCTGATGCTTCTGCGTGTTTTGATGCATTCAAGAGTATCCATGGCTAGAGTATGGTAGGTTGAAGGAATAGTAGGCTGAAGAGTAAAGGGAGTATATAATACCTGTCTCCTGAGCTCTTCGCAGAATGTACTGTTTACAACTGGAACTATAATGGATAAAAGGTTTAGGTCGAAATGTCCAAATATTTTTCCTGTTTTCCCCTCTGGTACCTTTAAGAGATTTGCATGTTCAAACAGTGGCAGAAGTGGCGAAAAAAAAGCAGGTATCGTGCAGTGTCAGGGGTCTGTGTTCCTCTTGTCACAGGTATGGCTGCGACAACGGTCATGGAGTTCACCGACAGGATTTTTCTTTCTCATTACAGTGTTAATGCCCTGTCAGCTGTGGTCCCTGCCGGGGTGACTGCTTTTCTGATTCTCTGCTTTCTGGGTGGGGTTGCCGGGTATGTTTCAGTGTTTATTGCCCAGTATCACGGTGCAGGTATGCCGGAAAAAATAGGGATCACACTGTGGCAGGGAATTTTCTTTACCCTTCTCTCCGGGGTGATACTTCTGCTGATAGCCTGTTTTGTCTCCACTCCTCTTTTTATCCTCGTCGGTCACAATCCAGAAATCCGGGTGCTCGAAATTCAATATTTTACGATTCTTTGTCAGGGAGGCATGCTTCATGTGGCTATCCAGGCTCTGTCTGGTTTTTTCACCGGTAGAGGAATGACACGACCGGTGATGAGTGCAAACATTATCGGCATGGTGGTCAATATTCCGCTGAATTACGCGCTGATTAATGGCATCTGGGGCATGCCGGAACTAGGCATACGCGGGGCTGCCATCGCTACTGTTGTTTCCTGGGGAGTGGTGGTACTGTGTCTGGCACCTCCAATTTTTTCGAGGTATTTTATTTTAGAGTTCAAGTTGCTCGAGACCATAGCCCTGGATCGAGATATTATGGGAAAACTGTTTAAATACGGGGTTCCAGGTGCCCTACAGTTCAGTCTTGATATTTTCGCTTTCACTTTTTTTATTCTTATTGTCGGGCGTATGGGAATCGTACCCCTTGCTGCTTCAAATATTGTGATATCGATCAGTTCACTTGCCTTTATGCCCGCTCTCGGTTTTTCTTTTGGCATAAGCAGCATGACCGGTCAGGCTCTGGGAAAAGGCAGGCCGGAGGAGGCCAGGGCTGCTGCATGGAGTGGTATTCATCTGCTGATGCTCTATACCATGTCACTAGGCGTCCTCTTTCTATGTGCACCGGAAACTATAATTTCATTTTTTATGAAAAAAGGGACGATGGGGGGCAGTTATGAGGAAATATTGCGGGTGGGATCAATCATTTTACGGTTTGTTACAGTTTATATTCTGCTTGATGTCTTTTATATGATATTTGCCGCAGTTTTGAAAGGAGCAGGAGATACCCGTTTTCTTCTTTTGGCAATTTCCGCGGCCACACTCAGCTGTATGCTTATTCCTCTCTTTGTCGGCATTACCTATTGGGGGATGGGAATATATGCTGCCTGGGGCTGTGTCGTTTTTTTTATTGGAATCCTCTGTTTGCTGATTTCCTGGCGTTATCACAATGGTAAATGGGAACAGATGCTGGTAATTCGAAATTAGTCTATCGTGGTGGCTGATGCCAGGGATCTTCCGGTGGCATGCGTATCTGTTGGCCGGAAAATCCCTGGAAAGGTTTACTGATTGAAGGTGAAACGGTATTGAAAATTTTCGGCATCAAGCCAGTCAAGGGTTCTGGTACCGATCTGGGCAAAGGGATACCCAAAAGTATTCAGCGGAATACCATGTTGCGGCGGGTTCAGCTGCAGGTCACGTCCCATTGCAAGTTTCACTCTATACTGATCCCAGCCACCCCAGAAGTAGTCACGGTAGTATTTGGTTTTGCTGTCACCGGGCTCAAGTGTTTGTGTAAGCATCATTTTCCGGACGTCGGCGGGATCTACGGGGACCCAACCGTAACCGGGGAGATAAAATTCAGCCCAGCAGTGTTGCCAGCTGCTTATATCCTGTTCCGCTTTTTTTCCCTGTCGAATACCAAAAACTTCCCGTGCGGGAACACCGGCGGCACGACTCAGTGAAACAAAGACAGAGTGAATGTCGGTGCATTTTCCTCCTGGCCGTTCAAGAAGGAGACAGACATCTCCAGGGCCACATCCTTTTGTGGCGGGATCACGATACATGTTGTCACAGATCCAGTCATATATTGCTCTGGCTTTCTCTAGAACCGTTGTTTTTCCATCGGTGATCTGGTCGGCCAGGATTTTAACCTCTCCATCAATCGGTCCAAGGCTTGTGGCAGCAAGGTAGGGGGCATAGTCAGCGGGATCCCAAAGCGTTTCTTTTTCTGGAAAATCACGGCGAATTACCTCCTGACGCACAACATGAAAGGATAAACTCAGTTTTCTACTCGTGGCTCCCTTGTTCCAGCGGGCATAGAGGATGGGGGTTGAATAGGTCTGGTCACTGTACACTGCCGATTCGGCATAATCCCCACTGATTTGTATTTGGGAGATGATCTGATCACGATCCGAGAGCGGATAGGGAATCCACAGCTGAGCCTCTTCGTTCACATCGTGTTTGGAAAGGTCAAAGTCCATGGTAATTGTGCCACTGCTTTCATTTGCAGCCAGACTCCATAGCGGTGAAATAAGCGAGCATATTACAGTTAGAACAAGAAATAATTTTTTCATCATTGTGCCTTTGGAGTATTATTTATTGTTGCTGACCAGCATTTCCCGGTATGGCCATTTGGCAACGCCACCTTTTAAAATGGTCAGTTTTTCCTCAGGAACTCCCTGGCTTTTCATGTAAGAGTAACAGCTTTTTGCACCACCACCACCTCTTGGGCAGATAACAACAACATCGTGTCCGGTCTTTTTATAGGCCTCTACTGCTGGAAGAATCAGATTCTTCTGTGCCTCTGTTTTTACAGGAAATGCATTCGTTTCTATTGATCCCGGGAAATGGTGGGACGCAAATTCATCTTTTACCTGGATATCTACGATGATCATTTCTTTGTCAGCCTCAAGCCATGCCTTGAACTCGTCAGCTGTCAGGAAATTATAGGAATCAAAAATGGCTGCCACATTGAGCAGAAAGATGAAAAGCATTGAGATAATACTGATTTTTTTCATGAGAATTCCTCGTTGGTTAATAATGAACAGTTTGAAAAAAAAGGATGAGGAAAAACTTATAAATTGTTTTATTGTATAACACAAATAGGAAATATCTATGGCATACTTCTTGTACATAGATATCGGTGATATGGCGATTATAGGTACAGGAGAGATCATGGAAATCAGAAAACTTGAGGCTTTTTGTAAAGTGGTGGAATTGAAAAGTTTCACCCGTGCTGCCGAGGCGATGTTGTTATCTCAGCCCACGATCAGCGAGCATGTCCGTAGCCTTGAGGAGGAACTTGGTCAAAAACTGGTGGATAGACTCGGACGTGATATCGGTGTAAGTCCCGCTGGAAGCGTGTTGTACGGTTATGCCAGAAAAATTCTTGAAACCAGAAGTGAGGCTGTTCAGGCAATTGAGCAGTACAGTGGAAAGCTGGTTGGAAGGATCCGCCTTGGTTGTGGTACAATCCCGGGAACGTATATCCTGCCCCGGTTAATTGGGGATTTTTGTAATCAAAATTCTTTAATAAAGGCAACACTCACGATTAGCAGCTCACGCATTATCTCAAAAAAGGTACTGGATGGAGATATTGAATTTGGAGTCGTTGGTGCTAAATGGAATGAAAATGGCTTGACTTGGACTGAAATGTTTTCAGATGAATTGACACTTGTGGTTTATCCTTCACATCCATGGGCCTTGAAGAAAAAAGTGTCCATACAGAAGGTGCTTGAGGAGCCGTTTATATTGCGGGAACCTGAGTCTGGAACGCGAAGGGTTTTTTCGAGAATTTTAGAGGAGAATGGATTTTCGGAGAGCAGCCTCAGGGAGGTTGCGGAAATAGGCTCCACCGCTGCAATTAAAGAAGCAGTGAAGGCCGGAATGGGAGTGTCCATACTTTCACGCCTGGCTGTGACAGATGAGGTTGAGTGCGGCCGACTGGTGAGCGTTGCTCTGTCAGGAAAAACTCTGTATCGCCCTTTTTATCTGATTCAGCGTAAAAACAGGGCATTGTCTCCCGTTACTTCGGCTTTTCTTAATTATTTGGCAGGCTGCGACGGTTGTTGAGAGTAGCACATGCATACTGCAGAGAGTTTCGTGCAGCAATTCACGTTGTACTTCAGGAGATCGAGTGAATCCGGCATAATTGTCCCATGATAGCCACCTGTAAGTACCTATCCTAAATAACTGCAACACTAACGTCGGTTCGAAACCACACTTTTCTCTTCGTATACCACACAACTGCCTACTGTGGCATGGGGATGCGCCACATGTGTGTTCCGAGGGTAGTGGAGGACTCTCCCTATCATGTCGAGTAATACTAATTACTTATACTGTGAGTCTGTTGTTGTTTTCCGGATAGTAAAAACTGGCATCATTGATGCTATATAAAAGGCAAGAAAACAGAAAAGAGCACAAACTCAAACCTATACGGAGGACACCATGACTGCAAATACAATTACAACGACCAGAACTCAAGTAAATGCTGGATACGAAACTTCAAAATTTGCACTCGGTGTTGGTATGGCAACGGCTGCAATGATCGGACTCTGGGCCACAGCATGTATGGTAAGTGTATTAATGAATAACGGAGTGGTTGGAACAGCGAAGGCGTTGTTGACCGCAATTACTGGCTAGTAGAGAGAAAGAATCGAAGGGAAAGAATACATTCCAACAGATCAGGAGGACACCATGACTGCAAATACTCATACAGTAACTAGAACTCAGGCTAATGTTGGATACGAAGTTTCTACGTTTGCACTTGGATCAGGAATGGTTGTGGCTGCACTCGTTGGAATCTGGGGCACAGCGTGCCTGGTAAGTGCTCTTGTAAATATCGGTCCTCTCAATGTGGTTAAAGGCTATGTTGCTGCGCTTGTCGGCTGATAGATAATAATCATAAAAAGGTGCTAAAAGCCTTCTGCTCGAGAAGCAGGAGGCTTTTTTTTGTGCAGGTAACTCAGTGGCTTTCTTTTTTTATATCTCTGTGAAAGTGAGTGACGGCTTCAAAGTCTTCACGGAGCAGATTTGCCAGGGCTTCGGTTACCGCAACGGAGCGATGGTGCCCACCGGTACAGCCGATGCCTATCCGCAGCTCATCTTTACCGCTCTGCCGGAGTTGGTTTGCATGAAATTTTATTATACGGTGGAGTTGCTGCAAACACTCTTTTCCAGAATCATTGTTCAGGACAAAATCAGCAATAGAGGCTTCCAGGCCTGTGAAGGAACGAAGTTCCTTTTCATGAAACGGATTAGCGAGAAAACGTACATCAAAAAGAAAGTTTACATCCTGCGGCGGGTCATATTTATAACCAAAAGAAAACAGGGTGATTGGGAAATTGGATTTACTGCTCATGGAGCAACTCCCAGAATTTCATCCCTTGTATAGAGGGCGACCACAGGGCAGTTATCCATCTGATTGAGTTGGGCAAATTTCAGTATGTTTTCAACCCCGTTGCCATTTCCACTGTCTATTATGATGATAATTTTCACAATATAGGCACCAAACTGTATCACTTCTTCAAGAGCCCGAATAAGCTGACTTCCCGTTGCAACCACATCTCCGAGTAATGCCACACGATCCCCTGCCTTGATCCGTGATTCGATCCATTTGGGTTCCATTAAGTTACCTTCTTTGCGCATGGAGTCACGGATGTAGAATACCCCGATTTCTTTCAGAAAAGCAGCGCGGCAAAGGACGGAGGCAATTGGATGGCCAGGTCCGCCCAGGGCACAGATATTGAGATCTTTGATTTCATTGTAGACAAGTTCACCTGCCAGTTTTATTCCCTGATGCTTGAGGGAAATTTTAAAAAAATCGAAATGATCCGTTATGATACCCGATGGGGTGCGATAGTGTCCGTCCTCAATATGGGCGCGTTCTGCAATGAGTTTTCTGAGCTCTTCTCTGCTATCTGGCATGATTTCCTGTTTTGTCTCTTTTCTTAATGTGGTGTCGCGGTGTGTTTCCCACGATGTTTTTCTACTCAATTTTTAGATACTGAATATTATTCATATAGAGAGTATATGGATTCTGCAAGCCCATTACTGATCTTTTTTGGCGTCGTAGACCACGATAAAAGGTTTTTTCAGTTTTTTTGCCAAGCTGTCAGCCAGTGAGCCAAAGAAAAATTTTCTGACACCCTGAGCGCGGATAGCTCCCATGACAACAATATCGTGTTTCTCTGCCTCCTGTTGGATACATTCCACCCGGGAATCAGTGGGGACTGCCTTTACTGAGAGATGTACCCGCTTGGGTTGTTCCTTCAGCCAGTGATAGACCCTTTCAGTATGAGCATTAATATCGTCCTGGTCTGTATCAGAGCTGATAAGATAGAGCAGTTGAATCTGATGTTCACCGACGGTATCGAGTGCAGCTACAACTGGATAGACCTCAGCAAGGTCGTCCATATCGGTGACGGGAACGAGGATTTTTTCTGTATGCAGGATACCATAAAATTGTACAACCACCACCGGGCAGGAGACATTTTCAGCGACTGTTTCCAGTATTTTCGGGAAATCCGAGGTCTCATCGTGGAGGGGATAACTGAGGACGACAGCCTTGGCGTTGTTGTATTCAACAGCTGCCACCAGGCCCGAGGCAATTTCACGGTCTGGAACGACTTCAGTCAATAGATTGTAGCCCATGGATTTGACTTCTTCACGTTCTGTCTGGAAGTAGTTCGCAGGAACCGGAGGTTTATCTGCGCCCCGGACGAGTACGGCCATGGGGAGAGCCTTATGATAATGGGCAAAAATTGTAGCAATTCTTGCGATGCCGTTAACGGTATGACGACGTGTTGCTCCAAAAACAACAACGCTTTCAGTGGTGGCTGCAGGCTGTAGTTTCTGCCAGGTCCAGGGGAGAATTTTTATACCTGCCTCGGATCTCATGAATTGATCGCATTCCTTTTCTGTGAAACCGAGACACTGTGGTTCTTCATGATCCTCATGATCAGGCAGAGTGGCCTCTTTGGCTCCAATGACCGCAAATTTTGCAGAAAGAGGGCCAATCAGCTCGGAGAGAAACACCCCCGTGAGGACCACCGGTGTAATAACCGAGGAGTAAAATGCCAGGCTGGGGTCTGCACTGATAAGAAAAATGAGACCAATGGCGACTCCTGCCTGGGGAACCAGGGTGAAACCAAGATGTTTTCTGACAACATCAGGGGTGTTGCCGAAACGAGATCCAAGCTGAACTCCGCTGATTTTACCTGTTATTCTGGCTAGAAAATAAACAATACCGAGGATTCCCACACTGCCCAGAGTTTTAATGTCAAGATGGGTTCCAGCCAGTGTGAAAAAGAGTACATAAATGGGCGGTTCAAAACTATTTAGAACCCGAAACACACGTACATCACGCTCTGCCTTGTTTACCAGGGTAAATCCTGCGACCATACCTGCAAGCAGAGCTGAGAGGTTCATAAATACTGCAAACTGACTGCAAAGGAGTAGAATAGCAAGTCCGGCGGTGAGCATTTCCCCATCTTTTTTGAGTCTTCTCAGGACCGTTTCCAGGCAAAATCCTGTAACCCAGCCAAGGAGCAGGGAGAGGAATATTTCAAGGAAACCATTTCCTATCGCGAAGATCAGAGGGATTTCGCTTTGACCTATAATCTGGTGGGTGAGGGATACGGCAAAACCAAAAAGGATGATTGCCAGCCCATTATCAATGGCGACAATGGCCATTAATGTTGATGTGAGAGGGCCTTTGGCTTTGAGTTCCCGGATTACCAGCAGCGTTGCAGCAGGAGCAGTCGCCACACTTACGGCTCCCAGGAGAATGGAAAGTGCCAGATTTTCTTTCAGCTGCCAGCCATCAATGTGCAGGCCTGTCAATGTGATCACTCCAAATATTGCGGATGTGACTACAACAAGGGTACAGCTTGTTTCAAAGAGGGCAATAAACAGAAGGCTTCTGGCATGTTTTTTGAGATTTTTAATCTCAATATGCTCACCAATCCCAAAGGCAATCAACATAAGGGCAATATTGGTGAAGTGATCCAGATTGTGACCGATGGACTGTTCGGATATAAGATTGATTCCGGTGGGACCAAGAAGCAAACCGGCTATAATGTAGCCGGTGACAGAAGGCAGGTGTATCCGTTGACATATTTTTGCCGCAATAAGGCCGATAGCAAGAAGGATGGCAATACCAGTGGTTATCATAAATGTATGTTTGAGTTGGTGGAGGGGATAGTATCCCGGAAATCTGTTGCCCGTAAGTCTACATCTTCTCTATTGCTTTCCATAGGAAAAAGAAATCTGTTTTTAATTTGTCGAGCGTGTAAATTTCCCCATATGACTTATCTGGTAAGGAAAATCCGAAAGAACTGGGAGAGGAAATGGAGGGCGGTACAATAAAAATACGGGGAATTTTACTGATGCTCTGTGCTTCAATCTGTTTTGTGACCATGGCCACGTTGGTCAAGGCCCTTGATGATTCTCTGCCACTCACAGAACTCATGTTTCTTCGTTGTCTGCTGGCAATTCCTTTTCTCTTTGCGTCACTTATGAAACGGGGAAAACCACTGGTTGCTAGAGCCTGGGAGACTTTGTTGCTCCGTACCCTCTTTGGCGCTATAGCCATGTTCAGTTTTTATTACGCCCTCACGAATATGCCCCTTGCCGATTGTGTCTTTATTGGCCGTACTCAGCCTCTGCTCCTTGTTCTCGCTGCACCCTTTATTGTAGGAGAACGTGCTCCGAAAGAGGCATGGGTTGCGGTCCTCTGTGGACTTGCCGGTTCACTTATTATTATGCGGCCAGGACTTGACTGGAGTGTGGCATCCTGGGTGGCACTGCTTGCCGCCGCCACGTCAGCCATTGCTCATCTTCTGGTGAGAAGGCTTGCCCGTACCGATGATGCTGGTGTGATCGTTTTTAATGTTACCGTCTTGCTGGCACTTATCAGTGGGATACTCTGCTACCAAAGGTTCCAGATGCCTAGCTGGCAGCAGTGGGGGGTGATTGCCGGAGTTTCACTTCTGGCAAGCTCTGGACAATATCTGCTTACTTTGGCTTATCGCCACGATAAGGCGCCGGCAATTGCCGCATCTAGTTATGCCTCCGTTGTCCTCTCAGTACTATATGGCTATTTCTTCTGGGGTGAGGTGCCGACCCTGGCTACCTGGATTGGTGGACTCTGTATTGTCACTGGTGGTCTCTGGCTTGTGTATAGCCGTATTCGGAGTAATACTATCTGATTTCTTGCCAGATTCGGCCGTTTCTGTTCCTGATTACCATCGAAACTCAGCTTTGCAACCCGGAGTTGTTCCGTGTCGATTATATGGGACGCCATAAACCCATCCCTGGGGGCTCTGCTGCGGCCGTCCAGGCCGCAGATGCCCATATAATCAACACGAAAAAAAACTCCTCCTCAGGTGGGGATGCCACCACCATAGTTTTTTCCGTGATTCTTTTATGTGGTCAGCCTATTATACGAGTACTTCGTGATTTTTGAGGGACTTTTATCACCCGCTCAATATGGATGAACTGTGAGGGGGCTATGAAATACAACTACAGGAAAAAAATGTATTCCATCTTTGAGACAGATATTACGGTACGTCCTGATGATATCGACATGAATAACCATGTTCACTATTCCAGGTATCTGGATTATATCCTTATGGCCCGCTATGACCAGATGAAAAAGGATTACAAGGTAGCAATGGAGGAGTTTGTGGCGCGCGGGTTTTCCTGGGTGGCCACAGAGGTGAATATCCAGTATAAGCGGCCAATATTGCTGCAGGACGGCGTCGTAAAAGTACGTACCCAGCTTGAAGAATTCCATGGTGCCAGGGTGATGATTAATTTCTGGATCGTAAAGGGAGAGCGTGAGAAGGTCGCTGCCCAGGGAAATGTCAGTTTCACCATGATCACGGTGAAGAGTGGGCGGCCCACCCGTGTCCCTGATGATATCGCGGCGCAGTATCAGATATGATCTCTTTTCCTCTGTTCACGTTCCATGCTGATGAGGGTGCTCACCATAGGGATGAATATGTTCATGGCTATGGATCTGTTTCTCTTCACAGCGGATGAGTTTGCCATCGTGGAGAGTGTAGAGTCTGCTGCAGGTGGAGGCAAGAAAGTCCAGGTCATGGGAGATGATGATATGTGCCAGGTCCTGGTTCCGCAGGATCTCTATTAATCGTTCTCTGGTTGCCGGATCGAGATTGTTACTTGGTTCATCAAGGAGCAGCAGTTTTGGTTCCATGGAGAGGATGGTGGCGAGGGCCACAAGCTTCTTCTCGCCGCCTGATAATTTATGGGTGATACGGTCTTCAAAACCGAACAGACCGAGGTGTTCCAGGGTTTTTATTGAGACTTCCCTGGCACTATCCGGTGTCATTCCAAGGTTGAGAGGGCCAAATGCCACATCCTCCAGCACCGTAGGTGAAAAGAGCTGATCATCCGAGTTTTGGAAGAGGAATCCTAGCTTTCTTCGCAGGGAACGAAAATCTTTTTCATTCTCCATTACCGTACCATCCAGGAGAATTTCTCCCGTTTCAGCCTTTAGCAGTCCCATTATAATTTCAAAAAATGTTGTCTTGCCACAACCATTAGGACCAATCAGCCCAATGCGATCAGTATCGATATGGAAGCTGATACTGTCGAGCAGTGGTGCGCTGTGGCCCGGATGAGAGTAACTGATATTACGGAGTTCGAGGAGTGGTGCCTTGCTCATATAGGATCACAGTGGAAGAGGGACAAATGAAAAACCGCTAAGTATCAGGCTGACCAGAAGGGATATAAAGAGAAAAAAGTAATCGATCCGGGTGGGACTGGGCTGGTTCAGGGGAATAAGTCTGCCGCTGAAGCCACGGAGTACCATGGCCTGTTGTATCTGCTCTGCACGGTTCCAGCTTTTTACCAGGGTCATACCAAAGAGATGACCGTAGGTGCGGTAAGTGTGCAGTGAGTTGGCGGGGATAAAGCCCCTGAGTTTTGCCGCTCGCTGGAGTCGTGTATATTCCTGGTGAATAACAAAGAGCTGACGATAGGAAAAGAGAAGGAGGAAGACGAGCTTACGCGGCATCCCAAGCTTTTCCAGGCCATGGCCAAGGTTCACAGTAGTGGAGGTGGCAAGGAGTGCCAGAAAGCAGAAGAGGATTCCGTTACTCTTTAATGCAATAAGTGCCGCCATGTGCAGACCATCCAGGCTGAAGTGGAAGAATCGCAGGTGCGCTGTCTCATCCCCACCATAGGTAAAGGGAAGGGTGAGAAGAAGAAAAAGGGTGAAGATATTGACGACTGCGATCCGTTTGAGAACACGGGACGGATTCGGCCTGGAAAAGAAGAGCAGAAGCGCTGTAATAAGACAGCCTGTTGTTGCTATTATAAATGAGGTTGTAAGGGCAAGTACCAGACTGAGGCATGCGGCAGCAATAAGTTTGACCCGGGGATCGCGTCTGTGGAAAAAACTTGTGCCAGTGGCAAAGGGCTCCTCCATCATTTCTTGGACAGATCTGTTGGACGACGATTTTTTAACCAGGCAACGAGTCCCGCAAGACCAAGAAGGTAGCCGATACCGCCTATGATGTCACGAAAACCAGGTTTTCTGTTCTCAGCGGCCGCAAGGCTTCGTTTGATGGGGGCAAGCTCCTGGGAGAGTATTTGTCGGATCATCTCTTTGAGTTCGTCATTGTCGACCGTGGCAGGCGCCTGGGCAGGAACGTTAACGGGTGGTTGAGTGGAGAGATACTCGTCTGCCGGGATCAGCCACTGGCTCTGATGTCCTTCGCTTCCGCTGACCACGACCAGGAGATCCATTTTCCCTTCTCTGGCAAGGGCCGGGATAGCGAAGGTAAAAATTCCTTTTTTATCTCCTGTACCCTCCAATAGAATAGCTTTGGATTTATTATCCTGTATGGTTACAGTCCCGTTGATTAATGGCCTGTTCCCTGAAAAACTTGACTCCACGGTCACCGTATTCCCCGACACCCAGGCGAAGACATGAATTTTATGGGCCTGTGCCAGACAGGGTAGGAAAAGGAGACAGCAGAGAAGGAAAACTGTTCGTTTGAGCATAGTATTCTGGGTCAGTTAAGAGAGAAGATTTCTGGTTGAACCCTGATAAGAAAGCTGACAACAAACATGGTGATCAGTCCTTCAATCAGCATAACAGGGAGGTGGCTGATCAGCACAAGACCTGCAACTTTCATAAATCCGTGATCGGAGAGGAAGAGGGCAGCCGCCATAAGGAGGGCTGAAAGAAACATGGCACAGAATCCAGCCAGAAACCCTGTAAGTAACTGCTGCTTTTTAGTGCCTGAAAGAAAGGGTTTGAGAAGGGTGCCACAGAGAACTGCAGGGCCGGCAATGACACATCCGTTGACACCGAGGACGATTATGCCGCCATACTGGAAAAAAAGTGTCTGCAGGGCCAGGGCCACGACAATTGCCGGAAATGCGCCCCAGCCAAGGATGAGTCCAAGGAGACCGCCAAGGAGGAGGTGGACAGAGCCCGGTCCCAGCGGAACATGGATCAGAGAGGCCACAAAAAATGTGGCTGAGAGCAGCGATACGGTCATGATACGATCATAATCCAGCTTTTTCAGACCAATGGCCGTGCCCACCGCGGTGAGAACGGCACCACCTGCCAGAACCGGTGCACTCAGGACACCTTCAGAAATATGCATAACTGATCAGTGGAGCTCGATGCCCGTGGAGCTCATGGATAAATTACTGTTTCGCACACCGCGCAGGGCCCTTAGGTTGTCGGCGAGCTCTCGGACAACACCCGCCTTACCCCGAACAATAATTACTTCGAGACAGTTGTTGTGGTCCATATGGACATGGGTGGTGGAGACGATCTGGTGATGAAAGCCATGCTGCAGCTCAGTCACTTTTTCCTGCAATTTATGCTGATGATGATCGTAGACCAGTGAAATTACACCCATCACATCTTTGTCCGCCTGCCACTCTTTCTCTATGATGCGGCCACGGATAAGATCACGGAGGGCTTCTGAACGGTTCTGGTAATGATGATCCTGAATAAAACTGTCAAAATCATCAAGAAGGTTGTCTTCCATTGAAACAGTAAAACGTTTGAGCATTTGTAACACCTTTTTTGAGTTTGTGTTAAAATAGCACTTGCAAGTAAAAAGGTCAACTGGTGTACCGATTAAAGAAGGGGGCGGATTGGGTCGACTTTCATTCCGCTTTTTTGGTAGATCTTTTGGGAGATCTGTTACAACCACTTTACTTCTTCACTGAAGGGAGAACTTCATGAAGCGCGAACGCATGCTTGTGAATATCAGGAAACAGGGCAGCAAACCCTGGGATATTATTGTTATCGGCGGAGGTGCTACCGGTCTGGGAACGGCCCTTGATGCAGCATCACGTGGTTACCACACACTCCTTCTGGAACAGGATGACTTTAGCAAAGGGACCTCAAGCCGTTCCACCAAGCTGGTTCACGGAGGTGTCCGTTATCTTGCCCAGGGCGATGTCTCTCTGGTCCTTGAAGCCCTTCACGAACGGGGACTTATGCGTCACAATGCTCCTCATCTGGTGAAGAACCAATCTTTTATTATTCCCAATTACGACTGGTGGGATGGGCCTTTTTATACGGTTGGGATGAAGGTCTACGATATGATGGCCGGGAAATTAGGTCTCGGCCCATCTCAGTCACTCTCTTCCGATGAGGTGCTGCGTGCTATTCCCAACCTTAAAACCGAAGGGCTTCGAGGCGGTGTTATCTATTATGATGGCCAGTTTGATGATTCCCGCCTGGCGATCAATATTGCTCAGACCTGTGCTGAGCACGGTGGAGTACTGCTGAATTATATGCGTGTATCCGGGCTCACGAAAAGTGGTGACGGAATTATTTCAGGAGTTGAGGCCGTGGATCTGGAAAGTGGTGAGACCTATAGCCTGCTTTCAAAAAGCGTGGTGAATGCCACGGGGGTTTTTGTTGATGAGATCATGAAGATGGATGATCCGGATGCGCTGCCACTTGTAAGACCCAGTCAGGGGGTACATATCATTCTGGATAAACAGTTTCTGAAGGGTGAATCCGCCATCATGATACCCAAGACATCCGATGGGCGTGTACTTTTTGCCGTGCCGTGGCATGATCGGGTTGTGGTTGGTACCACCGATACCCCACTCGATGAGTGTTCACTGGAACCTCGTGCATTGGAAGAAGAAATTGAATTCATCCTTTCCACGGCAAAGAAATATCTGACCCGTGAACCGCAGCGTAAGGATATTCTTTCCATCTTTGCAGGTCTCAGGCCTCTTGCCGCTCCCGAAGAGGGCAGTGACGGCAGTAGTACCAAGGAGATATCCCGCAGTCATCATTTGCGGGTATCCCTGTCTGGACTGGTTACCATAACAGGAGGCAAGTGGACCACCTATCGTAAAATGGCTGAGGATACAGTGGATAAGGCGGCATTGGTGGGTGGGTTGAAACAGCAGAAATGTAGGACGGAGGATATGCCTATCCACGGATGGCTGGCAAATGTGGACTATCATGATCCTCTCTACTATTATGGTTCAGATGCCGATTATATGCGTGACCTTGTCATGGATCATCCCGAACTGGGTGAACAGCTGCACCCTGGACTGCCCTATACTCCCATTGAGGTCATCTGGTCGGCACGCTATGAAATGGCTCGAACGGTTGAAGATATACTTGCCCGAAGGCAGAGAGCGTTGTTCCTTGACGCCAGGGCTGCCATCGAAATGGCTCCTGCAGTGGCAAAGATCCTGGCAAAGGAGCTGGGAAGGGATAAGGAGTGGCAGGAACTGCAGGTGAGAGAATTTACAGAACTTGCCAGGGGCTATTATTTGCTTGACTGAAATGTTCGTGCTGCCGGGCCTGATGTATTACAGTTGTTTCTAGTGTAATGTGTTGAATAGACAGTTGAATGGCCTGGTCGCGTGTGTGCTGTTCTGTTGCATCAATGAAATAAACGAGACCAGTACACATTTTTCCATTTGCGAATTCTCATATTCAGTATATAGTATTGATTATCAATATACTTCCAGTGTGAGGGAGTTGAAATATTGATATTTTGTAATGAGCATTTATAACGAAAGCGTGTCGCTAATGGCCAATTTAAAACCAAGAGGTAATAAATGAGTAAAGAAACAGCGAAATGTGAAGTATGTGGAAAAGTAACAGATAAGGATAAACTCACTGTCTGTATCGGGTGCAATAAGAATTTTTGTGAGGATTGTCACAGTCCTGAAACGATGGAAGAGTACTGCATCGAGTGTGTAGGAATGGGTGGTGTTGTTCCCCAATCCTGATATTTTATAAAGCCACGAACGTTTTATGAAATACATTTCTTATAATCATCACCCGGATGATACTAAAGCCGGGCTACTTCTTCCTCCCTGTAGCTCGGCTTTCTAAGTAGCACCCGTAGCCTTTAGTTCCGCTTTACAGTGAACTCTCCTTTGTCTGTTTCTTGTATAACTTCTTTTTTTTAAAAGAAATTTGACATCTTTTTTGTCTTTTTGATACACTTCTCTCAGTCCTTTTTATCTTCCCGGTTTTTTTAAATACTCTTTAAGGAGCCCTATCAATGCGCCGAAAAAGATTGTTCCTGCTGTTTTTTCTGTTTCTGTTCTGTTCCATTCATACTCTAGTCGAAGCGACGGGGTTATATTACATTCTCGATGGCTCAGGTTCAATGTGGGGCCGGGTGGATGGTGAAATGAAGATTGTCGCTGCCAAAAAGGTGATGACACAGCTTATTGCTGAAATGCCCCCTGAGATAGACTCAGGGCTTACGGTCTACGGCCACCGAAGAAAGGGGGACTGTTCAGATATCGCAGAACTTATTCCACTTGGCAAGCTTGACAGGGAACAGGCGACCAGAGCTGTTCAATCCATAAAACCCAAGGGAAAGACTCCCATAGCTGAAAGCATTCAACGGGTTGCTGCCCGGTTGAAAGTGCAGGAGGATGAAACAACAATTGTGCTGGTCAGTGACGGTATAGAGACCTGTGGCGGGAACCCCTGTAAGGTCACAAGAGAGCTGAAAGAATCAGGAATTAAATTTGTCATGCATACGGTTGGTTTTGACGTTGGCCAACAGGCCTCCGATCAGCTCGCCTGTGTGGCAATGGAGGGTGGTGGTCATTATTTTTCCGTCACCAATGCAGCAGAGTTACTCGAAACACTTTCCACGGTTCAGAAAAGTGTTGTAACGAAAACTCCGGCTCCGATCCCGGAACCACCCCCTGAAGTAAAAGAAATCAAACAGCAGGTAACCAGCTCTTCAACATCCCTTCGGATCAAAATCAACAGGCCGGGCAGGGTATCTTTTACTACTCCATCGTGGCTGAAAAAACCTTATTACTGGGAACTTGTTGATCCTGAGACGGGTGAGAGCAGAGGGAAGTTTAATTCGATTGATACAACTGTCGTACCTGCAGGTGAATATCAGATAGCCTGGAGGCAGCATGAGCATGGAAGCTCTTCGGTGGTGCTTGCGGAAGTGGTCACTGTGAAAAGTGGAGAGGAAAGTATCGTTCCACTGACAACCTCAATGCAACTCAACGTGCCTTCATGGGTAAAAAAGCCCTATTACTGGAAACTTCTTGACCCTGAAACAGGTGAACAGGTCTTCCAGAGCAATAGATTGGACCCCTGTCTTGTGCCGGCAGGAGAATACACTCTTATCTGGCGTCAGAGCCAGCATTATGCGGAGGATGCCATTCTCTCGCCTGTAAATATCGAGCCGGACACCTTGAATATCATAGAAGTGGCTACCGCATTCAACCCGGTGCCTGCCGATTGGATGCAGAAAAAAATATCATATTGGGATCTAAGGGAAATCAGCCCGGATGGTAAGGGAAAGATGGTGGCCAGGTTTGGTGAACTGTTTTCTCCACAGCTGGTTCCAGCAGGGAGGTATCATCTTGTTTACCGCCTTTCGGAGCACGGTTCCACAGATTCCTTTCTTGGTGAGGTTGAGATTACAGCCGGAAAAATGAATGAATTTGCGATGAATACCGGCGCGGCCTTTGTTTTGCCGGAGGGGATAGATCCACCATATTTTGTGGAATTTATACCCCTTGATGGAGCAGGAAAAGAAGGAGAAGCTGTTCGACTCAATGGGAGTTACCTTAAAGGAAATTTTGGTCCCATAGCACTAGCCCCAGGGGCCTACAAAATAAATTATCGACAGCAGGAGCACGGTTCATCCACCATCACCCTGGTGGATTCCTTTGATTTGCAAGCGGGAAATTTAGTTGAAATAGAGTTGTAAAACCAGCGGTGTTGTGCAGGTCCGGAGTGTATTTATGAATTTGAACTGGAAGTTCACAGTTAAGGTCGGGATCTTTGTATGCATCGCGCTCGGTTTTATCTATGGTGGATATGTCATGGATAGAAACTCCAAACTGTCTACACAGTGGGTTTCTGTTCCTGGGATAATACTTGCAAATACTGTAACGAAGCACACCTCCAGTTCGCCAAGGGGTGGGGAGCACACCTACTACAATCCCGGGATACGCTATGAATATAAAACTCCCATGGGGATGGTGACAAATAGCAGTGTAACGTATTCCGGCGATGGTTCTAAAAATTATAGAAGTATGGCGGAAAAGGTTTCTGCCAAGTATACCGTGGGTAAGGAGGTTACGGTATATTTTAATCCGGAAAACCCTGGAGAATCCTGCCTTGAACCGGGAAGGACAAGGGGTGGAATAACACTCATCATTTTTGGACTGCTGGGTCTTCTTGCCTGTGGTTTTTTTCTGGGCGTGCGCGCTTTGGAACGGTATGCAGGCATGGGTGAGTTTGCTCCTGTACAGGAAGAACAAGGTGTAAAGGAGAGTGGAGATAGCGGATCTACACAGAATAAAAAAACAAAACCTGCAAATAGCTGGGTCAAGGAATTACTGGCAGATGCTCAAGGGTCACCACGGATTGTCAGACAGGTGGAAAATCATCTGTTTTTGGGACCAATATACAGAAGAACCCGGACAGGGGATCTGTTATATTTTTTTATGCAGATAATCCCCCTGGCAAGACCAGGGCATTTCAGCCGAGATGAAGAGACTTTTTATCTCTTTTTTCTCATAAAAACAGTGCTTGGTGGCCTGGCAATACTGTTTGTGTTTGTCTCTCCCTTCCTCTTTTTAGGCAAAGCCCCTGATGCTCCGGCTGATTTTCTGCTTGGAGTGATCTGGCTTCCAGGGCTTGAATTTATTGACAGGCTCGCCTCAAAACAAAAGTATATCACTGTCTGTCGTTTCCTCTTAACCATTCCCGTTGTCTACATGGGGATTAATAGTGGGAACTGGTCGTGGTAGTAAGGTAAGAAGAAGCAACAAGAGTACCTTCCCCTACTTACTGTAGAAGGTTCTTCAAGGCAGTCTTGATTTCAGGATAGTTGTATGTATATCCTGCCCGTTGCAGGACCTCCGGCAGGGCACGCTGGGAACCCAGTAACACGTTGGCAAATTCACCCAAAAGAAGTTTCAGGGCAAACCCTGGTGCGGGAAGAATGGCAGGACGATGGAGAACACTTGCCAGAGCCCGGGTAAAATCGCTGTTGCTTAGAGGGTTAGGCGCCACCGCATTTATTGCTCCGTGAAGAGATGTGTTTTCCTTTGCATAGAGCATAATAGCGATGAGATCGTCAATATGGATCCAGGACATAAACTGGCGTCCACTGCCCAGGCGTCCTCCCACTCCCATTTTAAAAGGCTGGAGCATTTGTGCCAAAGCTCCGCCATCGGCCCCCAGTACAACACCCGTACGGATCAGTACCACCCGCACACCATACTCTTCCGCCTTCAGTGCTTCTTTCTCCCAGTCCATGCATACCCGAGCCAGAAAATCCGATCCAGGAGTTGCTTGCTCGGTCAGTTTTTCATCTCCGCGAGAACCATAATAGCCGACAGCTGAGGAACATATAAGGGTTTTCGGTCTGTCTGCGGCCTTTGAGATCATTTCAACCAGATTGCGGGTATTGTCAACGCGACTGGCACGGATGCGTTCTTTTTTTGCTTTATTCCAACGGCCATGAAAGATTGATTCCCCCGCTAAATGATAGACGGTGTCTATCCCTTCAAGCAGAGTAGCATCTGGCATTGCTGATCCATCCCATTGCCTTGCTTCTCGCTTTTTCCCAAACCGTTTGTTGAGTTTCTCAACGCTTCGGCCTGCAACAACGGCCTCGGGTATCTTCTGTGCCAGATGGTGGCCGACAAAACCGGTTGCGCCTGTGATCAGTGTTTTCATGGTATTTCTCCCGAGGGTAGGTGTTGTTTTTTAGCTTTTCCTGATACAAAAGTAGGGACTCACGGAGTATTGTCAATGTTTTGTCTAACTTTTGTATTGACTC
This sequence comes from Desulfocapsa sulfexigens DSM 10523, assembly GCF_000341395.1. GTDB lineage: Bacteria > Desulfobacterota > Desulfobulbia > Desulfobulbales > Desulfocapsaceae > Desulfocapsa > Desulfocapsa sulfexigens. The sequence continues at coordinate 1,059,173 of NC_020304.1, read as the reverse complement.
CTCCGGGATTGTGTCTATGTTCTGTTCATGTTGCCCTTGAGAAAGAGGGTTGTAAGAGGAAGATCTCTGGGAAAGATCAACAGAAACTGAACAAACACAGAGAGGGGGAATACGATGAAAACCCTGGAAAAAGACAGTAAGGCGATAGTTGAATTTACTCTTGAGTGGTCTGCAGGAGGGGTGCAGTTCCGCGACAGTCTGTGGGCTGATCCAGTGAGCATGTGGCGTGACTGGTTTGAACCCGAGCTGGCCGCAGCGCTTACTGGTAAAAAAGAAGGGGAGAGGGTGTCAGTGACCGTGCCGGCCAGTGTTTCCCTTTTACCTTATCAGAAAAACAAGCTTGTAAGGGTTACCCCCCGACAGTTTGCAGCTCCCAATAAAGCACATAAACCCCTGGAGCCGAGGATGGGGCAATTTTACCCCCAGGGGTATCTCCATGGCCAAAGTGGTGTGTTTCAGGTTTCCATTGCCCCTGCCCGTTATGTCGGAATGGAGGAGGGGAAGTTCCTTTTTGATTTGAATCATCCTCTGGCCGGACATGATCTGACGGTACATGCAGAGGTGATTCAGATAGATACAAGCAAAACAGAACGGGGCGGTCGCTGCGAAGACTGGCTGGAAAGAGCTGCAGCAGACGGGCCGGGAATGCAGAGCAGGTATAAGGGACAGGAGACAGCATTTTTCTCTCCAAAATCCCTGGAACGCGGCGACGAGTCAGCTGACGGTGATTTTTATCAGGAGCCCCGGATGGTTCAGCATCTCGACTCAACGGCACGCAACCACATAGGTACGGAATATGGTCATATTCTTGCCCCGGAATCAAGGATCCTGGATCTTATGGGAAGCTGGGATTCCCATCTCCCCGATGAGCTTGCAGTCCGGCAGCTGACTGTCCTTGGAATGAATAAGGAGGAACTGGCAGCAAACTCAAGGGCAGGTGAGAGGATGGTGAGAGATCTTAACAAGAATTCGGCTCTACCCTTTGACGAGAACAGTTTTGATGCTATTATCTGTACGGCTTCGGTGGAGTATCTTATCGACCCACTGGCTGTTTTTAAGGAACTGCAGCGTGTCCTGGTTCCTGGTGGTGTGCTGGCTATTGCCTTTTCCAATCGCTGGTTTCCCTCAAAGGCAGTCAGCATCTGGGGGCAACTGCATGAATTTGAGCGACTGGGCATGGTTTTGGAGATGTTCCATCGGACTGGAGGCTTTCAGGATCTTTCTGCCTCAAGCAGACGCGGCCTGCCAAGACCAGAAGATGACCCGCATTGGGAAATATCACACAGTGACCCGGTCTATATGGCCTGGGGAAGGAAATCAGCAGATGGCAAATAATAAGACTTTTTATAAGATTGGAACGCTGGCACGGGAGAGCGGGATTTCGCCAGACCTTCTGCGTGTCTGGGAGAAACGCTATGCACTGTGGAGTCCTGAACGCGGCCCAGGCGGACAACGCCTCTACAGCGAAGAGGATTTGAGCCTTGTCTGTCATATTGCTGAGGCCACTCGAGAAGAGGGGCTTCGCATTGGTGAACTGGCATCCTTTGGCAGACAAAAACTGTTACAGCAGATTGAGAATAAAACAGGGCTGAGACGGGAACCGGAAGCAGCCGGTCTGTTTGTTGACAATGAACTGGAGAGCTATATCAATCCCCTCATCGAAGCTGCAGAAAGCGTAAATTTTTTACAGCTTCGCGATGGATTAAACCGAGCGCTACTGGAGCTCAGTCCGGACAGAGTTGTCTATGAGGTAATTCTGCCTGCCATGGAAAAGGTAGGTGAGGCTTATCTGAGTGGAAAAATAACTGTTGCCGGTGAACATCTGATCAGCGGTATAAGTGAACACTATCTGCGCAACTGCATCGATCAGGCGAGCCAGGCTGTACCTGAAAGGGTAGATCCACCAGTTATCTGTTCCTGTTTTCCGGGAGAAGAACACAGGTTAGGACTGCTTGTTGTTATGTATACCCTGGCCCGGGAGGGGTCCAGGCCCGTCTATTTCGGTTCTTCTCTTCCCCTGGAGAGCCTTGAACAGGCCATTGTGCAGATACAGCCAAAAAGTGTCTGGCTTTCTGTTACAAGCACAGTGCTGTATGATAAACACAGAAACGAGATTGCTGCTCTGGCCGGCAGGCACCCCATACCCATTATCCTTGGTGGTCAGGGAGTTCGAGGAGACGACCCCCTGCTCCTTGAATCCGGCTGCACACTCTGCTCGCCTCCCTCCTGTCAACCTGCAGCTGTGCAATCCATTTACAGAGACGTTAGCCGATGAAAAAAGTAATATTTACAGAAAATGTCCACACCTATCACATCGATTTTGCTGGCCATGTGAGTAATATTGTCTATATTCAGTGGATGGAAATCGGCCGCCTCAAGCTCCTTGAAGCTATCGGCATGCCGGTCCATGAGATCATTGAAAAGCTTGGTCTTCTCCCCACACTTATCAGGACAGAGGCACGATATCACAAGCAGCTTTTTCTTGGGGATACCGTTCGCATTGAGGTGTGGTTGTCCAGACTGCGTCATGTCTCGGCTAATATGGAATTTCGTTTCTATAATTGCAACGATGAATTAACGGTCAGCGGTACTCAGACAGGCCTCTTCATTGACAAAAAAAGTCATCAGCCAACACCTCTTGATAAAAAGTCCCTTGCATCTTTTGCAGAGTATCTTGACCAGGAGGCAAAACAAAAAAGTATTTCCCCTTGATTCCAACCAAAAAGAGGATCCACATGTTCCAAAAACATCTTGTCAAAGCCAGCATCCTGTTCTCAATTTTCTTTACAACACAGATTTCCAGCTTTGCCGGATCGCCTCCGCCAGAGGGATCCCGGGAAGGGAATGTGGAATCGAAAAACAATTACCGACTCTCCTACACCCCGATCTATCAGTTCGAAACGGATCTGGATAGCAGTGGACAGTTCGATGTGCAGCGTCATTTTTTACGATTTAACGCATCCCGCTCCATTGACAGCAACTGGACAGTAGGTCTGGGGTTGAGTTTTGATTATGAGATCTGGGATTTCTCCAACATTGCGAGACTGCATTCCGTTGACCTGTGGGAAGAAATTATCAGACCGGGGATATCCATTCCTGTTTTTTATGCACCATCACAAAACTGGCATTTTGGACTGATCCCATCTATTGGCTTTGCCAGTGCTTCTGGTGCTGAAATCAGTGAGTCTCTGTCCTATGGGGGCGTGCTGTCAGGTGCCTATGTCTTTAGTCGACACTTAATGCTGGGAATCGGTGCAGGAATGTTCGAACGTCTTGATCAGTTTGAGATGTTTCCCTATGTGGTCATTAACTGGCAGATTAACGAGCAGTTCCGGCTGACGAATCCCTTTCCGGCAGGACCGGTTGGCCCGGCAGGGGTGGAGCTGGTATACGCCCCTGTAAGCAGTCTGGAAGTGGGAATCGGCGGTGCTTACAGATCCTATCGGTTTCGTCTGGACGACAGCAGCATGGTGGCAGACGGTATTGCTGATATGACCTTCTGGGCCCCATTTTTACGGGTGGGCTGGAAGCTGGATGAAGATTACCGCTTTGATGTTAACACCGGTCTGCTGATGGGCGGAAGTATTACCATAGAGGATGCAGATGGCCACGAACTGGGTGAAACAGATTTCGATGCTGCACCTTTTGTCGGTGTTACTTTAAAGGGAAAATTTTAGCTTTTCTTTACTTGATTACCACTAATCCTCAGCCTACCCGCCTGAGGAAGAGTTGTTTTGTGTTGATTATATGGGCTCTGCGGGCTGGACGGCCGCAGCAGAGCCCCCAGGGAAGGGGTTATGGCGTCCCATATAATCGACACGGAACAACTCCGGGTTACAAAGCTGAGTTTCGATGGTAATCAGGTTTCTTTACTCGTTTCAAATAACAGGCAATATCAAATTTTCGTTTGCATCCATTGCTGTTCATATATCGGATTTTGCCAAACACAGGCCGTTCCGCCCATGCTCTGTCATGCACTCCGCCAATACTCCAGGCAACACCAGCGTAACCATTAGGGTCACGTCCATCGAGGGAATATTTGTCGTTGAGATAAATGGCGTTGTACATGGCTTCTTCAGGGGATGTTGACCATTCAAGAATCTTTTTTGCCCAGTACATACGCAGATACCCGTGAAGCTTCCCCTGCTCTGCTAAATCCTGCTGACAAGCATTCCAGAGTTCATCTTCCGTAGTTGCACTCTCAAGGGTTTGAAGATTCGCTACATACGAACGGACATCTCCTCGATGAATATCCAAGGATTTTCCTGCCCAATCCGGAAAGGTAGTACAACGGTCATAATCGTGACTGTAATAACAGAAATTATCTGAAAGTTCGCGGCGGATGATTAATTCTTCCAGATATGCCTCTTTGTTTTCCAGGTCTGCCGGACTTTTTTCTACCTCCCAGGCTACACGCTGGGGAGCAAGCTGGCCAAAATGGAAGTAGGGTGAGAGATTTGACTGACCGTCTAGGCACGGATTATTGCGCTCTGTGGAATATGAATGGAGGCCATGGGCCAGGAATTCTGCCAGAAGATTTTTTCCTGCTCTTTCACCGGGATGGATCCAGTGAACTTCAGCAACTGATTTGTCTTTGATCTGTTTCAGGTATGTCCTGGCAGAAAACGGCTGAGTGGCTGAGGAATATGGATGTTTTTCAAGTGGCGGGAAGTCCGTAAGAAACCTGGGCAGTAGCCGTTGTATCTTTTTCCGTATGGTATAGGCTGCATATTCACGTTTATCAGAGGCCAGCCAGCAGGGAACTATGTTGTGGGCGTCCACCTCAAAAACAGGCATACTGCAGTACTGAAGGGTATCCTTTTTCCACTGTTTCTTGATACGTAGCGGGTCAAAATCAGTAATCAGGAGGGCAGGGTTTATTTTTTTTAAAAAGGGAGGCAATGCAATATCAGGCGCTCCATGCAAAAGGTAGAAGCCGATAGCCGCCTTTTGCAGAGTGTGTTGCAATTCTTCCAGGCCGTGCAGGAGAAAAGCAACGTGGCGAAGATTGGCCGCCGGGTAGTCCAGGTCGATGCAGAAGACAACAATCAAACCCCTGTGCAGGGCAAGCGCCCTCTCCTGGGCGTAAAGAAGGGCCCAGTTATCATGCACTCGTTGGTCCCTGCTCATCCAGTAGATTACCGGCCCATCCCCTAAGTGTCCTCTCTGCAGCAGGCGACTGCGTTCCTGATCAACGGTGCGTTTCCAGTTCATTCCCTGTTACTCATTTATGCTAGAATTATTCTATACAACTAGTCGTTATAAAGGCTTAATATCGCAAGTACCAGTCTCGCATTTGTTCTTTTTCGGGAAGAGGTTTCTCCGGTATTTTGCAAAGAGAATATACGCCAGTCGAGCAACTGAGTGAATACCGGGAAGCATCATGAACATTGCCAAAAAGGCAAACAACCTTCCTGGCAATGCCTGCCATATAGCTGGAAAGGCATTTACACCGAGAAAAAATTGGCCCTGCTGATCGAGTACATGCATCTGGGTCATGAAATCCTCCATGGTTTTCCCATATTTTTCCGGTTGAAAATCCTCTTTACTGATATCCACGAGCAAAAGGTTTCCGTGAATGTCCCTACTCTTATAGTGTCGTATTTCGCTGGCACAGACGCTGCAAGAACCGTCAAAAAAAATACGTATTGGTGGGGTTACTTTTTTCATAGAAATGCTCTCAAAAAAAACTTCCTGTTCTATCGTTTGATAAATGGCGGGCGTCGTTCCGGCACATGGACACGAGCTCTTTTTTCTTCGTTCCAGTCGCTGTCGACATAGAGACCGCAGTAACAGCTTCCATATTCCCTCACATCGGGCTCACGGTAAACACATGGGCAGATGATATCCCTGTCCTTTTCCTTCTCTCCTGAGGCAAGACGGCAGGGGCAGGACATGTAACCGTAACGTTCCTTGTTGGTCATCAGTCCCTGAAGCAATGATTCTACCTGTTCTTTGTTTTTGTTAAAAAAATAACCGAGGGCTTCCTGAATGTTCTGCAGGGTTTTATAGAGATTCGCTGTATCTGTCATGAGAGGCCTAGCTCCTTTTTAATCCGTTCTTCCTGATACCCGACAATGGCAACATTATCGATAATGATAACGGGAAAACTCTCTTCAGGGTTGAATTCTCTCAGTTCCTCGATCTGCTTATCCCTTTCACTTTCCGGGAGGAGATCAAGATCGGTATAGCTATACTGGAAACCGGCTTCTTTCAGCTGCCTCTTCAGGGTGCTGCAGAAAAAACAGGTGCTCAGGGTGAGCAGGTGAATCTCAGGCTGTTGTCGTTGTTGGCTTATATCTTTTTCTACCTGACTCATTGTACCTCCCTCCCGCTACCGCTGTCTGACAGGTCTGAGAGTTTCGGCGGAAAGGGCTGGAGCAGAATCTGACTGAGCAGATATTTTTGTTTAAAACGGATTGCCTGGGCTTCCAGAAGCCGGGTGGCCGCCTGCAGGGGAATTCTTTCGTCGCGGTACTCTTCAAAAGTGTTGATAATATATTGTTTTTCCTCGTTGGACATCTTTTTTGCAATCCAGCCATAAGCATGATAAAGCGTATTGACCATGGCCTGCCGGCGAAAGGGCCTGGCCAGAATCTGGGCCATTTCTTCCGCATAGAGTTGAAAAACCTCAGCAGCAGGTAAATGTTCATGGTTTGCCGTTATTTTACCACAGCGACGAAAACGGCTCTGGTTGTAGGCGAGAAAGAGCAGCTTGTGACTGGCATGAAAATTCACCAGCTCACCCATTTTGGGGTGAGCTGCAATGTTACGAAAACGAGTCCAGACATAGAGTTTGATGAGAAAGTGTTCCCGAAGAACGATGTTCGTCAAACGCTGTTCATCATCCACCGCTTTCTGTCCTAGCCTTTCCAATACCAGTGTCCCAAAGACACCGCTCTCCCAGCGCAGAAACTGCGGTTTTTCGATTCCCCTGTATACCTTGGCATCATAGAGACCGCAGGAGGGAGATCTTGATTTCAGGATAGCACCATCGCACTCAGGAAGCTGCCCGGCCTGACGAATTGCGGCTTCATGCAGGGCGGTGGTGACTGTGCGTGACTCTGCCGGCTGCCATACCTCGACTTTGTTACCTTCCAGACAGAGACGGATCGGGGGACGGGGTACACCTAGACCCGCTTCCATTTCCGGGCAGACATCAATAAAATCAACGTGGTTCTGCAGTAGTTTCACAACCATTGAAGAAAGCTGTGCTCCGTCATAACGGCAGGGTGCAAAACCAAGACAGCGACTGACAAGGACTCTTGGGCGTGGAAAGGAAGAGTTCATCACGAATACTCCATTAAAAAAAGTTTCCGTCTGAGATTAAAACGGTTTCTAAAAATAACAGACTCCAACACAGGGTTCGAATCCAGTTAGTTGTGACCAGTCGCTTAAGGGTGATCAGCTCCTTTCCTTGCCTATGCAGGCGATTGTGGCAGGGAACAGAAAGGCCGAAGGTGGCTGTCCAGATTGCTAAAATGATCAGAATGCGGTTCCATCTCGGATCTTGCCCCAGAAAAAAGGCAACTTCTACTCCTACCTGGCTAAACATAAGGGGAGCAACAATCAAGCCAATCAGAGCTGTGTATCTGCCATGCCAGGCGACAAATTGATTGTTCTCGGTATAGCGAAATGAGGGGTAGATAATTAACTGGACAAGCCAGATCAGGATAAGCAGTCCACTATCCACAATAAGCTGCAATGCTGTCAGTGAACTTACATTATATTCCATTTTTCATCCTCTTGCAGAGTGTCTATTACCCATGGTACTGCTAATAAAAAAAAGGTGCTGCCTGAAAGGCAACACCTTTAAAACAAAGATTTTCTTACTCTTTGCTTCTGTTTTTCAGGCTTTGTTCCTGCAAATCAAAGAAAAGTATGCCTGCGACCTTACCAGCGTTCGGTGCCAACGATGGTGCTAACATCAGTACAGCTGGCTTTTTCCTCTTCGCTCAACTCTTCTTTTGTCCTGATATTCCCTTTCAGGGCCTCAACGTTACAGGCGTATTGTTTACCGTCTTTGTCACTTACCCATACAAGATTTCCAAATCCACTTTTTGATTTATCAGCCATGATGTTCTCCTTAGATAGTTTTAATGGTTGTACTGCGTTTGCTGCTCATGCTTTATACAATAGCCCTATACGAGAGATAATCAATGGGGGTTAGAAGAGAGTTTAATGACAGTGAATACTGTCATTGTTAACAGGTTTCACTCTTCAAGTCGCCGGAAAATTCGATCCACAGACAAAGTCGCTCCAACCGTTACTGCAGCCATGGATTGCCCCGGAAAGGTGAAATCACCCACCAGTGTGCAGTTTTTTATCCCGAAGTGATTCTGTTTTGGCGGAATCAGGCTATTCTGGCTATATCCTCCAACCAGGCCAAGATGACGTCCGGTGTAACGACTGTAGGTAATTGGGGTTCCTGCCATGCAAAAATCTATACTGGACTTGAATCCGGGCACATAGCTTTCCAACAGGGCAAGAATTTCATCCGTGTACCCCCGTTTCATGGCTGTATAGCTATCCTTTCCCTTGTTCCAGGCGTCCCACCAGGGTTGAACGGCCGTATGGGTGGAGATGCTGAGAGCAACTTTTCCTTCTGGTGCTCGTGTCATGTCATAGGGAAGGGAGGCGGATAAAAAAAGTGATGCCCCCTCGGCCAGTTTCCCGGCAGCTGCATCCACAAGCTGTAGGTGTGAGGAGGTAAGTTGTTCCATGATCTTTTTACCAGCAGCAATATGGAGGATGAATGCACCCCACCTGGCACGGCTTTTTGTTTGCCAGGTCGAGGGGATTTTTTTGCCGAGCAGAGTGGACAATCCGGCACTGGAACCATTAAACACAATTTCTCTGGCTGTATAGCGTGCCTTACTGGAGACCACCTCACTTATCGTGTCTTTATCCACTGTAAAGGAAAGTGCCTTTTCACCGCAGTGCATCTGTCCACCCAGGCTCCTGATTTTCGTGGCGAGCATGTCCGCAATAGTTCCTATACCACCAGCAATGGAGCATGGTGACGTTCGTGGCAGGTCAAGGGCCATGGCAGCATAGAGTGCATTAGTGGAAGAAGAGGTGGTTTGGGCGGAAATCAACAACTGGGCATTGATGAATCGGCAAAAGGCTTTATCTCTGTGCAGGTCGTGTTTCTCCAGCCAGCTTTTGGCTGACATGGTACACAGTTGGAGGATTTTTGAGCTACACATTTTAGTCGGTAGCACACCGAGAAGTGCAGCTATCTGCTGTGACCGGCTCTGCTGATAGAGGGAGAGAAGTTTTTCTGACACCGCCCAGAGCCGATCCGCAATATCTGCCTGTTCCCTCCAGAATGATTCGGAGGCAGGAAAATTTTGCAGTAGGTTGTGACGATTTTTATCAAGCAGAAGCGTGGTGTTCCCTTCACGATACTCCCATGCAGTCTTCAATCGCTGCGTTGGCCAACAAAGATTGAGCTTGTCAGCAAGCCATTGCATGGGACCGCTGTCTTGAAAACCACTTCCTATGGTTGCACCAGTATCGAAGCGAAAGCCACGATGGGAGAATGTTGCGGCACAGCCCCCCACACTCGTATGCTGTTCCAAAACAAGAACTTGCTTACCTTCAGCCGCCAGCAGAGCAGCCGAGACAAGGCCGCCAATTCCGGCACCGATGATAATGGTATCGTAGGAGTGCATACTAATCTGCTTGTGAAGAATTGAGATTCTTATGTGATACTATAGGGAAGCTTCTCACCACAAGTAAGCGCTGACCTTTTTCCCCATCACCTGCCAGGAAAAACTCCGTCTGGCAATTTTCCCGGCAAATCCGTAACAGACATGTAAGGGCAAAAGATGCTCCTCTCTTGGATGGCAGAAACGTGCAGCGGGAGCTTTCTCCCAGTGCAGAAGCCTCTGCTCCCGTTCCTCTTCAGTAAAATTTGCGTCTGTGCAGGTATCCATCAACCATTGTTCAAAGGATTCATTCATTGACTCTATAGCCGAGGTGGACGGGGTAAAGAAGGCCTTCATATTGTGAAATGAAAAACCGGAGCCAAGGACAAGGATATTTTTATCCTTTAATCCACCAAGGCTCCTGCCAAGGGCGATATGTTCGGCAGGCTGTAGACCCTTTATGAGCGAAACTTGAACACATGGGATATCTGCCTCAGGGTACATGATTTTCAGAGGAACAAAGAGACCATGGTCAAAACCTCGGTTTTCCGTCAGATCTGCCTCAATGCCATCCTTTTGCAGAAGTTCAACTATTTTACCTGCCAGCACTGAATCACCAGGAGCAGGATATTCAATGGTATACGCCTCTGGCGGAAAGCCACCATAGTCGAAGAGAAGGGGAGGATTTGCACCACCAAGAATTGTTACTTTGTCAGCTTCCCAATGAGCACTGACCACAATGATTGCCGCCGGTCTTTGGAGAATGGTCGCTACAGTCTTAAGGCCATCAACCATCTCCCGGTGGGAGACGTCTCCCAGCAGAGGAAGAGGGCCGCCACCATGGGAGATGTAAAGAGCAGAGGGTAGAGATGTTTGAGAATTACTGTTCATGCTCTGCTCCCTGTTTCATTCAATAATCACATCGTTTCCGCCAACAAGAGTAAGAACCCTCTCCACCCTGAATCGAACGAGAAACTTCTCTCCCTGCTGTTTGTCATTTTCTGGGCTGGAGTGCCGTCTGCTGAGTGAGCTTATCAGTTCCTGATCGCTGCTTTCATCAATTTTGCTGAGAAAGAGACGTACACCACTGTATCCCTGTCCATCTTCAAGAAAGAGATAACTGGCATGATTGTTTTCCTGAAGATTTTTGTGGGTAAGTCGATCCCGCATAATAAATGCGAGTTCATCTTTGCCCTGAACATGTGGCCTTGAGTAGATTGCTGTATCTACCACTCCGTTTTTATCACTGGTGGCCATAACTCCGATTCCCTTTATTTCTGAAAAATAGGTTTCTAAATTCATTTTATACGTTTTCCTTCTCTGTAATGTTATTTTCAATAGAGTACTCACAGGCAGAACGAACAATTTCCAAGGCTGAGATGGTGGCTGCTATCACAGCATCCATGACCACCCCTCTTCCTGTCCAGTTATTGCCAAAGCGAATATTCTGACTTTCCAGTTCCTGATTGACTAATACCAGTGTACCTTTGGGATCAGCATCTATCCTCTCTTCGTAGTAGCGAAGAATGCTGGAAAAGGTCTCATCGTATTTTTTATCAATTAAAGACATGTGCTTACTCCAGACCTTTTACCACTATGCCTTTTTCCTGAAGATCCCTGCAGACTGCTTCAATCTGTGATCGGTTGCAATCTGTTATCCGGTATACATCGCTTACGCCGTCAATGAAGGAAAAAACAATCCTGCCACTGTTATCAAGCGCAATGGAGCGGATGTAGTTTGCATTCAACCAGGGTTCGAGACTTTCTGTGAAGTGATTCAGGCTGCATTCATTCATGATCTTCTCCATTATGGTTGAGATGAAACTCTTTCCATATCTGAAAAGAGTTTCATCCTGATAGTCTTCTTTACCAGCGTTCAGTGCCTACAAATGTACTGACATCCATACAGCCGGCTCTTTCTTCTGGCGAAAGTTCTTCTTTGTGTTTGATGTTTCCCTTGAGAGCATCCGCGGCACAGGCATATTCCCTGCCGTCCTTATCTCGTACCCAAACCATATTTCCAAATCCACTCTGTGTATTATTATTCATAACAGTCTCCATTTTATTTATTGTTTGTATTGTTGCTTGTTCCATAAGGTGTATTTAACCTTGTCTTTACTGTAAGCTGTGATACTTTGGATGGCAATACGGGTTAAAGGATAGAAAAATAATAGGTAAAGCTATCAATATGAGGAGCCAATGAACGATCACATGTATGAGATCATTGTTGATTCGCTGTCAGCACATGTAGCGGTGCTTGATGATAAAGGGGTTATAGTCAAGACCAACCGGGCATGGCAGGAGTATGGAGAAGAAAATGGACTGGAGGGGAAAACAGATTCCCTTGGAGTCAACTACCTGAATATCTGTGAAGCTGCAACTGCCTGTGGAGACCCGGAAGGGGAATTGGTCGTTGTGGGCATTCAGAAGGTGCTGGCTGGTGAGCTCCTGGAGTTTGTGATTCAATATCCCTGTCATTCACCAAGCCGGCGTCGCTGGTTCAACCTTCGGGTACTCCCCTATCTTTCAGAGGCAGAGCATTGGGTTATGCTGGTACATGAAGATGTCACTCCTCTTTTTCTTGCCCAGGAAGAGCTGCAGCAGAAGGAGGAGGAGCTGCGACTGAAGAGTGAAAAGCTGGAGGAGGTGAATGTGGCCCTCAAGGTACTGCTTGAGCACCGGGAGCGAGGACTGGCAGATCTGGAGCAGCGAATGACTGCCAACATCCATGAGCTGGTACTTCCTTACGCAGAAAAACTGAAGAACTCCCTCAAAAACCCGAGGGAACGAACCCTGATCGATATTGTGGAGAATAATCTCAATGACATTATTTCCCCTTTTCTCAATCGGCTTTCCTCACTCAACCTTCTTCTGACACCTCAGGAGGTCGAGGTGGCTGCACTGATTCGGACTGGAAAAAGCAGTCAGGAAATTGGAGATGTATTAGGGGTATCAGTGAGTACCATCAGTTTTCATCGAAAAAATCTGCGTCGCAAGCTGGGATTACAGGATCGGACAATGAATCTGCGAACCTATCTGCTTTCTTTGCAATAACTTGGTTGCAGGCAGGAAGGTGCGATTTTTTTTATCCCAATAAATGGGAGTGCTGTTTAAAAATGCACTTGAGAGAGGATAGACTGGATTGCCCTGTCGCTCCCGGCAGTTGTCATGTGACCGTCATCCCAGAAAAAGAAGGTGTCTTCGTCTTTAAACCGACAGACCAGTCCTTCACAAAAGGCTTGGCTTGGATCAGCAAAACTGCCTGGCCCCGCAATTTTCTGTAATTGAGAGTTAATGGCATTGATGTCTATGGAGAGCAGGCTCTTGGAAGCAGGCATTCTGACAACTATGGAGTTATTGTTAATATCCTGAACACTTCTGTCAAAGCGCGGACTCTGACCTATGAGAAGAACCTTGAGCCCTTTTTTTTGAAGGTACTGGATTGTGCTATCAAGCTCTTCATAGCGGAGTCCGCTTTTGAGTGCAAGATCCCATCCTGCTGCCAGAACAACTGTGGAAATATCATACTCTGTAAGAATCTGATCAATCTGTGCAGAGAATTGTTTGCACTGTTTTCGAAAGGGTGGGTCGTAGGAAAATACTGGAGCACAGCCGGAGAGGCTGTACAGCAGCACGTTTGAGTCAATGCTATCTGTGTTTTTCAATATGCCTGGTACATAATGGGCAGCAAAAGAATCACCCCATAAGAGGGTGTTGGACTGCTTATCCGTCTGTAAAAAGCACGATTCTCCCTTCCATGCAGAGTGGCGCTGCTTTTCCCCGAGAAAACAGGTTCCAATTTTGTATTGACGGAGATTGTAAGTAAATGAAACGAGGCGGTTGTCGAATCTTCCGGGAAAGCCATCATTTTTGTGGATAATGTATCCGGTGATTACACTTACTGCCATAATCAGTGTTGCTGCAGCAAAGAGATTCCTGCGATGTGGTAGTGCGGTTCTTTTACGAAATGGACGTTCAACAAAATGCCATGAAAAGATGGCCATTAGAAATGACAGGGCCAGGATAGCCAGTGTATGGTAAATGGTAAAACCTTCAAAAAACACATGCTTGGCAAAGACAATTATGGGCCAGTGCCAGAGATAGAGTGAGTAGGAAATGAGTCCGATAAAGACAATGGGCCGAAGTCCGAGGAAGCGACCAACAAGAGATGTCCCGTCCTTACCGGAGTAGATAAGTAATGTCGCTCCAAGACAGGGAATGAGGGCGTTGATTCCAGGAAAAGGAGTGTTGTTGGTGAATTGAAAGACGGACCACAGGATACACAGCAGGCCAACAATCGAGGTGATATCACGTTGCCACTGGCTGCGAAGTACAGGGAAGAAGCCAAGAGCAAGCAATGAGCCGAGGAGTAATTCCCAGGCTCGTGTTGGGAAAAGATAAAATGTTGCCGTGGGATATGGGCCAACTGCCCAGATATTCAGGATAAGAGAGAGAAGAGCGGCAGGTAAAAGAAAAATTTTCCAGCGACCCTGGAAATATTTATGAGCCACCAGCAGGACGACAGGAAAGATGACATAAAACTGTTCTTCGACGGAGAGAGACCAGGTGTGAAGAAGTGGTTTTGTCTCGGAGGCTGCCCCAAAATAACCTGCTTCCTTGGCGAAAAGAATATTCGCCACAAAGAGCGTTGCAGCAACAACACTTTGTCCATAATCCCGAAAAGCCATGGGGAAGAGGATGATTGACGAAATAAGGGAACAGATGCAAATAACGAAAAAGAGTGCCGGAAAGATACGCCTGACCCGTCGCTCATAAAAGTCAAGTATGGTAAATCGTCCCTGACGGATCTCTTCATTGATAAGCAGAGTGATCAGATAGCCGGAAATAACAAAGAAAATATCAACACCGACAAATCCACCGCTAAATGGTCCCACCTTTGCGTGATAGAGGACAACAGGAATGATGGCAAGGGCACGAAGGCCGTCTATGTCGGCTCTATATTTCATCTTGCAACGATGTACAGTGTGAGTAGGGTTGTCATGAAGTAGCGGTCTTGAAAACAGAAGCAGGGGAATGAATTCGCTTGTTCTGATTTCAACTGCCTGCTATTTACACGGATACGGGTGACTTATCAATATTTCTCTGCAGTTCCGGGGGAAGTTCATTTTTTGGGAGAAATAAAGTGGAGTATACAATTAAAGCAATTGGGCTGGTCCACTCCTGCTACAGGGAGAAATTTGGTATCCCGAGACAGCCCGGCCTGGTGAAAAGTGGTACGGGTGCTATCGAACTGTTAGCCCCCTGCGATCGTGAGGAAATGTTTACCGAACTCGATACATTTTCCCATATCTGGCTGCAGTTTATGTTTCATGAAGCCATCGCTGATGGCTGGCGTCCCACGGTGCGGCCTCCGTGGCTTGGAGGACAGAAACGAGTGGGTCTTTTTGCAAGCAGGACTCCGCACCGGCCTAATTTCCTGGGGCTTTCTGTTGTTCGTTATCATGGACTGCGCAAAGAGAAAGGCGGGCTCTTTCTCGATATCAGTGAACTGGACCTGTTGCACGGGACACCGATTGTTGATATCAAACCCTATGTTCCCTACAGTGATGCGCTTGAAGACGCAACCAGTGGTTTTGTTCAGTTTGCGAAACAAAAGATGGCTGTGCAGTTCAGCTCTGAAGCGGAAGCCAGTTGTAAGCGCTATCAGCAGGAGAAAAACAGGAATTTGAAAAGCTTGATCACTGAGGTTCTGGAACAGGATCCACGACCGGCGAGCCAACGGGGGCTCCAGAGGGAATATGGAATGCTTCTCTGGGATGTTAACGTGCGCTGGATGGCGGAGGAAAAAGGATTTACTGTGTTTTTAGTGATTCCTATTGAGTAATCCAGCAGGCTGTCCAGTTCACTTTGGTTATAATCGAGAGGATGTCTTCAGGGGCATCTTTGTTGCTTTCTCTTTCTTTTGTGCAATCTTGCAATATTACAGAGATTATATTGGCAAGCGAAATCCTTTTTGCTACACTGAAAACAGATATCACAACGTAAGGGTTTCCAATGGGATCCTCAATCCTCAATCCTCAATCTGGATTTTATGAATATCCGCACCAAGGCTATCATCTTAGTTCTTTTCCTCATTACCTGTATGACAGGGGCCTATCTGAGTATCAGTATCAAGCACCAGCATCAGGATTTAGAAAACAAGATTCTGACCAAGAAAAAAAGCGCCTTGTTTCTTGCTGAAATGCTTCAGGAACAGGCATTTTCCAACTACCGGACTCGCATTGTCAGTCTGGCCACGACCAAACAGAGAGTTATTGAGGCCTTTGCCAAACGGGACAGAGTATCCCTGCAACAGTCTGTAGCCGGTTTTTACAATGTTCTCAAAAAAGAAAACCCACATTTCCGCAACATGCAATTCAACCTGCCGGATGGCACGGCCTTTTTACGGATGCACTTTTCTGAATTCCACGGAGATGATTTAAGCAACGTCCGCCCTATCCTCAACCATGTTCATAGGGTCCAAGAACAAACGAGTGGTTATGAAATTGGTCGTTCAGGCCTCTTTTACCGAGTTGTGCATCCCATGTTTTACCAAGGGAAATACATTGGCAGCATAGGTTTTGGTATTAAGTTTGAGCAACTCCTTGAACTCCTGCAAAAACAAATCAGCCCCCATCTTGCCCTCGTTACCAGCACCAGTAACTGGCAAAAGGTGACCCACTTTGACTCTCCGGTCATTCAACATGGCCCAAATGTTATCATATCCCACAACGGTGAACTTTTTTCCGCTCTCCCCCCCCTCTCCAATACAGGTACAGAGGATGAAAGAATCCGCTTCAACGAAAGAGATTTCCTCGTCTTTTCTAATATTACGCTCAATACCTACAAAACTGAGCCCTTGGCTAAGATTTTTGTGGCCCTTGATATCACTGATGATTTAAAAAGTCTCAACCGTTTCATTACCCAAATCGTACTCCTCACCTTGAGCCTGCTTACCCTCACCGCCCTTATTCTTCATTTTAGCTTTGATAAACTTCTAAACACCATTATCAACCTGAACAGCTCCCTTGCTCAAGCCAACGAAGAACTGGAAGAACGGGTGCTTGAACGTACCGCAGAACTTGCCGAAAGCAATTTGGCTCTGAAAAAAGAGATGGAGGAACGACAACGTATTGAGAGTGATTTACGGCAGATGGAGAAGATGCAGGCAATCGGTACTCTGGCCAGCGGGATTGCCCATGATTTCAACAATATTCTCACCGCCATCCTGGGTTACACTCAGCTGACAATGCAGAAATTGCCGCCTGACCGAGATGACCTTAGTCTCCACCTGGGAAAGGTGGAAAAAGCAGGGATGCGGGCCAAAGACCTGGTAGCCCAGATCCTCGCCTTCAGTCGTCAGGTTGAGCACAAGAGTAAGGTTATCAGGCTCCATCCTGTTATCCTTGAGGCCCTCAAATTACTGCGGGCTACCATTCCCGCAAACATCAATATAGTCCAAAATATTGACACAGAGTGTTGTCCAACCCTGGCCGACCCCTCACAGATCCATCAAGTAATGATGAATCTCTGTATCAATGCCTATCATGCCATGCTGGACGATGGTGGTCAGCTCATAGTAAGCCTCAGCCAGACTGAGATGACTGAAGAAAACTGTTTGCTTAACGCTGTCCCTGGTTCCTATCTCAAACTCGAAGTGAGTGACACGGGATGCGGTATGGAGAATAAGATCTTGGAGAGAATTTTTGAACCCTACTTCACCACCAAAGATACAGGAAACGGTACAGGGCTTGGCCTGGCAGTAGTTCATGGCATCGTCACCAATGCAAATGGTCATATTATGGCCCAGAGCACATTTGGTCAAGGAACCACTTTTACCCTACTCTTTCCCTGTTACCTTGAGGACGATATTGATAAAGAACAGGTAACAAACGACAGGGTAGCCATGGGTAAAGGTGAACATCTCCTAGTCGTAGAAGATGAAAAAGAGGTCATGCTCTACTGGGAGATTCTCCTGGAAGAAATGGGCTATCAGGTCACGATCATGGAGGACAGTACCGCTGCCTACCAGTGGCTGACTGAACATGTAACCGATATTGATGCGGTCATCACTGATATGTCCATGCCAAAGATGACCGGACTGGAATTGAGTAAGAAAATTAAAGAAATTGCCCCTTCTATGCCCATTGCGCTCTGTAGCGGTTTCAGTAATTCCGAACTGCAGAAAAAGGTTGCAGCGTACGGCATCGAGTCTTTTATCAAAAAGCCGCTGAACAAGATCCACCTCTCCCACACCCTCCGTAGCCTTCTTTCCTGAAAGAATCAAAGATCGGGAGATACCGAACAGCAAGCTGACAATGATTGATATGGAAGGCGACATGCTTCTAAGGTCCGCAGGTTAAGGAGTAGCTAAAGAAAGCTACACCGATTCCTGGCGGGCAAGAACTGTATTGATCACACTGGAGAGTTCGTCAAGGCAAAAAGGTTTGGACACAGCGCCGCAGAATCCGTACTCAGCATAATGGGCCATTACTGGATCGTTGGAATATCCGCTGGAAACAATCACCCTGGCCTGGCGATCACGCTGCAGAATTTCCTGAACAGTTTCCTTGCCACCTTTCCCACCAGGGATGGTCAGGTCCATGATAATCAGATCAATAGGGGTGGCGCTCTGCAGGTTTTCTTCGTAGAGATGGATGCAGGTGTCTCCATCCCGGCTGATAAGTACCTCATGCCCCACAGCCTGAAGCATGGTGGCAAGGACATCCAGAACCATCTGTTCATCATCCATGATCAGGATACGTGCCTTTTTCCCAGGAACCTGTGAATCGGTTCCTGCAGTCACAGGGGTTGCTTCCGTAACTTCGGAAGCCGGGAGGTAGACAGAGAATACGGCTCCACCACCGGGCGCAGAATGTACCCCAATCCTGCCGTGATGCTTGTTGATAATGGAAAGGGTGATGGCCAGACCAAGTCCACTGCCTTGTGGTTTATTGGAAAAATAGGGATCAAATATTTTTTCCATCAGTTCTACCGGAATCCCTCCTCCACTATCAGCGATATCTATTCTGACAAAACGTTGATCTGCTGAATCCTCCACAAATTCATCTGTCCCGGGCTCAATGTTCGTACAGCTGATGCTCAGCTGGCCTCCACCAGGCATTGCCTGCACAGCGTTGAGTACGATGTTCTGAATAACCTGGCTGATCTGTCCCTTATCAGCAGTAACATACCAAAGGTCATCAGGGATTGCATAGGAGCAGGCAATGGAGCTTCCGTGGAGGATAAAATTGGCTGAATCCATGATAACCTGTCCAAGATCTGTGGCTTCCTTGACCGGATCTCCACCTTTAGCAAAGGTGAGCAGTTGCTGGGTGAGTGTCTGGGCACGGACAGAGGCCTTTTCCGCGGCCTTGAGCAGCGCTCTGGTACGGGGAGTAAGTTCCTGGTCCATAAGTGACAGGTTAATGTTTCCCAGGATTGCCGTAAGAATGTTATTGAAATCATGGGCAATCCCTCCGGCGAGGACCCCGGTGGATTCGATCTTCTTTACCTTGAGGAGCTCCTGTTCCGTGCGAACCAGGGTGGTGACATCTTCAACCAGAGAAAGGACACCGATATTCTCTCCTGAAGCATCAACCAAAGGGGTATTGTACCAGTCACAGAGAATAGTATCTCCTTTGCTGGTGATGTTTTCGTTCCGGCTTCTGCTTCCATCTTCTTTTTGGGTTATCAGCTGCTGCCAGACGGTCTCCACATGCGCCTGGGCTTGTGGAGGAACAATAAAAGCCACCTGCCTGCCCATGGCCTCGGCTGCAGGATAGCCAAATATCCGTTCTGCAGCCTGGTTCCATCTGGTCACCTGAAAATCCATCCCCCAGAGAATGATGCCCATTGGAGATTCCTCAATGATCAGCGACAAGTTCTCTTCACTTGCTCTCAGTGCTGCTTCTACCTCACGTCGCCCAAAATTCTCCTTTTCCAGGGCCAGGGTTCTCTCTCTAACCAACTCTTCAAGGTGGTCACGATACTGCTCAATATCAGTAAAACTCTCTTTCAGACGCCCGGCCATCTGGTTAAAGATATGACCTAATTCACCGATTTCATCACGGCTGCTGATGACCACCGAGGTGTCCAGATTGCCGGAAACAATCTGCGCGGCGGAGTGTTTCAGTTTTTCGATAGGTCTAGTAATACGGCCTGAGAGAAAAATCGTGGCAAAAATGCCCAGCCCTACGGCCAGAAGAGAAATGCACAGGGACACCAAACGCAGGATAGCAACCTGTTTTCCTGCAATGGCCGTTTCACGGGCTATATACTGAGCCAATTTTTCAGTAAAACGGCTAAGGGCCTGCTCCATGCGCAAAGCAGCCTGCTGCAGTTCCTCTTTTTCCTTGATAAAATTGCTGAATATTTCCTGATAGACGTCAGCCACTGTGGCAATGCGAAAGGCCCTGAGCTTCAACTCGTTATCACTGAAGTTTTCTCGAGCAACTTCTGCTTTTTCTCGAAGCTTTCTCACTGTTTCCACAACCTCTGTTGCAGCCTCACTGCTGCCGGACAGAAGATAATTCTTTTCTGCGATCAGGATCTCTCCCATCAGATGCTGAAGGACAGCCATATCTGCTTCGGCCCGGCTGAGTTCACTGCCGTTGCTGATCAACCGTTTTGATTCCTGGAGCATCCTGCTTTTCATGGTCCGCATGTCCACATCATGGGTAATAAATGCGGAAAAACTCTCTTCATAGTCCTTGAGGGCTTCAAGGAGATTTTTAACCGTCTCCTGCTGTACCGCCTCCAGGGGCTGGGTCAGGACATCGTGAATCGGTTTTCGAATCCTGGCCAGGATCTGAAAGACAGCGCGGGAATGAAGCAGGTCTTCAGTGTTGGCAAAGGCCTGTTCTTCCCGCACCAACTTATTGAACCGATCTTCCAGGGTACTGTTCAACTGATAGAGCATGGTTTGCCGACTCAGGGCACTGTCCATCCCCCACCAGCTGATGAGACCGGCGAGGACCATAAGCAACAGGACAGAAGAAAAACCAATACCGAGTTTTAGGCGAAAGGACATGATGGGAATGGGAACCTATCTGGAAATAGTTGACTGTTTTTCTTGATTAAGGAACAGTGGCGCGACATCACTTTGCAGGTTCTTGAGAATTGGCCGCACCTGACCTGGGAACTCAATAAGTTCGTTGAAGCTGTCCATTCCTCTTTCCGCCACAGACGGTGGAGTTGCCAGATCATAGTTAAAGGCCCAGAAGCGGGTAGAGGCAATCTCATCGAGAAGACGCTGTTTAAATGGTGAATAAAAACCTCTGGGTACCTCAATGTTTGGGGCAAGGGCCCCGGAGCCTTTGCTCATCTTTTCCTGGGAATCGGTTTCGGCGAAATAGGCCAGAACACTTTTGGCAAACTCATGATTGACCGAATGGCGAGTGAGGACAATTCCGTCGATGGGACCAACTGCAGCTTTTTCCACTGCGGGATCAACCGTGGGAAAGGCAAAAAAGTCAAAATCCTTGCCGGCCTCAAGCCCACAGTCTCCTTCTGTAAATAACTGGATGGCCCAGGTGCCCATGAGCGTCATGGCTGCCTGTTCATTGCAGACCATCTGTACAGCATCGTTCCAGTCAGCACTATTGGCATCGCTGTTCATAAATCCGTCAGCAATCAACTCGCCCCAGAGCGTATAGGCCCGTTCCACCAGCGGATCAGTATAGGATGCTTCTCCGCGCATCAGCCTGGTCCTGTACGCCGTTCCAGCTGTTCTCAGCAGCAGATAGTCAAACCAGAACTGTGCCGGCCAGCGTTCTCTTGCTCCCAGGGCAACGGGAACAACATCCTTCTCCTTAAGATGCAGACAGAGGGTATGGAACTCTTCCCAGGTTGTTGGGACAGACAGATTTTCCCTTTCAAAAACCGTTTTATTATAAAAAAAGACCACAAGATGCTGGGTGATGGGAAGCAGGTATTTTTTTCCCTCATAGGTGACTGCCGCCTCGATGATCGGAGCAGGAAAACGGTTACTCAGTTTGAATGCCTCCCACATGTCATCAATGGGCTGGAGCTTCTCTTGAC
Source organism: Desulfocapsa sulfexigens DSM 10523 (assembly GCF_000341395.1). GTDB lineage: Bacteria > Desulfobacterota > Desulfobulbia > Desulfobulbales > Desulfocapsaceae > Desulfocapsa > Desulfocapsa sulfexigens. Next base: position 1,037,478 of record NC_020304.1, on the reverse strand, counting down.
GGACCAGTTCGGCGGTCCTGGAGCCTGCCCAGTAGGTAAAGAGTTCAGGTGGATTCCCTTTTTCCAGGGTGGACAGGATCATACTTTTGAAAGCCTCATGATCAAGGCCATTGGCAATGACCTGGTTACCAGGCTCACGGCTGTTCACGGTTTCGAGCATCTCTGTAAGCCCGCCACTCAATGCTCCGGAAAAATAATGATACAAGGTTATGGGCATGGAAACAGGCTGCACAGCGGAGGGCAGAGAGGGCTGCTTACCGTTCTGCAGTAGGAGGAACGCACCGAGTACCAACAGGCATCCGGCGGCTAGTATGATTTTTTTTCCCATTTCCCTTTGTCCCCCATGTACGGAAATTAGTCTATATACTTTACAGAACGCTGTGATTATCGTCCCACCTTATTCTAGCAAACAACCGGGAAAGAGTGAGAGTGTTTTCTAAAGAATGAATGATATGAGTTCGTTTGTAAAGAGCCAAGGGGAAAAATCGCTTCCAGCTACTTGCATTAGTAATCACAAATAAGTGGAAATCAGCACTGGGAGTTTAGGTATTTCGAGACAGTCCGGTATGGTAAAAAGTGGTACCGGTTATTGATATCAAACCCTACGCCGCTTACACTGTTATTGAATTCTTAGGGTAGGATCTGCGAACGGCGAACCAAAGGGGATGGAAAAGAGTGAAATTAGTTATTGCCCATTAAATCATCCAGCAGGTTGTCCAGTTCCTCTTGTTCGAAATCAAGAGGATTATCAATGGCAGTATCTTTGCTGCTTTCTCCCTCCTCAAGCATATCTTCCTGCATGTTATTCTGGTGTTCGTCAGGATTGTCACCAGGACATGGTGTTTCAGTTGTAATGTGCCAATCGGCAATGGTATCGATCACAATTGCCTTAGCAATGGGTTTTTGGTCAATACTCAGGCTGTGGCAGAGTTCAGTGGCAAATAATCTGAATGCCTCTTCTACAGTTACCTTCAGGCTGTAGATTTTGTCATTTTTTACAATCAGACGGTTGGGAAAAGTACCGTCTGACTTGAAAGTATTCAGCAGATTGCTGACAATGGTCTCATCGATATTGGTACGAACCTTATCGAGAATATCATTGAAGGCATTTATATAATTCTCTATGACCAGCCGAGAATCATCCCTGAGATCCAGGCCAACTGCTAATGTTTCCAGCTTGGCCATAAAAAAATTAATGAGATCCCTGCGGATAATCTGACCATGCTGGGACGCTATTATTTCCAGATCATCGGTCTGTTGTCTGAAATCATGAACTGCCTTTTTTAGTGCGAGGTTTGTGGGCATGTAGATTTCATGGAATGTTTTCATTCCATCCCAATATTCTTTTGTAGCGTAGAGATTGGTCGAGGTGGTTAATCCGCCGAAAAGATCTCCGCTGAAGAGGACTTTTTGTTCTTCATCGTATAGAGCACACGCCCCACGAAAATGGGCATATGGAGTAGGTATAAGGCGTAATTGGTGCCCGGTTTTCACCCTGATTTTTCCGGTTTTAAAATTCTCAGTGGCGATAAATTGTTTTTCTTTAAGGCCGTAAAAACGGACCAGGCGCCAGGTGTCTTCTGAGGTAACAATCTGGAGCTTTGGAAAGTGACGTTGAAAGTGGACCGTATTGATACAGACATCAGGATCCTGATGATTGAGATAAACCAGATCGAGACTGTAATCCTTCCCGAGAACATGCTCAATCTTACTGGCTATGGCATGAAAATCAGGGCTTGGTCCCGGATCTATCAGAAGATTAAATTGTTTTCCATTTCCCCTGAAAACTCTCAGGTAAGCATTGCTTTCAAATCCTTTATCGTTTCTGTTGCCAACCCAGTAAATGTCTTGTGCGATCTCTACGGGGCCGGAAATGTCAGGCTGAGGCTGTGTCATGAAGAGTTGTTCCAGTTTTAGGGTGTGTGTGAAGGGGGCGTTTTCATGGGAATGAGAATTACAATTATTGGCTACGGTTGTCAACACCTTTTCTTTATTTTTACTGAAGAATAAGTGTGTAATACAGACTGGTTAGGCTGTCTGGATGTATGTGTCGGTTAGTTCTTTCTGATTGTTTCCAGGTTCATATGTGACAAAGTGGTAATTCCTTCTTTGGTCACAGAATTGGATGAACTACCCGATTTATTGGTTGATCCCGTAAGCATCCATATAGATCCAGAGTACTGCGCCAAGTTCCACTTCCTTGTCTTCTCCCTGTGGATTCTTGAGGGTGTAATCGGCACTGCTCAGTGCGGCAAAACCCCACCATCCCGGAAGGGGGCAGGTGAAGGTGAAAATTCCAGCAGTATCCGCCTTTATAAGCTGGGTGATATGGAGGTCGCTGGGGGCGCGGTACTTCCCTTCCTGATTGTATAATTCCACTTCTACTTCTGCGTTGGGAAGCGGTTTGCCGTTCAGGAGTACCTGTCCTGTGAAGCTGTTTCCGGCATAGTTGCCAAAAGGACGAAGGCGGGGGACGATCTCTGTAGCCAGTCCCACTGGTTGATCCCAGCCATCCTCTGCACCAAATGCTGGAATAATAACTTTTGTATAGTGGATAATGGAAAGGTCTTCGGTGGGTTCCCAGTAGGGGATGGGTTCCATGACGAAATGGTAGACGCCTGGTCGCTTTACCTGATAATCCGTTTCCCAGCCAAGACGATCCATAATCTTCGTTTCTTTGAGGTCGCCAAGCAGGTCTGATTTCTCACCGTCTTTGATTACATAGAATTGTGCCGGTTTCAGCAGATCCATTCCCGTTCCTTCGAAGGGGTGAGAAAAAGAAAGGGAGAGCTGGATGGTTCTGTTCTGGGGCTCAACCCGCGGTTCCTTTGGTATGATCATTCCGAAATGGGCATTGCTTTGGGTACTGCTGAACAGCAGCAAAAGTACGATAAAAAGAGTTAATTTGGCTGGTTTCATATTGTTTCCTGTGGCCTGAGGTTTTAACACGAAAAATAATTACGTGTGATTTTACAGGGTGAGATTGCGCTTGTCAAGCAATGTCAGAACGGGAGTGTTTTTTTCAGAGAGATGCGTCGTTCGGGGAGGTGAAATTTTCGAGTTTACAGTGGACGCGACCACCAAGGTCATATGATTCTGTTTCGGTATTAAAGATAAGATTGTTGCCGCGAATCTCTATCTTTTCACCAATAACCTGGGTTTTTCCAGGTGAGTTGGCTATCTTTGTCTTATCATTATAGATAAGTAGATCTGTGTATAACTCAAATTTATCCTTGGGTTTTATCACCACAACTTCATCGATCAGGGTGAGAATGGCGGTCTCTTTGTCCAGTACCCCTTTTCGGGCGGCAATAAATGTCTGTTCACCGTTGTTGCCGGTAACAACAGCATCAATTTCTTCCATTTTATATTCATTCTCCGTGTCACCGGAATAGGCCCGTTCTGCTCTAATTTCAAGACTGGTATTACCACTTTTACTCTGGGTAATATGAACATTTTCCATGGTAAATTTATGGGCGTCCAGCTTTCGTTCGTTCAGGGATGGGTCATACCCGCCACGCGGGGTAAGAAAGGAACCAACAGGAATACTCCATAAAGGAAATGTGAGAAAAAATCCAAGGGGAATAACCCAAACGAGATTTCTGCGGGTTAGCATCGGGTAAGATACCCCTGTAGCAACTCATTATACTTGCCCAAGCCTTCAAGGATCAGATTGCAGGCCTCACGTACTGCGCCATGTCCGCCGGACTGCTCCGTCGTATAATGAACCATCTCCTTTACTTCGAGCACACCATTTGCTGGAGCAAGAGACAGGCCCACACGTTTCAGAAGTACCATGTCGAGCCAGTCGTCACCCATGTAGGCAATTTGAAAGGGTTTGAGGCCTGTTTTTTTGACGATTTCCTGGTAGGCAATAAGTTTGTTTGCGGCTCCCTGATAGAGATGGGAAATTTTAAGGTCACTGGCCCGTCGTTCCAGTGCTTCGGAGCTTCTGGCAGTGATAATGCCCACTTCAACACCTGCATCCTGGAGCATGCGCAGGCCGAAACCGTCCTGGGTATTAAAGGATTTGGATTCTTTTCCTTCGTGTGAATAGATGAGGTTGCCATCGGTGAGAACACCATCGACGTCGAGGAGAAGGAGTTTGATATCTTTGGCTTTGGAAAGTGTCACCTGCCAGTTCTCACTTCGATTATTGTGCATAGCTTTTTCTCGTGCGATTTTCCGGTACCCTTCACGGACTTCACAGTCGGAGGGATAGGCACCGGGTCCGGAAGGTGTACAGGAATTAGGATCCATGGCAGGTTTGTTAAATATCAGGTCGTAACAGCTTTGTGAATGCGAAGCAGCTGAGTCAGCAACTCTTCGATGGCGTCAAGTCGTATGGAGTTGGGGCCGTCGCAGAGTGCTTTGTCCGGGTCGGGATGAACTTCCATAAAGAGACCATCAATACCAGCCGCCACCGCAGCGCGGGAAAGTGGCGTGATGAATTCCCGCATGCCTCCAGATGAGCCACCTGCTCCTCCGGGAAGTTGTACCGAATGAGTGGCATCAAATATAACAGGGCAGTTGAAACCACGCATAACAGGGAGGGAGCGCATATCCACAACCAGATTATTATAGCCAAAGCATGCACCTCTCTCCACCAGCATGATTTTGGTGCCGCCTGCTCCCCTCAATTTATTTACCCCGTTTTCCATATCCCAAGGGGAGACAAACTGTCCTTTCTTCAGGTTCACAGGTTTACCTGTTTGTGCTGCAGCAACAAGTAGGTCAGTTTGGCGGCAGAGAAAGGCAGGGATTTGAAGGATATCGAGGACCTCAGCGGCGGGGGCTATCTGGCCGACGTCATGCACGTCGGATATGACCGGAACCTGCATCTCTTCTCTGATTCTGGAAAGGATACTGAGACCTTCGTCAAGGCCCGGACCGCGATAGGAATCAAGGGAGGTCCTGTTGGCTTTGTCAAAAGATGCTTTGAAGACGTAGGATATGCCGAGTCTGCCACAGATCTCCTGCATCTCACCAGCAACCCTTCGGGCAAGCTCTTCGGACTCCAGAGCACAGGGCCCGGCAATAAGAAGGAGGGGCTGGTCAGAACCAACGTTGATATCGTTACCACCAGGGGTTTCGACAGCTACGGGAGAAACAGACATAATCAGCCCTTATGTTTTATTGCTGCCGCGATAAAGTCGCGGAAAAGAGGGTGCGGTTTCATGGGCTTGGATTTGAATTCCGGGTGGAATTGACAACCGAGAAACCAGGGATGTTCCGCAATTTCAACGATTTCAACCAGGTTGTTATCGGGAGATGTCCCTGAGAACAGCAGCCCTTTTTCTTCCAGTCGAGCCCGGTAGTCATTGTTAAACTCATAGCGATGACGGTGGCGTTCGGAGATTTCCTTTTCACCGTATGCAGTTCTTGCAAAGCTGTCGTCGGCTAGAACACAGGGGTATGCACCAAGGCGCAAAGTCCCGCCCATATCGGATGTCTCATCGCGAACCTGCATCTCCTGAGTGCGGTAATCGAACCACTCTTTGATCAAATAGATTACCGGGTTGCTTGTCTTTGCGTTGAATTCCGTGGAATGAGCGTCTTTCAGACCAAGAACATTACGGGTATACTCCACAACAGCAAGCTGCATACCGAGGCAGATCCCAAAAAATGGGATGTCGTTCTCTCTGGCGTAGGTGATGGCGGCAATCTTTCCTTCAACGCCCCGTTGTCCAAATCCACCAGGAACAAGGATTCCGTGGCAGCCTTCAAGGAGAGTGGCAGGATCCTTGCTTTTGTCTTCAAGGTCTTCAGCACTGATATACCGAAGTTCCACCTTGACCTTGTTGCCAAGGCCGCCGTGTATAAGTGATTCATGAAGACTTTTATAGGATTCTTTGAGCTCCACATATTTTCCGGTCAAAGCAATAGTGATGGTGTCCTTGGGATTGTTGATATTGTGGAGCAGATCTTCCCAGGGTTTAATGTTTGGTTTTCCCGTCCATATGTTCAGGAGTTCAAGAATCTTTGCATCAATTCCCTCTTCATGGAGGCGAAGTGGTACCTCATAGATGTTATCCACATCGATTGCAGTGATAACTGCATCCGGTGAAACATCACAGAAGAGGCCAATTTTTGCCTTGAGTGAATCCTCGAGTGGAACTTCCGTACGACAGACCAGAATGTCAGGCTGGATACCATCGGCCCGCAGTTCCCGGACTGAATGCTGGGTGGGTTTGGTTTTAATCTCACCTGCCGCCTTGATGTAGGGGATAAGGGTGAGGTGGATGTAGAGGGAATTCTCTCTTCCAAGATCTCGGCGCAGCTGGCGGATGGCTTCAATGAAGGGAAGTCCTTCTATATCACCAACAGTACCGCCAATTTCTATGAGTGCCACATCCACGGTACCGTCAAGCTGGAGGACCGCAGCTTTGATTTCATCGGTGATGTGCGGGATAACCTGTACCGTGCCGCCAAGGTATTCACCGCGCCGCTCCTTGGTGATCACTGAATAGTAGATCCGTCCGGTGGTGTAGTTGTTTTTTTGAGCCATGACGGCGTTGGTGTAGCGCTCGTAATGGCCCATGTCCAGGTCTGTTTCCGCTCCGTCATCGGTTACATATACCTCTCCGTGCTGGAAGGGGTTCATGGTACCCGGATCGACGTTGATATAGGGGTCGAGTTTCTGGAAGGTAACGGTGAGCCCTCTGCTTTCGAGGAGGGCGCCGATGGCAGCAGCAGCCAGCCCCTTTCCGAGAGAGGAAAGTACGCCGCCTGTTACGAAAATAAATTTGGTCCGTTTGGGTGCATTTGTAGTTTTCATACTGGCACTATAGCTCGTCAGATTCGATTTAGAAACAAGAAAAAAGAAAAGGATAATTTGTCTTTTTCCTTGTCTCAATGGTCAACAATGCATACTAATTTTCATGTGGGAATGATTCTTAAAATATGGAGGTGCTGAATGGCTCAAAATAAAAGGATAGCAGCAATATTATTTGTCTGTGCAATACTATTTTTAATACCCGGGAGAGATGCGATGGCAGAGGAAAAAACGGCTGTTTTTGGTGGCGGGTGTTTCTGGTGCATGGAGCCTCCCTTTGAACAGCTTGAAGGAGTGATTGAGGTACGGGCTGGATACAGCGGCGGGGCAGAAGAGGATGCCAATTATGAACAGGTCAGTGGGGGAAAAACCGATCACTATGAAGCCGTGGAAGTGCGTTATGATCCAGAACGGATAAGTTTTGCGGAACTAGTAGAGGTGTTCTGGCACCAGATTGACCCAACGGATTCCGGCGGTCAGTTTGCGGACCGCGGATCTCAGTACAAAACAGCCATTTTTTTTGGCGACGAGCTGGAAAAAAAGGCGGCCTTGGCCTCCAAAGAAAAGCTTCAGCAATCCGGACTCTTTGATAAACCCATTATGACAGAAGTTTTGCCGCTGCTGCCATTTTATCCGGCGGAGGAATATCATCAGGACTATTACCGAAAAAATTATTCCCATTACTCATCTTATAAGAAGGGTTCGGGACGGCAATATTTTGTGGACACGGTCTGGCCCGAGAAGCTTGCACAGAAGTCTGCAAGCTATAAAAAGCCATCGGATGCTGAAATTCGTTCCCGCCTGAGCGACCTCCAGTACAAGGTTACTCAGAAAGAGGGAACGGAGCCAGCGTTTCATAACGAATACTGGGATAACAAGGCGGAGGGGATCTATGTGGACATCGTTTCAGGAGAACCCCTGTTCAGTTCGCGGGACAAGTATAAATCCGGAACCGGATGGCCCAGTTTCGATCGTCCAATTGAAGCCAAAAATATTGTTGAAAAAACGGATCGAAGCTTTTTTTCTGTGCGCACCGAGGTTCGGAGCAAGCATGGAGACTCGCATCTTGGCCATGTCTTTAACGATGGGCCACCATCAACGGGCCTACGCTACTGCATCAATTCGGCGTCACTTCGTTTTATTCCAAAGGAACAGCTGGAAAGTGAGGGCTATGGTGAGTACTTACGATTGTTTTCCGGTGACTGAATAGTGGGGTGATTTTTTATCGTTTTGTGCGTCAGTATGCCGTATAGTTTTCCGGAAGATTCCATTTTTCCCCTGACCTGTACGCATGGCGAATACTGACACTCATACATTCCGTTTTTCCATAGACCGTGGCGGTACTTTTACCGATGTTTATGCCGAGGTGCCGGGTAAGCCGGGATTTAAGGTTGTAAAACTTTTGTCCGAAGACCCGGCAAACTATGACGATGCTCCGCGTGAGGGGATTCGGCGGATTCTTGAGGAGTATGCATCGTCAGGAGAGGGCAAGGGAATTGATGCCTCGCAGATCGAATGGATACGAATGGGCACTACGGTGGCCACCAATGCCCTGCTTGAACGCAAGGGCGCTCCCTGTGCTCTTGTCATAACCAGGGGCTTTGGTGATGTACTCCGGATTGGCAATCAGGACAGACCGCACCTTTTTGATCTGAGAATAAAAAAACCGGATCTCCTTTACAGGGAGGTCATTGAGGTGGATGAACGGATAAGGATCCTTCATTCCCATGAAAAATCACAGTACACACAGCATAAAGTCTTGACTGGCGTAACAGGTGAGGAGTTTGCGGTTCTTTTGGAACCTGACCTTGAACTCATCAAACCACAGCTGGAAGACTTACTCAAACGCGGCATTACCAGTCTTGCCGTGATTTTCCTCCATGCCTATGCCTGTCCGGAGCACGAACAGGCTGTTGGCAATCTTGCCCTGTCGCTTGGATTTGAACAGGTGTCTCTTTCTTCACGGGTAATTCCCATGGTTAAGCTGGTCTCCCGTGGTGATACCACCATGGTCGACTCCTATTTAACCCCGCATATTCGCAGCTATCTGCAAAGCTTTAAAAAAGGTTTTGCTGATAATCTAGCAGATACCCCGCTTCTGTTTATGCAATCCGATGGCGGTCTGGCCCCGGCCGAGGATTTTACAGGAAGTCGGGCCATACTCTCGGGTCCAGCTGGCGGAGTGGTCGGCTATGCCATGACCACCTACAGTCGGGAAACGAAAAAACCGGTTATCGGCTTTGATATGGGAGGGACATCCACGGATGTTTCCCGTTACGGTGGTGACTATGATCTTACCTTTGAAACGAAAACTGCCGGCGTGCGTATTCAGGCACCACAGCTTGACATCAGAACCGTTGCTGCGGGTGGCGGGTCTCGACTCTTTTTTGACAACGGTATGTTTGTGGTTGGCCCCGAATCCTCGGGTGCCCATCCGGGACCTGTCTGTTACCGAAAGAATGGCTATCTGGCCGTGACCGATGCCAACCTGATCCTGGGGCGTCTCCGGCCTGATCATTTCCCCAATATTTTTGGTGTAAATGAGGATCAACCTCTGGATGTTGAGGAGAGTTACCGCCAGATGGCAGAACTTACCGACACAATAAACAGTTTTTACAAGGAGAGTGGTCGTCCTCCGCTCTCGGTGGAAGAGACGGCTCTTGGTTTTCTTGAAGTGGCAAATGAGGTAATGGTTCGACCCATTCGTGAAGTTTCAGTAATGCGCGGCTTTGATATCAAAGAACATGTGCTGGCCACCTTTGGTGGTGCAGGAGGGCAGCATGCCTGCGCTATTGCACGCAGTCTCGGGATATCCTCTATTTTTATTCATCGTTTTGCAGGGATACTCTCAGCATATGGTATCGGTCTTGCCGACACGGTGGCTGAAAAACAGCAGCCGGCGGCAGAAGTCCTTACTGAAGGGGGACTTCCAGGTCTTGAGGAAAGACTTGCAGCCCTGGAAGTGGAGACCGTGCGGGAGTTGAGTAGTCAGGGGATTACGGATGATACGATCCAGAGTCTGCACTATCTTAATCTACGTTACCAGGGGACGGATGGCTCATTAATGATAGAAAAGCCAGCGGATGGAGACTTTGCAAAGGCGTTTCAAACACGCTATATGCGTGAGTTCGGTTTTGAGTTGCCTGGTCGGGCTGTCCTGGTAGATGATCTGCGGGTTCGTTCCATAGGCAAGGCTTCCAAGCTGAAATCCTTCCTTGTTGACAGGGGAGAGAGCACAGCAGAGAAGCTGGACACAGTGTCCTGTTATTTTGAAGGTGGCTGGCAGCAGACTGACCTTTACACTATGGATAGTCTGAAAGCTGGTTATACCATTGAGGGCCCAGCCATCCTGATCCAAGATACCAGTACCATCCTTATTGAACCGGATTGCATTGCTGCAATCACCGATTTTGGAGATGTGGAAATTCAGGTCAGTGGACATACTCGTAACAAAATAGATACGGAGGTGGATCCGGTACAGCTTTCCATTTTCAGTAATCTGTTTATGTCGATTGCAGAACAGATGGGGAGGATGTTGCAAAAGACAGCGATCTCCACCAATATCAAGGAGCGGCTCGATTTTTCCTGTGCCCTTTTTGGGGCCAACGGAAATCTTGTGGCCAATGCGCCTCATGTCCCTGTTCATCTTGGGGCTATGAGCGAGGCCGTTAAAGAGCAGATTCGCAGGGTGAAGGATATAATGCCGGGTGATGTTCTGGTGGCCAATCATCCTGCGGCCGGCGGTAGCCATTTACCCGATATCACAGTGATGACACCGGTCTTTCAAGGGAAGACAATTATTTTCTGGGTTGCCAGTCGTGGCCATCATGCTGATATAGGTGGTATCTCCCCCGGCTCCATGCCACCAGATTCCCGGCAGCTTATCGAAGAGGGGGCAGCCATTTTCTCCTTCAAACTCGTTAAAAATAATGTCTTTCAGGAACAGGGTATTTCAGATCTTCTGTTGGCACCTGAGAAGATAAAGTCTGAGAAGGGTCGCCCTGCCATCAGCGGAACACGCCTTCTGGGGGATAATCTTTCTGATCTCAAGGCTCAGGTGGCTGCCAACCAGAAGGGCATTGATCTTATTTTGGAGATGGTGGAATATCACGGCCTTGAAGTTGTACAAGCCTATATGTTGCACGTCCAGGAAACAGCAGAAGAGGCTGTCCGAAACAGTCTTTGCGAGGTTTCCAGGAATCAGGGGCTGGCCGAAAGAGACACGATAACAGCCACCGAGTATCTCGACGACGGCAGCCCGATACAGTTGACACTCACCATAGATCGCAGTGATGGCAGTGCAATCTTTGACTTCACAGGAACAGGAACCGAACTCCGGGGCAACCTCAATGCGCCACGGGCTGTTACTCAGTCAGCCATTCTCTATAGCCTCCGCTGTCTGGTTGAAAAAGATATTCCACTGAATCACGGTTGTCTGATTCCCATAGAACTTATTATCCCCGAAGGCTGTCTTCTTGATCCATCGCCTGAGGCAGCAGTAGTTGGCGGCAACGTGCTCACCTCTCAGCGGGTGGTTGACGTCGTGCTGAGGGCATTTGGCGTGGCCGCTGGTTCCCAGGGCTGCATGAATAATTTCACCTTTGGCAATGAGCGTTTCGGCTACTATGAAACAATCGGTGGTGGGGCAGGTGCGGGCCCCGACTGGCATGGTCAGTCGGGGGTTCATACCCATATGACCAATACCAGAATAACTGATCCGGAAATTCTGGAACGGCGGTATCCCGTTTTGCTCCATGAGTTTTCTATCCGTAAAGGATCAGGGGGGAAGGGGCAGTTCTGCGGCGGTGACGGACTGGTGCGGGAACTCGAATTTCTTAAACCTCTGAATGTGGCCATACTCTCTGAACGAAGAGTTTTTCCTCCCTATGGACTGGAAGGTGGAGAAGCAGGCAGCAGGGGCGAAAATATATTTATCCGTCAGGACGGGCATCGCCTCAATCTTGGAGGTAAAAATGAAATTCGGGCCAGAGTGGGTGATTCAATCCGTATTTGTACTCCTGGTGGCGGAGGGTATGGCAGCTTGACGGAGTGATAATAACCTCTGGCTAGTTCAAAAGTGACAGTAACATTCCAGCCCTCTGATTCGCCTGAGCCTGGATTGAGACACCGGCTTGTTCGAGAATCCGATTTTTAAGCATATCTGAAACCTCGGCTGCAACATCCGCATCAGCAATTCTCGATTCAGAAGCCGCAATATTTTCAGATACGTTGCCCAGATTGGATATTGTCGATTCGAAACGATTGATGGTTGCCCCCAACTCTCCTCTGGCACCTGAAATAGATGCAATGGCCTCATCAATTGCTCCCAGTGCCTCTTGTGAACTTTGTCCGGTAAGAATGTCTAAAGACTCTGTCCCCAGATCTTCCTGGGTAGCTCCGTTTAGAGTTACATTGATAGTTTCCTGAGCATTAGCACCAACTTGAAAAGTTAAGCCGCCCTCCAGACTTCCGTCAAGAATGTTTTTCCCGTTAAAGGTAGTTGCACCAGCTATACGATCCAACTCTGACTGCAGTTGGGAAAATTCCTCGTTCATTGATCTTCTGTCGTTGTCGTTATAGATTCCGTTGCTCGACTGAACAGCTAAGTCTCTCATTCTCTGCAGAATATTCGTAGACTCGCTTAATGCGCCATCTGCGGTTTGAGCTAATGAGATGCCATCATTTGTGTTTCTCATCGCCTGGTTTAATCCTCTCACCTGGGAATTCATCCCATCAGAAATTGCCAATCCAGCAGCATCATCTTTGGCGCTATTTATTCTTCGGCCACTACTTAATCGAGACGCTGAATTATCTGCTCTGTTTTGGGCATTAGAAATTTGATGAGAAGCACTGAAATTATTGCTAATGGAATTGACCATGGAGAGTCCCCCTTGATACATGTTTGACTTTTTCACCAACTACACAATTGAAACTGACTTACCTAAGAGGAAGAGCACTACGAAAAACGTTAATCATTAAATCAATTTTGTCCGCAATATGCTCTTGGTCAAAAATGAAGCAAATTTTATGCCAGCGGAACAATCCGTGTAATCCGGGACATAGTACCATTTGAAGTTGTAAATTAAGTTTATTTACCATTATAGTAAGATATGGCTAGGATGAAACGAATAGTGGTGTCAGAATGTCCACACCTGACAAGTTAAGTCTATAGAAAAAGAGTGCCCTTTTATTGGTATTATGTCCTTCGATTTGTGCTGTGTAGGCTTGTTTTCCGAAAAACGCTGGAGGCCTCAAGATTATGAATGTAAAAACGTAATCACCTCCCGACGAAATTGAAACAATGGAGGTTCAATCATGAGTAATGACAGTTTTACGGAGGTCACCAGTCAATCCTATTTTCAGCGGATTGGCGGAGCGTTCAAGGGAATCGTTATCGGAATCATCCTTATTCTGGTCAGCTGCGTTCTCCTTTTCTGGAACGAGGGGCGGGCGGTCAAGCGATACAAGACCTTGGTGGAAGGGAGTAAAACTGTGATCAGTGTCGCCGCAGATAGTGTGGATGCTAGTCATGAACAACAACTGGTTCATCTTACAGGCATGGCCACCAGTGACGAGACTCTCACTGATCAGGAGCTAGGGGTTTCGGCGGCATCTGTGATCATGCTCAGACGTACGAGCACTATGTTTCAATGGCAAGAAAAGTCGAGCACCAAGACCGAGAAGAAGTTAGGCGGTAGCGAACAACAGACCACCACTTACACCTATTCAAAGGTATGGACTGAACAACTTATCGATTCCTCATCATTCAAAAAAACTGAAGGACATCAAAATCCTGCAAACATGCCTTTCAAGAGCCGCCAATTGACGAGCCGGCAGGTTTCAGTAGGCAGTTTTTTTCTTTCCCCATCCCTCATCTCCAACATCACAAACTATGAACCCCTGACCGTCGATGGTAATCTGGCTCTTCCTTCAGGGTGGAGTGGCAGAGGCCAGGTTATGAATGATGGCTTTTATCTTGGGACGGATCCTGCCAACCCGCAGGTTGGTGATGTCCGTATCAGTTATCAGGTGGTCAAACCGCTGGAGGTAAGTGTCATTGCCAAACAGGCTGGTGACCATCTTCAGCCTTACCAGGCCCAGGCCGGAGATGCTATTGAGTTGTTAGAGCTGGGGGTACATGACGCCCAGGCCATGTTTGAGCAGGAACAGCAAAGTAACACCATTCTCACCTGGATGCTGCGGGCCGGCGGTTTCTTTCTGATGTTTATCGGGATCAGCATGATACTGAAACCATTGTCAGTATTGGCGGACGTGATTCCTGCCGTGGGTTCACTAATTGAGACCGGGACTGGCTTAATTGCCTTTCTTCTTGCTGGAATCCTCTCTTCACTGATTATAGCTGTCGCCTGGTTTGTCTTCCGACCCCTGATCGCTATCCTGGCCCTTTCCCTGGCCGGCGGCCTTATCTTCTTAGTCGTGAAGAAGTTGAAAAAAGGAAAACCCATTCAGGGGGCGTCAGCAGTTCAGCCTCCACCACTGCCCTGATGGCGATCCCGTTACGTTCTTTTATCGGTGTTATGTTCCCGATTTGGAGGAACTTTTGTGATTAGTTCTGTTTTGGAAGAATGAGAGAGAATGTAGACCCACTGCCCATCCTGCTTTGGAGTTCCACCTCGCCATTATGGCAGGCGGCAATATGTTTTACAATGGCAAGCCCTAATCCTGTTCCTCCATGTTCTCTGCTTCTTGCTTTGTCGCAGCGATAGAAGCGCTCAAAAATACGTTTTTGGTGCTCATGGCTGATGCCAGGACCTTGATCCTGAACATCGATGCGGATACTTTGATTGGTGGTGGCTTTGTTCTGCTGTTCTGCTCTGAGGTGAATTGTTGAGCCTTCGGGGCTATAAGTAACAGCATTTGTCAGCAGATTTATTATTGCCTGTTCAAGCATGGATCGGTTGATGGTTGCCGTCAGTTGCTCGGGGAGGCATTGCATGGTGATGGTGATGTTTTTTTGTTCTGCGGCAACGCGACAGGTCTGGATCACTGCTTCAAGAATAGGGCTGATGGTCTCCTCCTGCATTTCCATTTCATTTTTTTCTGCCGTGTCTTCGATTCGGGCCAGGGTTAACAGATCATCCACAATGGCATCAAGCCTGCTCCCCTGTCTGTGAATAATGTTCAAAAATTTTTCTGCATCTTCGCGGTTATCAATGGCCCCATCAAGTAAAGTTTCCACGTATCCTCGAATTGCAGTTATCGGAGTCTTGAGTTCATGGGAGACATTAGCCACAAAATCCTGCCTGATGCTCTCCAGTTGATTGATACGGGTCAGATTGTGGAGAACAATCAGACTTCCCATTCTCCTCTCTTCCCCATCGTTCAGTGGATGCGCATGGACACGTAGGGTCATTTCCTGTCCGTTTTCCATCAGGCTCAGATCTTTTGTTATGGTGACATCGCTCTGCAGGGAATCGGCCAGAAACTTCTGCAGTAGCCGATTGCGGATAATCCCCTCAACTACAAGGCCCTGTACGGTCCTGTGGTTTATGTGAAAGAGTCTGGCGGCGGCGCGGTTAATGTGGATGATGCTATGGTCGTTGCCAATGGCGAGAACACCGTCTGTCATACTGCTGAAAACCGCTTCGAGTTCATTTCGTTGCTGGCTGATTATTTTGATCCGACCATTGAGCTGTTCGGCCATATTGTTGAGAGAATGTGAGAGTTCTGTCATTTCTCTCGGAATACTGTTGTCGTTAATAATAATGGGACGATCTGTGTCTCCTCCTGCCAGTCGTTCAGCCCCCCGGCGCATTTCTTCAAGGGGGCTGCTGATGCGACGCGCCAGGTAATAGGAAAGTCCTGCGGCGACAAGAGCTATAAAAAAGATACCGTAGAGTATTTGTTTATGGAGAGAGGCGATAACAGCGTCGAGTGCTGCAGCTGATACTGAAAGACGGAGTACTCCATCCTGCGGGTTGTCGTCGTTCAGAGGAATAGCCACATAAAGCATATTCTGACTCAGTGTCTTACTGAATCTCAGGGATGCATCCATCTTTCCTGTGATTGCGGTCTGGATCTCAGGTCTGTTTTTATGGTTATCCATCTGAGATGGATCTTCATTGGAATCGGCGAGTACCGTCCCGTTACCTGCAATAACCGTAATCCTGGTGGTGGCAGCCCGCCCTGTCTGGCGGCAGAATTCCTGAAGCTGGTCATCGTTGGAGTCCAGTAACTGTATGATATGGGGGCGCAGCAGTAAGGCACGATCTCCAATATCTTCCTCCATTTCATGGTAATGAAAGGAACGGATCAGTTGTGTTCCATACCAGCCGGCAGCACCAATCGAGATGATGATAATAAAGAGGGCAGATGGGAAAATCTGCCAGAAAAATCGTCTGTTTTTCATAGAAAGCTACCTGCAAAATGGTTAACGATAGAACGGCCACTTGGTCTCACAGCAGATTGAAGACCTCATACCATAAAACACTTTTTCATTCCTTTAAGCGGTACCCAATTCCACGAACGGTTTCTATATAACTTCCCATGTCACCGAGTTTTTTACGCAAACCAAAGATCTGAACATCAACGGCCCTTGAGGTGATAAGATAGTCATAGCCACGGATTTTATCGATGATCTGCTGACGGCTGTAGACCCATCCGGGGCGTCCGGCAAGTTGTTCCAGAATGGTGAATTCTGTGGCTGTGAGATGGATCTGTTGGCCATCAATCAAAACTTCATGGCGACCGGGGTGGATAACCATGGAATGGATATGAATGCTTTCACTGTCAGAACGATTTTCCCGAATGGTCTTTTCCTGCTTCCTTCTCAACAGTGCCTGAACTCTGGCGATAAGTACCCGCGGACTGAAGGGTTTGGTGACATAGTCGTCGGCTCCGCAACTGAGACCCGTGATAATGTCATCTTCCTCGCTTTTCGCTGTGAGCATAATGATGGGTGGTTGGACCAAATCGGTCTTGGCCCTGATTATGGTGCACACCTCTATACCGTCTTTCCCCGGCAGCATAAGGTCGAGGAGTATCAGGTCAACCTGCTCCTGATCGAGGATCTGTAGAGCCTCTTCACCAGAGTCGGCACAGGTTACGTTAAAACCTGCCTTGATCAGATTATAGCTGACAAGCTGCTGGATATCTGCATCGTCTTCTACGACGAGGATACTTGCTTTGCTCAATGGGCGGCTCCTGATTGTCTGCTTATAGGATTTGGGGAGATTCCTCTGTCACTGAATTAATCCTACCTGGCAATTTTGAGCCTGCAACAAAAAAAAAGGCCCCTAACGCAATCCGAATAAAACTCTAACCTGATTCTAAAACAGATCTGGTCTAAGGAGCATGAACATTACTTAAGAATTCTTCAGGAGAATCTATTGTGGCTCATCATCTTACGTTTCACAGGGAAATTGACAAGGTAAAACAGAAATTCATGGTACTGGGTTCAATGGTTGAAGACCGTCTGCAAAAGGCCAGTCTTGCCATGCAGAGCAGAGATCCGGATCTGCTTCAGGAGATCATCAGTTCCGATTGGGAGATTGATGAGATGGAAATCGAGGTGGAAGAGGAATGTCTCAAAATTCTGGCTCTCCACCAGCCCGTGGCCAGTGATCTACGCCTCCTCATTGCTATTATTAAGATAAATAATGAACTGGAGCGCATCGCCGACAACGCCGTAAATATTGCCAAGCGTATTCAAACTATCAGCAAGGATTCCAGTCTGGAGTTTACCATAGATTACCAGCCAATGTTCGGTATGGTTCTCAGTATGTTTAAGCTGGGGCTGGATTCTCTCGTTACCGAAAATGCAGATCTGGCCAGGAGGGTCTTTGTTGAAGATGAATTGGTGAACCAGTTGCGGAACCAGGCGTATCGTGATGTGACAAGAGAGTTGAATACAGAACCTGGTCATGCAAAATGTCTGGTGAATCTCTATCTGCTGGCTCGGCACCTTGAGCGCATCGGGGACAGGATTAAAAATATTGCAGAAGAGGTTATTTACCTCGTAGAAGGGAAAATTGTCCGCGGGGAGATGAATTAGAATGTCATCTTCTTTCTTTCTTATCATTTTAATGGCCATAGCCTCATTTGCCTATATGCAGGGAAAGCGACGGGCTTTTTCGTTGTCTGGTGGCAGATTGTGCGGTTCGAGGAGCCTTCATTCACGGCCCGGTTATTATGGGATGCTCACTGCAGTATGGTGTGTTCTTCCAGCCCTGCTGGTATTCGGGGTCTGGATGGTTCTTTCGGATACCATATTAACTGCACTGGCTCTGAAAACCCTGCCTGCTTCAATGCATAACCTGTCTGCCGATCAATCGAATCTACTGGTTAATGACCTTCGTAATCTGGTTGCGGGCCATGTTGCTGCCAGGGACATAGATCCGCTATTGCAGCAGGCAGCGGTTCAATATCAGGGGATGGAACGTATCGGACGGGTTGCCCTCGGAGTGGTCATGTTCTCAGTGGCACTGCTTTCCGCCTCACTGGTCTATATGCGTATTCGTCCTGAAATGCGTGCCAGAAACCATGTGGAGCGGATCATTCAGCTGGGCCTGGTCCTATGTTCCACAATTGCCATCCTCACCACCCTCGGCATCGTACTCTCAGTGCTTTTCGAATCCATCAGATTTTTTCAGCAGGTGCCGGTTACGGATTTTCTTTTTGGGATGAAGTGGAGCCCGCAGATGGCCATGCGTGCTGATCAGGCTGGAAGTTCAGGGAGTTTTGGTGCCGTACCCGTACTTGCCGGTACTTTTATGATTTCGGGGATTGCTCTCACGGTTGCCGTTCCCATCGGTCTGATGTCAGCCATTTATCTTTCCGAGTACGCAAACAGCAGAGTTCGTGCCTGGGCCAAGCCAATCATGGAGATTCTTGCCGGTGTACCCACCGTAGTCTATGGTTTTTTTGCAGCCCTGGTGGTTGCTCCCTTTGTTCGTAACAGCGGAGAGATGCTAGGTCTCAATGTTTCTTCTGAAAGTGCACTCGCCGCAGGTCTTGTAATGGGTATTATGATCATCCCATTTGTCTCTTCGCTTTCCGACGATGTGATCAATGCTGTCCCTCAGGCCATGCGGGACGGGTCTTATGGATTGGGAGCGACGAAGAGCGAAACCATCATGAACGTTATTATTCCTGCGGCTCTCCCTGGGATCGTGGGTGGAGTACTGCTGGCGGCATCAAGGGCAATTGGTGAAACCATGATTGTGGTGATGGCAGCTGGCCTTTCAGCTAATCTTACTGCAAATCCACTGCAGGCGGTAACCACGGTGACGGTACAGATTGTGACTTTACTGGTGGGTGATCAGGAATTTGATAGCCCCAAAACACTGGTTGCCTTCGCTCTTGGGTTACTGCTTTTTATCGTGACTCTAATCCTGAATGTCATTGCCCTCTACGTGGTACGAAAATATCGGGAAGAATATGAATGATCTATGCCAGGGGTTTCTGGATAAGGCTTTGGAAGGAGTAGAAAGATGCAGGTAGAAAGAAAAGAATCCACCATGGATAGGGTCAATGTCGGGCTTGCCAGAAGATATAGGCGGGAAAAGCGATTTCGGCTCTTTGGACTTGGGGCGATTATTGCGAGTATCAGTTTTCTTGGGCTGCTTTTTGTATCCATTGGAGCAAACGGGTGGTCTGCTTTTCAGCAGGCCGAGATCCTTCTCGATATCCATTTTGATACAGAGCAGTTTGATGTGGACAATCTCTCCTCTGCAAATTATGGAGCGCTGGTAAAAAATTCAATGAAAGGCCTTTTCCCCGATGTGAAAGGCCGTAGTGATACACGAAATCTCCATAAACTTGCAAGTACTGGTGCCTCCTATGTCCTGCAGAAAATGGTGATGAAGGATACTGCTATCATCGGTTCCACACAGAAGGTCTGGCTACCCGCCGATGATGAAGTGGATATGTTTCTCAAGGGCTATATTTCCCGGGATGTTCCCGAAAGTGACCGGCGGCTCAATGATAAACAGGTGTACTGGATAGATCAGCTTGTAGCTGGGGGACGTCTTGAGAAGAAGTTTAATACCACTTTTTTTTCTGCAGGAGATTCCAGGGAGCCTGAACTTGCCGGAATTCGAGGAGCTGCAGTGGGCTCCTTTTTTACACTTGCAGTCACCCTGCTGCTTGCCTTTCCAATAGGTGTGGCCACCGCTGTCTATCTTGAAGAGTTTGCTCCCCGTAACAGGTGGACAGATCTTATCGAGGTGAACATCAACAATCTGGCCGCTGTTCCCTCCATTGTTTTTGGCCTGCTTGGGCTGGCGGTATTTTTAAATGTATTCGGAATGCCCCGCTCCGCTCCTCTGGTTGGTGGTCTGGTTCTTACTTTGATGACCCTGCCCACCATTATCATCGCTTCAAGGGCTTCCCTGAAATCGGTTCCCCCTTCCATTCGTGAGGCGGCACTCGGTGTCGGTGCCTCGAAGATGCAGGCCATAACACACCATATCCTGCCCCTTGCCCTGCCTGGAATGATGACCGGAACTATCATAGGAATGGCCCAGGCACTGGGGGAAACCGCACCCCTTCTGATGATTGGGATGGTAGCCTTTATTGTGGACGTACCAGGGGCGGTAACCGATCCCTCCACCGTGCTTCCTGTACAGATTTATCTCTGGGCTGACTCACCGGAACGTGCCTTTGTGGAGCGCACTTCCGCTGCCATTATGGTTCTGCTTGCCTTTCTTATTTCCATGAATGCAGTGGCAGTTTTCCTTCGAAAGAAATTCGAACGTCGCTGGTAGTTGTTGAGTTGTAATGCTCCTCTAATAGGATCGTAATCCTAACCTAACAATTGGCGGATATGGTGCCCTGTAGGTCATACAAGAGGATATGAATGAAATTTTGTAGTTAATCGTATATTTTTCAAAAGGAGAAAAGTAATGTTGAAGAAAGGAATTATTTTTACAGCAGCATCTCTGTTTGCTGTTACCGCTGTCTCAAATGTGCAGGCAGCTGCAGGTCGTGATTATATCTCAATCGTTGGTTCATCAACGGTCTACCCCTTTTCCACCACCGTAGCGGAGCAGTTTGGGAAGACCACAAAATTTAAAACCCCGAAAATCGAGTCGACCGGTTCTGGTGGAGGTATGAAGCTTTTTTGCGCCGGTTCCGGTATCGAGACTCCGGATATTACCAATGCATCGCGGAGAATCAAGTTTTCCGAGTATGAGAAGTGTCAGCAGAATGGGGTCAAAGAAATTATTGAAGTGAAAATCGGCTATGACGGAATTGTGTTGGCAAACGCCAAAACGGCAGAGCAGATGAAACTCAGTAAAAAGGATATTTTCCTTGCTCTCGCAAAAGATGTTCCAGATCCAAAGGGTGGTGAAACGCTGGTTGCCAACCCCTATATGACCTGGAAAGAGGTAAATGCTTCCCTGCCTGACACCAAAATCGAAGTCCTGGGTCCTCCTCCCACATCCGGTACCCGTGATGCCTTTGTTGAGCTTGCCATGGAAGGCGGTTGCAAGAAGATTGACTGGATAGCGGCTCTGAAGAAAACAGATTCAAAGCACTATAAGGCAGTCTGTCACACCGTACGTGAAGATGGTGGGTATGTGGAAGCTGGAGAAAATGACAATCTGATCGTACAAAAACTTGAAGCAAATCCCAAGGCAATTGGTATATTCGGATTCAGTTTTCTTGATCAGAATGGTGATAAAATTCAGGGTTCCATTGTTGATGGCGAAGAGCCGACCTTCGAGAATATTGCAGCAGGTAACTATGCGGTCTCCCGTCCTTTGTACTTCTATGTGAAGAAATCTCATATGGGTGTTGTTCCAGGTATGGCTGAATTTCTTGGAGAGTTCTCCAGTGACAAGGCCTGGGGGGAAGAAGGATATCTTGCTGATAAAGGGCTTATTCCAATGCCGGAAGATGAGCGTAAGCAGTTTGCTTCTGATATCAAATCTTCTAAAGACCTTGTTTTAAGCAAATAAGAAGGTTTTTTTTGATAAACAGCCGGGGCAGAATTGCCCCGGTGTTTGGGGATGAATATGGAAGCAATGAGTGCAGCGTTTAATATTGGCAATGTCCCTTATTCAGGGGCTGAAAGTATGGCTCAGGAAGGTGTTGCTGAAATGGAGAAGATTGAGCGGGAAAATCGAACAACCGTCGGCCAGCAATTTGTCGATGATGCGCGCATGACCTGCCGTGACGTCAATGTCTATTATGGTGAAAAGCACGCCATCCGTGACGTTTCCATTGATGTCGGCCGTAATGAGGTGCTTGCCATGATTGGCCCTTCCGGCTGTGGCAAGTCGACTTTTCTTCGTTGTCTGAACAGGATGAACGATACCGTGGACAGCTGCCGGGTTGAGGGGAAAATAATTCTCGATGAACTGGATATTTATGACAAGGCGGTGGATGTGGTTCCCCTGCGTGCCCAGGTGGGGATGGTTTTCCAGAAACCAAATCCCTTCCCGAAATCAATTTATGATAATGTTGCCTATGGTCCCAAGATTCATGGTCTTGCAACAACACGCGTTGAACTTGACGAGGTGGTTGAGAGTTCTTTGAAGAAAGCAGGGTTGTGGAAAGAGGTGAGTGACAGGCTTGATCAGCCGGGAACCGGCCTTTCCGGAGGTCAGCAGCAGCGGCTCTGCATTGCACGGGCCATTGCCGTACGACCCGAAGTGATCCTTATGGATGAACCCTGTTCAGCACTCGATCCAATAGCTACTGCGACGATTGAGGATCTTATTGCCGAGCTTCAGGAGCAATACACCATTGTGATTGTTACCCATAATATGCAGCAGGCTGCCCGGGTTTCCCAACGGACAGCCTATTTTCATCTTGGTGATCTGATTGAGGTCGGCAATACTGACAGAGTTTTTACCAATCCCCGTCACAGGCTGACTGAGGATTATATCACCGGTCGTTTTGGCTGATGTCGGTCCCTAACCATGCAGTTTTTTTTGGAGACATCAAATGTTCTTCCATATGACGCAGCTTATCAATTCCTGAAACAACAATTTTGGGATCTGAAATAAGTTTTTTTGCTGGAAGTTTTCCTTCATAGTTCATATTGGCCAGGATATGTTTAATGCAGTTGATCCTGGCAGTAATCCGCTAGATGGTCCTCCCTTTCCCGCGCTGCGTCTCTCTCTTCAAAAATGGCCGCTACGCGTTTTCCGGTGGCCTGCAAGGATTTTTGCATCTTCATGAATTCAATCCGGAGAGTTCGTGAATCCTCCTCATATTGGATATGCCTCCGGTAATCTATGTCAACGGAAGCGGTGAGGGGGGGGACTGCTCATGACCTTGTGCATGGACCAGGCATAGTCAATCATTCTACCCGCCGGATCTGAATCAATGCCCGGTCTGTAAATATTCCAAGAGCGTGGCTTACGGAAGCGTCCGGGGTGATGGTGAGAACCGGGGTTGTCATGATGTCCTGGAGAGTTTCCATCGGGCATCCTTTGGGGTGTATATGTCGGGTCTGTTCCCCCATTCATGTTGCCATGAATGAGGGAGTATCAGTGACCTGAGAGTAGCAGCAACAGGAATTTATCTTTTGCCGGCAAAGACAAGCTGTCCACCGAGGTGTCCGGCAAGACCAACGGCTGCAAGCATAAAACTTGACCAGATCAGAAAGAGCCAACGGTCCAGGGATGGGGTAATAAGAACATCCGGCTCTATTGTTTTCCAGATAACAAGACCAAACAGAATAACGGTGGCGACAACGCTTGCTGCAATCTTGATTTTAAAAACAGATGTCTTTGCCCCCTTATATTTTTTCTGCCAGGTGACATAGCCTGTGAATATTACCAGGGGCATACTCAAAAGCACAGCTATCATGTTATAATAGGCTGCATTAGCAAGACCCTGGGAGCTGGCTAACATACCCAGGACCAGAAGAAGAACGGCCACGGGGATGATTCCGTTTGGAGTGTGCACACTGATAGGGTGGAGGTGATTCTTCACGAGAAGGTCTGAGACCTTCTCAAAGAGAGTCAGCTGTTCCTGAGGGGGAGCTGTCGTAAGGACCTGCTCTTTCTCCGTGGCAATCTGAGCCGCCTCATCGATACTCTCTTCAGAGGAGCTTATCTCCACAAACTTCTCCCTGTCAGCTCCGCAGAGGGGACATTTCTCCGGTGGCTCATCACCTTCATGGATATAGCCACATACTGAACATTTCCATTTTTTCATATTTGTAATCCTCGTTGCATTGTTAGATGAGCTGCATTTCGCTACACATAAGGTCTACCTACCAGTTTTCACCAAGAAGCTCGAAATGAGCCTGGCCATGAGCACAGGCAGGGCAAAGCTCGGGAGCTTCTTTTCCCGTGTGGAGGTACCCGCAGTTGCGGCATCTCCAGCTTACATCCTTGTCACGCTGAAAGACTCGACCGTTGGTAATATTGTTCATCAGTTTCAGATAACGTTTTTCATGCTGCTTTTCTGCAACGGCAATGGCTTCAAATACCAGTGCGATATCATGAAAACCCTCTTCACGGGCAGTGGCTGCGAACCCGGGATACATGATAGTGTGTTCATAATTTTCTCCACCGGCTGATTCCTTGAGATTGTCGATGGTGCTTCCGATTTTCCCCGCAGGAAAGCTGCCGGTTATTTCTACTTCCCCGCCTTCAAGAAGCTTGAACAACCGTTTAGCGTGTTCTTTTTCCTGATCGGCCGTTTCTTCAAAGATGTGGGAAATCTGGACAAACCCATCTTTTTTTGCCTTGGACGCAAAATAGGTATAGCGGTTGCGAGCTTGCGACTCGCCGCAAAAGGCAGTTACAATATTCTTTTCAGTCTGGGTGTTTTTTAAAGACGCCATGGTTCAGTCCTCATTGTAATAGTTGGAGTGGTTTAGAGTAACGCTATCATCATTTGAAAGAGTTACTCAATAAAAATGTATCAATCTTTCTGATTTTCAGTAAACAACAGGCCGCGTGCATCTAAAACTTCAAGGTGAAGCTTTGAATGCACCGACTGGAGCACCATCATTAGTTGTGAATTTCTTTTTTTCCGATATTCTGCTTTTTCCTTATTATTTTGTTGTAAAGC
Source organism: Desulfocapsa sulfexigens DSM 10523 (assembly GCF_000341395.1). Lineage (GTDB taxonomy): Bacteria > Desulfobacterota > Desulfobulbia > Desulfobulbales > Desulfocapsaceae > Desulfocapsa > Desulfocapsa sulfexigens. The sequence continues at coordinate 1,012,703 of NC_020304.1, read as the reverse complement.
ACCAGAAGATGGTGCTTTGAGGTGTGGCCTCATTTTTTGTAGGTACGGTATCTTTGATAAGATTGCATCTTGCTGTCGGGTCAAAAAAATATATGTTACGTCTTATCAAGACAGCTATTACAGATACCATGAATCTCAAGATGACGGGATTCCACCTTACCCATGTTCTCTATAGTTTCGGGAAGTGTAGTGTTGTCAAAATCAGACCAGTAAATATCATTCACCTTCTTGCAGCGGGTGCAGATAAAATGATGGTGAATATCAAGATTCGTATCAAACAGAGTCCGTTCATTCATGACATGGAGCTTTTTAATCAATCCTAATTCATCAAAGGTAGCCAGGGTTCTGTAAACTGTGTCAATGGCTATAGTAGGGAGTTTTTTATGGATCCGTTTATGTATCATCTCAGCAGATGGATGGCCAGGGTGAGCTATCAACTCACAGAAAATCTCAAGCCGTTGATGGGTGAGTTTGATTCCCGCTTCGTTACAGAGCTGCTTGAGCTGCTCTAGATGTTTTTTGCTCAGTTTTTCTTCCATCATTTCTTATGTTGCCAGTAGGTTTCATTCTTAAATAAGAGCATACCATTGGAAGCGAATTAGTCAATAAAAATTATCACTATTGATCTTGTGATGGTTGTAATATATTGCTCCCAAGCAGTGCGGCACCAACTCCATTTCCTACTTCACAGAATTCGGGGAAATCCACCGTTGTGCCAAGCCTTTTAGCAACGCGGGGCAGGAAGTATCGTGCCGCAGCACCAATGCCAATAAAAGGGATTTTCATGCTGAATTTGACACCAAGGACTGGATGATCATTGCGGGTGGAAATAAAGCTGGTGAGTGATTTTCCCCAGTACCGATGAATGATGTAATCGATGAGAAGGTTCTCGATTCGGTCTTCAGTCATGGAGATGATCTTTTTGGAGAAACTTTTTGCATCCATATTGAGAAGTGCGCCAAGGATTTCTGCTCCATCCTTCGCCTCTGATTTAACACCAATATCTATCTTTCCAAGTACATGCAGAGCATCGGTTGGTGTGAATCCGGTTTCAAGAATGATCTGGTTTCTGGAGAGCTGCTCCAGTCGTTTATTGAGTGGAATCCCGGAAAAGCCGGTTCTTTCCTGAATGGATGCAGCGGTGGCGGGTCCTGCACCAAGGGCGTAAATAATGGGATCATCTTTTTGGTTATCTTCAAATTCGGGTAGCAGCATAATACACTTGGATTTCAGATCAGGCCCCAGCCAGTTTTTACAGCCGGGAAAACCAGCAGCCATGGCCAGAGGAATAACGCGGGATGGACCAAGGCTGATTTTGCCTTTGGTATCGACGATTACATGGCTGTCTCCACCGATTCCTCCTGTGAACATATCCACAGCTTCCATGTGGGTTTGCCATTCACCCACTTTGCAGCCATCGGCTGAAATCAGCATTTTACCATTTTCAACCATGGCGATGTCCGTGGTGGTGCCACCCACATCAACAACGAGTGCATGATCAACGTTTTGAGCTGCACCAAAACCCGCAGTACAGGCTGGGCCACTGGCCACGGTGATGCCTGCCTGTTCAGCTGCATCTGTTATGGACACCTGGCTTCCGTTCCCGGTGATCAGAACAACGGGGCAGTCAAGTTCATTTGCAATCATGGCCTCCTGGACTCCGGCAACAAAATCCTCCATGAGCGGCATCAGTTTGGCGTGGAGTGCTGCGGTGGCTGCCCGTTCCCGCATGCCGGTGTGCTGGCTCACGGTATGGGAACAAAAGACCGGCTTGGGGTCGAGCATGGAAATGGCTTTTTCCGTCACCAGTTCATGGCTGGGGTTGGTCATGGACATGGCAGAGCAGACGGCATAGGCATCAACTTCATTGCGTATTCCTTGAATGGTGTCAACGATATTGTCGATATCGAGTGTTTCCTCTTCCTGACCGCTTATGGTATGCCCGCCTTTGACAAATATGGTGGCGGTGATGGGGAGCTTGAAATGTTTGACATATCCGATAACAAAGGCAGCAACACGGGCACCTTTCTGCTCTATGACGGCATTGGTGGCAAGAGTTGTTGAAAGGGCCAGCCGGGATATATCACTCTTGTTCACACCGGAATGCTGAAGAAGACTTTTCAATGCTTTACCGGTGGAGAGAGAGAGGCGGTGATGGGTCGTGGGTTCTTTGGCAGTGGCCAGTACATTTTTGTTTACTATATCAAGAAGCACTGCATCGGTGTAGGTGCCACCGGTATCTATTCCAATAATATATTTTGACATGATCTTTAACTGTGTAGTTTTGTTCTCTGTTTATGGTGTGTTATCCTTGATACCATTCTTTTGTAAATTCTGCATCATTATCCAAAGAGTGGATCGTGGTAATTCTGGAACTCTGCTCCCCTTTTTTAATGATTGAACAGTTCGATGATTGTAGAGTGAGGTGAAGGATTTGGGAGGCAAGATGAAAGGTTTAAAAAGCATAGTGATATTTGAGAAAGAGACGGTCATTTTTGCCAATTTGCTCAAAAATATAATTATCACCATCCTGAAATGCCATTATTCCTGCAGTGATCCGACTGTTGTCCCAGGGAGAGAAAGAGCATGACAGTTGCTGCAGACCTCCCTGGTTAAAACCGTAGAGCTGAATTAAGGCAGAGGTTGCGAGTTTTTCACGGAAAAAGCTCCGGTGGTAACGTAATCCGAAGGCGACTACATTGCGTTTGGGGTAATCGAGGGTATCATCGAATTCCGGGTTCATGTCCAGAAGATGCCGGTAGGCAACTTCAAAGGTGAGGTAACTGTTTTCAAATCCCGAGTAGTCAAATCCTCCGGTAAAGTCTATTCTGTCCTTTCTTTCATCGGGAAGCTGATAGTATTGATGGCCGTTTGAAAACATCAGATCGGCCTTGTAGAGCCAGTTTCCTGCTGCCAGATTGGCCGATGTTCCCAGTATCTGTATCCGGTTGAGGGGACGAACTGTCACGTCGGCGGTGATGCCGACAAGATCCTGTTCCTGGGTAATAGAGGCGAGATAGAGAGATGCATCCCAGTTTTGGAAGGAGTGTTTTGCTGTTATTCCAACGCCGGTATCTTCCAGACGAAGACCACTCTCCTCCCTTGGGGGAAGAGGAAAGTCAAAAGGATAGAAATCGTTTCCATATACCGGGATTTCATCAGCCCTGTTTTCGTGAATCGCCAGGGCGGAAAAACTCCATCCACCTTTGTCTTGCCAGTCAGCTCGACTCATCCAGACCGGCAGACGCAGTCCGCTGATGTCGGAAAAGACAGGGTCACGGATATCCACGGGGTTAGTAATATCCAGAGGTCGGAAAATATCCGATTCACCCCAGACAACAATCTGCCGCCCAAGTTTGAAGGTTGTTTTTCCAAGCGCCCCTTCCAGGTAGACTTCATCCAGGTTAAGTTCATTTTCATATTTTTTTAAAACCTGATCAGTGAACTGATTGCGGCCTTGAACAGCATAACTGAAATCGTAAAAGCCGTGCCCTCCCATTTTGGCCTGCCAGCCATTGGGGAGTGTATAGCTTAAATCCAGTGAAAGGAGTGGCCTGAGAACGGCAAGCCCCTGATAATCATAGTCGCTTGATGAGGATGTGTGACTCCAAAGGGCCCAGGCTATATCCAGATCGATAAATCCAGAGATGCGATAAGGGCGTACTTCCGGAATTTCGGTAGTGAACTGTTCTGCGGGTACGGGGGAACTGTCAAATACGTCCATTATTGCGTCTAAACTCTCCTGTGCCAGGGAAGGAGAGGAGAAGGTTAGAAGAGCAATAGTCATGGTCAGAGGCACCACTGTTTGCACAAAACTGCTATTAAGCATCTTTTTAATAACCTGTCTCCAATTGGCGCAGGGAGAAGAGATCGTCGGAGAGATCCACATTAAAACGCAGATTTCGTGTTTGCAGAAGAGTCTGGTGAATCGTTGTCCGGTTCTCAGTGGTCCAGATACGAACCATGGTTGGAGACCAGATGGTATCAATTTCTTCAAGTTCCATGACATTCATATATCGCATACGGGTGGAGTTAAGCAGCCAGTTGACCGATCTCACAATTACATAATTATCCTTTCTGATGAGAAGCAGTGATTTTGTATATCCTTTCTTTAGAGCGTATCCTTCAGTTGTGGGACGCGCTTCGATAACCCAGACAGGATGGCCGTCTACCATGTCTTCCTTGACGAGGGTGTAGGTGGATTCGTCAAGGGAATCACTTCCCATGTCGGCATAGTTGAGGTCAGACCCCATAAATGCTCCTCCCTTATCACTGGTGGAAATACGTTTTGTCTTTCGAAGTGCCGGCAGATAGAGCCACTGTTCATCTTCCTGATCAGCCGCCTTGTAGTCACGGATAAGAAAGGCGGTTCCGTGAACATCAGCCGGGGCCTGGAAGTAGATACTTCTTGAGGTAAACAGTTCGTAGGTTTTGCTGAAAAGCTTTAATTGGCGGACCCGACGTGAACCGTTTTGACTGATCAGAATCATCTCAACTTCTGCAGTAGAACTGCTGCCGGTGTCCCTCTGTTGTACCTGTTGCATGATTTCCAGGGCCGAAAGTTGTGCGGCAAAGGTGCAGGACGGCAGGAGTGCAGAGAGAAAAAAAGGTAGAAAAAATATGGCTAATAGCGGCGAACGGTTCATATCGGTTTTTCTACTCCATCAGAAGGAATTTTTGGGCTATAGCTCACGGTCAGTATGGCTGGGGCAAGAAGAAAGTCAGCAGCCATGGCAAGAAGGATTGTGATCCCGGTCAACAGACCAAAATTAAAGAGATTGTTCATCTCAGACAGGGTGCAGATAAAGGCTCCTGAGGCAAGGATTACACTGGTAATCAGTATGGCACGGCCTGTGGTCAAAAGGCTGCTGCGTACTGCCTGATCTGTTCCCATACCACGTTTCTGATAACGGCGGAAGTTGTACATAAAGTGAATGGTATCGTCCACAATCAGACCAATGGCAATGGACCCGGAAAGCATGGTGTATATATCCAGCGGAATTCCCGTCCATCCCATGACTCCAAGTATGGTGGCGATGGGCAGGATGTTGGGGGCTAAGCTGATCAGTCCCAGTTTGAGTGTACCCATCATTAGAATTGTGAGCAGACTGATGATGCATCCGGCGAGAAGATAACTCCTGGCAGCACTGTGCATGGCTGCGCTGAGGGTACGGGCCAGGAGGGGGATCATGCCGGTGACTGAAACGGTAGCGCTTTCTCCCATGGTTGTACTGATTTCTGTTTCCAGTTCCGATAAAAAAGGCGCGTAGGCGACAGCGTCACGCCAGGGAGACATAATGCTGAGACGGGCAATAGCGTAATCACCATCGATCATTTCAAAAAGCTGGGCTGGAATACCGTTTTCCAGGAGCAGCAGTTCCTGGGCGGCAAGTTTTCGATCTTCAGGCAGTGAAGTGTTTTGAGAGTCAGGGGAGAGCAGAGCTATGTGAACATCATGGAGAAGATCAACCACAGAAGAGACCTGTGCCACCCTGATCCCCGCTGCTGAAAAGTTCTCAAGCCGCTGCTCTACCTGTTCAAGGCGCTTGAGGAATACGGGATCGTAGATACCATTCTTATGCCTGCTGTCAATCAGCACTTCTACAGATATTACTCCCCCAAGGGCCTCCTGTACCTTTTCGGTGGCCTTTCGCAGAGGAAGATTTTCCGGTAGCCAAGCCAAAGGATCATGGCTGAAATGAATTTTTGGAATTCCGCTGACAGCAAGAGCCACAAACAGGCCGGAGCAGACAATAATCAGGCGTGATCTGGTAACGGAAAAGCTGGCTACTGCAGAAAGGATCCGGTTTTGTCTCTGATAGCCGCTCTGGGAAAAACCGGCCCGTTTCTGGTCTGCAGGCAGAAATGCGAGGAGCGAAGGCACCAGAAGTATGGTGTAAATAAAGGCGATCATTACCCCTATGGCAGCAAAAAGTCCAAGATCTGCTACAGGAGCCACCTCTGCCCCGGCAAAGGAAATCAGTCCCACTCCGGTTGTGATGCTGGTGAGAAAAACTGGCATTCCGGAATGGCCCATGGTCGTGTTTATTGCAGATGCCTTATCCATTCCCTGGCGAAGATTATGGTAAAACATAGTCATCAGATGAATACTGGCACCCACGCCCATGGCCATGAGGAATGATGGGAGAATGATGGTTGGAGCCTTGAAGGCCTTGCCACAGAGAACCATCAGACCGATGGTGGATATCACCGAGCTACTTACTACCAGCAGGGGGATAAGCACACCTGCAAATTTTCGAAAAATAAGCCATAGCAGCAAAGCAATCAGGAGTGTGGCGAGCTTGATAAAAAGGGCTGCATCCTGGGTCATGGACCTGCGAAGAACCTGCTTGAGTATGGGCGTACCAGTGACAACCACCTCAAAGTTTTTTTCATGGTGGGTGCTGACTATTTTCTGAACAGCAGTGACAACGCTGTCATTTTGTGTATTGCTTAGCGAACTGGCTTCCGCTGCCTGTTTGGAGTTGTCAGGTTCGGTAAAACCCGCAAGAGCCTGATCCAGCGAAATGGGGTCTGTCTCGGTTTTTGTGGCAATTTTCAGAATAATTGTCGCAAAGTCGCCCTTTTTGGAAACGAGACGATTTTTCAGTAGAGGGTTGTCGTTGACCTTACTGCGCAATTTTTCCATGTCTGGTATGCTCTTTGGAAACCCTTGAAGCAATGGTGTTACAAAGAGCTGGTCACCCTGTCTGCTGGCAGCGGTTGCATTGGCCAGGCTGAAAATAGAGGCAAGATGGGGGACACCAAGGGCAAGTTCGTCATGGAGGAGGAGTAGCTGCTCAAGAAATGTTACAGTGAAAACGTCTTCTGTCCCGATTCCGATGAGAATCAGATCATCGGAACCAAAAATTTCCTGAAATTTGTGGTATTCTGTGATAGTTGGATCGCTCGGGGAAAGATATCCCTCAGTGGACGTGTCCCAGCGCATATTGGGGAGCTGGGCACCAAGTATTACCGTCACCGTTGCGCAAAACAACAGGGTACCCCCCCTGTATCTCTGCACCAGGGCACTGAGCTGTTGGAAGAGAGAATCACATCTTTTTAAAATAAATCCCATTGTTACGTCACTGTTTTGTCGGCTCCCTGAATATTTTTCCTCGTAATTGCTATAGATTAAAAGAATCACGCAGTGTAGCTGATTAATGAGTCAAAGACCATGGAAAAATATTACAAAAGGTGTTGTGCTATTCCCTGAACAGGTATAGATTGGCGGCGTTTGATTGGTGCTTTTTTTCTTGAGGAGATTACTATCCGTACTTTTTTTATAACCATATTCACTCCTCTGGCCAGATTTCTGTCTGGCTGGAATCCCAATACCATCACATATTTCGGTCTGTTGGGCGGTTGTGCTGCCGGGCTTTCTTTTTACCTTGCACGATTCGACACTGTTTTTTATCTACTGGGTGGAGTGCTTGTGGCTCTCTCCGGGGTCTGTGACAGTCTCGACGGCATTGTTGCCCGGATGTATAATCGTACCAGCCGTAAAGGTGATTTTCTCGATCATTTTTTTGATCGTATTGCCGATGTTGCTATTCTCCTCGGGCTCACCTATTCACCCGCTGCCAATAACGTGCTTGGAACATTCTGCCTGATCCTGGCGTTACTCAATGCCTATCTGGGTACTCAGATGGAGGCAACTTTCGGGGAACGATTTTACGGAGGGGTGGGGAAGGCCGAATTGTTTGTTGCTCTGGTTGTGTTATCCCTTCTGCTGTGGCTTTTCCCAGCACCTCTTGTGTATTTTTACAATTATCCTGTTGGATTAGTGAATATCTTTTTTGTGCTCCTCGCAGCGTTTATTCTTCTGAGTATGAGTCAGCGGTTTCGTCGCCTGGCTGTTCTGCTTTCCGATGAGAACGACTCCTAATGGGTAGGCAGGATATTGCCATCGGGGCTCTCGAACTGTGGTTGCTGCTTCCTGCTCTGGGGGTACCATTTGGGGTGTGGCAATACCGGAAAGGGTGTCCCGACTTTATAGTAAACCTGCTGGTGTGGATCATTCTGATCCCGCTTGTTGTTGTTTTTTCTTCGCTTGGACTTTCTGCGTTTACAGCCCTGGTGGCAGTGGCGTGTATTTGCGGTTGTCTTGAACTGGCAGGTCTCGATCCTGCTGACGGTAAATATGGTAACAAGATCTTAGTTGCTCTTGCTTGTTCTCTTCCCATACCGCTGCTGGCTTTCTGGTTCTCACCAGATTTTCCCTGGTTGCCGATCCTGCTGGCTTTATCTGTACCTTTCTGGGCCTTATTACTGCCACGATTCAAGGGGAGAGGCATCCCGGTCTGGACTATGGCACTGTCGATTGGCGCCGGTCTGGCATTCTGGATTGGGATTCACTCATTTAACTACGGTACTGATACAAATTATGTGTTATGGGCCTTTTCCGTTGTGGCGGTCAATGATATTCTGGCCGCAGTACTCGGCAAGATGATTAGAAGCCCCCATCCCTTTCCCACCCTGAGCCCAAATAAGTCTGTGGTCGGATACCTCGGCGGTATGGGAAGTGGAGTGGTCGCCGGTTTTTTGATCAGTTTCGCTTTACCCCACTTCGGCACCTCGCAAATTTTTACGGCGTCACTGTTACTGGCAGTTGCAGGTTCTGCCGGTGATCTGTTTGCCTCCTGGATCAAGAGGCGAAACAATGTGAAAGATTTCAGCAGGGTCCTGATGACAATGGGTGGTGTTCTGGATCGCTTGGATTCTCTTCTGGCAGCGGGTTGTGTCTTCTATTTTTATATCACTTTTACCGGGCTGTCTTGAGAAAGAAAGTGTCGAGTACTGGAAACGGCTGGCTGCCTCCCTTCTTATTCGCCATGCCCAGAATGGCGGGAACCTTTTCCCATACTGGTCTGTTCGTCCTCACTCTTCCCCTTCTGGTTGTGCAGATTACCGGTCCTGAGAGTAAAGGATTCCATCTTGCTTTTATTAACTGCTCTGCAGCTTTTATCAGTCTGTTTCTGCTCTGGTATGCCGGATCTTTTGTCGATCGTAGAGCTGATGGTCGTAGGCATCGATGGTTTGTGGTCACAACCGTTTCTCTGGCATTACCTCCCCTGGCAATGATAGCTTTCGTACAAGGATATGGAGTGGTGGCAACAGCAATGATAGCTGTCTTTCTGTCACGGGTTGTTACCGATGCTGCCCTGTTAACCCTCCTGACAGATGACGAGAGATTCCGTCCCCGTGAGAAATTTACCGCATCCCTGGTTTTTATGCATTTTCTTGGTTCCATAATGGGTGCCGCTGCCTTCGGATTCTTCCCCCTGTCACTCCCACTTACTCTTTCATACGCTTTTCTTCCTGTTGCAGGAGTTGCATTTGTCTTCACCTCCATGGCACTGCTCTCTTTTCTCCTGGTAACAAAAGATAACGGCCAAATAGGGAAAGAGAAACTTCCTCTGATATCACCCCTGGCCCTGACAGTTGATTTTAAAAAATTTCTCATGGCCCGTAGTTGCTTCCTTGCCGGTATCCTTATGGTACCGCTTTTTCTTGTTTTTATGGTTGATGATTTGATGATGGTGGAAGATGTCAAGCGTACAAGTGCAGAGCTGATGATCTGTCTGTTGCTTGGTGGACTGCTCTCCTCCTGCTTCATCGAACCTGTGGTACGAAAGGTTGGTGAGGTTGCTTTGCTGTTACGGGCCGGCGGCGTCCTTGCAGTGGTTGCTCCGGTTTTTCTTTTTATGTTGAGTGCAGGCAGTCCGCTGGTAATGGTCTGTATGGCCATTTTCGGAGCATGTTTTGGGGCGATTATGGTCGCCGGAACCTCTTTGAGTGTCAAGCTGGCAGCAAACACAGGTATGTCTGGCCGCTATATGGCTTTGGTGACAATGTCTACTTTTCTCTCTCAATTCCTGGCATCAGCCTCAGGAGGTCTGGTACTGGATCCGCTGAACCGGCTGGGTGAAAATCTTGGCTATTACGGGCTGCTTGGAATTGTGGAATTATTTCTCTTCTGTGGATGGTGGGCGCTACGGGGAATTAAATCATAGTCTGTCCGCTTCTTTTTTTGTGTTCAGCATCTTTCCTTTCGATCGCAATGAAAAAAGGTTATTCTCAGATAATGTCCTGGTGTATTCTTCCGAAATTACGATTCTTGAATATAAAAGATAAAGAGGAAATCAAAAGATAAAGAGGGAATGATGGGTTTTTTACAGATAGAAGGGAAGACATTTGTGGTTTTTGGCCTTGCCAATAAAAAATCAGTGGCCGCTGCCATTGCCAAAGTGCTCGTGGAGGAAGGCGGCAGGGTTATTCATGTGGTGCGCTCCGAGCAGCGGGCGGAAGCCGCCAGAAAACTCTTTCCTGATTCTCCCGTATTTCTCTGTGACGTAGAGGATGAGGCAAATATTATTCGGGTTCGGAAAGAGATAGGTGTGGCAGTAAATGAAGGAGAAGGTGGGCGTATTGACGGTCTGGTTCATTCCATAGCCTATGCAAACTATTCAGAAGGATTAACGCCATTTCATGGTACCCTGAAAAAGGATTTTCTTCAGGCCTTTGATGTCTCCTGTTTTTCTTTTATTTCCATCTGTAATCACTTCCGTGAGCTGTTTACCAAGGAGGCATCTGTGGTAACTATTTCCATCTCCACCACCAGTATGGCTGCTGAAAATTATGGTTACATGGCCCCCATCAAGGCGGCTCTGAACTCTTCCGTCTGTTTTCTGGCAAAATCATTTTCCTCGTTTTCAGATGTGCGTTTTAATGCAGTGGCACCAAGTTTGTTGAAGACCTCAGCATCAGCGGGGATCCCCGGTTATGTTGACAGTTACCTCTATGCTGAGAAAGCAATTTTACGGAAAAAAGCTCTCAAAACCCGTGAGGCCGCAGATCTTGCTGCCTTTCTTCTGTCTCCTCGTTCCTCCGGAATTACCGCTCAGACCGTGGTGGTTGACGCCGGTATGTCTGTAAATTATTTTGATTCCGAAATTGTCCAGGGAGCTGTTGGCTGAACAGGTGGCAGAGCAGTGTGTACTAAAATAAGACGAATTGTAGAGGAGACCAGTGATGACTAAACAGATAGAACTGCAGGACAGAATCATCGTTGCTCTGGATGTTGACAATCCCGAGCTTGCACAAGAGATGGTGAGGCGTTGTGAGTCCCGTACCCGTTATTTTAAGGTTGGACTTCAGCTCTTTATGGCCTCTTATTTTGAGGTGGTGGACTGGATCATTGATCGTGGCCATAAGGTGATGCTTGACCTGAAATTTTTCGATATTCCAGAAACAGTAAAACTTGCCGTTGAACAGCTCAACAACAGAGGGGTGTCCCTTGCGACTATCCATGGCAACGATGCAATTATCAGGGCTGCAATGGAGGCGCGGGGTGATCTGCAGCTGCTTGCAGTGACGGTGCTGACAAGCTTTGGCGAAGAGGATCTGCGGGCCATGGGGATGACCCAGTCCGTTGAGGATCTCGTCCTTTTCCGTGCCCGGCGGGCTCTGGAACTTGGATGTGATGGCGTTGTTTCTTCGGGCCTTGAGGCCGAACGTTTACGCAGGGATCTTGGTGATAAGTTGTTGATTGTCACTCCCGGTATCAGACCAGGGGCGAATGTGAGCGATGGCTCCGATGATCAGAAACGTATTATCACTGCCGGTCGGGCCATTGCAACGGGTGCCGATCATGTGGTTGTGGGGCGGCCGATCACCAAGGCTGCCGATCCGCTTAAAGTACTGGAGGAAATGCAGCTCGATATCCAGAAGAATATTTCAGGATAATCGTGAATCCACCCTGGTGGAGGGTTACTCTGATCAAATCTGGAGGAATTTGTTGGATTTTGTGATATCGATGGAGCCAGTGAGTCGGTTAAGAAAATGAGCAGTCTCCGGGGAAAGATCAATAAATTCGAGTCCGTATTTTTGCTCCCTGGATGCGCGGGAAACGGCGCGTTCTTTAAATTTAAAGTTTTTTCCGATACGGCCTTCCAGAAGTAATTCGTCGCCAATGGCAAGCCGGGCTCGCGATGTCATAAGGAGGCCGCCGGGCGAGATATTCAGCACAACTGCCGGGTGGTGTTTTCCCGTTGTGGTGTTTTTACAGTAGATGATAAAATCATCGGTCATGATTTGCCTATGGTTGATTCGTCGGTATTTTCGTCGTTCCTGCTCTTGTGCTGGATTTACGATGGGTATGCTGCCTTCTGCCTCGTACTCCTCATCCACAATCTCTTCAAAGTCCGCTTCGTCCACCTCCCATAACATGGGTTGTGCATGATACTTCTCCACAACCACCTTTTCCATTTTTTGAGCTTTGACTGTCTGAGGTGCCGGCGGGCGGGTGACCGGAACAGGCTCCGTTTTCTTTCTTTCCCAGAAAAGATAGCTCAGGGCTGTCCCTCGATTTGCCTGTTGAATAATTTGTTTGTCCATTCGGGTCATTCTGAGTAACTCGAATATACGTTCATCAACTCCGCATAATACCAGTTTACCAACCCCATCGATTTGCTTGAGGGCGCGCACGACGGATCCAAGTCCGGTGCTGTCAACAAAATTCACAAGCGACAGATCCAGTAGAATATCCAGTTTGCTCTTGACCAGAAACCCGTTCATTGCAGCTAAAAATTCCTGTGCAAGCGAAGAATCCAGACTGGATCCTTCACAGGTAATTATAAAAATGGACTGAAAAATTTCTGTTTTTATTCGCATTAGGGGCTTCCGTATACAAATACCAATGGTAGTTGGGAACGTTTTCTGAAGATATCAATATAATAAGAATGTTACCATGAAATCTTTAAAATTCAACAAGATTACAGCTGCAAGTTCTTTGTAGGTAAATGACGATCATAGCGACAGGAGCTGTCTTAAAAAAAACACACGGTTATGGCCGAATATTGAGTCGTTGTTTTAACTGTATGGATACTTAATTACAATTTGAAAATGTAGCAAAAACACTTTTGCTTGGTACTTTGGAGGCAAGCGGCACTCAAATTGCAAGTGTTTTGTAAGACATAATTGTATGAAGTTGGCCTGATGCTTTTGACTGTCAGGTTCGTTGAACCGTATTTTTCTTTGAGAGAGTAAGATGATAGATATCGAGAAAACACATCTGCGCCCGGCAGGAAAGGGATTTGTCCTGGCTGCAATTGGAGATGGGCTTCCAATTATGAGGCGGTTGGTTGAAGCTTATACAGGAAAAGATAATAAAAAATATATAAAATTAAACGGAGATATCACCCCTCTGCTTCCCAGTCATATGTTTATGTCCGGAAACTAAGTGTACACTTGTGGAAACCGGATGTATGATCTATGGTTTCCACTTTTCTTATAATCAAAAGATATCATTTATATCCCAATCCTCTTACCGAATCCTCGTCAATCAGCTTACCGTGACCACTACAGGAAATATCGGATATCAGGTCTTAGCTGAAGTATTCATCTGGAAAGGTCAGAACCACTCATGCCTGGCATGGTTTGATCGGTTATGATAATTTCCAATCCATTAGGATTGTACTGAAATGTCGAATCGTTAGCTTGTATTTTTTCAAAAATGATTTCCCCACCGGTATTTGTAAGTAGTTGTTTTTTTGTTTGAGCTGACCCTGTGGGTCCTATTATTGTGAGTAATAAGAAAATAGGTTTATTGTCCAAAAGGTACTAGTTGTTGTAATGTCATTAACTATAGGGTCAATACACCATTTGATTATCTTTGCGGGAATCTTTTTATACAAAAAAATCTATGTCAATCCCTTTAAAACAGTTTCAGGAAGCCAGAGAACGGCTGAAAATAATAATCAAACCAACCTCGCTTATTTATAGTGAGTTTTTGAGTGAAGAGTATAAAGCCGACATTTATATCAAGCCGGAAAACCTGCAACGTACCGGTTCTTTTAAAATTCGCGGGGCTTTTAATCGTATTGCCGGCCTCTCACCGGAACAGCGAAAGCATGGCATTGTCACAGCCTCTGCTGGAAATCATGCTCAGGGGGTAGCCCTTGCGGCACAGCTCTTTTGTAGCATGGATTCACAGTGTTGTGCCCGTGCGACGATTGTAATGCCGGAGACGACTCCGTTAATAAAGGTAGAGGCCACACAGAAACTCGGCGCCGTGGTTATTCTTCATGGTGACAGTTATGATGAGGCGTATGCTGAAGCCCGTCGCCTCGAAAAAGAGCATGGTTCTGTCTTTGTTCATCCTTTTAATGATCTTGAGGTGATTATCGGGCAGGGGACCATTGGTCTTGAGATTCTTGATGAATGCAGCGATGCCGATCTGGTTTTTGTTCCCGTTGGTGGTGGTGGCTTACTTGCAGGGGTTGCTGCGGCAATTAAAGCGGTTAATCCTTCGGTACAGGTGATTGGTGTGGAACCTGATGGTGCTGCCGGAATTACAGAGTCGCAACGTGTGGGATCGCTGGTTGAACTCGATTTTGTGGATACCATTGCCGATGGCGTGGCAGTGAAAAGCTCTGGAGATCTCTGTCTTGAAATTATCCAGGACACAGTCGACGGTATGGTGACAGTACCGGATACCGCAATTATGCAGGCACTTCTTATTTTGATGGAGCGGCAGAAGCTTGTTGCAGAAAATGCCGGAGCACTGAGCGTGGCAGGGCTTGCCCATTATGATGTAAAAGGGAAGAAGGCGGTCTGCCTTGTGAGCGGTGGCAACATCGATGTACTCACAATGTCAGAGATGATCCATCGTGGCCTTGTGTCTCGTGGCAGGTTGTTTAGCTTTGCCGTGGAACTTCTGCATAAACCTGGAGAGTTGCTGAAGATCGCGAGTATTCTTGCCTTACATAATGCAAATGTTGTCAAACTTGACCACGATCAATTCCATAATCCATCACGTTTTAAAAGTGTGCGTCTTGATGTAACTGTTGAAACCAATGGCCGTGCACATGTAGAACAGATAGTTGCTGCCCTTTCGGAGGCAGGTTATACGATTATCTGAAAGCCACCTTACAGGATTTTTTAACTCAAGAAAAAAAATTAACTGCCCCCGAGCACAGACTTTTCGTCAGCACTGGTTCTTTTATTGATATATTCATCCATTCTAATCCAAGGACCTTTACCAGGTTCTACTTCTGTATTATCGCGTATTTCTCCGCAATAGCAGCAAATAGGTAAAACACCTTTTAGTATTTTGATTTCATCCAAGGCTTTTTGCAGATTGGTGTTTAACCTTCTCACTTCCATCAGATTTTGATGTAGGGCCATTGCAATTGTAATGGCACGATCAATCTTGGGCATTTGATATCCATTAAAATCAAAGAAGGATAGAGAGCATTGGCCATTTTTATTGCCTCTTTACCTTCATTGTTGCGAGTTTTCCCAATGTTACTGGCAAGTGTTATTTATTTAATTAAATATCCCGATTACCATCGAAACTCAGCTTTGCAACCCGGAGCTGTTCCGTGTCGATTATATGGGACGCCATAAACCCATCCCTGGGGGCTCTGCTGCGGCCGTCCAGGCCGCAGATGCCCATATAATCAACACGAAACAACTCCTTCTCAGGCGGTTAGGCTGAGGATTAGTGGTAATAAGGTTAAATATTCTTTCAAGAATGGCATTGATATCTATTACCATATTGTGTAAACAATGGCAGCTCAAGGTGAATAACGCTAATTTAAGTGGTTGCATCACTCTACCTGCTTCTGGTTTTTGTTATTGTCTGTTTATTTCTTTATATACTGATATATGTTGTCACTATGGGATAGTGAGGGGAAGGATCAAGTGAGAAATCGATACGTTCTTGTGTATATTTTATTGTTCCTGGTGTGTCTCTGTGCTATGCCGGCTGTTGCCAGAGAAATTTTCTTTGCTCCCCTGCCCATGGAGCAGAAAGAAAAGGTGATAAGGCAGATAATGCCCATGCTTCATTTTCTTGAGAAACCTCTTGGTCAGCATCTATCTGTTAAATATTTTAGCAATTACGAAGAAATTCTAGATAAATTCAAGACCGAAGAGATAGATCTGGTTATCCTTGGTCCCCTTCCTTATGTTCAATTACGTGAAACATATCCGGATGCGGAACCCGTTGTCCGCTTTCTTAATGAGCAGGGTGAAGGGACATATACATGTGCTCTTGTTACCGGGGTTGAAAGTGGACTTACATCCATAGCAGCTCTTAAAGAGCAACGCCTGGCACTGACCCAACCTCACTCCACCTGCGGTTACTTGTGTACAGACAACCTCCTGCAGCAGGTCGGATTGTCTGTCAATGACACTGACTTCCAATACCTGGGCAGTCATCAAGAGGTTGCTCTTGCGGTTATTCGTGGAGAATTTAAAGCTGGTGGTATAAAAAGCTCAATCGGTAAAAAGTACGTACATCTCGGCCTTCAATTCTTAGCTGAGTCAGCTTCTTTGCCTGGATTTGTGCTTGTTGCAAATAAGAGAACCCTTACGGATAAGCAGATAGAAATACTCCGTAACGTCTTGCTCCAATTGCGGCCACTGGATAACCCAACTCACCGTAAACTTGTGGAAGAGTGGGGGCAGGGTATTCGGTATGGTACCTTAATCGCACATGATAGTGATTATGATGTGATTCGAGATCAGTTACGGGGGGTCATTATTCCGAGCAAGGATTTTCATTAACTATGTGGCGCATAACAACACTGGTAATTTTACTGTATACAGTGCTTTTTTTCGGCATTTATCACACGTGGAAAAAGAGGGAACAGGAAGTCTATCTACGGCACACCTCCGTGCTCGAAACGACCTATAAAACGACTATTCATCTGTATAAGACCTATGCGGAAACTTTGTACGATGAAGTGCTCAACAAGAGAGAAGTGCTTGAACTTGTGGCCGAAGCCTATAAAGCGTCCCCCGAAAGGCAGGCAATATTGCGAGGGAGATTATATCGCTTACTCTACCCAACCTACACCCACCTGGCAGAAAACAATATTCGTCAATTGCATTTTCATTTTCCCGACAATAGGAGTTTTCTTCGTTTTCATCGTCTGGAAAAATGTGGTGATTCATTAACAGACATCAGAGAATCGGTTCGTCTTGTGAACACACTCCATAAATCGATATTCGGTTTTGAAAATGGTAGGATATTCTGTGGGTTCCGGTATGTCTTCCCCTTGCAGTACAAGGGAAATCATGTCGGCAGCGTGGAAACATCTGTTCCCTTCAAAGCTATCCAAAAAGCAATGACGGATGCTGCGCCGATGCATAAGTATCTTTTTATACAGAAACAAGACATGGTTATGGCCAAGGCTTTTCCGGATGAGCGGGAGTTTTATACTCCAGTGTCGGTTTATCCAGGGTACGTTGTTGAAGACTTACGTATACTCGGGTTTGATTTAGAGAATCCGATCTTCCCTCTTGCCCGTCGCCTGAATCCCATTCTTGCTAAAAACAAGGGGGTACAAAATAATATTGCAGATGAGAAAAGGTTTTCTATTTTTATTGGGGATCAGAATAAAAATTACATCGTTGCGGGGTTGCCATTACATAACGTCAAAGGAGAACAGGTTGCATATATTCTCTCCTACGAGGAAAACTATGAAATTGTCACCCTCTGGAATACGTTCAGGGCAATAGTTTTTGGACTTACAGTGCTGGTATTTGCCCTAGGTTTTTTTGTCTGGCAACGACAGCAGGCTGTGGAGCAGCTCAAACGCAATGAGGCACGCTTGAGCGCCATTGCCCGCTATATGGGAGATGCATTGTATGTCAATAATGCGAAAGGAGAGATCACCTTTATCAACTCTGCAATGGAAAAACAACTCGGTTATTCACCCGGTGAATTGCTGGGGAAAAATGCCCATGAATTGTTTCATCGTCACAAAGAGAATGGTGTAATAGATACGTACGGGGAATGTCGTTTGCTCAATGAAAACATGGCAGGTCGTACTTTCTCCGATGATAAAGACTACTTTCTTCATAGGGATGGGTCTATTATTCCTGTTGAAGTCAAGGGAACTCCTTTGCAGTCAAAGGGAGGCAAACGTGGCAGTGTTGTTATATTCCGGGATATAACAGATCGCCTTCAGGCTGAGGATGATCGAATAAAAGTAACAAAGCTTGAGGCAATCGGCGTTTTGGCTGGAGGTATTTCCCATGATTTCAATAATCTTTTAACAGCCATCATGGGGAATATTGAACTTGCCAAGATGCTCACCATCGATAATTCCGATGTGAACGAATTACTGGGTGAGGCGAAATCCGCATCTCAACGAGCGACAATACTAGCAAATCAGTTACGCACCTTTTCAAAAGGAGGCTCGCCCGTCACATCAGCGATTGATTTGGCTATTTTTTTACCTGATATCGTTTCATTTATTCTGTCAGGTCGTCCCATTCATTCTGAATTTCTGTTTGCTAATGACCTCTGGACTGTACAAATTGATCCAGAGCAGATCAGACAGGTCATAGCTAATGTTCTGATGAATGCTGTAGAATCAATGGGAGAGAAAGGTACCATAACCATTAGTTGTTACAACCACAGGCCAGGATCCCAAACACCATCACAGTCCCAGAAAAGGTATGTATGTATGGAGATGCAGGATACGGGAACAGGCATTCCAGAGGAGCACATAGATAAAATTTTTGATCCATATTTTTCAACTAAAGAAAAAGGAAGTACAAAGGGTAGTGGTTTGGGGCTGTCCATCGTTCACTCCATCATTAAACAACATGGCGGATATATTGAAGTAAAATCCTCTGCAGAAAAAGGAACATGTTTTTCGATTTATCTGCCAGCCGTTACCAAGGGTGGTAGTGAGATTGTCGTAAAGGAAAATGAAGAAAAACCCAAAATGGGCAGCGGTAAAATACTTATTATGGATGATGAAATTGCCCTGCTTAATATGGTTTCAACCATGTTAAATCGACTTGGGTACGAAACGGAACAAGTGAAAAACGGTGAGCAGGCAATAAAGCGTTACTCTCAAGCTTTGGACGCTGGGAACCCGTTTGATGCTGTTATCCTGGATTTAACCATTAAGGATGGTATGGGGGGCGAGAAAACAATTGCAGAGTTGCAAGCCATTGATCCTGAAGTGGTTACCATTGTTTCAAGTGGGTATGCTGATTCTCCTGTGATGTCAGATTGTCAGCAATATGGGTTTAAAGACAGTGTGCCAAAACCGTTTGATGTGAAAACACTTAGCATGAGTTTACACAAAGTGTTGGTTCAGAAGAAAACGGTAACTCCAAAAGCGGGGTAGAGTGAAAAAATGGCACTTGATCTCGTGTTGAATACATAGAGAGCTTTGGTCGCCACTATTAGCGACTGACTCCAGCTTACTGGATAAAGTTTCAGATCAGACAGAGAACACCTTCATTTAAAAGGATTAGGTTCCCCTTCCTCCCCATCAGCCGAATTTCTAATACAAAGATCATGCGGTACCACGATGTGTCATTTTTTGTTTTGTGGTTCCGGCTGATATCAGCTATGCTTTGAGGTATGGTGTTGTTTCTGGAAAACACAAAATTAAAGAGTCGGTGCCGATAAAAAAACAATGTATCAATGACGGAGGAAAATGATGGCAACCATTGAAGCAATTTGTATCAGCAGGAAAAAGGGAATGGTGAAAAAGCCGGTGGATCTTGCAAACTTTCAGGAGGGATTTGGAATTGAGGGTGATGCTCATGGTGGTAAGTGGCATCGGCAGGTTTCTCTGCTCGCTGGGGAAAGTATTGACAGAGTGAAAGAGAAACTGCCTTCTTTGAAAGATGGTGCATTTGCAGAAAATATAATCACCAGAGGGCTTGGTTTGTCATCGGTCTCGGTCGGAGACAGTATTCAGATTGGCACTGCTATCATTCTTGAGATCACTCAGATCGGTAAGAAATGCCATAATGATGGGTGTGTGATAAAAAAAGCAACCGGGGACTGTATAATGCCCAAAGAAGGTATCTTTGCCAGGGTTATTCAGGGTGGAGAGGCAAAGGCCGGTGAGACGATATCTTTTTGCTGAGGGAACTCTGAATAGAGACAATTAAAGAGTTGTAGTTAGCGGTAAATGTCTTTACAGTCATGACAGATAAATGATTTGAAAAATTATCCCTTCGGGACATCGAGTTGTTATGCGCTTCTTTGTTACTCTTATTCTTTGTCTGATCATGACCTCATGTGGCTTTGGCCATCTGACTGAGGTGCGGAATCAGGATAGTCATGCTCCCACAGCTGAAGAGTGTGGCTCCTGTCATGTCGAGCAGTTTGCAGAGTGGCAACAGACTGCTCATGCCCGAGCCTTTGTCAGTCCTGAATTCAAACTCCAGTCCGACCAGTACCAGGAGGAGGAATGTCTTTTCTGCCATTCTCCAGGCAGTGTGCAGAATCCTGAAAGAGAGGCCCGCAGCTATAACCGGGAAGAAGGAGTTACCTGTATCTCCTGTCATCTGTATGAGCAGGCCATGCATGGTCCCCACGACTCTGGAGCACTCTTCAGCCCCCATGCCATAACTAAAAATTCCAAGGTCAATTCAAAGAAAGATTCGTCGCAACTCTGCGGGGTCTGCCATGAAGAAACCTATGAGCAATGGCGAAGCCTGGGAGCCACGAAGCATTATCCTACCTGTCACGGATGCCATGGGGTTTCCGTTGAACGTCCCCATACCAGGGGGACAGATTCCTTTTCGAATATACTGGTGTCCTTTGAGCCGGTTCACAGGGTGTACAGTCATTATCTGATTCTGCCCAATCAGCCGGAGCAGGGAACAGGTCCTGAAATCCAGTTGGATGCAATGGAAGCTGACACCATTCATTTTAGGCTGAAAAACAGTCTGCCCCATGATTTACCTACGGGAACCTATGGTACTAAGGAGCTTTTTGTTGTCCTCAGCTGGCGGCAGCCTGATGGAACAGTGGTTGAAAAGAAGAAAATTAATATTTCTTCAGTACTTGCCCCGGGAGAAGAGAAAAGCTTTGCAGTGATTTTTCCTCAAAAGGAGTACAGTCGCGATCTATCCATTGACCTGTACCGTTTCCATCACTCCACGCAAAAGGCCACATTGATAGGGTCATACCCTTTTGCCATGGATTCTTTTTGAGCGACCTACTATCGAATGACACAGAAAAAAAGCAGTCAGGTACTCTCTTCGAGACGCATAACATTGCCCACCAGCTTTAGCGATGGTTTTATTACTGATCTTGCTGAACTCAACAGCCGCTATAGCGAGAGTGGCGGAAGGGTCTTTGAACTCTACGGTTCTTTTCAGCACGGCTCTTTTCATTCTGCACGGCCCGCTAAATATCTCCCTCTTATCAGCAGATCAGAATTTCAAAAACATGTGCGTCTGGCGCTCGATCAGGATATTGCCTTCAATTACCTGCTTAACTCCCCCAGTTACGCCAATTTTGAGTACACCCATGACGGGCGCCAGGAGTTTGAGGAGCTGTTGCAGTTCCTTTGTGATTGTGGAGTCGCATCCGTTACAGTTACAGCACCATATCTTGTGGATATTATCAAGAGCAGCTTCCCGGAACTCGAGGTGGTTGTTTCCACCATTGGCTATGTGGGGGCCAAACGTGGTATTAATCAGTTTGAAGAGATTGGAGCCAGTCGAATTGTCCTCGACGTGGAGGTGAATCGCGATTTTCGTTTTTTGCGCCGTGTGACGCCAGGGAGCAGGGTCGATCTGGAGATTGTTGTGAACCCGGTCTGTCTCTATCAATGTCATTTTAAATTTAATCACTATTGCACTGCCGCTTCTGGAGGTCATATTCACAAGGACGGTTGTGGTCATCCCTATAATCAGTATTATCTTAACTGGTGTTATCTGGAGAAACTAAAAAACCCCGGCGAGTTTATGCGCAGTCCCTGGGTACGTCCTGAGGATCTGCATTTCTATGAAGAAATTGGACTCCATCATTTTAAGATTGCCGGACGGGGACTTGAGAGTGGCGAGTTGTTAGATCGGGCCAGGTTTTATCTGCAGGGAGAATTTAAGGGAAATTTGCTGGCCTTGCTTGGTTGGCCTCACTGGCTGCAATTTCGAAAGCAGGCTGATGGGACGAAGCTTGATCCTCTGGAAATTAGTCTTGAAAATGATGAGCTGTCTGGCTTTCTTGATTATTTTCACAGGACGGAACCGGATTGCCGTCTCGGCTGTGAAGGCTGCGGTCATTGTGATAGATGGGCAGCAAAGCATCTTAAGACCAATGGTCCGGAGTTGCTGAAAGGTTATATCGCCACCATGGAGGCAAATATTCGAAGGCTGGTCAACCATATTCCCACGGCCGAGGAGACTCTTCAGCAGCAGAAACGCTGGAACGAGGCAGCTGCCAGTCAGGGGCATTTGTCATGACCGTTCTGGTGACAGGGGGCAGTGGTATCATCGGCCGTCCTTTAATTGATCTTCTTCTGGCGCGGGGACAGAGGGTAACAGCTCTTTGTCGTCATCCCGAAGAGCCAGACAGCTCTCAGCTGCGCTGGCTGACAGGGGATGTAAGTAAACCCTTGCTGGGTTTGCCTGACGAAGAATGGCAACAACTGTGCCGGGAGGTTGACAGCATTTTTCATCTCGCTGCACGAACGGATTTCAAGGGCAAGTCTCTTGAAGAGTATGGAGCCGTAAACATTGAAGGTGTGCGCCATATCAAAGAACTGGCCCTGATCAGTGGAGCCTGGCTCCATCACGTGTCCACCGCCTTTGTCTGCGGTGACTGGGGAGGAGAATTTCGGGAAGATCAGCTGCAGGAAGGGCAAGGTTTTCATAACTTCTATGAAGAGTCCAAATACAGAGGGGAGTGTGTTCTGCGTGAGGAACCATCTCCACAGTATACGGTGTATAGACCATCAATTGTTCTGGAACGAAGACCAACTGCGGCCAGTATCTCTGTCTTTGGCCCTTTTGTGTTTTTGGACGGGGTGTTTCGCCTCTGTCTTGAAGGTGCCAAACGGAAAAACCGTCTCAAGACCTTGCGGGTGGAAGGGAATCCCAGGGCTCATCTGCCCTTTGTCTTTAATGATGATGTGGCCTTAGCACTTGCGGATCTTGCCGAAAAAAGTGGTGATCACGGGAAAACATACCATCTCACACCAGCTGTAGCCCTCCCAAATGATACTCTGGCACGGGTTTTTAATCAGGCTTTTGCAAGGGAGGCTGTTGCATGGGTTACTGCCGCCGGCGTTGAGAAAGAAGAGTTAACAAGGCCAGAAAAAATCCTCTCGAAAAAGACGAAGGTGTATGCTCCCTACCTTAATCTGACCACAACGTTTGCCAGAGATAATCTGGAAGATTCTCTGGGGAAGGAGGTTTTGCCTGCCATTAAAGAAGAAGATCTCCTTTCCGCGTTTATCATCTTTCTTTCCACTAAAAAGGAACTCGACAGAGGAGTCAGCCACGATGAGCAATTTCACCTTGAACGCTATTTTACTCATTTTCTACCACAGTATACCGGAAAGCCGTTAATCAAGAATCTGGCATCCCTTTCAGCCTGTCTTCAAATTGAGATCAAGGGCTATACTACCTGGACAGTTACCATTATGAACGGGATATTGATAAGGATTGCCAGAGGATCATCAGGAAATTTTGGATACACCACCGATGGCAACACATTTTTGCAAGTTGCCTCTGGAAAAATGTCGCCTCAGCAGGGTTTTTTCCAGGGGGCCATTCAGCTGGTGGCCAACCCCAGGGAGGCATTGCGTACTGCAACGGCTCTGGAAGAATTTTTCCGTGAGTATCCCTATCACTTTGAACCTCTACTTGCTCACCCATAAAAATGCATACTGACTGGATTCCCGTAGATGAAGTTACAGAGCGTCCCTATACAGAGGCAGTGGAAAAATTTCGTGAACATATTAATCCTGGGCTGGTGGCGCTTCTGGAGATCGGTGAATATACGGCCATAAATCCGCAGAGTGCACGGGGAGCGGTAATTACCTCAAGCGATGGCAAAGAGATTCTTGATTTTGTCTCCTCCTATGGCGCCTTGAATTTTGGCCATAATCACCCCAAAATTATCCGTGCTGTGCAGGATGTTCAAAATCAGCAGCGAGTCGACCTTTCCAAGGAACTCCTCTCCCCTTATACCGCTTTTCTGGCCCACAATCTGTCATTGCTGCTTCCCGGTGACCTCTCCAAGGTCTACTTCTGCAACTCGGGAACAGAAGCCGTTGAGGCTGCATTAAAGATGGCATCCCGCTGTTTTAAAGGGGAACGACCTGTGTTTATCTATGCGGACAATTCGCTTCACGGCAAAACAATAGGGGCATTATCGGTTACCGGCAGTGAACGTCTTCGTGAATTTTTTCCAACGCTTCCAGCTCAACATGTACCCTATGGCAAGAGCGATGAACTGGAACACCTGCTGGAACAAAACAAGCGGGACGGTAGACAACAGGTGGCGGCGGTTATTCTGGAACCCATCCAGGGAGAGGCCGGGATTATGATTCCGCCGGTTGGGTATCTGCGTGAGGTACGGGAATTATGCGATCGTTTCGGAGTATTGCTGATACTCGATGAAATTCAGACCGGCATGGGACGTACCGGGACATTCCTTGCCTGTGAGCAGGAAGGGGTTGTTCCTGATATTGTTGCCATGGCCAAGTCTCTGGGGGGTGGCGTGGCCACCATTGGGGCCACCATTACCACCTCCAAGGTATTTCAAACTGCATATGAAAATCCCCATGACTGCCTTGTACAGACATCAACCTTCGGGGGCCGGGCAACATCCTGTGCAGCCGCCATGGCAGCTCTTGAGGTCTTACAGGAAGAGAATCTCCTGCTCAATACTCAGGAGCGTGGAAAACAGTTGCTGGATGGCCTTAAACGTCTACAGGGCGAGTATCCGGAGTGGATCAAAGATGTGCGGGGGCGTGGCCTGATGGCAGGCATTGAATTTGACGTTGATGTGATTGATCAGGCTAAATATCTGCCATTGAAATTACCCGGTTTAAAATCAGTGCTTCGTGAACATCTTCCCGGAATGGTTGCAGCGGCACTGCTCAAGCAACATGGTATACTCGGTACCCTGATGCTCAATAACCGGGCAGTGCTTCGGGTGTATCCTCCTTTGGTTATCACCGAGGAGCAGATTGATTATTTTTTGAAATCACTGGCTGAAATTTTGGGCCAGGGGCCAAAGGATCTGGTGAAAAATCGGGTGAATTATGCTGTGAAGAATTCTGGTATGAAGTTTATAGGCTCCTGGGCTGTGTCATTTCGGAAAAAGTAGTCCCTATGTTGGATACAACACTTTCCCGCTTTGCTGCAAATCTGCGCCGACATCGCCTGTGGGTTGTGATCCTGATGGTGTTTCTTGCTGTTGTCGGGGGCTATGGCGCATCGAAAAGTCAGGTTGATAATTCACTTGAGGTGTGGCAGTCAGCAGATTCTCCAGACTGGTTGGCCTACCAGCAATTTCTAAAACGAACCAATATTTCAGATCCCCTGCTTATTTTTATTCCCCGGCAAGTGAAAGGTCTGACTCTTGTCCAGATAAGGAAAGCACTCAAAACCCTTCCGGATGTCAGTTCCTGCAGGAGTGTGGGACTTGAAACCGTCCAGGGGACACGGGGAAGTCTTCTTACTCTTATGCCGGTAGGTACGGCCAATCCTGCACAATTGGCTGAGATACTCAAACAAATACCACCGATTATGAAGGCGCATCAGGTGGAGACCTATCATCTGGGCGGTGTCTGGTACCTTACCAAACAGCTGGATACCCTGTCGGCTAAAGCCACCACTGTCCTTTTTCCGGTCGTTCTTCTGGTGGTGAGTATTGCTGTGTTACTATTATGCAGAACGCAGGCTCTGCTGATCTTGAGTTGTGGGTTACTTTCGGCTGTGCTCCTGGTGGGACTTATTGGCTTGTGTGGGGTCAAAATGAATATGGTTCTTCTTGCCCTGCCTCCGCTGACCCTTATTCTCGGCATGGCCCATGGGATTCATTTCAGCATAAAAAGGTGGAATCCTGGCGATACACCTATAAATGTGTTCTGTAGAGTTGCACCTCCCTGTGCATTGTCTGGAGTAACGACGGCAATGGGCTTTGGCTCACTCCTCTTTTCAAGCTATGGGCCGGTTCGTGAACTTGGTCTCTGGGGGGCCGTTGGAACGTTGATATCGTTGCTTGTCACTTTTATTCTTGTGCCGGTCTTTCTGAAGCCGGGTAGCTTTTCCAAAAGGCTGGTTCTGCCTGCAGGTACAAGCCTTTTCCTTTTCCGAAAGAGAAGAAAAATTCTCCTTGCCTTGCTGTTGGCTCTACTTGTAGCTGGATTTGGTATTGGACGCCTGCAAAAAGGATCTCTGATCTTGGATTTTTTCACCGATAACTCCGTGGTACGTCTCAACTATCAGGCCATTGAAGATGCTGGAGTTGGTCTCACCCCCATTGAGATAGATCTTTTCCGACAGCCACTGTTTAGAAGTGAGCTTGATGGCCATTTAAAGGAGCTTGCCATTCAACATCCTGAAATTACCCATTATGTGTATACCATGACAAATCAATCGGAGCAGGTTGTCAGTCTTGGTGCCACCATGCTGCTGCCAGATTTTTTTTCGAGCAACCAGAAGGTTGAACGTTTGACCATTCTTATAAAGACGATCTCTTCAGAGGCAACACTTGCCATTGCAGATGAGATGGAAGCGTTTTTTCAGAGCAATCTTGGCCACTCGACCACGCCCTACGTTACAGGATCCGTCCCCCTCTACACGCGAGGACAGAAGGAGCTTTTTTCTTCAATGCTGCAAAGTTTCAGTGTGGCCTTTGTTGCCATTTCCCTCCTTATCGGATTGTTACTGCGTTCGATAAAGATGGGACTGATCGCCATGGTTCCAAATCTGCTGCCCGTGGTTCTCGTGATATCCGTTATGGGCTGGTTTGGCATTCCGCTGTCAGTGGCTACTATTACCGTTGCCTCTATTATTTTTGGTGTTGTTGTCGATGATACCATTCATTTTCTCTACGGTTACCAGAATCAGGATAAACATCTGAGGCCCCGCCAGCGACTGGATCAGGTTTTCAGGGAGGTAGGAGCCCCCATAATTACCACTACCCTGGTGACAGGTACCGGTTTTCTTGCCTTTTTGGCCTCCCCCTTTATACCGCTTGGTTATTTTGGTCTTTTGATCAGTCTGTCCCTGTGGATGGCACTGATCTGTGACCTGTCCATCCTGCCTGTCCTGCTTATGGAAGGAGAGAAAAATAATGTTTGAGCAGATCCTTGATATTCATTTTGATTCCGATACCGGCACACCATACTGGCTGGATGCTCTTAAGAGGAAAGATCTGCAGCGTCGGGATTTCCAGGAAATCAATGATCTGCAGCTGCTTGGTCCCATGGATGTGGAGGCAATGCGGAGCAGACCGATTACTGATTTTGTTCCACGTTCACTCCACGGTTGCATGGCAGAGATGATTCTTGCTGAAACTGGTGGTACCACAGGCAATCCGTGTCGCAGGGTCTATTTGCCAGAAGAATTTCATGCCGCATTTGTTGCTCCCTGGCTTCAGGCAGTGAGGCGCTTTCATTTTCCAACACATCAAAAGTGGCTCTTTGTCGGGCCATCAGGGCCCCATGTTATTGCACAGGCAGCAAGAGCCTTTGCCCGTGCTACTGATAGTCTTGAACCTTTTTCCATTGACTGTGATGTCCGTTGGGTAAAGCAGCAGCAGCCGAATTCAATGGGCCATATGCTCTATATGGATCACCTCAGCTCTCAGGCCTTAAATATTATCAATCAGCAGGAGATTACGGTTCTCTTTACAACCCCGCCACTTCTCCTCGTCCTTGCTAAGCAGATGACAGAGAAGCAACGGCTACAGATTACGGGTATCCACACAGGAGGTATGGCTCAGGATAGTGAGACCAGCCAGCAGCTTGCAAGGCTCTTTCCTGCTGCAGTGATTCTTCCCGGATATGGTAACAGTCTCTTTGGGGTAACCTTTGAATCCGAGCAGATTATGGGAGAACCTTCTGTCTTTTTTGTTCACGATCCGTCACTTCATCTGCATCTTCTCCCTTTGCCAAAAGATAAACATGAACCGCCACGTTTAGCAGATACAGTCCCGGAAGGGCAACGTGGCCGGATTATGTTTCACCGTTTCGACAGATCTTTTCTGCTTCTAAATATGCTTGAACGGGACACTGCTGTTCGGGTTATGAGGGATGGTGAACAGGGGATCAGCAATATTGAAGGTCTTAGTTTTCACCAAAAGAAGAGTGGTGGAGTGTATTGATGAGCTCCCATTTCAGTCAGGATGTAAGCATACCCTGTATGCTCGGGAGTCTGGAAGGGAGGCTCACTTACAGGGAAGAAAACAGCGGTCAACCGGGGGTAATTCTCTGTTCTCCCCATCCACTCCTTGCAGGAAATATGGACAACAATGTTGTCTCTGCCCTGGCTGAAACGCTGGCATATCATTTTCCGGTGCTTTCCTTTAATTATCGTGGGGTGGGAAAAAGTTTCAAGGCAGAACCAGATCTGCCCCTGTTTGAATACTGGGACAGGCTGGATAAGCAAAATGACTTTTCTGAAATCATTTGTGATACGGAAGAGGTGATACGGTGGAGTTCCAGGTATTTTTCAAATTTCCATCTGGTCGGGTACTCCTTCGGCAGTTTTATTGGGCTCTCCGCACTCGGGACTGCTCTCAGCTTTAGTGCAATTACCCCGCCTCTGGGTGAACACGATTTTGAACCATTAAGGAGTGTAGGCTGCAAAACTCTGCTGCTTTTTGCTGAAAACGATAATCTTCTAATTCAACAAAAAAACAATGTGACGTTACATGCTACCATCCATGAAATCTTGGGAAGTGACCATTTTTTTCTTGGCAGGGAGCAGGAAGTTGCAGAGAGTATTGAGTCATTCCTCCTTACTGTCTGACTTGTGGTCGGCTAACCTGAATTTCTCACCCGGGCTAAGAGCTCAAGGATAGAATTGGGCGAATAAATATTGATGCAATTCTTTCACAATCACCCAAATAGGTGGATGTTACAAAAGTACTCAGTGGTAATCAGGTTGTTAATTGTAGTTGTCGACACTTCGCAAAATTAGGTTTTATTACGTATATTCAGGAAACATCTAAACCTGCCTATATTACACGATAGTTACCCTTTTTACCGCACGTCTCTGCAAAATAGTATTAGAATTATCAGTGAAATAGCACAACTATTCATTGAACAAATATAACTCTTCTGTTTTAATGGACGGCAGTTTATTTGAAGGATTTTCCTTCTAATTGGATTTGCTGTACAGACGATCCAGCGGATTTTGCAACCCATCAATATCCTTTCGCATAACATGGGTATATATTTCTGTTGTTTTCACATCAGCATGTCCAAGAAGATCTTGAAGCACACGGATATTGGTTCCATTTTCAAGCATATGTGTAGCGAAGGAATGGCGAAGAGTATGGACGGTTGCCCGCTTGTCGATCCCTGACTTTCTCACAGCCGATTTAACAGCTTTTTGCAGGCCTGACTCAAGTACGTGATGTCTACGTTCTTTTTTGCTCCTTGGATCTATAGATCGTGATTTACTTGGGAATACGTATTGCCACGATGTTTCCCAAGCTGCTTTTCGATATTTTCTGGCTAGTGCATTTGGTAGATACACTTCGCCAAAGCCTTGCTCAAGATCTTGGCGATGCAGTTTTTTTACACGTTCGACATGCTCATGAAGTTCGTCGTGAACAAAACGAGGCAAAAATGTCGTTCTATCTTTTCCACCTTTTGCGGAGCGGATAAACAGTTGCCTCTGGCCAAAATCAATATCCTGTATACGCAAACGAATACACTCCATTAGGCGTATACCAGTTCCGTAAATCAATTTGGCCATTAGTAGATGGGTGCCCTTCATTTGTGCGAACACCCTCTCAACTTCGTTTTCTGTAAGAACGGTTGGGGGATGAGGTTTGCGTTTAGAACGAATGGGGGCGATAGATTGATCAAGAGGAATTTGAAGAACATCGCGATATAAAAAAACTAATGCATTGAGAGCTTGTCTCTGGGTTGAAGCAGCCACTTTTCCATGTGTTGCCAGGTGAGATAAGAAACTCTCAACTTCGCGGCCTCCCATTTCTTTTGGATGTCGCTTTTTATCGTAAAAATAGACATATCTCAAAATCCACTGACAATATGTTTTTTCAGTTGAATGAGCATAATGATAATATCTCAAGGTCTCTCGAACTTGATCCATTAATTTTGACTTAGGGTTTGGGGTAAATTTTGTCTTATTCTCCATGATACCCATCATAATATCGCATTACATGGACAAAATGAAGAAAAAAGTAATAAGTGGACACTTTTTTCCATATAAAGCTATTAATATCAAAATAAGTGGAAAAAGTGGCTATATATAAGGTACTATGATGGACATTGTCCATGTATTAACACTGTTAGTGTCCAATAACCTATCATCTTCATAAACCTTAAACCCAGAGAATAGAATGAACCGTTGGCAAGAAAAACTTGAGAACCATCCTATCCATGAAACATTGAATTGGGTTCGAGATAATGTCTCTGAGAATTTTAACGACTTAGATGAAGATGAGATTATTGAAAAAAGAAGGCTACTAAAAATAGTATCTATGTACGAAGAGGCCTTGCGAAAAATTGACCCTGAAATTGTCCCGTACAACCAACTAGACTCACTAAATACTCAGCTAAGGCACCAAAACATTTCCTCACAATTAACTTCATACAAATCCAATGGAAATGTAGCACATCTGACAAGTGCAAATGATCTAATAGCAAACCAATTAACACAATTATCATTACTCATGGGAATGACAACAAGTTATTCTATTGAGCCTCCGATTAAAGAACTTGAACAACTTATTGACACAATAAGCTCAACGTTAATTTCAAAGAAGGATGCGCTAAGTAAAATACTAGAAAATTTATCTGATTCGTCAAAAACCAATGAGACCCAGTTGCAGCAACTGTCAGATAAAATAGATACTAAAAAGCAAGAAATTGACGGTCACATATCTGAATGGCAACAGCAATTTTCAGCTGCCCAAGAAAATCGTAGTCAATCATTTACGGATTGGCGCGATAAATTTTCAGAAGAGAAGTTGGCTGAGATAGACACTGTTATCTCCAAGTACAATGAAAAGCTATCAGAAAATGAATCTGAATTTGAACAAAAAATATCAAGTATTCTCTCAGACAGTGATGAAAAACATAAGTCAATTCTTGAATTGTACGAAATTACTGCTCGTGACAGTGTTGGTGCAGGTTATTTAAAAAATGCAAACCAAGAAAAAACTGAGGCTAATAAATGGCGTTTCGTATCTGTAGGCTTTATCATTCTCACTGTATTTTGGTTACTATTTTCCTACCACACTAATTTTAAAGAAAAAAACATAACGGAAAAACTCACCACCAAGATTGAAGAAGCTGTTACGAGACCTCCGTCAAAAGATATAGCTAAATCTAAAATAGTAACAACAGACCAGAGCAAAAAGAGTGAATCTATATCCTCATCGAAAGCTCAAACAAGTGGGGCTCTTCTTTGGTTCAAACTGTTTTCAACTTTTTCAATATCTGGTGTTCTTCTTTGGGGTAGTGCTTATTCTGCACAACAATCCACAGTTCACAGAAACAATGA
The DNA here is from genome assembly GCF_000341395.1 of Desulfocapsa sulfexigens DSM 10523. Classification (GTDB taxonomy): domain Bacteria; phylum Desulfobacterota; class Desulfobulbia; order Desulfobulbales; family Desulfocapsaceae; genus Desulfocapsa; species Desulfocapsa sulfexigens. The sequence goes on along the minus strand of NC_020304.1, from coordinate 981,200 downwards.
AAAACGAAACAGATGGTTCGCCTTGCAGATTAAGGCTTTCGATCCATTCATTAGCACCCTAGATGAGGATGAACAAAAAAATCTCAAGAAACAACTCTGTGAAAAAATATTTGGACAAGCATATGATTATAAAGAAACAGATCCAAAAGTAATTGATGAGCATGCCCTAAAAACATTTGCAGATACATTTGGAAATTTACTATCAAAAATACCAAGATAACAGACACTAACAAGTCACTTCAGCGGAAAAAATGAGGTCCGGGGTTTGTGTAGTTTCCGTCACGTAAAATGGCACTTGCTAATGAAAAGCTCCTGGCCACGTATTTTATTTTTCCGCTGAGTTCAAACGTTATAACTTGTAAATAAAGAGAAATATGCCACTTGAAGGACTAGATAAAATTGTTGCAAAGGGGCAAATTCTGCTCGATGAGCATGAGCCTGTCGAAACCCATAGCGAGTTTAACTATTGGGTAAATGAAGTTACAGATTGGCTGACAACCAAATTCCCCGACAGTGGTCTTTCGGCAGAATGGGCTGCTCAAGGAGATTCAAATTTAGTAGTTGGTGGTAGTTATTATGATGACCCATCTTCTTGGTCAATATTTCGGATGAGAGTCCAAAGTCGTCTTCGCTGGCTTGGAAGCCTACCATTAAAAATTAAAATATCAAATTTGTCAGCGCCAGCAAAAGCACAAAACGAAGCAAAACAAAGTGGAAGAAAAGAAATTAAAATCCAAACTGTCTCAAGAGCCTATGTCGACCCTGACCGCATTAATGAGCTGAAAGCTTTATCCAATAAAAAATATGACTTGAGCAAATTGGTTCGTTTATGTGAGGAAATGAACATAAACTTTGCTGGTGAGTGTTATCTCTCAATAATCATGGTCACAAGAGCAATACTTGATCATATTCCACCTATCTTAAACTGTTCTAAGTTTTCAGAAGTAGCAAATAATTACTCTGGAGCAAAATCGTTTAAAGAATCAATGCAGCATCTTGAGAATAGTTCAAGAAAAATAGCCGATTATTATTTGCATTCTCAAATAAGAAGTTCTGAGTCTCTGCCAAACGTAACACAGATCGATTTCTCAAATGATTTAGACTTCTTACTATCAGAGATAATAAGGGTAATTAAAAAATAAAAGTTATAACAATTCGCTCAAGCACGACGCGCAAACTTGCGCTTTGCTTAAACGGCTTCGGCCATCTCATTACAACTCGAACTTAATTTAACCCCGGCTAGGCGCGCGTCTTAGCTTTGCGTTGGCTTTATACTATCCACCAATACGTACGATCTTTACAATTAGGAGAACAATGAATGTCTGAATGTGTAGACCACTTTGAAGATGGAAGGAATGCATGGCAGATAGGAGCACTTGGCTTTTTTTCAAGGCTTCGTGGCTTCTTAATAACTGTACTAATAACCATTATATCAATGGGGACTCCTTTCTGGTGGCCAGAACATTTTAAAAGTACCAGAATCATAGAAATGAAATCAGTATTTTTGGTTTTGGTATTTCTTTTTTCCTTAATATTCTGCGCTTCATTCTTTTATTTGAGGCTTAGAACTATAAGATCATTAGATATTAAGTTTTACTTACATAGTCTTTCCCATTTCCTAAGAGATTATCAAACAAAAATATGTAAAAGGAGGCATTCTCACCAAAAAAGAAATGAGAAACACGAGATAAAATTCTTACGAAAATTCACGGGTAAAATATGTGACCATCTTAAAGATTACTACATTAGATTATTGAAGGACGATTCTATCGAAGTTGCCATAAGACTTGCTAAAGAAAAAGACATCGAAGGTGTAAATAAAATCACCTACTATACTATTGCAAGATCCTCTGGTTTTAACAAAAACCGTTATAAAACATCAGAGGCGATATGCTCTGATGAGGGCATACCTAGTTTTTTCCTAAAGAAAAAAGAGCAAGGGATTCTCATTTTTAATGATTTAGAAAGAGCATCAAAACAAGAATTCTATAAAAAAACAAAAAATGATGACCAATACCCTGATGAAGTAAAAACAATGATGGTTGCTCCCCTCAATGGCTACGATGGCCAAGGGATCAGCATGATAGGATTGCTGCATATTACATCTCGAAAAAAGAATACCTTTAATATCACCCATGTAGATTCTTTAAAATTCACAGCTGACTTAATTGCAAAATCAATTTGTCACGCTGTCAACAATCTTTAATTGGTGCCTCGGAAATGAATAAACTAAAGAAATTTTTCAACACAACACCAAAAGATCTAAACATGCAAAATACAACAATTAATGAAATTGCACATTTAATGTCTAGTGCGGAGCCTAATATACATCGACTGCCGACAAACTTTGCAAAAAAAGTTAGCATCATCTGTGCAGAAATGTGCGACGAGGAGAATGCCTCTGATTCCCCTCCTGGCTTTCAGACTGAAAAAAAACTATAATTGTATAACAATTGTATGCACTGGAAAACAAGCAGCTCGGTTTCCAGGCCACCTTTCCGGGTAAATTAAGGAGAAAAAAAGGGTCAAGTCTCCTTTTGACCTATGTGGTGAGTGTATGATAAAGTAAAAACATATCAAGGCTACTACGTATGGTATATCAAGGTGCTTTGTATCATGTCCAATTAGGAACGGGGTAGGATCAAGCTGGTGAATGACAAAAGAATGGTATGACAAGGTGAATTTCCGAAATAATCATAATTTTTTTTCTTAGTAACGAAAGGGGGAAAATCTGCTTTTGGCTTTTGCTTGGCTCTATAGGTCAAAGGGAGACTTGCCCTTTTATTTGCTCAACAGCGACCGTTAAGCAGAAAAATGATAAAACTCGACAAGACCACAATTAAGACCTATAATTAAACCATAATAAAAAATCATATTATAGGTGAATCAATGGAATCAGTACTAGCAAGCCGCTCAGCAAGTATATCAGAATTAAAGAAAAACCCTTCTGCTTTGATAGATCAGTCAGATGGTGAACCAATCGCTATTCTCAATCACAACAAGCCGACTGCATATTTAATTCCAGCAGAAACATATGAAGCACTACTGGAAAGACTAGAGGATCACCAACTAGGAATTATAGTAAAAGAAAGGGAAATTGAAAAAATCTCAGCTGTGGAAATTACACTAGATGAGCTATAAATTAAAATTCCTCCCAACCGCCCTTAAGGAATGGAAAAAACTAGACAACACTATACAATCACAATTCAAGAAAAAATTAAAAGAACGCCTAGAATCGCCACATGTTTCTGGTAGTCGCCTGTCTGGATTTGAGAACCACTACAAAATTAAACTCAGAGCAAGCGGATACCGGCTTGTTTATGAAGTAGTTGATGAAGAAGTTTTTGTTTACGTAATTGCTATCGGCAAAAGAGACAAAAATTTAGTCTATAAAAAGGCGAAAAAACGAAAATAATTGGTTATCAATGGTATCCAGCTGACCTTGGGTAGCGCGGTTCTTCGAATGTACTTTTTCCGTTCTTGGATCATTTCTCTTCGCACAAATTTGGTCCACAGATTTGCTTGGGGCAGCTGACACCGGCCGTTGCGCTGAGCAAAGCTCAGCGTATCTTGTAGGCCGTAGGGGAGAAGTGACTCAGAGTGTTGAGTCATTCCTTCTTACTGTTTGAGTGGTGGATCGACAGGGAATACATATGGAGAGTGGTGTTAATGATTGTACCTGGAAGAAATGAACTCTGCTGGTGTGGCAGTGGTAAAAAATATAAGAGGTGTCATTTGCGTTCGGACCAAAAGGGAGAAACGGTTCCGCCTGATGCTAACGAGTTGGTTGCCGGAAAGGCACCTGTCGGTCCAGGTACACTAAGCCTTCCACGAAGGGTTCCTGACCATATATTTCTCCCTGAGTATGCCATAACAGGAAAGACCGGTAATTCAGGGAAGTCCTGTAAAAAAGAATCCGATGATGAAATCAGTCGAATGCGCAGGGCAGGTGGGGTTGCAAGGAAAGTACTGGATAGTGTGCTTGCGGCAGTTGAACTCGGTGTGAGCACCGATGCACTGGATGAAATTGCCCATGAGGCTGCAATAGCACATGGAGCATATCCGAGTCCTTTGAATTATATGGGATTTCCCAAGTCAATCTGTACTTCTGTGAACGAGGTAATATTGCATGGTATCCCTGACAGTAGAAAGTTGCAAAATGGTGACATTATTAACTGTGATGTGACCGTTTATATTGATGGCATGCATGGTGACTGCTCCGAGACAGTACTGGTCGGTGACGTGACCGAGGAGGCGTTTTCCCTGGTTCAGTGTACCTGGGAATGCCTGATGAAAGGGATCGATGTTGTCAGACCGGGGCAGCGCTTCAACGAAATCGGGCGGGTCATTGAAGCCCACGCCGCCAAATACGGCTATGTCGTTTTCCGTCCCTATGGCGGTCATGGTATTGGTGAGCATTTCCATATGTTTCCCTTTGTGGCCCACTCCTATGACCCGGAAAATAAGGCTGTTATGGAAGAGGGGATGACCTTCACTATTGAACCCATGATCAATTGCGGGGGCCATGGCGCCAGGGTGTGGAATGACAATTGGACGACGGTTACAGCGGATCTCGCTCTAAGCGCCCAGTTTGAACATACCATCCTTGTAAACAGTGGTGGAGTAGAAATTCTGACCGGCGGACTGGAACCCTGGTTTTTAAGAGATGGGAAAAGGCGGCTGGAATAATTAATTGCCCTCCCTGAAAATTATATTTGCCATTCGATATATTTATACCTGATTACTATCGAAACTCAGCTTTGCAACCCGGAGCTGTTCCGTGTCGATTATATGGGACGCCATAAACCCATCCCTGGGGGCTCTGCTGCGGCCGTCCAGGCCGCAGATGCCCATATAATCAACACGAAACAACTCCTCCTCAGGCGGGTAAGCTGAGGCTCAGTGGTAATCAGGTATTTATATGCATGTATCGAATTATGAAGAAAGAGCATAGCTCAAGTCACCAGAATATCCCTCCGGGAGAGTATCGTATCCGGGCAAGGATATGGATAGAGAGTGAAGGTACATATCTCGGGTACAGTCGGGTTGTTCTTCTGGAGCAGAGAACAAAGAATAGAATCCTAGTGAATTACTATTCTTTGTTCCCATTAACATTATTATGAGGCCAGACAATCCCCGGTGCCATCACCTAAACCAGTACCGGGTCCGTTACCGGTACCATCGCCGGGTGCATCGCCAGTCCCGTCACCATTACCATTACCACCGGCACCACCTCCGGAACCATCCCCGGCTCCACCACCATTGCCGCCGCCATTCCCACCGCGTACAAGCAGATCACTGTTCAGATAAAAACCTGCTGCATTGAGACAGTCGCCACTTCCCGAACCGTAGCCTGAGCCATCCCTGGGACCAGAACCGGATTTTCCACTACCGTCGCCTGGGCCATGACCATTTCCGGCCATAACAGGGATGGCCATAAGTGTGATTGCTGCAGTAATAACAAGTGTTTTGACAGTTTTTGTAGAACATTTCATTGGAATTCCTCCTTAAAATTATCCCTCTCTTATGAGAAGGTTGTGAGTGCTAATTATAAAATGCGTGTGCGCGTCTATGGCGATCATGGCCTTTCCAGGATGATTCTGCTCTTGTATTGGCAGTGAGTAAGGATAAATTTTCCTGCGCCCGACAGCATTGCCCTGACCCGTGCCTTTGGTATTACAACAAGTGTGCCAAACAGCTCTTGTTTTTTATTATCCTTATAAATCGTAATGTTATCCAATTGTGGGTGCCTTTTAGGGAGGTGGTGCTTCGACAATCAATGTGTATCTCGACAAGATTGTCGAAGTGAGGACGTAAGGTTCAGAAACCAATGTTGTCTTCTGACACCGGGGGAAATAGTATGAACATCTTTAGGTACCGGGTTCATTAATGCTTTTATTTGCAGAACTGTTTTGACATTGTTCCTGATCCTTCATATCTTCGTTCGGAAGAGAAATGAGAGTGGCCTGCAGACTGCGTGAAAAACTTACCCCATGGATATGAAGAATGTTTTTTATAGATAAACCCTATGTGTCAGATTTTTTTAAAAAGAGTGTCAGGGATCACGGAATTCCTGTTGTTGCAACCAAGATAGCTAAAGAGATCGGGTTGTATGATGGCACCAAAATGATCAGTGAAGAACAAGCCATTGCAATGGCTCGGGAGCAGGATATTTTTCCGGTATACACAACATCTGAGAACGCAATCGGCTGGTTGGCAAAGCATTTTCCCTTCAGTGATCTTCCTGAAAAAATAGAGTTGTTTAAGGATAAGGGGAAATTTCGGAAAATGACCCAGTCCATCTTTCCTGGCCTCTATTTCAGAGAGGTTGCTGTGGAGGAGTTGCACGAGTTGCAACTTGAGGATATTCCCTTGCCCTTTATTATCAAACCAAGCGTCGGCTTTTTCAGTATGGGCGTGTATAAGGTTGCAAATAGTGCGGAGTGGCAGAAGACCGTAGCATTAATTTACCAGGAAATTGAGGAGATCAGGGGCCTCTACCCTGACGAAGTACTGGATACCAGTTCCTTTATTATTGAACAGTGTATTAATGGGGAAGAATTTGCAATCGATGCTTATTACGACGAAAGCGGTACTCCTGTTATTCTGAGTATTTTCCGTCACACTTTTGCATCCGACAGCGATGTCAGTGATAGAGTCTATACTACATCAAAGAAAATTGTGGAAGAAAACCTCGCAGAATTCACTGAATTTGTAGGGAAAATTGGTGTGTTGGCTGACGTGAAAAGCTTTCCTGTACATATCGAATTGAGAAGAGAGAGCAACGGGATGCTCCTGCCCATTGAAGTGAACCCCATGCGTTTTGGAGGCTGGTGCACAACCGCTGACATGACCTTCAGTGCCTATGGGTTGAATCCCTATCTCTATTATTACACACAGCAAAAACCGGATTGGGATGAGTTGCTCCAGGGTAAAGAGGGAAAACTCTTCAGTCTTATCGTTCTGGATAATTCAACCGGTATAGATGGAAGTGTTATCAAATCCTTTGATTATGAAAAGCTTCTGGCTGGTTTTGAGCAGGTGTTGGAACTCAGAAAAGTTGACTATACGAGCTATCCTGTTTTTGGATTTCTCTTTACTGAGACGCGCGAGGAAAATTTTGCCGAGCTGAAAAATATCCTGAATTCAGATTTGAAGGAATTTATCGAAATCGATCAGGTTATCTGAAGAGATGGTAAATGCTGTACTCTGGAGTTTCTTGCCACAGGGATAAAACAAAAGAGTTCACCAGTGTCTATATAGAACGGGTGAACTCGTATGATTTGTCTACCTGATTACCATCGAAACTCAGCTTTGCAACCCGGAGCTGTTCCGTGTCGATTATATGGGACGCATTAAACCCATCCCTGGGGGCTCTGCTGCGGCCGTCCGGGCCGCAGATGCCCATGTAATCAACACGAAACAACTCCTCCTCAGGCGGGTAAGCTGAGGATCAATGGTAATCAGGTTTGTCTAAAGGAGGGCTATTTCGCCTGACTCTAAATCATAAAAGGCAGGAACAATTTTTAATTTACCTTCTTTGACCAGGTCAGCCATGATGGGCTGAGATTCTTGAAGTTGTTTGGCCGTCATCCTGGCCACTTCACGGGCAGCATTGTCAGTGAGATCTCCTTCCTGGTCTTTGACTTTATCAATTGCCGGTTGAATAGCAGGGGCAAGGGATGCAATATGTCCTTCCAGTTCAACCCCCTGTGCTACCGCACCAATAGCGCCACAGCTTGTATGTCCAAGAACCACGATGAGTGGGGTGTTCAGGTGGGCTGCAGCATATTCCAGGCTGCCCAGCAACTGGTCATTTATGATGTTTCCTGCCACTCGGACGACAAAAAGATCGCCAAGGCCCTGGTCAAAAAGAACCTCTGGTGGAACCCGTGAATCTGCACAGGCTAATACAGCGGCAAAGGGAGCCTGACCATTACCCAGAGAAATACGTCGCTCACCATCCTGATTGGGATGGGCAAGAGAGGCACTGGTGAAGCGTTTATTGCCATCCAGAAGCTGCTGTAATGCCAGATCAGGGCTTGGCATGATTGATTTTCCCATTCGTTTCTCCTTAGGATATATCAGCGGTAAAGGGTGTGTAAAAAAAATTGTACTTTTGTTGCAATTTGTAACAAAGCTTGCATTCTTAGCGCTGTTTTTAATAAAGTCAAGAATTAAATAGGGGGGACTGCATGCTGCTATTAGAGAATTTCAGGAGTAATGCTATTGGGTGATCCTATTGTGGAGGGATTTGCTCAACTTTTTTTATGAGTTGAGATGTTAGTGTCTACGAGGAAAGGCCAGGAGTAGGGGGGGAGCTAAAGATAAAAAGAAGAAGCCAGCCAGGACAGGCGGTACCTATGTCGAGGAAAAGTCCCGGTTGGCTTCTAAAACAAACTACTACTCTTTGTTACTTGAAATAATTTAGCAGAGCGTGCAGTGTGGTTAAAGGGTGAGGGGGACAACCAGGGATGTAAAGATCCACCGGAATCAGCTTGTTCAGGTCACCGACAATCTCGTCACTGCCATAAAATGGCCCTCCTGAAATGGCACAGGCACCGCTGGCAATGACTACTTTAGGGCTGGGTACAGCCTCCCAGGTAGTAATGGTGGCCTGACGCATATTCTCAGAGATAGGTCCGGTTACATGGATGCCATCTGCATGACGGGGTGAGGCGACAAACTGGATACCAAAACGTTGCAGATCAAAAAATGGGGTGTTCAAGACGTTGGTATCTGCTTCACAGGCGTTACAACCCGCAGCTGAGATCTGGCGCAGTTGCAATGAACGGCCAAAAAGTTTTTTGAAATGCTTCTTTGAATGCTCCGCCAGGGCTGGTAAGTCACCATGGGTGAAGAGGTCATCCCGGTTTGATGTTCCCATCTCAAAGTTTTGACTGAATTGTACGAAACGTCCCTCTGATAATGTTTCACAGAGTCCGCAGAAGACACAGCGACCAAGATCGATCTTTCTGGTATTGGTGTCAATACATTCCTGAGGACAGGCATCTGCGCAACGCTTAACAAGGGCGGCATCGCATTTGCTGTCCACCTTTGGCAGGCCACGAAAGCGCTTATACAGCTGAATTTCTTCCTTAGGGTATCTGGATGTCCGATGCCCCTGTTCTAATCTGTTTTTTATAACTTTTAACATGAATGCACCTTAATATGTCTAGCTCGTAAAAAGCTGAAATTATAGATGGCTAGGAAAAAAACTCCATATGCGAGGCGCGTTGAATGTATATGATTTCGGCGTACTGTGGGGTACGTCGTAATTATATAAATTTAACAGCAACGAAGCAGATGGAGAGTTTTTACGACGCCATCTTATATATCAAATCCGCAATAGGAGAGGTTAAAGCTCTTATTGCACAATGGAAAATCAGAAATCCCTTCGTCCCTGAGTGACAAGGCCAGGCCTGTCCAATTGTGGAAGGAAGGGTCTTTTACCTTATAGCGTAATATCTCACCCTTTCCATCCGTGAGGATACAGTGAGAAACTTCTCCACGCCAAGCCTCATTGATAGAGACAACAAAGGAATCGGGCGCCATTTCAACGCTTTCTGGAATATAGCTTGCCGTCTCATGCGTTCTTTCAAGCAAAGTGTTGATCAATGCGGTGGAATGTATGATTTCTTCCCGCCTGACCGTAGCCCGGGAGCAGACGTCACCGTCTGTTTTTTCGTTGACGTTGGCCGGTAGTTCACCATAACACTCTGTAGGAAAGGCAACTCTGGCATCATAGGGAAGGCCACAGGCTCTCCCGGCATAGCCTACAAGCCCGATTTTTTGAGCGTTCTCATGACTGACCGTCCCAGTATGATCAAAACGGCCGAGAACGCTGGGAGCAGAGAATATCAAATCATTAACATGTTCAACCTCCGGGGTTAACTCGGCGAGCTTATCTTTCAGGAGTTGCTTCTGTTCATCACCCAGGACATGAGTGACTCCGCCCGGCCGAATCAGGCCACGGCCAAAACGGTTCCCGCCGATGATCTGGCTCAAGTTGAGATATTCACCCCTGATTCTGCCAAAATAAGCTGCTGGAGGATTAAAGGCCACATCCAGACTCAGGGCACCGAGATCGCCGATATGGTTGGCGATGCGTTCCATTTCCAGAGCGATGGCACGGACAAAGCTTGCTCCTGCATCCACTCTGATATTTGCCAGTGATTCTATGGCCTGGGCCTGGCAGAGACTATGACCAATGGTGGTGTCACCGGCAATGGTTTCGGCAATGATGGGCAAACGTTTAAAGGGGACGCTTTGCAGGAGTTTTTCGACACCACGATGCTGGTAGCCCAGCTGGATTTCCAGGTGGAAGACCCGTTCGCCGTGACACTGAAAACGGAAATGACCTGGTTCGATGATACCCGCGTGAACCGGCCCGACTGCGACTTCATGGACGGTTTCTCCTTCCACAGTGAAGTAGGGATAGTTACCTGGGATATCTTGATTATAATCATTGCCGAAGACATCCTCTCTCCCACTGTAATTTTTATGGTAACGAACCATCTTCAGCCAGGGATGGCCCTCGGCCTTAAGCCCATACTGTTCACCAATTTCCCGTTCAAACATGTGGAATTTTTCTGATTCCGCGGTAAGGGAAGCAAATTGCTCTCCGGGGGCATCACAGCCACCAACAGAGAGTTTGTCATTGTGACGCATGACCGCGAGCAACTTGGTGATTCCTTGATCCTCATAGGCAAAGAATTGGACAATTTGACCACCACTGGCGGCAAGATCAAGCAGCTCCTGGCGAAAGGAGTTAAAGTCAAGATGCGGAATATCGGCTCGCTTGAGCCGTTCATTATTCTGTATATGCAGTAGGTTAGCCATTGATGCTACCTCCGATTGTGGCAATTGCCGAAAGGATTGTCTGGTACAGGCTGTCGGGCAGCCAGATACAGAGAGCAAGGGATGCCGCGAGCAGGGCAAAAGAAGGCAGAGTTCTGGCCCAATTTTCCTCAACCAGAATGTCTGGATTCTCGCAGGGAGAAAAACACATCCTGGTTACGAGGCGGGAAGCCCCGGCAAAGATAAGGATAAGAGCAAAGATAAATATAGTGACACTGATATTTTTTCCCTGCTGAAAGGCCCCAATGATTATGAGCACTTCACTGACAAAGATACCAAAGGGTGGAAAACCCGATATCCCGGCAAAGCCGGCAAAAAAGGCGGTGAAGGTTTTGGGGAAGAGTTTGGCCATGTTTCCAGTTTTATCCACGAGTTTACTGCCGTATCCCAGCAGGACATTACCGGCTGAGAGAAAGAGTGATGACTTGATCAGTGAGTGGTGGATGAGGTGGAGCATTGCACCATAGGTTGCTAATCCCCCGATACCGATACCAAAGGCGATAATTCCCATATTCTCAATACTGGAATAAGCCAGCATTCGTTTATAACCGGTCTGGTTAAAAATGAAGATGGCAGCTATGAGCATGGAAAGGAGACCGAAGCCAACGAGAATTTTACTGGAAAAATCACCAAGGCCAGCCTGATAGAGAAGTTGATGCGCACGATAGACGCCAAGGAAAGCACAGTTTAAAAGAGCTCCGGATAACAGAGCTGAGGCAGGACTTGGTGCTTCACTATGGGCATCCGGCAGCCAGGTGTGCATGGGGGCAAGACCCATCTTGGTGCCATAACCGATAACCAGGAAAATAAACCCGGCCTTGAGCCAGAGGGGATCAAGATCAGTGGCAATTGTTCTGAGGGAACTGAAGGTGATTGGAGCATGAACATTACCAAGATCCATGGCCAGAACCACAAAGAAGCAACCAAGCAGAGCAAGAGCAATTCCAACCGAACAGATCATCACATATTTCCAGGTGGCCTCAAGGGCTGTCTTGGAGCGGTGGAGGAAGATCAGCGGCGCACTCATCAGGGTTGTTGCCTCAATGGCAATCCACAGAACAATCAGGTGATCGGCCATTGTTACCATGGTCATAGTGGCGAGGAAGAACAGGGTGCAGCCATGGTAGATCGGTTCACTGGTGATTTCCGTTTCTTTCATATAGGAAACGGCATAGAGAGAAATAAAGAGAAAGACAAATGAGGTGACCAGCAGGATAAGCATTCCTTCGTTGGTCACTACAAAATATTGAGGGAAGGAGGGGACAATTTTGCCCATCCATGCCATGACGGTCAGCTGCAGATGGAGCAATGCTGTCACCACCAGGAGGCCGCGTCCCAGGCGGGCCGGCAGAAACATTGCAAACCCTCCGGTAAGCAGCGGTATGAGTATTGTAAGCTCTAACATTTTATAACACCTTTATTAATTGTCTTTTAATTTACCCAGGAGCGCTGTGTCCACATCGTCATAGGATGAATTGATATTATGGAGAATGATGCCCATGATCATGATGCCAACCAGCAGGTCGAGCAGTACACCAAACTCAACTACGTACATGGTGTGGGTCTCTTTGGCCAGGGCCGTGCCGATGAGATAAATACCATTTTCCATCATCAGGTAGCCGATAACCTGGGTGATTGCTTTTTTACGGCTCATGAGGAGGAAGAGGCCGGCAGCCAGAGTTGTCACGGCAGTAATCATTAACAGATTGTTTTCCATCGGCAGGGAGATCTGTAGGCGGTCCGTGATAAAGGCTGCGATGAGAATAAAGCTCAGCCCGAAGATAAGGGAGGCGTTGTAGCCGATAATCGGTTCAACTTCTCGCTTGATCTTGATTTTGTTGACGGCTGCGTAAAGAAATCCGGGTATGAGCAAGCCCTTAATCAAAAGCATTATCTGGAGAAAAAATACAGAGCCGGTACTCATGGGCCAGTGCTGTTCCAAAAAGAGTGGAATGAGGGAGACAACAATTCCCTGAAAGGCCATGATCTTGACTAGAGCCATGAGTCTGTTGGAACCCAGTGACAATAAAACTGATAAAACAGTTAAGGAGAGTAATGCATCGGATATTTGAATCATTGGAGAACTCCCATGGTGAGTATAGTGACGAAAAAGATCAGGATAAAAGGAGTCAGGATGAATTTTGGCACCATAGGCATTTTGTATCTGGCAGTGATTGATTCAACAACACCGATAGTGATGTATATAAAAGTCACCACCCCGTAAAAGATCAGTCCGTTAAGGATAATATTGTCTGCGTGGAAGGGATCGATGATTCGTGCAAGGAAACCGGCATAAAAAAGAAGTTTAAACCAGGCTCCCAGTTCGATCAGCGCCAGATCCGGACCACTGTGATCGAGGATCATGACCTCATGAATCATGGTTAATTCCAGGTGGGTAGCTGGATCATCCACCGGTACCCGGGAGTTTTCCGTCAACATAACAATATAGAGTCCCACAACAACAAGAATAAGCAATGCGCCGTATTCCCCAATCAGGCTGATCATATGATTGCCGGAAAAAAATTCATTAAAGCTCAAACTTCCAGTTAATCTGTAGAAGAGGATGAGGATGCCAAAGATGGTCATTTCAGCCAGGGTGGAGAAAAAGGCTTCACGGGCAGCACCCATTCCCTCAAAAGGGGAAGCAGTATCGAGGGCCGCAAGGATGGTGAAAAATCGGCCAAGTCCCATGAGGTAGAAGAGGATCAACACATCACCATGGAAGGAAAAGATTGGTGCAATCTCTGCCATGGGGAAATAGAGGAGCATCATGAGACTGGTGGAAAAGCCAACCACCGGTCCAAGTTTGAAGACAAAGCTGGTGCTTGTTGAATAAACTGAGCCCTTTTTAAAAAGCTTGAACATGGTGTAGTAGTTGATCAGCAGGGGGGGACCCTGCTTCCCGGCAAAATAGGCCTTGACCTTCTGAATTACAGCAGGCAGAAGGGGTGCGATCAGAACCGCAAAACAAAATGACAGTATAGATTCCATTGGTTGTATTCCTAATCGTTAGTTCTTAATTGATTATAAAAAGAGAAGCAGGACCACAATGGCCACAATAATGTAGCCGATATACAGCTGGATGTTGCCATGCTGAATCCATTTCATCCTGGTCACAAAATTCAACAGGGGCGTGGTGAGGAAGCGCTGGTAATTGCTTTCGGCAATATCTGCCACCCTGATGCTCCAGGTGGTCTGGCCGGGGAAGATTTCTCTGATGCCACTGTACAGAGTTGTAATGGGCACAAAGGGTTTGAAGAAACTTACCATTTCATCTGCATAGGACGCTCCTGTATACTGCATGCGGACGGTGGGCTGGGTGAATCCGCAGCCCCAGGTGCCACCGCTGCCGATTTCTTTTCGGGCATACAGCACCTTACGCAGGATGCTGACCAGAATGAAAATACCAATAAAAAGGGCTGCAGTTTGTGAAATGTTGCGGATAATAACGATAAAAGAGGCAGTGCTGAATCCTGCTGCCGTCTGAATATTTGCTATCCCCAGAAATGCCAGGTTGACGAATGGTTCCGGCAGGACACCAACAGCCAGACAGGCAAGGGCCATGACACCCATGACTAATCGCATGGACATTCCACACTCTTTGGCGTTTGCCGCATTTTCGGTTCTGGGTTCTCCAAGGAATGCCAGGCCCACTACCTTGGTAAAACAGGCAGCAGCTAATCCACCGATAACAGCAAGAGAAACAATGGACAAAACGATCAATATGAAAGGCAGTTTTTGACTTGAGAGTCCTTGAAATGCACCGTAATAGATAAGAAATTCACCGATGAATCCACTGAAGGGCGGCAGGCCGGAGATGGCGACAGAGCCGACCAGAAAGGTTCGCCCGGTGAAGGGCATTCGTTTCATCAGGCCTCCAAGTTCCTCGATGTTCTTGGTTTTCGTTTTATGGAGTACTGCTCCTGCCCCCATAAAGAGTAATGATTTGAAGATTGAATGATTGAAGACATGCATCATGGCCCCGGCAAAACCGAAAAAGGCCATGGCCTGATTCTGTTCCGAGACACCCACCATTCCAATACCGAGTCCAATAAGGATGATACCAATATTTTCCACCGAGCTATAGGCAAGCATTGATTTGATGTCCTGCTTAGCGAGAGCATAGACTACGCCAAGGATTCCGGTGACCATCCCGGTAACCAGTACGATCTGGCCGATGAGGGGCGTCGGTGTGTCAAGGAGGAGGTAAATCCGGAAGATGCCGTAGATTCCCATCTTGATCATTACCCCGGACATAATGGCCGAGATATGACTGGGGGCTGCGGGATGGGCCTTAGGTAGCCAGATATGGAGGGGGAATATACCAGCTTTAGATCCAAAACCCAGGAAGGCAATAATGAAAACATAGAGCTTGACCTGATCCGGGATGGTGGCAAAACTGGTGAAATCAAAGCTTGCTGTATGGCTGTAAATGAGGGCAAATGCGGCAAAGAGAAGCATGGCACCGCCCTGGGCAAAAATAAAATAGAGATAACCTGCCTTGCGATTACTTTCAACCTCGTAGTCGTACATGACCAGAAAGAAGGAAGAGAGACTCATCAATTCCCAGGCCAGAAGGAAGGTAATCATGTTGGCGGACATAACCACCAGGGCCATGGAGGCGACCAGGACACTGAAGAAGAAATAGTTGACTCCTGCCCGGAACTTCTTGGCACTATTTTCAAGGTAATGAAAACTGTATATCAGTGCCAGGGGTGGAATGACAAAAATAGGTATCAAAAAGAAGAGCGATACACTGTCAATGCTGAAGGCCAGGTTGCAGACATGCAGCCAGTTGTAGGAAACAGTATACGCTGCACTGCTAAATAAATTCGGTAGTGTGAAAAAAAGTCCAATTCCGCAACCTGCTGAAGTTGTAGCAATTGCCACCAGCTTCATCAGGGTAAATTGCCGGTAAAGGAGTAGTCCTGCCACCCCTCCGGCAATAATCACGGCTATTGACACAAACAAAGTGTCCATTCATTTCCCTCCTGAAAAATTAATATCCATTGGCCCGGCGTTCAGTCCGGGCCAATTGCTTTATCTATTATGTGGTAATATTATTTGGGTGAGCGAATATCAAAGCGGGGTGTCCGCAACATCCTTCCAATTTGTTCCTTGAGGTCTGCCTGTTCGGGATTCTCACTTTCTTGAGCCATGACGAGTTCAAAGAGGCGATCCTGTTCGACAGGATGGGCATACTCTGCGGGCGTTCCATCTTTGAGTTGGATATAGGCGGCCCAGGGAACAAAATAGGTGGTGGCCGGGTATTCCTCATGCTCTGAAATGTCGATATTGAGTCCGGCTATATAGAGAAGGTTTTTACCTGCATATTCAGTCCCGCGGCGAATGGATTCCATGGTTCTGGCAAATTCGAGCTGTATGTTGACTTTGGCTGCGCGCAGTGGTGGCGCAGGAGAAGTGACAATGGTGGGCATAAATTCAATAAGGTTTTTTTCCAGGAGGATGGACTCATCCTGTTCGTGGAAATCCTCCCGAAAATAGAAAAGGTCGGAACTGAGGTGAGCTCCAATCTTCTCTCCGTCACCCTCTTTCCAAACATATCCTGTGGCATCAATCTTCTTGCGAAACTTTTCAGACACTTCATAGGTTTGACTGGTACTGATAGCAGCAATCGGCTCTATTTTGCCGTCACTATTTGGTTTTACGATGTTTTCCAGATTGAGAACCAAGCCGCTTGCCACCGGATGGATATCAAAATCAATAAATGAATTCTTTACGGTGATCAAATGGTTCCCTTTGTCGTCCCGGTGGAGAAAAATACGTTCTCTGGCAAAGTAATACTGTTCCAAATAGGGAGTGATTACATGTGTAATCTTACCACAGGAAACTGAGGTGCAGGTTCCCTCCATCTTTGGTCGGGTACAGGTTCCGTAACCGCCTGTTGCAGGGTCGTAGCCAACATGACTGGCCTGGACGATCACCGAATCTTCTCCGTGGTGAGCGTGGGGACCGTGACGGTCAATAGCGACAATGCCACCAACTCGGCCATGATTAAAGGGGAATGTGTTAAAGTGTTTGGTCAAGAGAATGATGGGCCATCCTTGGTTTTCATCGGAACAAAACGCCCGGGATGGCATGATCAGCCCTTTACGAAAGCCGAGGGTCATGCAGAGGTTATAGAGTTTGGGAACAAACTCCGGATAAGGGATTGCCAGGCCATCAACCTTGAATGGGGCCAGCTTGCGGATAATATGGGCCTGTAGGTAGGGGGTGTTCATGATGTGTAAGTCCTCTGTTTGTGGTGAGCTTAATGGGTTTCCGGGCTTTCAACTGTGATACCGAACCAGTAGGCTTCACTGCCAGAGGGGGCTGATGTTTTGATTTCCACATAGTTGTCCCGCCTGTTTATCATGAAATTCTTCCAGTTTAAGGCCTCATCTTTTGTTTTAAATGGGCCGGCCTCGGTGGATGTACCTAGACCTTTATATTGTGTTGATAATTTGTTTTTCGTTGCTTCCACATCCTGGGTAATGCCAATGAGAATTTTCATTTTCTATCCTCCAAATTTTGTTAGCCAATTGGACTCTTTGTATAGAGCACCACGGGGCAATTAAGTAATTGTGTTATTTCCTCGAATTTTTCCTGGCGGATTCCTTTTTTACTTGGAAGTCCTTTGCCCTTCAGGCAGAGCATCACACAAAGGATGTTCCTCCTGTTTTGAGCATATTCAACGGTTTCAGTGGTTAGGCCTCTGTGCTTTATAAGTTGGATATATCCCACTGCCTGGTCAGAATGGATCTTTTTTATACTTTTTTTGAAGCTTTGGGTTGCCCTGTCGCCAGACTCTTCATCTAACAGGTGAAGAATCTCCAGAGAGGCATCCATTCTCCTGCTCAGATTTATGCCATGGAGAATCAACTTTTCATGTAGCGATGAAGAGTTGACCACCAGAAGCACCTTTTTGTTACTCATGGCTTTTTGCTGCACTAATCTTCCCGGGAGTTTGCTTTCTTTACAAGGTATATTGGCCCGTTGTTAAGCATGTGCTTAAGCATATCCCGTGCCAGGAAGTGGCTTGAGGCTAAGTTATTGTAAAAAGGTCGTATTTTCTTGTGCTGAAAAAAGATGGTGCGTTGCATATTGCAACTGTCCCTGGTTGGGTGTTGCTTAGCCCCTAAATACGTAGCTGATGGCTTCAGTTTCAATATAGAACGTCTTGTTGCATTATGAAACGCATGGTTGTATGGTGGACTGTTTTTACGGTAGTCTGGTGATGAGGGTTTACTTCTAGGAGGGAGAATATGCGTCAACCCGGTGGTATCCGCAGTAAAATAACTTTCTGGTTTTATCTGTTGCTGGCTTTTATGATCGTCAGTTCGAGTATTACCTATTGGATTGTTCGTGTGGTGGAAGAGAAACATTTTACCATTGAAAAGGCGGATGTGTTTTTAGAAGATATCCTCGAAGTGCGGCTGATGGAGAAGAATTATTTATTGTATCGTGATAAGGAGTCCATGGAGCGGTGGCTGGAGTATCTTGATGCAGTGAGCCGTCAGTTGGTTACAAACAACGAGCTTTTTGTCAGACTCAGTTCTTTTGCAGAAATTACTGAGATTCAACACGCCCTTGATGTTTATAAGGCGACCTTTGTGCAATTCCAAGACCCTGGGGCCGATGGTGATTTAATAGCGGAAAAAATTCGTGAGCAGGGAAGTCGTCTTACTACCCTGACGGAAGAACTTATAGTTCGGGAACATCGAACCATCCATCGTCTTTTGGCTTTGATCAGAAATAGTCTGTTAGGTGGATTGCCAGTTTTCGTCCTGTTTTTTAGCGCTGTTGCTGCTTTACTGGGGAAGGGAATTGTATCGTCTCTGCAGCAACTGGAACGACATGCTGCAAAGATTGCCGCAGGAAATTTTGTGGAATTACCAAACGTCGGTTCAGACCAGGAAATTAATAACCTTGTCAATGCGTTTAACCGGATGAGCCGGGAGCTTAAAATTCGTCAACAGCAGCTGGTGCGATCTGAAAAACTTGCTTCTTTGGGTACCATGCTGGCTGGTGTGGCCCATGAATTCAACAATCCGCTTTCGAACATATCCAGTTCAGCACAGATTCTTGCCGAGGAGCTTGATGCTAAAGATGATATCTTTGCCCTTGAATTAGTTGCGCAGATAAGTGCGGAAGCCAATCGTGCCGCAGCTATTGTCCATACCTTGTTGTCCTTGGCCCGGGAAGAAAAATTCCAAAGGAATCATTACCTGCTCAAGCCGCTTTTACAGGAGATATTAGATCTGCTTCGAGGGCAATCTTTAAAAAACATAGAAATCCAACTGGCTGTGTCTGATGAGATTGAGATTTTTGCAGATAAACAAAAAATTCAGCAGGTGTTCATTAATCTTTTGAGAAATGGTATTGATGCCTTGGACGGTCAGGGGGTGATAATAATCAGAGCCTGGAAGAATCATGGAGATGTGAAAATCGCTATCAGCGATAATGGCCCGGGCATTCCCCAAAAAATGCAGGAAAAGATTTTTGATCCTTTTTTTACGACTAAGGATACAGGGCAGGGATCCGGTCTTGGTCTCTTTATAGTTCACGATATTATTGTTCAGCATGGTGGTCGAATTACTGTTGATAGTGCGGGCAAGGGAGCGGTGTTCACCATCATTCTTCCTGCCGGGGAGATTTCCTGATGTCGGAAGTTGATATTTTAGTTGTTGATGATGAGGAAGTGGCCTTAAAAAACCTCTGTCATGTTTTAAGGAAAGAGGGATACCAGGTGGTTGCAGCCAAGAGCGGGAAACAGGCATTGAGTTATTTGGAAAAAAATGAGTTTCCCCTGGTCCTGACAGATCTCAAAATGCCACAGGTTGATGGAATGCAGGTCTTAAAACGCGTTAAATCATTATACCCGCAAACCGAGGTCATCATGATTACCGGGTTTTCCACCGTCGACTCTGCAGTGGAATCCTTAAAAGCAGGAGCATATCATTACATCACCAAACCTTTTAAACTGGAAGAGGTTCGCAAGGTTGTTTTTGAGGCTGTTCAAAAATATCAGCTTATTCAGGAGGTTGAGGAGTTGCGAAAGGAATCTGCTTGCCAGGAATCCCAGTTGCAGATCGTGACTCACAACCATTTAATGAAGGGACTTCTTGAGGTAGCCAAACAGGTAGCCGGTACAGACACTAATATAGTTATCAGTGGCGAGTCAGGTACCGGAAAAGAGCTCCTGGCTAAATATATTCACAGATCCAGTCCTCGAAATGAACAGACAATGCTGTCAATAAACTGCGGAGCCTTCAGTGAGGAGTTGTTGACCAATGAGCTTTTTGGACATAGCCAGGGCGCCTTTACTGGCGCCGATCAGGACAAGAAGGGGTTGGTGGAGATGGCGGATGGCGGTACTCTTTTTTTAGATGAAATCACAGAAATGCCGCTGTCCATGCAGGTTAAATTCCTGAGAGTGTTACAGGAGCAGGAGGTAATGCGAGTTGGTGGGACGAAACCGGTGAAGGTGAATGTCCGTTTTGTTGCAGCGACCAACAGGGACCTTGAAAAAGAGGTAAGATCCGGTCATTTCAGACAGGATCTTTTTTACCGGATCAACGTTGTTTCTTTAAAAATCCCACCCCTTTCTGATCGCAAAGATGACATTCCACTTCTTGTGCGATTTTTTCTCGACAAATATAATTCTTCAATGAGAAAACAAATCACCGAGATAAGTCAGGATGTGCTTGATACCCTACAGCATTATGACTTTCCAGGAAATGTTCGAGAACTTGAAAATATAGTCGAACGAGGAGTTGCCCTTGCTACTGGCAATACTCTGGGTCTTGCTCAAATACCGGATGACCTTCGTAATTTGGATATCCAGACCTTCAGAAAAAGTGCTGGAAAGTACGCAAGTATGGAAGAGGTAGAAAAATCCTATATTGAATGGATACTTAAGGAAACAGGGTTCAACAAGACCGAAGCCGCTAAAGCTCTGGGGATTGACCGAGTTTCTTTATGGCGGAAGATTAAAAAATTAGGTTTGGAATAAGTTGGTTTTCAGCAATATGTAGTTCGGTCTTTTACGTTTGTCTGCAGGGCAGAACAGTCTTTTATGGTCTATTGACAGTGAAGGTGTTTTGGCGTATTTTCAGAGCCTGTCACCAGGTATGGTTACAAAGAGTAATCGGGGTTTTTAACCTGGGGGGTACTGAGAAAATATGGGTGATTTCTACTTGGATGCAGGTAAAGAGGCCAGGGTTGGATACACCTTTAATGGTAATTTTATCGAAGATGGAGGCTTGAAGATCAGTCTTCATCACTCGTTTCTTCCATTTACCAAATAGATTACGATACAGCTTCCTGATTCGTGCTGATTTCCCGTCGGTGTGAAGCAGGATGTATACTGCAACACCGTGCCTGATGCGAATGAAGGGCATTGTGCCTTTTTGTGCCCGATTTCACAGGAGAAGCAATAATGACCTTAGTACAGGCTGTAATCCTTGGCATCGTCCAGGGATTGACAGAATTTATCCCAGTTTCCAGCTCCGGGCACCTGGTACTTGTTCCCCACCTTCTGGGGTGGGAGTTTGATCATTCAAGAGCTTTTATATTTGACGTTCTGGTACAGTGGGGAACGCTTTTTGCGGTTTTTATTTATTATCGTAAGGATCTTATCAACATTGCTGTGGAATTTGTCAGCACTTTGTCCAAAGGAAAACCCTTTGCAACGGAAAATTCACGTATGGGATGGTATTTGATTCTGGCAACCATACCCGCAGTTGTTGTCGGCCTCCTTGCCAAGGATCTGGTTGAGTCTGCCTTTGCAAGTCCTAAAATGACAGGGCTTTTCCTTCTTCTCACGGCAGTTCTGTTAGTTGCAGCTGAAATAGCAGGAAAGCGGAATCGCAGCACCAGTGAAATTACCTGGTTTGATGCCTTCTGGATCGGCTGTTCTCAGGTACTGGCCCTGCTTCCCGGCGTATCCCGTTCGGGAGCAACCATTGCTGGTGGAATGACCCGGAATCTCGATCGTTCTGCTGCAGCCAGATTTTCCTTTTTGATGTCGGTGCCTGTTATGCTGGGTGCGGGAGTGCTTGCATTCAAAGACCTTTTTGCCCTACAGACAATGGATGATTTTCTTCTGCCCCTCTGTGTCGGTTTTTTTGCTGCCCTTGTTTCAGGTTATCTGGCTATTCGCTGGCTGATAGCGTATCTAAGCAAGCATTCCCTCTATGTTTTTGCCGTTTACTGTTCACTTGCGGGTTGCCTGATTCTCCTCCTTTAGCTGATGTGTGTGGAAGATGCTTTCTGTCTCTGGATTAAGCAAGGTTTTTGATCAGCAACCGGTCTTTTCCGGTTTTGATCTTACTGTGACCCGGAATCGGTTTGCTGTGCTGATAGGTCCCTCTGGCTGTGGTAAGAGTACCCTTTTTGATGTCCTCACCGGGGTTACTGCGCCCGATGAAGGGCGAATACTGTGGCAGGAAAGTGAGGTGGCTCATCTCGGAGATCTGGCAGCCTATATGCACCAGAAAGACTTGCTGCTACCATGGTTTTCCTTGTTGGAGAACAGCCTGTTGCCTTCGAGGACAGGAAGAGAGGACCTGAAACAGGCCAGGTCACGAGCCATGCAGTTATTTTCCAGACTTGGGCTTTCAGGCTACGAAAAGTACCTGCCGTATCAGGTGTCCGGAGGGATGCGGCAACGCTGTGCTCTAGTGAGAACCTTGATGTTTAATCGGGATCTGGTTTTGCTCGACGAACCGCTTTCGGCGCTCGATGCTATCACGAGAAAGCGCCTTCAGTCTCTTCTGCTTCTGCTTCAGAGCGAGTTTGACAGGACCCTTCTTATGATTACTCATGACGTGGATGAGGCCCTTTTGTTAGCCGATGATCTCTATCTCCTCAGTGCAAAGCCCATGAGGATAATCGAGAAAATAGTGCTCCATGGTGATAAACCTGGAAGACTTAATACTCCGCAACTACTGGCCATGAAGGATATGATTATGAAGAGGCTGGGGGAAGATATTGATCATGGCTCGTTCTAACTTTCTCGCTCTTGCAATACTGATCTTGCTCCTTGGTCTGTGGGAAGTGGCCTGCTGGATTTTTACCATTCCTGTGTTTATCCTGCCGCCCCCTTCGATTATTATGTCCACCGCTGTGTTAAGGGCTCCTCTGATTCTGCCCCATGCTATGACCACCGGACTGGAAATTATCTGTGGTATAGTTTTGGCCCTGGCGGTGGCTATCCCTCTTGCCATGGGAATGTTTGCCTTCCCCTGGCTGGAAAAGGCACTTTCTCCCTTTCTTGTGACTTCTCAGGCCATACCCGTCTTTGCTTTAGCTCCCTTACTGGTTGTTTGGTTGGGGTACGGAGTGGCAGGGAAGATCTTAATGGCGGCAATCATAATTTTTTTCCCTATCACTGTAAGTCTTCTTGAGGGGTTCAAGGGATGTGATCGTGAATTTCGGGTTCTCTTTCGCCTGATGGGGGCGGGGTTCTGGCAGACCATGCGTCTTCTCTACTGGCCCTGGGCTCTGCCCCATTTTTTTGCAGGTCTTCGGGTGGGGGTTACGGTGGCGACCATTGGAGCAGTAATAGGAGAGTGGGTGGGCGCTCAAAGTGGTCTTGGCTTTTTGATGATCCAGGCCAATGCCCGTTTGAAAGTAGATCTGGTCTTTGCTGTTATTCTGTGGCTGTCTCTTATGGGACTGCTGCTCTGGTACGGCGTTGGCTGGCTTGAAAAAAAGAGTATTTTCTGGAGAAATAACCAACAAATCTTAGAGTAGGATATTGAGTCATGAGAAAACAACTATCTGCAATCGTCGTCATTTGTGCATTCTTCTTTTTCGCAGGTTCAGCATCGGCCCAGAAGCTGACGCTGATGCTGGACTGGTTTCCCAATATTGATCATTTGCCAATCTATGTCGCTCAGGAGAAAGGGCTGTTTGCGGAGAGGGGACTGGAGGTGGAAATTATTTCACCCTCCGAGACGGCCGATGGCTTAAAGCTGGCTGCTTCAGGAAATGTGGATATGGCAGTCTCCTATGAGCCTCAAACCATTATTGCCGCGTCTGCGGGGCTTGACGTCAAAGTGGTGGGGAGACTCATTGAGCATCCGTTGACCACGCTCCTTTTTTTGAAAAGTGAAAAAATAAAAACCCCCAAGGATCTTGAAGGAAAGAAGATCGGTTATACAGTTCCCGGACTTATGGATGTTATGCTCAAGGCCTTTATGTCCATTAATGGAGTGGAAAATTATGAGGCGATCAATGTAGGATTTACCATCGTCCCTGCATTGGTTGCTGGAAATGTGGATGCAGTGATGGGACCTTTTAAAACTTATGAGACCGTGACCATGGCACACCAGAATCTTGAGGCAGATTACTTTGAGTTGGAGAAGTGGGGGATTCCTGATTATGAGGAGTTGATCTTTGTCTGCGGTGCAAAGACCCTTACTGAGAAGAAAGAGAGTATCAGAAGCTTTATACAGGCAGTGGAAACAGCAACTGCCTATCTGCGTAAGCACCCGGAGGAGGCATTGGAAACCTACCTTAAAGCCCTGCCGGAGGCTGATGCGAAAGTTGAAACCGATGCCTTTCATCTGACTCTCCCGTTTTATGCTGCTCCCGGTGGTTCGAATGCTGCTGCCTGGCAGCAATTTGCCGATTTCTCTCTGCAGCATGGTCTGATTGAAAAGCCTGTCGTTACAGAAGATCTGATTCATATCTGGTAGAAGAGAGCAGCCATGAAGAACTACTACAGGGCGTTGACCATTGCCGGATCCGACAGTGGTGGCGGCGCGGGAATACAGGCAGATTTGAAAACTTTTTCAGCCCTTGGCTGTTATGGGATGACGGTGATAACTGCATTAACCGCCCAGAACACGGTGAGGGTGTTGGGGATTCAGGCTGTTCCCCCGGAATTCATCGCTCTGCAGATGGATGCGGTTATGACTGATATTGGAGCAGATGCGGTAAAGATCGGGATGCTTCATTCTCCTGAGGTGATAGGGGTTGTGGCTGAGTCTCTGCAGCGTTATGATTGTAAAACGTTAGTGCTTGATCCTGTTATGGTTACCAGGAATGGTGATAAGCTTCTCCAGGACGATGCCGTCCAGGCTCTGAAAATGTTTCTTTTTCCGATGGCTACCGTTATCACTCCCAATCTTGCAGAGGCATCCATACTGCTTGGCAGAGATATAACGGAGCAGTCACAAATGGCCGATGCCTGCCGGGATCTGACTGATCTGGGGTGCGGCCGGGTATTCCTCAAAGGAGGTGCTCTTTCGGATTCTGTCAGCGTGGATTATTTTTATGACGGGTCGAGTGGAGAGTTGCTGAAACTTGAGAGTCCTCGGATTGATACCCGCAACAGCCACGGCACAGGTTGTACCATTTCCTCAGCTATTGCTGCTTGTCTGGCCAGGGGGATGGAGCTTGCAGCTGCAGTGCGTAAAGCCAAGATTTACATCGATGGGGCACTGCTGGGTGGCGCCGAGGTAAAGATAGGATCAGGTCATGGGCCAGTACATCATTTCCATGACTGGTGGAATATTTGAAAATGTAGTAGAGTAGTAAAAAACTTGGGGGTGCCGAAAATTTCGGCTGAGAGTAAACCCCTTGAACCTGATACTTGTAATCAAGTCGTAGGGAAAGTTGCTGCAAACAAAAGAACCATCCTGTTGTCATTCCTGCACACCTTTCCCTTTTCTTGTCAATAATAATCTGAAGTATAAGGCTTCTGTTTGTGGCCGTTTATTATTTCGCATCAAAAGAGGAATTTTATGGATAATACAGAAAAACTTCCGAACTCAGAAACCATTACCCGAACACCTTTCGCCAGTTCAAGAAAAATCTACGTCCCGGGAAAACTCCATGACATTAAGGTTGCCATGCGGGAGATCAGTGTTGAAGATGCTGCCATTAAGGGCCCCGGTGGCTGCGGTTCTGTGGTAACGGTGTATGACACCAGTGGCCCCTATTCCGATCCAGATGTCGAGCTTGACGTGCGCAAAGGGTTGCCCAGGCTGCGTGAAAAGTGGATCATGGACCGAGGGGACGTGGAGCAGCTTAATGATTTGTCTTCAATCTTTGGTAAGGAACGGCTTTATAATTCAGATCTGGATCACCTCCGTTTTCAGGATGTGAAAAAACCCCTGAGAGCCAGAGCTGGAAAGAATGTCACCCAGCTCCATTATGCCCGTCAGGGGATTATTACTCCAGAAATGGAGTATGTAGCCATTCGTGAGAATCAGCGTATTGATGAGCTGCGGGAGGAGATGTTTCAACATCCGGGGCAGAGTTTTGGTGCCAACACACCAATGACCCATATAACACCTGAATTCGTGCGTGATGAAATTGCATCGAGAAGGGCGGTGCTGCCTTGCAGTATCAATCATCCTGAGGCTGAGCCCATGATAATCGGGAGAAATTTTCTGGTGAAGATCAATGCCAATATCGGTAATTCCGCGATTACCTCATCTATTGAAGAGGAAGTGGAAAAGATGGTATGGGCCACCCGGTGGGGTGCTGATACGGTGATGGATCTTTCCACCGGTAAGAACATTCATGAAACCCGGGAGTGGATTCTGCGCAACTCACCCGTACCCATTGGCACTGTTCCAATTTATCAGGCTCTGGAGAAGGTTGATGGCAGGGCTGAAGAGCTCACCTGGGAGATCTTTAAGGATACCCTGATCGAACAGTGTGAACAGGGGGTAAGTTATTTCACCATTCATGCAGGACTGAGACTTCACCATGTTCCCATGACAGCGAAACGTACCACGGGTATAGTGAGTCGTGGCGGCAGTATTATGGCTAAATGGTGTCTGGCACACCACACAGAAAGTTTCCTCTATACCCATTTCGAAGAAACATGTGAGTTGCTGAAGCAATATGATGTCGGTTTTTCACTCGGTGATGGCCTTCGTCCTGGTTGTCTTCAGGATGCTAACGACGAGGCACAGTTTGGTGAACTGGACACATTGGGTCAATTGACTCAACTGGCGTGGAAACATGATGTCCAGACCTTTATTGAAGGCCCAGGCCACGTTCCCATGCATATGATTAAAGAGAATATGGAGAGGCAGCTGAAGGCCTGCGGGGAGGCGCCCTTTTATACACTTGGACCTCTGGTCACCGATATCGCGCCCGGTTACGATCATATAACCAGTGCAATCGGTGCTGCCATGATCGGTTGGTATGGAACGGCAATGCTCTGCTATGTGACGCCAAAAGAGCACCTTGGACTTCCTGATCGTGAAGATGTGCGTGAAGGTGTGGTTACCTTTAAACTGGCAGCCCATGCGGCGGATCTGGCAAAGGGCCATCCTGGAGCACAGTACCGTGATAATGCATTATCCCGGGCACGGTTTGAGTTTCGTTGGCAGGATCAGTTTAACCTTTCTCTTGATCCAGAAAAGGCGGTGGAGTTTCATGACAAAACCTTACCCCATTCCAACGCTAAGGTGGCTCATTTCTGCTCCATGTGTGGCCCTAAATTTTGTTCCATGAAGATTTCCCATGAAGTGCGGGACTACGCAAAGTCTTTGGAGGCGGATAAGCAGGATGCTGTTGCCACAGGAATGAAGGAGAAGGCAGATGAGTTTATCCAGTCTGGTTGCCAGCTGTACAAGCAGGGGGCATAGGGAGTGATGGCGGGCTTCTAATGCTAAAAAATGGGTGGAGCGAGATGTTAGCCCGTATTTCTCATCAGTCCAGGCGATGTCAGGTTTGAAGTTTTTATCAGTAAATCATAGTGAGCTATATTTACTGATAAAATACTGAAAAAGATGGCGTCGCCTGGGCTGACCTTTGGTGAACATTGTGTAAATATTTTGGCATCACTACAGTTCGTTCAACCAATCGTCCTTACAATGCTAACTCAAAATTTATGTAATGTTGATGAGAAATGCGGGTTAGCTGATTTTGCTTCCGAGCATCCAGAGGAGTTGCAGACTGATAAGGGCGTAGATTCCTGCAATAACATCGTCCATCATAATCCCGAAGCCGCCATGGATATTCTGGTCAAACCACGAGCATGGAAAGGGTTTGAGTATATCAAAAAAGCGAAAGAGAAGGAAACCGAGAATCCAAGCTACTGGATGATTCGGGGCGGCAATAAGGGTAATAAACATGCCGACAAATTCATCGATGACAATGGGGCCGGCGTCGGCCTGGTCAAGTATCTTTTCTGCTGATCCTGCGAGAATACAGCCAATTACAAAGATGACACCCACCGTAGCAAGATAGGTTGGAATGGACAGGTTACGCACAAAGAACCAGGGGACAAGGGCGGCGAGAGATCCCCAGGTGCCTGGAATTTTGGGGAGATTGCCACTGTAGAATCCCGTGGCCAGAAACATGATGATTTTATCCATTTGTTTTATCCGTTTACTTTCTTGTGGGGGGAACCCCGACTTATAATGATGGACAACTGAAGGAGTGTCAGCGTTCTTCAGTTCCGCAAATGCTACGATAGACCCGGGCAAGCGGGATCTGGTTTTTTTCCGCGACCTCCCTGCAGGCCTCATATTCCGGATAAATCACTGTCCCTTCAGGTGTGTGCACCTTCTTTGCCACAATCTCTCCCCATGGTGTTGAGACCATAATTTTCTCCCGGGGAAGAGTCATGCGTTCTTCTTTCCGAAAGCGAACACCGATGGCCGTTGTTTCTGAAAGAATGATCTGTTTCAGTTCAAGCCCACGAACAGGTTCGCAAATAACCCGTAACAGTTGGCCTGGCCTGCCTTTTTTCATGATCAGGGGGCTGAGTGATATATCGAGTGCACCCCGTGCGAAAAGTCGATCACAGAGGTAGGGGAACCCTTCACTGTTCCAATCATCAAGGTTTGTCTCAATGACCTCCACTACATCGCTCTCCTGCACCAAAATTGCTTCACCAACTATAAGTCGCAGGAGATTGGGTTGGTCCCCATTCAGTGTATGATTTCCGGCTCCGTAACCGATGGCCTTCACTGTCATGGCCGGAATTTTACCAAAAGAACTGGCTAATCCCGTGGCCAAAACGGCACCTGTTGGGGTAATCAGTTCTTTTTCCTGGTCAACGCCATAGACGGGTGTGTCGAGTAGCAATTCACAGACTGCTGGGGCCGGCAGGGGGAGGTTTCCGTGGGCACAACGAACAGAACCCTGTCCCATAGGGAGCGGAGAGCATACGATTTTTTCGATGCCAAGTTCCTCAAGTCCTATCAGACTACCGACGATATCGACAATGGTATCGACGGCACCTACTTCGTGGAAGTGGATCTGGTCAACAGCTACATTGTGGACTTTTGCTTCTGCTTCAGCAAGACGAGTGAATATTGCCGACGCTTTTTGAACCAGCATTTCTGAAAGATTTGAGTTCTCAAGAAGGTCAAGAATGTTTTTGAGATGCCTGAATTGCTGGGCCGAGGGGGAGTGGATTGTTACCTGCTTGCAGCTGATCCCGGAACGGAGCTGGTTTTCAATGGAGAGCTTAAAATCGATTCCTCTGATTCCTGCAAGTTTTTCCAGGAGTGCTTTTTCCTTAAGTCCGGCATGGAGGAGGGCTCCAAGAAGCATGTCACCACTGATTCCTGAAAAACAATCCAGATAGGCGAGGGTTGTGACAGAGGGGTGCATCAGTTATTGCTCTGACCTGAATGTCTGTCCGGTTTCGAGGAGGTGGCCGCAGAGGTAGGCCTCCACACTCATGCGTTTCTTGCCTTCCGGCTGGATTTCATGGATGAGCAGTGCTCCGTCACCCGTAGCAAGGAGGAGACCGTTACGATCTGCCTGAATAATACTTCCCGGTGTCTGGGTACAGGATCTGTCGGTCAGTTCGGGGGCAAAGAATCGGAAGCGCGTCCCGTCCAGAAAACTGTAAGCTGTGGGCCAGGGATCCATGCCACGAATAAGACAATGAATTTCCCAGGCCGATTTGTTCCAGTCGATGGCACCATATTCTTTTTTCAGGGGAGGAGCTTCAGTGGCAAGACTGTGCTCCTGCTCAATGGGAGGGAGTTTGTCCTGGCGTAAAAGATCGAGAGCTTTTAACAGGGTTGTACCACCAAGCTCTGACAGCTTTGTGAAGAGACCTCCAGCAGTTTCGTTTATGCTAACCGGGACAGAGGCGGGAAGCAGCATGGCTCCGGTGTCCATTCCCTCATCCATCTCCATGATGGTAACTCCTGCCTCCTTGTCACCTGCCAGGATCGCCCATTGGATGGGAGCAGCTCCCCGATGCCGTGGCAGCAGTGATCCATGGATGTTGATGCAGCCAAGGGGTGGTAAATTAAGAATGGAGGAGGGTAGGATTCGACCATAGGCTGCGACAATAATTAAATCCGGGTTAAAAGCGCGCAATTCATCGGCAAATGCCGCGGTTTTTATCTTTGTTGGCTGCAGCACAGGGATGGCAGCGGATTGGGCAAGTACCTTTACCGGAGGTGGAGTCAGCTTTTTGCCACGTCCCTTGGGGCGGTCAGGTTGGGTGATGACCGCTACTACCTGGTCAGGACCGTCAATCAACCCCTGCAGGGCAGGCACAGAAAAATCAGGAGTGCCCATAAAGATGATGCGGAAAGTTTTGTCTGTTTCTGGCATAAATGGGTTCTTTTATTTTTGGGCGGCAAGCATCTTCTTAACTTTCTTTTTATAGAGCGTTCGTTTCAGAGAACTGAGATGATCGATAAAGAGGATACCATTGAGATGATCGATTTCGTGCTGCAGGACTACGGCAAAGCGGTCTTCCACTGTCAGTTCCTGTTTGCCACCCCTAATGTCCTGATAACAGACAGTGATTTTTTTGCTTCGTTTAACAGAGGAGGTGAGGTCAATGACAGAAAGACATCCTTCCTCATCGATCTGTTCGCCTTCTCTTTCGGTGATTTCGGGATTGACCATCACCATGGACTCCTGAACATCAGGATCCCTGGCAGCATTGACAACGATGAGTTGAACGGACTCTCCGATCTGCGGGGCGGCCAGGCCAACGCCGGGTGCGTCGTACATCGTCTCAATCATGTCAGAAACGAGAGTTTGCAGGGACTCGTCAAAAACAGCAACCTTTTTTGCTTTTTGACGAAGAACCGGGTTGGGAAATGTAAGAATGGGAAGCAGGCTCATGGTATATTTGTAATTTATGGTTCGCTGATTAAAGTCAGTAATAACGGAAGATGACGAAAACATACCACAGGGACAGTCTTTCCGCATCAACGTTGTTTTTCCATAAGATATGCGCTAATGTCAAATCAGTCAATATCAACGCTTCAATCAACACTCTGTAAAAGTATAAAAGTCATGACTATAACGCTGATAACACTTATTGCCGCACTTCTCTTAAGTTATCTGACAGGAGCGATTCCCTTTGGCCTTCTTTTTGGCCGCATGGTAGGAAAAGATGTCCGCGATGAAGGAAGTGGAAATATCGGGGCTACCAACGTCAATCGGGTACTCGGAAAAAAACTTGGTATACTCACTCTGCTCTGCGATGTGGCCAAGGGCTTTTTTCCGGTTTTTGTTGCCTCTATCCTCCTGCCCATGGGTGATAACTGGGAGCTTTTTGTCGGATTGTGTGGACTTGCAGCGGTGCTTGGTCATATGTTTTCCATATATCTTGGATTTAAAGGCGGTAAAGGAGTGGCCACGGCCCTTGGGGTTTTCCTCTTCTTTTCACCCTGGGCCATTTGTATTGCCCTGATCATTTTTATTGCGGTGGTTGGTGTTTCTGGTTTTGTCTCAGCCGGGTCACTAGCGGCCGCCGGGATGATCCCGTTTCTGATTCTGATGCTTGGTGGAAGTTTTTCCACCTTTTTCTGTGCTGCGGTGATTGCCGTCCTGATCTGGATAAAACACAGTTCCAATATTGCTAGACTGCGAAGGGGTGAGGAAAAAAGCTGGAAGACAAAGGGGGCACAATGACCAGGTCAGACTGGGATGCTATCTTTGAGGCCAAGGAACTTCTAGGACTTGGAGATCGTGCGACTCTTGGAGAGATTAAGCGCAGCTATCGCAGCAAGTGTAAAGAAAATCACCCCGATATCGTGGGTAACGACAGGGCCAAGGGTGATTTGATGCGCCGACTGACCAGAGCTTACGACGTGCTGATGAATTATTATAATCAGTTCAGGATTCCTCTGGTTCCACTGGACGGTGAGGCGCTGGAACCGGAAGATTGGTGGATGGACAGGTTTGGGCAGGATCCTCTTTGGGGAAAAAAGTAAAATAAGTGTTTATCATTCTTCTTTCTTTGCACGTTGTCGCCGTTTGCACACCTGGGTAAACAGGTTGCAGTATTCCCGGATAAGTTGTCTGCGATCTGCCGGTGTGAGTCTGAAATAGATGGGACTGAGCATCAAAACCCGAATTGCTTCTTGGCTGGTCATCGCTACTCCCTCCTTTCCTGGCGGGTGATTTACATTTCCAATCCTCTGTTATCTTTATCGACCACTCCCTCTTATTTCTTTATTTTTGAGAAATATTCTTGACAGAAATTGCTTAGGGTGGCTAGTATTTAGTTCTCCTAAGTAAATTTGAGTGTTTTTTTTTTTATTACAGTGAAGTGAAAAGTATATGACTAACGAAAAAACGGTTGAGCAGGCGCGCTTTATCGCCAGTGCCGGGCGCAAACTGAAAGATCATGTTTTTTCCATCCAGTCCGGTCTCCACAGTGGGCGCGTATGTTGCCAGGGAGAGGAACTGTCTACGGCTCAGGTGCAGATGCTTATGACCTTGCATGGCTGCGGGAAAAGCACAATCTCACATCTTGCCGAAAAGTTGAATGTCTCGCCGCCTTCGGCATCATGTATGGTTGATCGCCTGGAAGACAAGGGGTTTGTACATCGTGAACGGAGTATTGAGGATAGACGAAAGGTTGTGGTTCATCTGTCAAAAATGGCTGCAGTACAAGCAGAAAAGATGGAGGAAGCAGTTCTGGCCGCCTTTCTTGATCTGGTTGAAAAAGTGGGCCCGGAGACGGCGCAGAAGTGGTGTGAAGTGCTTGAACGTGTTGAGCAGGTATTATCAAAACAGGAAAGAGTAAATGATCATGAGTGAACAAAAAAACAGTATGCGCACAACTGTAATTATTCGAGTTGTTGCCTGTCTTATTATTCTACTGATTGGATTGGGTGGTTTTAGATTCTTAAAAAGCAGAAAAAAGGCTCCCAGCCATGCTGTTCAGGTAGAGCGACCTCTCAAGGTGGCAGCAGTTGCAGCCATGTTTGCAGATGTCCCTGTGTCCATAGAGGCTCATGGCGAGTTGCGGTCCATTCGTATGGTGGAAATTGCTGCCGAGGTAGCAGGATCCGTTGTTGAGGTACATCCCCGGTTGCAGACCGGTGAGGTGATAGCAAAAGGGGAATTGCTTTTTGCAATAGATGATCGGGATTATCGCAACGACTATGAGTCTAACAGGGCACGCCTTGCTATTTTGAAACGGGATAAAGAGCTCACGGCGAAAGAACTGGAACGTGCCAGAATTCTGTTTGAAAAAAATAAAGTTGGAACCAGAGCAGGAGTAGAAAAAGCTGAGCAGGCAGCGAACAATTCCGCTGACAAGCTGGCTCAGGTCCAGCAGGCCATGATTCGGGCTGAAATTAATCTTGAGCGCTGTATGGTCTATGCTCCCTTTACCTGCCGGATTACCTCAAAAAATATTGAGAAAGGGCAGTATGTGGCACCGGGAAAGATTGTTCTCGGACTGGCGGATGACTCTGTGTTGGAACTTGAAGTGCCACTCGACAGTCGTGATGCCTTTGCCTGGCTGCAGTTTTCAGAAAACAAGGTGGCACAGTCGGCATCGGCAGGATCTGATGCGTGGTTTTCGGCAGTGAAACCCGTAGAGTGCGAAGTTGTCTGGACTGAAGATGCAGGTAACAGGGCTGTGGCCACTATGAACAGAGTCAGTTTTTTTGACCAGAAGACTCGAACGGTGAAGGTGGTTCTACGGCTCGATTCCAAGCAGTTTGCTGAGAAAAACATACCAATGCCCCTGGTTTCAGGAATGTTCTGCCGGGTGGTAATTCCTGGTGGAACGATGAAGAAGGTGGTGGGCTTGCCACGCTGGGCTGTCAGTTTTGAAAACACTGTCTACGTTGTTCGTGACGGCCGTCTGGAGACTGTTCCTGTGAAGGTCGCCAGAGTTCAGGATAACAAGGCATATGTCAACGATGGTTTGGATCAGGGCGATATGGTTGTTACTACTCGCCTTGTCAATCCTCTTGAACGCAGTCTTGTTGACGTCATACAAACAGCCACACCATCTCCCGAGGGTGAGAAGTAATGAATAATCTGCTTGCCTCTTTTGCCCGTAACACGGTTTTTGCCAATATCCTTCTTCTCTTGATCTTTTTTGCAGGATTTCTGGCGACAAAAATGATGGTCCGGGAGAGCTTTCCGGAGTTCTCCATTGATAAAATAGTTATTACCGTTCCCTATCCTGGAGCTGACCCAGAGGAAGTGGAGGAGGGTATTAATCAAAAGATAGAAGAAGCACTGGAATCCATTCAGGGAATTGACCAGTATACCACTAAATCCATGGAGAATATGGCTTCTGTTACCATTGATGTCAAAGATGGACATGACACTGCTGAGGTGCTGGATAAGGTGCGGTCCCATGTGAATGCCATCTCGAATCTTCCTGTTGATGCAGAGAAACCTATTATTCGTGAGATTGTCCGCAAACAGGTGGTGATGCTGCTCGCACTGTCAGGAGATCTGAGCGAAAAACAGCTTAAGCAATGGGGAGAGGATATTAAGGATGAGGTGAAATTGAGTCCACTCATCTCTCAGGTGGAGGCTTATGGAACCCGAGACTATGAAATTGCAATTGAGATTTCGGAGGAAAAGCTACGGAGATACGGATTAACTTTTGATCAGGTTGCCTCAGTGGTGCGTAAGTCCAGCCTCAACCAGTCAGGAGGAACTCTCCGCACAGTCGGTGAGGACATCAGGATAAGGACGGTGGGGCGTAAGTACACGGGTGAGGAACTGGCAGAAATAGTGGTGCTGGCGAGTCCTGGTGGCGAGATCATTACCCTTGATCGTATAGCAGTCATCCGCGATGGTTTTATTGAAGATCCTATTTTTGCAACCATCGATGATCAACCGGCAATGTTTGTTCAGATCTCTAAAACTGAAGATGAAGATGCCATTAAGATTTCCAACGAGGTGCAGGCATTTGTTGCAGAAAAAGAAAAGGTTTTGCCACCGGGGGTTCATATCTCAGTTTTTTATGACACCACCGATTCGCTTCGTTCCCGCATAAACCTCCTTACCCGGAATGGGATTATTGGCCTCTGTCTGGTTTTTTTCATGCTTTGGCTTTTTCTTGATATGCGGCTGTCCTTCTGGGCAGGTCTGGGGATTCCCATCTCCATTGCCGGGGCCATGTTTATTCTCTGGTCAACTGACGCCACCATCAATATGATCTCACTCTTTGGCCTTATTATGGTACTTGGAATCGTGGTGGATGATGCAATTGTCGTTGGAGAGGCCATTTATGTGCATAGAAAACGGGGTGAACCTCCACTTCAAGCGGCGATAAGTGGAGTGTCGGAGGTTGCCATGCCGGTACTGGCGGCTGTAACAACCACTATAGTTGCTTTTATTCCACTCTCTTTTGTCGGAGGAACCATGGGCAAGTTTGTCGCCATTTTACCTGTGGTGGTTATTGCCTGTCTCCTGATTTCCCTCGTTGAATCACTGCTGCTTCTGCCTGCACATCTGAGTCATTTGCCGGACTTGAATAAACCAAAGAAATTGTGGGCCCCTTTTGCCCTTATAGAACGAGGGCGTGCGTCTGTAAGTACCGGGCTTGAGACCTTTATAGAAAAACGTTATGTACCTTTTATTAATATAGTTCTGAACTGGCGCTATGTTTCACTGGCTGTGGCCATATCCGTACTTATACTCAGTGTGGGACTGGTCAAGGGGGGGCTTGTTAAATTTCAGGTTTTTCCAAAACTTGACGGTTTTGTTATTACTTCCACCGTTGAATTCCCGGAAGGAACGCCTCCTGATGTCACGAGTCAGGCATTGAAGCAGATCGAGGCGGCTTTTGATCGTCTGGCTGAAAAGACAAAAACAATTAGCGGGGAGCCTCTTGTCCAGCAGCGATTAGTCCTTGTTGGTCAGGTCCTGTCAGGAGAGATGGGGGCTACGGGGCCTCATATGGGGTCCATCCAGGTTATCTTGTTACCATCGGAAAAACGGGGTGTACATTCAAATGACCTGCTTATTGCCTGGGAAAAGGAAGTAGGTGGAATTCCGGGAGTAAAAAGTCTTTCCTTTGAAGGAATGGCGGCTGGTCCTTCGGGTGCTGAGATAGAGGTCTGGCTTCAGGGCCGTGATATGGAAAATCTGCTCAATGCTGCCGATGATTTGCAGGATGCACTTACTGAGTTTCAGGGGGTATATCAGATTCGTTCTGATTATGCCCAGGGTAAAAATGAACTGCAGCTGAGTCTGAAACCTGAGGCGACACCTCTTGGACTTACCGTACAGGATCTTGCCGGACAGATTAATGCAGGTTTTTATGGAAGAGAAGCCTTTCGTCTGCAGCGCGGCAAGGATGATATCCGGGTGAAGGTGCGCTACACGGCTTTTGAAAGGAGTCGTATTTCTGACTTCGAGAAAGTTCATATTCGTACACTCGACGGTCGTGAAGTGCCCCTGCTTTCCGTTGCAAATATCAGCTTTGCACCAGGGTACTCTACCATTACGCGTACTGACGGCTTGCGTCGAATACAGGTGACCGCGGAGGTGAATAACCGGCTGGCGAATGCCGATGAAATCTTTGCTGAACTAGGGGGAACAACATTTCGTGAACTGAAGACGAAGTATCCAGGTATTCATCTGGCCATGGAGGGTTCCAAGAAAAATACCAGGGAATCCTTTGCGTCGTTGAAAGTAGGATTTCCCATAGCGATGGTGGGGATCTTTGTCATTATTGCTACAATATTTCGTTCCTATCTTCAGCCGTTTATTATAATGTTTACCATTCCCTTCGGGATTATCGGCGCCATTATCGGACATCTCCTTCTTGGTTATAATCTTTCCATGATGTCAATTTTTGGAATGGTAGCCCTGTCCGGAGTAGTGATTAATGATGCTATTGTTCTGATAGAGCGGGTCAACGAGAACCTCAGCGGTGGAATGAAACTCTTTGATGCAATTATTCAGGGTGGTGCCAGGCGGTTTCGTGCTATTTTTCTCACATCGATCAGTACCGTTGGAGGGCTGGCACCGCTTATAGTGGAAACAGATATGCAGGCAAAATTTCTTATTCCCATGGCCCTGTCTGTTGCTGGTGGTGTGGTTTTTGCGACTGGATTGACGCTGATATTGATTCCGAGTCTGCTGGTTATCATGAACGATTTCAGAAGAATTATAGTGAAGGGGATAAGTGGGACTTGGCCTGCACGTGAGGAAGTTGAACCGAGGGCGCTAAAATAAAATGAACTGGAAAATATCTTTTTTAATTGTACTGACAATATATTTTATCTCTGCTTCTCTTGCGGGTGGAAAAACGCTTGAAGAAGTAGAAGTGCTCGATCTTGAAACTGCTCAGGAGATTGCACTTGCAGGGAATCCTTCCCTTGCTGCTGCAGCAGAGCGGGTGGAACAGGCACGGCAGCGAATTGAGCAGGCAAGAGCCCTGTACTACCCAAGCGTTGATGCCGGGGGCGCTGCGGTATCGGGAAGAATGTCGGCAGCTGATGCTGCCACTCAATCCATGATTTTGGGTGGTGCCGATGTTGATCGAAGCAGTGAGAGATACCAGATCTCCATCGGTGCCTCCTGGCTTCTCTTTGATGGCTTTTCCAGAAAATTCAATAATCTCATAGCCGAATCCGGGCAGCAGGAAACGGAACAGGCAAGACGGGATGGTATGCGGCTTCTTCTCCAATCCGTTGCTGAGAGTTACTACGGTGCACAGTTGGCTCTGTATAATAAAGCCATCGCTGAAGCCGATTTTTCTTTTAATTCGAAGCAGGCTGATGAGGCAAGAGTGAGCATGAATGCCGGGGCAGGGTCACTCTCGGCACTACTCAATTTTCAGGTACAGATGAACAATGCCTCCACTGAAATTCTCCTCGCCGAGCGTGACTATGATCTGGCCCTGTATGGATTGGCTGTATTGCTCGGTCGTGAGAGTGGACGTATGCCGGAGGGGTTACGTCTAGAGCGGGTTGAAATGGTGGAGGAAAGTGAATTCGTTAGCCTGTCTACTGATCAGTTGCTCCAGGTGGCTGCGAACAATCGACCAGATCTTCTGCGGCAGGAGTTCAGTGTACAGCGTGCTGAGTCGGCTGTTGGCAGTAATAAGGCCAGGTTCTATCCTCAACTGTCACTCAATGGATCCGTCGATGGAAACAGACTGGACGATATGGGTTTTGAAGAAGATGATTTTGGTTCTACGGTATCTGTGAATCTCTCTTACAACCTCTTCCGAGGTGGGGGTGACAGAGCGAAAGTTGCTGAGGCAAAGGCCTTCCGGAGAGAAGCGGTGCGTACCCTTGAACAGCAGAAAAACAAAGTGCAAAGTGAGGTGAGGCAGGCCATCACCAGGCTGGAACAGGCAAGGGCACAATTGAAACTTCAGCGTGCATCTGTCAAACTTGTTGAACAGAGCAGGGATCTGGTTGAAGAGGGATACAAGGCCGGACAGGAGTCCCTGGCACGTTTGAATGAGGTGCAGCGGGATCTGGTACGGACCCAGTCCCGATTGGCCCTGTCGTTAATCGGTCTCTATACTAACAGGCAGTCATTAAAAACGGCCACGGGGGAATCCTTAACTCCATATCTGGCTGGAGAGGGTATGGGAAACGGCGCTGAGTAAATCTCCTATGGACCGGAGAATATTTGCCGTAGGCGATAGCCATTCCAGGCGTTGTTTTGAGAATCATCATATTATTGCTGATTCCAGAGTCCTGACTGGATACAATAAATTGGACGGTAAGACTGCGTACAATCTGGAGCGTCACCAGAAAAAACTATTGGAAATCCTCAAACCGCTGCGCGAAAAAGAGCTGATTTTCTGTTTTGGTGAAGTGGATGTTCGACTCCATATCAAATATAAACATCTGCAACTGGGAACTCCTATTGAACAGCTTATCGCCAGAACCGCTGAACGCTATACCTCCCATGTAAAGAAGTTGCGAAATGATGGTTATCGGATACACGTCTTTAATGTGGTGCCCACCGGAGATTTTCTGGGACCTGCAGCCGAGAAATGGCAACAGGGCCTGAGCTATCCATTTAACACTACCTGTGAAGAACGCAGCAATTACACGGAGCAGTTAAATAATGCCTATGCCAGATGCTGTGATGAATTGCAAATCCCTTTTATCGATATCTATCAGTATCTTGTGGACAATACAGGGAAGAGGCGACAAGATCTGGTTTTCGATTTTGCCCATATCAACAACAGCTGTGCAGACCTGGTCCTGGAGCATCATGTTTTCCCATCGCAACACCTGTCGCAGAGTGACGAGTGTCCTTCCTTGAAATAATCTAAAAAATGAGTTTTCGTATGTTCGATAAAAGTGAGAAAGCCTTTCCTGTAAAGAAAAACAGCGTCTTTCTGGCTCATTGTGCTATTTCTCCCATGCAGCGGCAGGCAGAAGAGGCAGCTCAGGACTATCTCAAGGCCATGGCCGAGGGTGGAGTCAGCCGCTTGCCACCTTTTTTTAGTTTGCTGCCCCGTTTTCATCAAAAATGTGGCCAGTTATTTAAAACTGATTCAGGGAACATCTCCAGTACCCATAACACGGCGGAGGGGATGTGCCTGATCGCCAACGGTTATCCGTTTCAGCCTGGGGATGAAATAATCAGTTATATTCACGAATTTCCAAGTAACCATTACCCGTGGCGTCTTCAGGAAAGACGAGGAGTAAAGCTTGTCCTCCTGGATGACCATGATCCCTTGGGGACGCTTCCTGGCGTAGCATCTCCACGGGGATGGTCCATGGAAGAACTGGAGGCAAAGGTAAGCTCCAGGACACGGATAATTGCCCTCAGTCATGTCCAATTCAGTAGTGGCTATGCAGCTGATTTGGTAAAACTGGGAAGGTTCTGCAGGGAGCGTAATATCGATCTTGTTATTGATGGGGCTCAGAGTGTGGGGTGTCTGCCGCTGTATCCGGAAGAGTGTAATGTGGCAGCTGTGGCTGTCTCATCCTGGAAGTGGCTTATGGGGCCCTTTGGAGCTGGACTGTTATATACAAGTCCTGAGTTTCGAGATAAAATTGAAGTAACAATGGTTGGAGCATCTTCGATGCAACAGGGCCTTGAGTATCTTGATCACACCTGGAATCCCCATGTGGATGGGCGTAAGTTTGAATATTCCACACTGTCCTGGGAACATCTTGCTGCAATCAATGGTTTGCTGGATGCAGTTTTTTTACGCTACCCCATGGAGGATATCCGAATGGAGGTGTTGCGATTACAGAATGTTTTTCTTCAGTATCTTGATCCCGATCTTTTCACGCCGTTACTTTTTCCGGAGGCGCACCGTTCAGGGATTTTAGCGATTCTTCCTGAAACAAATGCTCAAAAACTTGTGGAACGTGTTGGGAAACTCGGAATAGTAGCAACAGTTCGTTCAGAATATATACGAATAGCGCCTCATTTCTATCTCGTTGATGATGATATGAAAAGGGCTGCTGAGTGTTTTAACAGGGAGGCAGGACAATAATGACCAAAACAGCATTTATTACAGGAGCAACTTCAGGATTTGGCAGAGCGTGTGCCGAAATATTTGCCGAAAAAGGTTGGGACCTTGTTCTTTGCGGTCGTCGCGAAGAGCGGTTACAGGAACTTCAGAACCAGCTGACGGAGGTTGCCGTACATACCGTTGTCTGTGATGTTCGCAAAAGAGAGCAGGTAGAGAACATGGTGAAGACTTTGCCGGAATCACACAGCAATATTGACCTGCTGGTTAATAATGCAGGACTTGCCCTTGGTATGAAACCGGCTCAGGATGCTGATCTTGATGATTGGGAAAATATGGTGGATACCAATATCAAAGGACTGCTGTATGTGACCCGTGCCCTGTTACCGGCTATGGTGAGTCGTGGGAAGGGAGATATTATCAATATTGGATCCATCGCAGGCTCCTGGCCCTATCCGGGTGGAAATGCCTATGGTGCAACCAAGGCATTTGTGAAGCAGTTTTCCAATAACCTGCGTGCCGATCTCCATGGCACAGGAATTAGAGTATCCAATGTTGAACCAGGACTTGCAGAGTCTGAGTTTTCCGTGGTTCGTTTTCATGGGGACAAAGAAAAGGCAGATGCGGTGTATGAGGGGACTGAGCCGCTTACCCCGGTGGATATAGCGGAGATTGTCTATTGGCTGGCTGACCGTCCGTCTCATGTGAATGTAAATCGTCTTGAGGTGATGCCGGTTTGTCAGAGCTGGAGTCCTTTTGCTATTCATCGGAAACAATGAAGCAGGAAAGGATTGAACAATTTTCTGCAGATTGCTAAAGTAATAAAGAGTACAATGGGTTCTCGGCTAGATATGTCAGGGGGATTAAAAATGAGAAAGGCGGGTCTGTTTGGGGTCATACTGGTGTTGCTGTTACCGTTGTGTGTAATTGCCGGGGAAAAAAATCCCTGGGAGAAAAAGCTGCCTTTTAAGCATGGTACCATCAATTACACCATCAGTGGCATGGAGAATGGGAGTGAAATCACTTATATCCGGGATTATGGCCGTGAGGTTGCCACCTATCATACAACCAAAACGACCATGATGGGGATGACCATGGTAAACGAAACCGTGGATATTGATACTCCTGAATGGAGTTATCACTTTGACTTGACCGAGGGAACAGGTACCAAGAATGTTAACCCCGAAAAGTATATGATTGAAGAGTACAATAAACTTTCCAGGGCTGAGCAAAAGCGGGTCAGTGAAAATGGTGAAAAGATGGGTGTCTCTGTCGCTGAAGGTTTTGGCGGGAAGGTACAACAGAATGCTAAAGAAATTCTTGGTTACAGCTGTGACCGGACCGAAATGATGGGCAGTGTGGTCTATAGTATTCATGGTTCAGGTCTTCCGCTTCTCGTTGAGACAAATATGATGGGGATGAACATGAAAATCGAGGCAACATCCGTGGATAAAGGAAGGGTTGCTGATTCATTTTTTCAGTTTCCTCAGGGAATTGAACCGGTGTTTGATCAGCAATCAGATGCCGTCGCGCGTGAGATGGCCAGACAGACCATCGCCATGCTGAAAGATCCGGAAAGTGGAGAGAAGAGGCGTGGCCCGGCAATGCAGGGGCAGCAAAAACAGATGTCTCCGGAGGATCAGGAACAGATGCAGCAGGCCATGGAAATGTTGAAAGGTATGTTTGGTAATCAGCCACAGCAATAGTGTTTCTCTGAATTTGAGATTTGGAGTGTTCTTTAAATGGAGAGTTAGTCAGATGAGACGATTTGCGAGTTTTGCTTGTGTTCTAACCCTGCTGTTTGTTTGTGGGGCTTGTTCCACACTCAGTGTCAATGCCGATTACGATCCGGCCTACGATTTTACAAAACTCAAAACATATGCTTGGCTGGATGATGGCAAGGCACCGGGGAGTGACGTCCGGATAAATAATGACCTCGTTATTGATAGAGTTCGTGGTGCAGTGGAGAGGAATCTAGCTGCAAAAGGATATGTGAAGAGTGAAGCAACTTCCGCTGATTTTCTTGTGAGTTGGTTGGGTGCG
This sequence comes from Desulfocapsa sulfexigens DSM 10523, assembly GCF_000341395.1. GTDB lineage: Bacteria > Desulfobacterota > Desulfobulbia > Desulfobulbales > Desulfocapsaceae > Desulfocapsa > Desulfocapsa sulfexigens. The sequence continues at coordinate 938,665 of NC_020304.1, read as the reverse complement.
ATCGATAGCAAGCTGCAGGTGGATACCATAGATCACTTTTACAGCCCCTACGGTTATGGTGCTTTAGGTCGTGATCCCTTTATGACGACCGGTATGGGCGGAATGCGGAGAACAACAGCCAGAGAGTACGAAGTGGGTACTTTGATAGTGGATATCCTGGATCATGAGCAGCATAAATTGATATGGCGTGGTACTGGGGTCGATCGTCTGGGTGGGAATGATGATCCGAAGGAGGTTACCCGAAATATCAATAACGCGATAGATGCTATCCTTGGAGGTTTCCCTCCGGTTCCGTAGTGAATGCCCTTCGTAGTCAGTGACCGAAAATCAATAGGGTAAGAAGTTTTTCATGACATTGGAGAGTCTGTGCATTATTCGCAGAAATCAGGAGAAGAGGTTCTTGGAGATCTGGGTTCCGGTCGTGATGGACTCGACTCTGCAGAGGTTCACGAACGTCTCCTCCGTTATGGCCCTAATGTTCTGGAGACTGCGGAAGCTGTAAATCCTCTGGTCATTTTCTTTGACCAGTTCAAAAGTTTTATCATCTATATTCTGCTGTTTGCCGTTGTTTTTTCTTGTATCATAGGCGAATATATAGATTCCATTCTCATCCTTGCTATTCTTCTTGCCAACGCCCTGATCGGTTTTTTCCAGGAACTGAATGCATATCGTTCTCTTGAAGCCCTTAAAAAGATAGCCGCTCTCCACGCCACCGTTGTACGGGGAGGTGAGAAAAGAGTAGTAGATGCTGCAGACTTGGTTCCTGGTGATGTCCTTGTGCTGACTGCCGGTGACAAAGTTCCGGCAGATGCCCGAATTCTTGAATCGGTTCGTTTGAAGGTGGAAGAGTCAGCTTTGACTGGGGAGAGTGTCCCTGCGGAAAAAGGAAGCGGAGTTATTGCAGAGAACGTTCAGATCGGCGAGCAGGTGAACATGCTCTTTTCCACCACCTCGGTGGTTGTTGGTAACTGCCTGGCAGTTGTGGTTGGCACGGGTATGGAAACTGAGATCGGAAAGATTTCTGCTCTTATTTCCGGAGCAGTTGATGAGTTGACGCCCCTGCAGCTGCGTTTGCATAGATTTGGTAAGAGGCTTGGGGCGGTTATTCTGCTTGTCTGTCTTGTGGTCTTCAGTGTGCTGAGTATTCAGGCCTTTTTCACGGGAGGGCTCACCGGACAAACCTTTGTTGCCTTTCTCTTTATTGCCATAAGTCTCGCTGTTGCAGCAGTACCAACAGCTCTGCCGGCCGTGGTAACCATTGCGCTCAGCATTGGAGTGAAGCGATTATTGAAGAAGAAGGCGTTGGTACGGAAGCTCTCCTCTGTGGAAACTCTGGGGAGCTGTGATGTGATCTGTACTGATAAGACAGGAACACTGACCGAGAATCGGATGACAGTTCGCTATGGCTGGACCATGGACGGTGAAATTGAATTGCAGGGCATTGGCTATGAGCCAGTTGGAGACGTAAAGGGAGAACCTGTGGAGCTACTCTTCAAAGCAGGACTTCTATGTAACAATGCAGAGTTGCATCAGCGCAGTGGAAAATGGGAACTGATAGGTGACCCGACCGAGGGTGCTCTGTTGACCAGTGGTGGAAAGCTTGGTTTGAAGGGAACAGACAAGCGGATAGATGAAATCCCATTTGATTCCGAAAGAAAGATGATGAGTGTTTTACTCCAGGATGATCAGGGGCAGTTTTCTGTTTTCAGTAAAGGCGCTCCAGGGCATCTCCTGAAACACTGCAGCAGCTATTACAGAAGTGGAGAGATTCTCCCCCTTGATCAGGAGGCAATGTCTCAAATTGAGAATCAGAACGATCTCTATGCAGGACAGGCCATGCGTGTTCTTGCTTTTGCGTGGAAGCAGAAAGATGCAACGGAGCCACTTGATGAGGAAGGGCTGACGTTTATCGGGTTTCAGGCAATGATAGATCCCCCACGCCAGGATGTGTTGCCGGCCATTCGAACAACATCGGAGGCCGGGATCCGAGTGATAATGGTGACAGGTGATTACCAGACAACGGCCAGGGCTATTGGCAGAGAGATCGGGATTGAGAGCGAAGTGTGTACTGGTCATGAAATTGATAACATGGATGATGCCGCCCTGACCTCAGTACTGCAGAGTGGAATAAATATCTTTGCCAGAGTTATTCCGGAGCATAAACAGCGTATAGTTACAGCTCTACAAGGAATGGGACACACGGTTGCGATGACTGGGGACGGAGTTAATGACGCTCCGGCACTGAAGAAAGCAAATATAGGTATTGCCGTGGGGAGTGGCACCGAGGTGGCTAAAGAGGCTTCTGATATTGTTCTCCTTGATGACAGTTTTAGTCATATCGTGAGTGCCATACGGGAAGGCCGTGGGATTTATGATAATATTCAGAAATCGATCATGCTCCTTCTTTCTGGAAATTTTGGTGAAGTATTGATCATTTTCCTTGCAGTGATGACTGGGATGAATTTGCCGCTTACCGCTATCCTGCTTCTCTGGATTAATATGGTAACAGATGGAGCGCCTGCACTCGCATTCAGCGTGGATCCTTACGGCACTGATATTATGACCCGCCAGCCAAAAGACGCGAAAGAGAATATACTTCCCCTGGATAAGCTCGTTTTGATCGGGGTTTTGGGGAGTATCGGTACAGGTTTTGCCTTATTTCTTTTTTCGCTCTATGGGGGAGCAAATGGTGATGGAGAAGAGCTGAAACTGGGGCAGACAATAGTTTTTAACTTTGTTGTGCTCTATGAAGTGGTTTTAGTCTTTGTGATTCGAAGAGATTATCGAGTACCTCTCTTTTCCAACTGGTGGGTATGGGCTGCAGTTGTGTTTTCTGTCGTTGTTCAACTTGTACTTATGTACACGCCGTTGCGTGATATCTTTAAAATTTCAGCGCTCGATGGCAGGCAGCTCCTCCTGCTCGGTGGTTCTGCTTTATGCTTTTATCTTCTGTGCCGGGGCTATGCTGTTTTGCAACTTTTTTTTATGAAGAGAAGGGAAGCGACTTTTACTTAAGGGTCCATAAAAGGAATAGGTTTTATGATTGCCAGGTGAAGAAAAAAATATTGACAGTGTAACCATGGTCGTTTATATTCGTCGGCCTACAGGTTGTTGCTGTCATCATCCTGTTGTGTTTAATCCTCGATAGCTCAGTTGGTAGAGCAGGTGGCTGTTAACCACCTTGTCGCAAGTTCGAGTCTTGCTCGAGGAGCCAAAAATACCAAGCCCGATCGTTTGTGGTCGGGCTTTTTTCCTTTTTTTTGAGTCGGGGCGTAGCGCAGCCTGGTTAGCGCGCCTGCCTTGGGAGCAGGAGGCCGTAGGTTCGAATCCTACCGCCCCGACCATTTGTGAAGTAATAAAAAAAGCCAATCACTCAATTGTGACTGGCTTTTTTTTTGCGTCTTAGCATTCGCTGGTGAGAAAGGTTCGGTCAATCATCCTCAATGATATCGTCATCATCCTCGTCATCCTCAATGTCGTCATCATCCTCATCGTTATCATCCTCATCATCATTTTCTTCATCATCGTCGTCAGCTGCTCTTCTTTCAAGCTCATCCTGTTCCTGCTGCATTCGAACTGCCTTGGGAATTTTGGATTCAGGAAGGATTATCTCTGTGATTCTTTCAATTTCTTTCTGGAGGTCCGGGTCGGCAAGGCAGATTGAACATTCTGCGGCATGTTTCTCAATAAATGAGACCATTCGCGCTGGGGCCATGGTTTCATTGCTTACGTGGAAGTACCATCCTTTGATCTGTTTAATGAGTCGTTCGCACTGCATATTCTTTTGTGTTTACCTGAGTAATTGATTTAGAGTAATTATCTGTTTTTCCGTTTTATCGGCAAATTAACGAGCAAAATAAACATTCTCTTCTTAGAAGGCAAATTATAAAAAAGTTGTTTTCCATCATTATTGGTATTACAGTGATCGCATATATTGTGGAAGTGGATAGTGCACTGGTGGCGCTCCCGGACTTCAAATCCGGTGTATCGGGTTAATAGCTCGATAGGTGGGTTCGATTCCCATGCACTTCCGCCACTCTCCTTTTCTACACTACACTGTCTCTGTTTTCTTTATCAGAGGGTGGCCCATCTCCTCCCGTTGAGTCACGTATCCACTTGCAACTTTTCTTGCGATATTTCTAATTCTGCCGATATACCGTGTTCGTTCGGCCACACTAATTGCCTTTCTTGCATCGAGGAGGTTGAATGTATGTGAACATTTCAGGCAGTAATCATATGCGGGCAGGATCAGTCCCTTAGCGATAAGTTTGAGTCCTTCTTCCTCGTAGGTGTTGAAAAAGTTGATCAGCTCCGGAACATTTGCCTCTTCAAAGTTAAAGGTGGAAAACTCGACTTCTGCCTGATGGAAGATGTCTCCATAGCTGATAGAATCATTCCAGGCAATATCATATACAGAGTCCACGCCTTGCAGGTACATGGCGATTCGTTCGAGTCCGTAGGTAATTTCAACCGTCGTTGGGTGGAGATCGATGGAGCCTGTCTGTTGAAAATAGGTGAACTGGGTGATTTCCATCCCGTCAAGCCATACTTCCCAGCCAAGTCCCCAGGCACCTAAAGTCGGGGATTCCCAGTCGTCTTCAACAAAGCGGATGTCGTGCTCAAGCAGGTCGAGACCAAAGCGTTTTAAGCTTCCGAGGTAGAGTTCCTGTACCTCGATGGGTGATGGTTTGAGGACTACCTGATACTGGTAATAATGTTGGAGGCGGTTAGGGTTGTCACCGTAGCGACCATCGGTTGGTCTTCTGGAGGGTTGTACATATGCGGCTTTCCATGGTTCCGGGCCAAGGGAGCGGAGTAAAGTGGCTGGGTGAAATGTCCCGGCACCCACTTCCATATCATATGGTTGTTGAATAACACAGCCCTGATCTGCCCAGTATTGATTCAGCTGAGAGATGATATCCTGAAAATTCATTCACTGTTCCTGTAATGATTAAGAAGGTTGCTTTTTGTTCGATTCTGATTACTTTTCACACTCGATCATCCGAGTAAGTTTCTTTACAAAGCAATATCTTTAATGAAAAGTTTAATTTAGCACATTTACCATAGCTGGTATCCCGGGTAAATCATTATTTTTCAGGTTTTGTGAGAACTTATTGAAATACTATGAAAAAATATTTTAGGTTTTCGTTATGTTTACTTTACACTCCATGACATCGGTTAGCGCAATTTTACGTGCAGCTCAGACGATTGCAGTAGTGGGGTTTTCTCCTAAGCCTGGCAGGCCCAGTCATATGGTCGGAAAATACCTGATGGATGCCGGGTTTACGGTCTATCCCGTCAATCCTGGCGTCGACAAAATTCTAGGGGTGGTTTCTTATCCCGATCTTGCGTCCATTCCCGGGCCTGTGGATATTGTCGATATCTTCAGGCGGAGTGAAGATGTCTATCCAATTGTTGAGGCAGCCATTGCAATTCAGGCTAAGGTCGTCTGGATGCAGCAGGGGATAGTCAATTATGATGCTGCAGCACTTGCGGAGGAAGCAGGGATCAAAGTTGTCATGGATCGCTGCATTAAGGTTGATCATGCGAATTTATAATACCGAAGACATTCTACTCAAACGATGGAACCTGCCAAAATAAGTATCCGCGGGGCGCGGATGCATAATCTTAAAAATGTTAATGTCGACATTCCAAGGAACAGCCTCGTTGTGTTCACCGGCTTGTCCGGTTCTGGGAAATCTACACTGGCCTTTGATACTTTATACGCTGAGGGGCAGAGACGGTATGTGGAGTCATTATCAACTTATGCCCGCCAATTTCTTGGACAGATGGATAAGCCAGATGTTGATGCTCTTGAAGGTTTGTCTCCAGCCGTCTCCATTGAACAGAAGACCACATCGAAAAATCCTCGCTCAACCGTGGGTACGGTCACTGAAATTTATGATCATCTGCGTCTGTTGTTTGCGCGATGTGGCCGTCCCTATTGTCCCGAGTGTGGTGATGAGATTCGGTCCCAATCCATTGAAGACATGGTTGGCAGCTTGTCGCAGTTTCCTGAAGGGACCAAGGTAGTTTTACTGGCTCCCATGGTTACTGGAAAGAAGGGGCGTCATGAACAGTTGCTGACACGTATCCGAAAAGAGGGTTTTGTTCGCATCAGGGTTGATGGGGAGATTGTTCATACTGATGACGTGCAGGCACTTGAGAAGAATAAACATCATTCCATTGAGGTTGTGGTCGATAGGGTGGTGATTAAGGCTTCGTCCATTCGCAGGCTGAGTGATTCCATTACAACTGCTGTGAAGTTAACTGAGGGCTTTCTGCTTGTTCATTTTCCTGACAGTGGAGAAGATCAATTGTTTAGCGAATTTGCCGCCTGCCATCGTTGTGGCATTTCCATGCCTCGTCTTTCAACCCAACTTTTTTCTTTCAACAATCCTCAAGGAGCCTGTGAAGAATGTGGTGGGCTTGGGGTGAAACAGTTTTTTGATGCAGGACTTATTGTTCCCGATCCATCACTCAGTATAAAAAATGGCGCTATTGCGCCCTGGGGCAAACGTGCCGGAAAGAGTTATTCAGGCCAGATGCTTGAAGCAGTTGCAAAGCATTATTCCTTTTCCATGACAACTCCTTTCGTTAAATTACCTCAAAAACTTCAGAATATTCTATTGTATGGCTCAGGATCCGAAGCGATTTCCTTTTGTTATCAGAAAGGACACCGAAAGATGACCACAGTGAAGCCGTATGAGGGGGTTATACCGCAACTGAACAGAAGATTTCATGAGACCAATTCTCCTATGATCAGAGAGGAACTTGGCCGTTTCATGAATGAACAAACGTGTCCACAGTGCCATGGTGAGCGTTTAAAGCCGGAGGCGCTGTCTGTGAAAGCGGGTAAATGGTCAATCTATGATCTCACCTGTCTATCCATTGAACAGATGATCGAATATCTCCCTCTTATTCCCTTTTCTAGTCGTGAACGTCAGATAGCAGAACCCATTTTGAAAGAGATTGTTGACAGGTTATCGTTTCTTGAAGATGTGGGGCTAGGCTATTTGTCCCTTGAAAGGAAATCAGGCACCCTTTCCGGGGGTGAGGCCCAGCGTATCAGACTGGCCTCTCAGATAGGATCAAGACTGGCCGGGGTACTCTATATTTTAGACGAACCTAGTATTGGCCTTCATCAGCGTGATAATCAGAAATTGATTAATACTCTAATTGAATTAAGGGATATGGGGAACAGTGTCATAGTGGTGGAACATGATACCGACACGATTATGACTGCTGATTTCATACTTGATATGGGCCCTGGAGCAGGGGTGCACGGTGGGGAGGTCGTCTATGCTGGTGATGTCCAAGGCCTGTTGAAATGTGATACATCGTTGACCGGGAATTATCTTTGTGGAAGCAGGAATATTGCGGTTCCTGAAAAAAGGCGTAAAGCCGCCAAAAGGCAATTTCTTCGTTTGAAGCATGGTGTTGTTAATAATCTCAAAAATATTGATGTCTCCTTTCCCCTCGGAGTAATGACCTGCATTACTGGAGTATCAGGATCTGGAAAGAGTTCACTTGTGATTGAAACACTTTTTCCTCTTGCAAAAGAGGGAGTGGGGCGAAGACTCGATTGTGCCAGGATAGGGAAGACCACTCTTAGCGGCCTGGATAAGATTGATAAGATAGTTGATATTGACCAAAGTCCCATTGGCAGAACACCCCGCTCCAATCCAGCTACATATACCGGTGTTTTTACACCTGTTCGTGAACTATTCGCACGTCTACCGGAGTCCAGAGTCCGGGGATATAAGCTGGGCCAGTTCAGTTTCAATGTTAAAGGTGGACGCTGTGAGGCCTGTGAGGGTGAAGGTGTGAATAAGATTGCCATGCATTTTTTACCCGATATATATGTGGTGTGTGAGGCGTGTCAGGGAAAACGCTATAACCAGGAAACATTGGAAATTAAATATCGTGGCAAAAATATCCATGAAGTCCTCTCGATGACCGTTGAAGAGGCTCTGGAATTTTTCAAAAATATTCCTCCTGTAAAGAACAGATTACAGACTCTTTATGATGTTGGTCTCACCTATATCAGCCTTGGTCAGTCCTCGGTGACACTTTCAGGCGGGGAAGCTCAACGGGTAAAGTTGGCGAAAGAGCTTTCCGGCAGAGCCAGTGGTAAAACGCTCTACATTCTGGATGAACCGACAACTGGACTGCATCCTGCTGATATTGAACACTTGTTATGCGTTCTGGGGCGACTGGTTGATAATGGAAATACGGTTGTAGTTATAGAGCATAACCTTGACGTTATAAAAACAGCGGATTGGGTGATAGATGTTGGGCCTGAAGGAGGTGATAATGGTGGCAATATTGTGGCGACTGGAACCCCTGAAAAAATAGTACAATCCAAAGGGTCATTCACAGGTTACTATCTCGGTGATGTGCTTAAACGTTAGCTTCTTGATAAAATTTGGAATTCCTTTGCCTAACGACCAATTTTACTGTTTAATAAGGAAGATTTTTGTAAGGTGCCCTTATTGTTGGGTAACCATTGATTGAATATTTAGTAACCGTCTATTGAGGTAGGTAAACATGACAGAGGAAAATGCAAACAATAATGCTGCAGAAGATACCAATCCTGTTTTTCGCATGCAGAAGATGTATATCAAAGATTTCTCTTTTGAAAATCCCAATGCTCCCGGTGTTTTTCAGGCACAGAATCAGGAACCAAAGGTTGAAGTTAATTTAAAACTGAACAATAAAAAACTGGATGATAATCACTACGAGGTTGCATTACAGATTACTGCTAAAATTCTTGATAGTGGAAATAACAACAAGACCATGTTTATTATGGAAATTGAACATGCAGCCGCATTTCTAATGAGGAATATTCCTGCAGAACATCTGGAAATGGTACTGGGCGTTGATTGTCCAACGCTTCTTTTCCCCTTTACCAGGCAGATAGTCAGCCAGATATCAGTTGATGGTGGTTTTATACCCTTCCTTATGGAACCGATTAACTTTATGGCTTTATATCAAAATTCCAAGCAGGAAGCTGCTGCTGCCAAAAACTAAAACTGAATAATAGAAGCCTTTTGTACTTGTAATGCAATTGTGATTTTTATTTGATAGTGCTCCATTAGCTAGAAAAGAAAAAAGGCTCTTAATGCAGTTTGCATTAAGAGCCTTTTTTTGCGGGAGAATATCAGATATGAATCTTATAATCCATACTGAACAAAGTTATCAATAAGGGTGTTGACACCTTTATGTATTGCTTTGTCAAAGAGCATATCATATTGACGATCGGCATATACGGATTCAGGTGATACCTTGACATCAACTCTGTTTGTCCAGACAAGATTTCCAGTGGCTGCCTCCTGTACCCAAATACGCATCTGAACTACGGCCTGATCAACCTGGCCGCCATTTTTTGCCATGTGTCCAGCACCTGCACCAACAGCTCCCCACACCACACCACCACCAACGTTATTGTCAAATCCGAGTGTGTCGGCATTATACCCTGTGATGGCACCCAGGGTTCCTGGAAGAAGCATATGCCCCCAGTCATCATATGTGTCAGAACGAGCAAAACCATTCAGTGTCTGGCTACTTAACCCCAAAGTAAATGGAAGCAGACCTTTTTTCCATGGTATCCACGTATTCTCTTCTCGGGTTTTAAACTCAAGGAGTCGCCCACGAACAATGTAATCGGCATTAAATTGACGGCCTATTTTCGCAACGGCTTTCTGGTCAAGGGCATGGGTCCCTGGGCTTCCTGAAACAGTTTCACCTGAACGCATTTTCTGGTCTTGAATATACGTCCTTAAGTGACTTTTCATCAATTCCGACCATTCATTGTTCAGTTCTTCGGATAAACTGGCTGTTCTGTTTTCATCATATGGAATGACGCTGACGATTTCTTCAGCGACAAGATATCCGAATACGTCTTCCTGGATAGCAAGGCTAAAGCCGTTGGCAACTAGTCTGTCCGTTATTGCCTCAGTGACTGCCAGGTTCCTTCTGTATGCACCTGCGATGGAGTCAGCACTGGTATAGTCGGCGAAAGGAAGGATGACAATAGTCTGTCCTTTACCAGGAGCATTGGGATTTGGAGGATCCGCAACATAGAGGGTCTCCACAACCGTATTGCCGCAACCCATAACGAGTACGGCTGAGAGCAGATAAAGTATGTATTTTAACTTCTGCATAATTTTCTCCCTGAAAATTCTTATTGAATCGTGGTATTAAAGTTGATTGAAATTTTTTATATAATTCGTGGTCTAAGTAAGATTATAAGCTCTCTTTTTCTGCTTATTTTTTCTTCGTAGCCAAAGAAGTATTTGAAAAATGGAATATTGCTGGTTCCTGGTACAAATGTTCCGCCATTGTCTTCAACATTTGAAATTAGCCCACCAATAACCAGCATTTCCCCATCTCTGACCCGGACTGTTGTACTCATTTCCCTGACATTAATGATCGGCAATCCAACCTGGCCAAGACCAACATCTCTGTATTCAATGGGTTCTTCAAGTTCGGAGGTGACTGGAACCAAGTTGAGAATGATTTCATTATCTTCGAGGATGTTTGCGGTCAGTGCAAGGCCGACTCCAGATAGAACCCGTTCGGTCTCTACGGTGTAGGAAACCGTTCCGGTGTCATTGTTGACATCAGATTCAATGCTGTCTATGTATGTGACATTTCTTCCCACGGTAATAAGTGCAGGCTGCCCATTCAAGACACTGAGTTTTGGGTTTGAGAGTATGGTCGTTTGTCCCTGCTCTTTAACGGCATTCAGGAAGGTATCCATGGTAAATGCGGCAAGTGATATGGCGGCTCCACCTCCTTCAGTAATGAGGTGGGTAATGGTATCTGTTGTGGAAGCTGCCAACGATCCAACTGATGTTATGGTATCAGTTACCGCACGGGTGGATGTGGTTAGCCCGTCAATATCGGTGTCTCTGTTGGTAGTGTCATTATAATCCCTCCCCCAATCGCTTGAAGCGGTATTGGTATTACTGTCTGAATCCGAACGGGTTTTGGCACCACTGTAACTAGCACCAACCGTGAGATTTTTTAATAGCATGTTCCAGTTGAGGCCAATAGACGAGGAGTCAGTTAATTGGACTTCAATAACCTTAGCTTCGATGGAAACCTGTTTATATAATTCTCTCTTAAGATTCTTAAAATAGAGTTCAAGCTTATCCAGAAGTGGTCGTGGTGCATGGACAGTAATCAGACCAACAGGTTTGTCTATGGTGTATTTGTTACCAGAAGCAGAAACCTGCTTGGTTGCCTTGCTTGGGGTAGTATCAGCTGTGTCCTCATTTTCTGCAGGAGTGCTCTCCGGAACCGAGGTAACTGCAGATGTCGACCAGGTGTCAAGGATAGCATTCATGTTATCTTCAATGTTTTTCCAGATATCGAATTCATTCCCCTTGGAATCCAAACGAATAGTTCCTTCAATATTACTTGCAGCATCGTTACTGCCAAGGACATTGCCACCCGTTGCAGTTTCGTAGAGCTGTTTAGTAAAGGGCATTGCAATGTGGAATTGTCTCGTCTCTTTATAATGGACCACAATGGTCGAACCATTCATTTCATGGTAATAATCCACCTGACGCAGAAGGTTGTCAATAGCACTGTAGAAATCGTCATCAGCGCTTATATCAACATCAACAAGCACATTCTGGTCAACATCACTTGCCCACGAAACGCTCATCTTTTTCAAGGCAGCAAGCCGCTTCAGAATATCCCAGAGCGGTTGAGGACCTTGGGTGGAACGAATAGAGGCCCCAACTTTAATTATGACATCATCAGCAACTTCATCGATGCTTTCACTGCTTGAGGTGTCAACCATATAGGAAGGTGCCTGATACTGTACAGGGAGTTGAGTTTGTTCTTCAACCGTCTCGACCGGGACTGGAGGTGCCTCCGGAAGGTCTACTTCAGGTTCGCCCTTGTCAGGTATGCAGGAGGCAACGGAGAAGGAAAGAAGAAGAAGGCAGCTTAACTGCAGCATTGATGTTTGAAGCTTCATGGAAAACCCCTTGGGCATTGAAAAAGAAAGTTTTGGTCTCATTTCTATAGAATTCTGAATTATTGAACAATCTGATTGTCTTTCATGGCTAATCGGCCGCGGATATATTTCTTCAACCCTGGAACCAGCTGATAACCAGAATACAACAACGACTTGTACTGCTCTGTTGCTTTTTGTGTTTGTCCCATGGTGTCATAGAGTCTGGCCCTTGAAATCATGGTTTCAACTGTATCGCTGTAATTTTCTGCGTACTTGTTAAGAAGTTTCAGTGCCGCTTCAGGTTGTTCTTTCTTTTCACTGAAAGCAGCGTAACTGATAAGTGCTTCCTTCATTGGTGGGGTGCCGCTTATGCTTTGTGCGAAATATTCCATTGCTTCTGAAACCTGATCCATGTTGGCTGAGGCAATAGCACCATACAACGCTGCCTGATAATCGTTTTTATTGATCTTGAGTGTTTCCTTGGCAAAATGAATAGCTTTGGCATATATTTTGAGATCAACAAGGTATAGAGCGGCAAGTCGGTTAGAAATTTTCGCATTTTCGGGCCATAGGGCAAATGCTTGCTCATATAACCTGACTGCGTCTTCGAGGTCGTTATTTTGTTCCTCAATTTTTGCCCTGCGAAGTAATTCCTTTGCCTGCATAATTTCTGCGGGTTGGTTAGTTGACTGCTGGATGATCAGAGCTTCCTGTTCTATGACTTCAGCGTCCGCCTCAAAGGAGAGGTTGTCAGACGCACGTTCTGGCCATGCGAACTCTTTTTTTGCTGGATAAATAACAACAGTATTATGCCGTTCTTCTTTTTTTAGATCTTTTAAGTTCAATATAATGTCGAGAGCAAAATCCCATGGGACATCATTGAGGGCAAGGGTTAAAGAACCGTTTACGGATTCATCGACGATAAGGTTGATACCACTGATCTGACGAAAAAGTCTGAAGACATTATGGAGGTCTATTTTGTAAAAATCAACACTGATACGAGTTGCCTTGTAGCCTGAGAATTCAAATGAATCCTGCATAGCCTCGGCGGCCGTCACATTTTCTTCAGATATTAGTGATTTCTGCGTCAAGGCGGCTTCCGAGGAATCTATAAGCGCATCAAGGGTTGGATCTGAAGTAATCGCTTCAGCACTTATTGAGTTATCTTTGAGTTCTTCGGGAGCCGGAACTGACTCTGGAGCATTCTGTTGTTGTCCTTTTTCGTTAATGGTTACCAGTAAACCCTGTGGAACTGTTTTGATGTCATAGGAAAATAGTCCTTCAGGGGCTGCATCAAATACCACTCGAACTCCGGAACCCCTGGTTGCAACACGAATTTTAGAAAGGCTTGTTCCTATGTTTTTTTCACGTATTAATTCGGAACCATTTACATTGTTGATATCGATATACATGGAATCAGGAAGGCCGTCACGCCCTGTTACGGTATCTTCTCTATAATCCTCAATTGCCTGGTCTGCCTGAAAGAGGATCTCGGTCTGGTTGTCATCTTTTCGTACAACAATGTCGTGAAGTGCGGGGGGGGCAGTTGCATCAATATTTTTGTCAGCTTTGAGTTCTGTTGTACCAGTTGTATCCTGTGGAAAAAGACGAATTGTAAGGTCATTTTCTACCCGCTCAACTTTATAGGTGTGACTGTCCGCAAGGGTCATTTCAAAGCGGGTAATAGATGGACTTTTATCCTTGAGGGTAGTGATTGTTATGGTGGTGAAATCATTTGCCGGGATAATTTCAGCCAGGTCTATAGATTCATTCAAATTAGCATCGGCAATATCTACAACCAGCCGGGCAGGAGAAAAAAGTTCATACATGGTGTATGCAGGAGGACTGTCACCTTTCAGCACCATGAGCAGGCTGTTGTCCTGTACATCTGCTTCAATGTTCTGAATTGAGTAAACACCCGTTTCTGCTGCCTGAACGGAATGTGTCAGGAGAAGGAAAAGTGAACAGCAAATGGCCAAATAGTACGTGGAAAGTTTTGTATGCATTGTTTATTCTTCTCCCTCTTTCTTGAGGAGCATCACAATTTTGCTTGTTAGTTTTTTGCCAGCTCTGGTAAAAGCAGTTTCTTCAATCTTGACTTCGTTGGTTTGAATGGCGGTGACGATTCCGCGCTTTCCAATTTTCATTCCTGTACGGAGAATATATCCCTTTCCTGTTGTATCTTCAGCCATCGCAAAATCGTTATCCCCTGTCATGACTATTGCGACAAGATTTAACTGTCCTGGCTCAAACAATTGCATACCTGATAATTGTTCGTCAACCGGTAGAATTTCATTAATATTTGCTGATGTGGCTTTTTCTGAGATAAAAGGCTGGAAAGGATCGGGTCTATTTTCAATGCGGTATTCAAAAAATGCTTCCGGCGATTGTCCGGGTGAGGCTAAGGTCAGTTGGGTTGGATTTTCCTGGGGTGAAGAAACAGGAAGTGCAAGTGCCGTTGAACTGATGGGCATTGTTCCCAATAATAAAAATGTTAATGATTTGGCTAAATGTGGCCTTGTGTTTAAGAATGATGTTTTCATAGGCTGACAGTCTGTTATCTGCGTTTTTTGCGCTTTTTCTTCGGGTCTTCTTGTTTGCTGATCTGTACATTGGTAAATTGGTAAGTAACCAGGCGGCAACTTGAATTGAGAAGCATTTCTGAGCCCTCTTTTTTAGGACCCCCCATGTTAATGTTTGCCACTGTCACTATTCGATCCAGCTTGCTCACCTGATTCAGGAAAATTCCCATATTGTGGTAAGGACCACGAACCTTGATGTCAACTGGAATCTCAGAATAGAAATCTCTGGGGATATCAGCATTTGGTTTGAAGGTGAGAAAGTCCAGTCCAGATCCGCGGCCCAAAGCTGAAATATTTGTCAAAAGACTTGGGATTTCCTTTTCTTTTGGAAGCAGTGTTGCAGTTTCTGCAAAAAGTTCCTCGGTGGCATCGAGTTCAGCTTGCAATTTGCCCTTGTTTGCAGCTTTTGCCTTCGCTTTCTGGAGTTCTTGAGTCATTGCAGCCTTCTGCTGTGTCAGACGGGCATGGTTTTTGTAGTGTGGTTGAAGCCACAAAAAATAAAAGAGAACCACTGGAAGTAAAAAGAGAATAACCGCCAAAGCAATTTTCAGCTTTTTGTCAAGCGGGATGTATTTCTCGTCTATAAAGGTCGCGAATGCGTTAGTCTTTTTCATATACCGCAGTGTTTATTCTGAGTTCTAGTTAGCTTTTTTCTGACTTTCTTCTGGCGGACTGACGATGTCACAAGCCAGTGAAAAGCTTTTTAAATCCCGACCAGAAACTTTTGCCAGAGATGCGTTTGAAAGATTTACCTCACTGATGTATGGAGAGTCTTTCAGGGCATCCATGAATTGGGCAATAGTTTGGTTGTCCAGTGCCACTCCCGTTAAGGACAGATTAGCTCCCTGCTGCTTTAACGATTTGAGCCACATTCGTTTGGAATCGACTTTTTTTGCCACTTCATCCAGGATATGGACCGTTATGGCTGAGTCTCTTCTGAGCTTTTTAATAATGCCTATTTTGTTTTCAAGATCTTTTTTAGTCTGCTCAAGTTTTTTCATCTCTGCAAGAATAGGAGCATACTGTTGCTTCTCTCTCTTCAGTTCTGCAATCGATGATTCAATGTTTTTTATTTGAGTGCTTTGTAAAAAACTGACAGTCCCTAAAATAAGAAAGAGAAAAATAAGCAGGGTGAGGAAACTTATTATCTGATTACGCGCCTTGGCGCGTTTTTTCAGCTGACGTATGGGAAGGAGGTTAATTCTTAGCATAATTTCAGCCTATATAACTGATGGACGGATGGCAATCCCTGTTGCAATTGCCATTTCCGGGCCAATGTTTTTCAGATAATCCGGATCAATTTTATTCTCATTGACGGTCATATTACCAAAAGGGTTAAACAGTTCCACTGATATACCAGTCTCATTGGAAAGAAAATCAATAAGACCCGAAACTTTTGAGCCACCGCCACTCAGAACCAGACGTGTTAGAGGTGAGTCCGAATGGTTTGCATGGTAAAGATCAATTGCTTTCTTAATTTCAAGCACCCATTGGGTACAAGTCGTTGAAAAGATATCTGCAATCTCTTCCTGTTTTTCTTCTGCCGGGATGTGGCCAAGTTTCAGGGCTTCAGCCTCCTCGAACTCAAGATCAAAAGCTGCCTGGATCTGTTCTGTCAATTGGTGGCTGCCAACAACGATGTCTCGGGCAACAACGGAAATACCATTGGAGATAATGTTGATGTTCATCTTGGACGCGCCAATGTCTACCAGTGCAACATTTTCATCCTTCGGGTAGTTGTATTCGTATGTGTTTTCCAGTGCGAAACCATCGACGTCAACGATCACAGGTCTGAGGTCCAGATCCTCGAACATTTCCAGGTAGTCATCAACAATTTCTTTTTTAGCAGCCACCAGCATGACATCGGTCCTGTCACTATCTTCCCTGTTGGTTTTAAGATCCTGGAAATCAAGGTAAACGTCATCAATATCAAAGGGAATATATTGTTCTGCTTCAGACTGAATATGCTCTTCCAGTTGTTCTTCTGACATAACCGCAAGGTTAACCTTTTTTACTATAACTGAATAGCCTGAGATGGAGAAACCAATTTTTTTCTTCTTTATTTTTAAACTTTTAAATAGTTCGGCTATTGTTTTACCGACAATTTCAGAATCGTTCAGGGTACCATCATCGACTGCCCCTTCCGGGAGTGTTGCGCTACCCAGATTAACCACGGCGTAAGCCTTGTCGGTTCGTTTAAGCTGGCAGACCTTTATTGCATGGGAGCCGATATCAATACCGACAACAAGGTCTTCACTGGAAAAGAAAGGCAGATTCATGAGTATCTATTTATTGGCATGAGAAATATAATAATATCTGCAATCATGTTGTCTTATGTGATCACAGGCATTGACGACTAAATTATATTAAGGACACAAAAAAAAGTGTTTGTCAAGGAGTGGTGATATAAAAGCCGATATTTTCTTGTTGCTAAAACAGGTAGTTAAATAATGGGAAGACCATTGATTGTGTCATTTTGTACTATATATAGGTATTCTGCCTAGGCGTGGCTCACTATGTGGTGTAGTCTCCTGAGGTGCGCTGGCTGAAGGTATTGATTTTATTTTATATGTGACAACTCTTTGTAGGGTGTCTTGAAATTGGTCTTACTTTCGAGTAGTTTTGTTTCATTGTGTGGTTGTCAGGTTATTTTAATGTCTCTTTATGGGAGTTTCCAGTGCTGAGTAGTCAAAAGCCCCAAAAATCAGTTGTTCGCGAGTACGTTGAAGCGATTATCATAGCTATTATACTTGCTCTCTTTATTCGGAGCTTTATTGTCCAGGCTTTTAAGATTCCTTCCGGTTCCATGTTGCCAACTCTTCAGATTGGTGACCATTTATTGGTAAATAAATTTATCTATGGGGTTAAGATCCCCATGACGGGAAACGTGCTTATTCCCTGGAAAAGTCCTGAACGTGACGATGTCGTGGTCTTTCGCTTTCCAAAAGATCGCTCTATTGATTATATAAAAAGGGTTGTCGGCATTGCCGGTGATATTGTTGAAGTGAAAGACAAACAACTCTTTTTGAATGGAGAACCTATTACTAATCCCCACGCCCATTTCACCGAAAGCACTGTTATGGCCGCAGGTACAGGGCCTCGAGATAATATGGGGCCGGTAAAAGTTCCCGAAGGTACCCTGTTTGTTATGGGGGATAATCGTGATAACAGCTATGACAGTAGGTTCTGGGGCTTTGTTCCGTTAAAGGATGTCCTTGGAAAGGCTTTTATTTTATACTGGTCCTGGGATCTTGATGAGCCGCTTATGTCAGTTGATCGTTTTACTTCCATTCGCTGGGGGCGGATTGGTAACATTGTCTATTGAGGGTGAGTACAAAAAACGTGAAAGACGCCTATCAGTTCAAGCATAAACATATCCTTGGAATAGAACAGCTATCTGTTGCCGATATCTTTCATATTCTGGATACAGCGATTTCCTTTAAAGAGATATCCAGCCGTTCCATCAAAAAAGTTCCCACCCTGAAGGGAAAGACTATTATTAATTTTTTCTTTGAACCTTCCACCAGGACACGACTCTCCTTTGAGATAGCGGCGAAACGTATGAGTGCAGATACCTTTAATATTGCTGCATCCACCAGTTCTGCCACTAAAGGTGAAACGCTGATTGATACGGCCCGTAATCTCCAGGCCATGAATCCTGATACTATAATCGTCAGGCATGGTAGCTCCGGTGCACCTGGTCTTCTTGCCCGTCATGTAGAGGCTTCAATTATTAATGCTGGAGACGGAACTCATGAACACCCCAGTCAGGCACTTCTTGATATGATGACAGTTCGTGAACACAGGGGAACCGTAGAAGGACTGAAAATTGCCATTGTCGGGGACATAGCCCACAGCAGAGTCGCTCATTCTGATATTCTCGGTTTTACAAAGCTTGGTGCAGAAGTAAGAGTTGCAGGCCCTGAGACGTTTATGGTTCCTGGACTTGATGCACTTGGCGCAAGAGTTTGTGGCTCCATTGTCGAGGCAGTGACAGATGCCGATGTTGTAATGGCTCTTCGTATTCAGCGGGAACGTCAGGATGATCCCTTGATTCCTTCGCTTCGTGAGTATTCCCAGTTTTATGGCATTAACCATAATCTGCTTCAAAAACATGCTCGCCCCGATGTGCTGGTTATGCACCCCGGCCCTATTAATCGTGGTGTGGAGATGAATCCGGACGTCGCTGACGGAAAGGGGTCTGTGATCCTGGAACAGGTGACTAACGGTGTGGCCGTACGGATGGCGTTATTATATCTGGTGATGGGACGGGAAGGAGGGAGAGGATAATCATGACAACAGTGAACAGGTTAATCCTTCAAAACGGACGTCTTCTCGATCCAGTTACCGGTGTGGACGCAAAGGGAGATCTATGGGTAGAAGATGGTGTTATCGTTCCTGCACAGAAAGAAATCCCTGAAAACAGTGAAGTTTATGATGTGCATGGGAAGTGGATTGTTCCTGGGCTTATTGATATGCATGTCCATCTCCGGGAGCCGGGTGAGGAGTATAAGGAAACTATAAAATCTGGTACCAGGGCTGCTGCGGCAGGAGGTTTTACTGCTGTTGCATGTATGCCAAACACTACTCCCGTAAATGATTGCGCCTCTGTTACTCAGTTTATTACCAAGGCTGCCACCAGAGAAGGCTCGGCAAGAGTGTATCCTGTTGGCGCTATCAGCAAGGGAAGCAAGGGGGCGGGGCTTGCAGAATATGGTGAATTGAGGCAAGCAGGCGCTGTTGCAGTAAGTGACGATGGGCTTCCTGTTCTTGATAGTCAGTTGATGCGTCGAGCGATGCAATATGCCGGAAGTCATGACCTTCTGGTGATTTCTCATTCTGAAGAGATGGCATTGAGTCGAAATGGTTCGATGAATGAAGGGGTGGTCTCCACCCGTCTCGGGTTGCGCGGAATTCCTGCTGCTGCTGAAGCGATTATGGTATATCGGGAGATAGCCCTGGCAGAACTTACCGGGCAGCGAATCCATATTGCCCACGTCAGTACCGGGGCGGCTGCCGAACTTATCGCTCAAGCGAAGGCAAGAGGCGTGCGGGTGACTGCCGAAACAGCACCCCATTATTTCACCCTTACCGATGAGGCGGTTGGCGATTACAATACCAATGCCAAAATGAATCCTCCCCTGAGGACAGAAAAAGACAGGCAGGCAATCAGGAAAGGTCTGCAGGACGGTACCTTCGATGCCATAGCCACAGATCATGCCCCCCATTCCGTGTTGGAAAAAGAACTCGAGTTTGATCGGGCGGCAAACGGGGTTATTGGTCTTGAGACATCATTGTCCTTATCCTTGGCTCTTGTCAGGGATGGGGTGATTGGTGCACTGCGTATGGTAGAGCTGATGTCTTCAGCCCCGGCACGAATTTTACAGGTCGAAGGTGGAACGATTGCTCAGGGAAATGTTGCAGATATAACGGTCATTGATCCGGAAAAAAGATATGTCTTTACGGAAGATTCGATTCTTTCCAAGGGGAAGAATTCTCCTTTTCTTGATTGGGAACTGCAGGGGAAAGCAGTGCTGACAGTTATGGGAGGCCGGATCACGCACAATGAACTGACGTGAAATCGCATCAACTTCCTGAAGACACGTATATTTTTCAGGAGATACTCAGCTGAGTGTGGCTCAGGTCTTGATGTAATCAGTTGGATCTACAATCCCGGCTTCGCTGAAGCCCTTCATGCGCAGCACACAGGCGTCGCATCTGCCACAGGCTTTTCCGCTAACCGGATCATAACAGCTATGGGTTGTGGCGTAATCAACCCCGAGCCCAATACCCGTTTTAATAATTTCCGCCTTACTCATATTCAGTAAGGGGGCCTGAATAGAGAATCTTCCCGTTTTCTCAATCCCTGCTCGAGTTCCCAGGTTTGCCATTTGTGTGAAAGATTCCAAAAATTCCGGGCGACAGTCCGGATATCCTGAGTAGTCCACTGCATTTATGCCAATAAAAATTTCCGTTGCGCCAAGTACCTCTGCCCAGGCCACAGCGTGGGCCAGAAAGATGATATTCCGTGCAGGGACATAAGTAATGGGAATTTCTTCCGCATTATGTATCATGTCTCTATCTTTAGGGACGTCTATGGAGTCTGTAAGAGCAGAACCACCGATTTTATCCAGATCGAGGTTTAAGATAAGGTGTTTAGCAACTTGGCTTGCATCGGCAATTCGCCGGGCTTTTTCCAGCTCAACAGTCTGTTTCTGGCCATATTGAAAACTGAGGCAATAGCATGAGTAGCCAGCTTCCTTGGCTATAGCGAGAACGGTGGTGGAGTCAAGGCCTCCACTGAAAAGAATCACTGCTTTTTTGTTGTCAGGAATCATGGCTGTTATATGGTGTTATTTGAGAAAGCAGGGGATTGCTTTTCGTATAGAGATTGACTCAGGCCGGACTTCTGCTTGATAGGCGATTATCTGTACCCCTTTATTGCTCACTTCAGCAAGAGTGCTGGCGTAGACTGGATCAATATGAGCGGCTGGCCTGAAGCGATCCGCATCACTGCGTTGAATGCAAAAAAAGATAACTCCCTGGTGTCCCTGTTTTACCAGACTTGCCAGTTCTTCGAGATGTTTAGTTCCCCGTGTTGTTACAGCATCTGGAAACATCGCCCAGCCCTCTTCAACAAGGGAGCAGTTTTTTATCTCCACATAAATTTTTTTGTCTCTCTGTTCAAGGAGCAGATCGAGTCGACTTGATTTTGAGGTGACAATTTCTCTTGTTATTCTGTCGATATTCTGAAATTCTTTAATGCGGCCCTCATGGATAGCTTCGGCCACAATTGTATTGGTGAGCCCGGTGTTTACTCCTATCCAGGTGTCATTTTCCCGTATCATCTCCAGAGTCTGAGGGTATTTACGATTAAGGTTGGGAGAAGTGGAGAGCATTACTTGACTACCAGGAGTTGAACAGCTTCGCATAGTTCCGGTGTTCGGGCAGTAGACAATAATTTTCCTGCCTTCGGCAGTGGTTACATCGGCCAGAAAGCGTTTGTAGCGTTTGACAAGTGTGGCCGATTGGAGCGGGGTCTCAAATTGCATGGTCAAATGGAGTGGATTTTTGTATCAATTATGTTTAATCTTTGAAGAATCATCGAATTTACAGTATAAGGAATGAATGCTGAAAGGGGAAGGAGAAAGCACCGACCTCATTGCATTTCGTCTATTTGATACCGTCTGTTTTTAGAGTGCAGGCAGAAAATACAATACCTCTACAGGAGAAGCGTTGTTATGAAATTAGGTTTAAACGGCATGGGTCGAATTGGAAAACTCTCCCTCTGGCACCACGTCTCAAGGAAACATTTTTCAGGACTGGTGGTTAACGTTGGCCGTGAAATCGGTCAGGGATTGAATGACCTTGCAGCTTCGGTAGAGCGGGATTCATCATTTGGACGCCTTGGCACCTATCTGCATGGCCACAGGGGCGGCAGGGTGATCGAAGAGCTGAATGAAGAGGCTGGAACCATGGTTATTAATGGTGTGCCGGTGAAATTTCTTCGTACTGCCAGAAATCCTAAAGATATAGCCTGGCAGGAAAATAATGTGAAGCTGGTGGTGGATACCACCGGGGCGTTCACTGATCCCACAGCTGATGCGGATGCGGGGTGGGGGGCCTTACGTGGCCATCTGCAGGCAGGAGCTGAGAAGGTTATGCTGTCGGCTCCATTTAAAATTAAATCTAAGGGCATTGATATGCCAGCGGATGCTGTAACGGCAGTTATGGGAATAAATGATGAGGATTATGACCCATCCAGGCACGCACTTATCTCTGCCGCATCCTGTACCACCACCTGTCTTTCCTACATGATAAAACCACTGATGGAATCCATTGGCGCAGAAAATTTCCTGAGTGCTTCCATGGTGACGGTTCATGCGGCAACAGGCAGTCAGAAGGTTCTTGATACTCTGCCAAAGTCCGGTGCTGCAGATCTCAGGAAAAATCGTTCAATTCTTAATAACATTATTCTGACCACCACGGGAGCAGCCAAGGCTCTGGCTCTGGTTATCCCAGAGATGCAATCCATTGGGTTTATTGCAGAATCTGTGCGGGTTCCCACCTCCACCGGGTCACTTATTGTCCTGGTGATGAATTTTCAGGACGATCTTGACAGCCCGTTGAAGCGGGAGCGGATCAATTCCATTTACCGTGAATATGCTGAAAACAGCAAGTATCTTGAATTTTCCGAGGACCAGAATGTCTCTTCGGATATCATAGGTGTCCCCGAGGCTGCTGCCGTAATTGAAGGAACGGAGACGCATACCCGGACAGCGTCTATTCCAGTGAACCTTCAGAAACTGAAGAGCTGCCAAATTGATGCTGGGGCTAATCATATCCTTAATGTTCCCATCACCCAGGCCGTAGTTTATGCCTGGTATGATAACGAACTTGGAAGTTATACCAATACACTGGGCGATCTGACGGTAACCGTCGCTGATAAGATGCTGTAGGTATGCATATCCGCCAGATGAATGGTGGGGATGTTGCGACCGTGTCAGCCATTGAGGAACGCAGTCTTTCAGCATGGAACAGGCAGCAGATCCGTTCTGAGCTCCAACGAAAATACGGGATTGCTCTTGTTGCCGTGGCTCCGGATGGTGAGGTGAGGGCCTGGTGCTGTGGTTTGCAGACGGGTGTTGAGGCAGAGCTTTTAAAAATAACGGTAGGCCCTGAAGTTCGGAGATCGGGCATTGGCAGGGCTTTGTTGCAGGAGTTCTGCTCAATTGCGAAGGGGCAGGGAGCCGAGCAGATATTTCTTGAAGTTCGTTCCCAGAACCATCCAGCATTAAGGCTCTATGAACAACACGGTTTTTTGAAAACCGGAAGACGTAAAGACTATTATAAAGAGCCTGTGGACGATGCCGTTATGTACGTCCTGAGGTTGAACGACGATCCAGAATAAGAGGAAGGTTGCATGAATACAATTCGTGATCTTGACTTGAAGGGAAAGCGGGTACTGGTACGGGTTGATTTTAATGTGCCAATGGACGGAGATGGAAATATAACAGACGATATCCGTATTCGCATGGCTTTGCCCACTATCAACCATATCCTGAATCAGGAAGCGAAACTGATTCTCTGCTCCCATATGGGTCGACCCGGCGGAAAACGGGTTATGGAGTTCAGTCTTGCTCCTGCTGCCAGTCATCTCGCCGCTATTCTCGAGCGCCCGGTGCTTCTTGCTCCTGACTGTGTCGGGGGAGAAAGTGAGGCTCTTGTTGCTGCGATGCAGCCGGGTGATGTGGTGATGCTCGAGAATCTACGTTTCCATAAGCAGGAAACTGAAAATGACACAGTTTTTGCCGAGCAGATAGCCCGCATGGCAGATGTTTATATCAATGATGCCTTTGCCGTATCGCACCGGGCTCACGCCTCCGTGGTCGGAATCCCTGCCTGTGTTGCTGAGAAGGCGGCAGGCTTTTTGCTGCAGACCGAAATGGATTTTTTCCACAAGGCCATGGACACTCCGGTGCGACCTCTGGTAGCCCTTGTTGGCGGCGCAAAAGTTTCTTCCAAACTTGGTGCTCTGAAAAATATGTTGGATAAGGTTGATACCATGATAATTGGTGGTGCCATGGCCAACACATTCCTGAAGAGTCAGGGGATTGATATGGGGGCATCAAAGATAGAAGAAGATCTTCTTGCCAGTGCCCGGGAATTTGTGCGGGAAGCTGAGGAGAAAGGGGTTAAGCTTTATCTTCCTGTTGATTTTGTCGCTGCGGATCGATTTGCTGCTGATGCTGTTGTTAAAAATGTCACCTCCCGTGATGTGCCTGAAGGCTGGATGGCGCTGGATATCGGTCCTGCAAGTACAATCTATTTCCAGGAAGCGATGGCGGATGCTCGAACTATCGTCTGGAATGGTCCCATGGGAGCCTTTGAAATGGATGCCTTTGCTCGTGGTACAATGGCTATATGCCAGGCGGTAGCCTCATCGCATGCCCTGTCTGTAACAGGCGGAGGAGATTCCAATGCTGCAGTGAAAAAATCGGGTGAAGCTGCCAATATCTCGTATATGTCCACAGGGGGCGGAGCTTTTCTGGCACTTATGGAAGGGAAGACGTTGCCTGGTGTGGAAGTCCTGAGAAAGTGATCTTTCTGATAATTTGGTAATCTGGAGGTGGAATGAAACGTAGACCATTACTTGCTGGAAACTGGAAAATGCATACTACTGTAATTGATGCATGTCAGCTGGCCGCTGCGATAGGGAAATGTTCCGCCGGGTTGGCTGACCGAGATGTCCTGCTGGCCCCGCCATACACGGTGCTCAGTGAGGTGGCGCATGTCCTGCAGGGCAGTGATGTCCTGATTGCCTCTCAAAATGTTTGCTGGGAAGCTGAGGGTGCTTTTACCGGGGAAATATCGCCAACCATGATCAAATCAGCCGGAGGAACAGCCGCCATAATCGGGCACTCTGAGCGTCGGCAGATTTTTCATGAAGATCATGCGATCATTAATAAGCGAGTTCTCGGTGCATTGGCATTCGGTCTGATTCCGGTTTTTTGTGTTGGAGAAACTTTGGAAGAAAGAGAAGGTGAGAAGACCTTTGAAATATTAGAAGAACAGCTCCGAGAAGGACTTGCAGGGGTTAGTCTCCAGGATATGGGGAAAACTGTTGTGGCCTATGAGCCGGTATGGGCGATAGGTACCGGAAAAACGGCCAGTAAGGAACAGGCTCAGGAGGCTCATGCCTTTATTCGGAAACTATTAGCAGAAATGTTTGAAAAAAATATTGCCGACACCGTTAGAATATTGTATGGTGGCTCGGTCAAACCTGATAACGTCGATGAACTAATGGCGCAGACCGATATAGACGGTGCGCTTGTCGGCGGTGCGGCGCTTGATGCTGATTCGTTTTGTAGAATTATTAATTTTATTTGAGACCAAGTAGTTAATGCTAACTCTTTTAACCATTGCTCATGTTGCAGTATGTTTCTTCCTGATTGTCATTGTCCTGCTCCAGCATGGAAAAGGCGCTGATGCAGGAGCTGCATTTGGTGGTGGTGGGTCTAGTCAGTCGCTGTTCGGGTCAGAAGGCCCTGTGCCGCTGCTTAATAAGATTACAACAGCATCTGCAATAGTTTTTATGGTTACATCTGTAAGTCTTGCTTATATTTCATCGACCTCAAGTACCGGATCATTGATGAACGTAGTACCGCAAGCTACTATGGTGGAAGAAAAAAAAGAATCTGCTGAAACGGTAATCCCAATGCCCACAGCGGTATCTGAAGAAGCTTCACCTGCTCCGGAGGCTCCTAAAGCTCAGGAATAAAATAAGTCATAGAATTGTGTGCCGAAGTGGTGGAACTGGTAGACACGCTGTCTTGAGGGGGCAGTGGCCCACGGTCGTGCGAGTTCGATTCTC
The DNA here is from genome assembly GCF_000341395.1 of Desulfocapsa sulfexigens DSM 10523. GTDB lineage: Bacteria > Desulfobacterota > Desulfobulbia > Desulfobulbales > Desulfocapsaceae > Desulfocapsa > Desulfocapsa sulfexigens. The sequence goes on along the minus strand of NC_020304.1, from coordinate 912,735 downwards.
GCCTTCGGCACCATTAACTAATCCATCATAGTCCATAGATGGACATCAAACCCGCAACCAGAATTGGTTAGCGGGTTTTTTGTTGTTTTTTTCTGTACCCGTTAAACAAAGCCGGGTTGAGAGAGATCTCTCGGCCCGAGATCGAGAAAACTCACATGATAATTGGATAGCAATATGTGAACAGCGATTTCAGAGCACTAATTGAAAAAGACAACTGATTCATGACTGTATATTTCCTAATGTGACGGAGGCTGAGCAGGTGTTGTTTCTCCTACCCTGAAGTTCTTTCTGATCGCTAAGGGAAACATTCGGTAGGCGGGTGTAAGTATCCAGATTGATATGGGATAAGGTTTTGAAATGATGAGAAAGTTTCTTAATCGTAACGCCACTTTTTTATGGCAGGAGCAGGCGACGATACCTTGTCAGAAGATGTATTCCTCTAATGCAAATGTTTATCATCCTTCATTTCCACCCATGGCTTGATAGAAGGCGGCACTATCGATAAGGCGTTGTGCCTGCGCCTCGACCAGAGCTACTCGTACCTGTTGTGCCTGCTGTTGTGCAATGAGTAGACCGACATAGCTCACGGCTCCAAGGGCATATTGTCGCCGGATGGATTCCAACGATTCCTGCGTTGCCACATCGACAGCGGAAAGGGAAGTCAACCTTTGAGTATCGTTATCCAAGGCACGCAGCACATCAGCCACATTACGTAACGATTCGAGCACTACATTTTGGTAACTGGCCGCCGCTGCATCGAATGCAGCCAGGGCTGCCCGTTTTTGTGCTGGTAATCCCGGATTAAACAGGGGTTGCGTCAGCTGTCCGACCAGACTCCAAATAGCTGAGTTGCTGCCAAACAACGCACTGGTGGTTAAGGCCTGTGAACCAAGATTGGCGCTGAGGGTGAGTTGGGGGTAAAGCTGGGCAATAGCCACACCGTATTCTGCATTGGCCGCATGCAGCAGGGCTTCGGCAGCCAGAATGTCGGGGCGGGTGCGAACCAGTACGGAGGGGACGGTTAGGGGCAGATCAGCCGGCAGAGTGAATTCGTGAAGGGAGAAGGATGGTCCTTCTCCGTTCCCTGGAGCCCGACCGGTGAGTACAGCAAGCAGGTGCTCGTTTTGCTGAAGTTGATTCCGCAAGGGTGGAATACTGGCACGGGTCTGTTCTACCTGGACTTGCAAGGCCAGGACATCATCTCGATCGGCCTGGCCAAGACGTACACGCTCTCTGGTCAGCTCCATCTGTTCTTCCTGGGACTGAAGGATGGCCTCTGTGGCCTGGATTTGACCAGCAAGCTTGGCCTGAGTGACAGCGGTTGTAACAATATGAGTTGTTAGCGTCAGTCTGGCTCCTTCAAGTTGGAAGCGTTGATAATCAACCTTGGCGGCCAGGGACTCCAAGGCGCGTCGGTTACCGCCGACCAGGTCGAAGGTGTACTGAACGCCGACACTGGTGTTGTAAATACTGAATTCCTGGGTATCACCACTCTGCCCTGATAAAATGCCGGGATTAGAGCGCAGCCGCTGGCCACCTACGTTGGCACCAAGCTGGGGATACAGGCTCGAGCCAGCCTGGGCAGCATACAGTTCATCGGCCTGGCGTAGCGTAGCCTGATAACCAATCAGTGTGGGGTTAGCTTGCAAGGCTTCATCGATCAGGGCGTTTAGCTTTGCTGAGCCGAGCTCATGCCACCATTGTTGATTGACCAGGCCGTCCTCGCTGATACGCTGTGATCCTCCAAGGTTTATTGGAGTGGGGGTGTAATTCTCCACCTTAGGAGATTGGGGGCGCTTGAAATCCGGGCCAATCGAACAAGCAGCCAGCAGGCCGGCAATGATAGATGCAGTGAAGATGTGGCCAGTTATTGTTTTAACGATGCTCATAAAAATACTCCTGAAACGGTATGCGAAAATGCTGATGACAGGAAAGGCAACTGGTTTGCAAAGTTGCAAAGGCAGAAACCACCAGTATTCCATCCTGGCGCTCAGCTGCTTGACTGAGTTCCTGACCTGCCTGGCTGGTTTTCTTGTCGTAGTTCTTATACGTGTTGACATCCGAACCGACAAAACCAAGGATACGGATCTTCTCGGTCAGCGGCGGCTGAGGATGGCCGGCAATCCGCAGTGCACTTTCTGACACCTGTTGCCAATCTTCACGAATAATACCTGCGGTAATTTTCTCCATATACATGCCCTGGTCTTGCATGATCTTTACAAGAGTGAGCGGCCCTGCCTTCGTGTTGGTATCAGCCAAAGCCATAATGCCAGCGAGCAGCAACGATGTCCCAATCGTACTGACAGCACCGATTGTTTTGATAGCTTGTTTGTATTTCATTGGTAGTTGTGAGCCTCTCTTGCTCTGCTTTCACTAAAAATCGCGACCTTCTCCGGCTTCCTCGTAGGTTACGCCATCACGGATATGATAGATGCGTTTGAAGGTCGGGATGATTTTTTCATCATGGGTGACTATGATGATAGCCGTTTCGTACTGGTGAGCCATATCGTTTAAAATACGAATGACAGCCAGTGCCCGTTCGCTGTCGAGAGGTGCCGTAGGCTCGTCGGCTAGAATTACCGGTGGGCGGTTAATCAAGCCCCGGGCAATGGCTACCCTCTGCTGCTCACCTCCCGAGAGTTGGGATGGCATGGCCTTGGCACGATGTTCCACATCAAGGGCTTTTAGTAACTCTATTGCCCGCTCACGTGCTTCACCATTTGGCACACCTGCAAGCATGGGGAGCAATGCGATGTTGTCGGTTACATCGAGGAAAGGAATGAGATACGGAGCCTGGAAGACAAAACCAATTTTATCGCGGCGCAGGGCGCGCAAATCCTTCACTTTCCAGCCATCGTCATAAATGACCTCATCTCCAAGAATCATTCGCCCGGCAGTGGGTTCGATCACCGCTCCGAGGGATTTCAGCAACGTACTTTTGCCTGATCCTGACGGTCCGATCAGACCGACCACTTCACCTGGGGCCACATGCATATCTACCTTTTTAAGGGCATCTACGGCGGTTTCTCCGTTGCCATAACGTTTTTTTAATCCTTCGATTTGAATACCTTTATAACCCATATCAACCCCCAATGGCCTCAGCCGGATCGACCTTGAGAGCAGCACGAATGGCGATAACGCTCGACAGAATGCATATCAGCACTACGGCGGCAAAACCGACGACCGAGTCGAGGGGCTCCAAAAGGACATATTTAGGAAAAAACGGTGCCATCAGTAAAGTGGCTGTGATTTTTCCTACGACAAAACCAATCATGCCTAGAGCAACAGACTGTTGCATAATCAAAGCGACAATGGTCCGGTTTTTAGTGCCGATTAATTTCAGCACGGCAATTTCGCGTATCTTGCCAAGGGTCAGAGTGTAGATAATGAAAGCAACAATAGCTGAGCTGACAACCGAAAGAATAACCAGAAACATGAATATCTGTTTTGCCGCAGTGGCAATGAGTTTACCAACGAGTATTTCCTCCATCTGGCTGCGCGTGTAGACTGTCAAGCGTTTCCAACGGCGGATCGATTCTGCCACAATATCAGGGTTGTGGCCCGTTTCAAGCTGCACCAGTACTGCATTAACGTAAGGATTGATGCTTTGGGTGGCGATGATCGCATCGAGTAAACCTGGAACGTTCGGTTGATTGAATGCCGGGTTGGCAGTGGTGCGACGCCGTTGCTGGTGGATGGCGTCATTGTCCTTGAGAAATTGGGCCTCCTGAGCATCCTTGAGTGGGATGAATACCATTGGATCACCATTAGAAGAGACCATTCTCCTGGTCAAGCCAACCACAGTGTAGTAGTTGCGGCGGATCTGGAGCTTATCGCCAAGCTTAAATCCGGAGGCGATATCCGCCACGGCCTCGTAATGGCCACGGGTGATCTGGCGACCGGCGACGAGATATGGGGGCCATCCGGGGGTACCGGGCTCTCCGGGAGTGATGCCGGTAACCATGGTTCGTACATCTCGTTCGCCTTGCTTAACCTGCATGGTAAGATAGGTAACATTGGCAGTCCTTACAACGCCAGGCATGCCACGAATGGAGCGCCAGGCGTCATCGTAGATGCTTGACGGTTCAGCATAGGGACCGAGGGTGTCTTGTTGAACAACCCAGAGATCAGCGCCACTGTTGTCAAGAAGCACCTTGGCATCATCCACCATGCCTCGATAAATCCCAGCCATGGACAGTGTCACGCCGATAAGCAGCCCAAGGCCGACACCGGTAAAAACGAATTTGCCCCAGGCATGCATGATGTCGCGTCCCGCAAGGCTGATCATGGCTTTACACCAGGGATGTGATCAACAACATCAATGCGGGTGCCTGCTGTCAAGGACTTTGCACTATAAACCACGATTTGGTCTCCATTATTGAGTCCCTCGCGAACCTGCACATGACCCTCCAGATCAGCAACACCGAGTGAGACCGGTGTGAAGTGCAGATCACCATTTTTTACCTGCCATACCCCCAATCGGCCATCGATTCGCTGGATGGCTGCGTTGGGAATAATTGGTGCAGCTGGGAGTGGCAGTAAAAACACTGTTATTTCGGCCAGTTCACCTATTGGCGGCAGTGGCTCAGGACGCTGATTGAACACCACCTTAGCCAGGGTTTCCTCAGTCACGGCATCGGCCAATGGTTCAACCCGTATCACTCGACCCCCTAGAACTTTTTCCGACTGAGAGCGGAGTACGATCTGGGCTGGCAGATTGGCTGCTACTCCACCTGAGTGAATTTGATCAAAGCGCACATTAACCCACATTTTTAGGGGATCGACCAGCTCTACCACTGCCTGGCCAGCCACGATTGTCGTACCTGGGTCAACATTGCGCAGGGCGACCAGTGCATCAGTCGGGGCGACAAGTTTCAGATTGTTGCGTTGGGCTATCAGGGCATCGCGTTCAGACTGGACACGATCGAGTTCCTCAGAGGCTGCCTTTAAAGCTGCCGCAGCCACATCAAGTTCATGATTTTTAGTAGCAACGCTTTCCTCACTGGTTGATCGCGCGGCCAGTAATTGTTCATACCGTTGAGCCTGCGTTAGCGCATAAGTCTGCCTGGCCTTGGCTTCACTCAACTGGGCATTGGCGCGCTTCACTGCGAAATCTTGAGCGTGGATTCTGTCGTCAAGATCAACGGGGTCCATTACGCCAAGTACCTGCCCGGCCTTAACAAGATCTCCAACTTGAACATCGAGGTGTTTCAGGCGCCCCACAAAGGTCGGACCGATCTTGTAGGTGTATTGAGCCTCGACATTACCGATGCCAAAGAGTGCAGGTGTAATGCTCTGTTTCTTTACCGTGGTCACGGTCACTGGTACAGGGGCCAGCGGCCCTGAACGCAAAGCGACATAGATAAAGAGAGCCAGGAGTGGCAAAATTACCACCACCAGTGCCAGGGTACGTCCTTGTATGGGGAATTTTTTCATTGCATGCTCCTTATGCCACGACGATAGATATTGAAAACCCTCGGTGCATCACGACGAATATGATCCACATCACCTGCCAGGAGTGATTGCATTATGAGCCCCTGAATGGTGCCGATAAAGAGAGTGGCAGCCGCCTCTATGTCGAGATCAGCGTCCAGTTCTTTTAGTATTTTTCCCTCTTTGAGCAACCGGTGAAGGCGTTCGCCATAATGCTTGATGAGTGCCTGTACCATCATCTTGGAAGCGGTTTTTTCAGAATGCTGCAACTCGCCAAACAGAATGCGGGGAACGCCAGGATGTTCAGCTACAAACAGCACATGGGCCATGAACATGGCTTCAAGAGAGGCGAGTGGCGATGGGGCCTCCTGTATGGCCTTATCCAACCTTGTCAGCAGTCGCTCGGCCACCCATTCCATCACTGCCTGGAGAATGGCTGCCTTACTGGGAAAGTGTCGAAACAGAGCGCCCTGTGTCAATCCCATACGGGCAGCAATAGCAGATGTAGTGATATCATTCGGATTTTGTTCTGCAGCCAACTCAATCACGGCTTCGACAGTTACTGTACGGCGCTCTTCTGCCGGAAGATGTTTGCTCTGGGTTACCATAAAACCTCCTGAAAAGATAGTAATTGATTACTCACTTTAAAGGTATGGTGTACTTCGGATGTTGTCAAGCATGTTTTTTTGATATTAGCGAAAAAATCTAAGTGATGGTATCAGTCAAGGAAGTAACAGATTTACTAATGGGTAGTCCCTAAGTTGTTATGGAGAAGGTTCGTAAAGTACCATTTCCAACATATTGACAACATCGTTTGGCCAGATTAATGTGAAAACAAATTCACAAAAGTGAGACCTGCGACTGTGGAAAAGCGGTTGATTGCTGCCCGGTTGAAGCGATAGAGGTGAAGTAACCACATTGATCACTAGCAAAAAAGAGAGAGTGACCATGGAAACAGCAAAAAGTTCCACCCAGCCTTGTCTGCCAGAAAGATTAGCCATTTCCGATGAGGACATATATGAGGCGATGAAGGAAATTTCTGGCTACCTTGACATCACTGCAAGTGACTTTAAGGAGCTGTATAAACTTTCTTATCAGCATGCCATGGAACGGCTGACCAACTCTATACTTGCCAGAGATATCATGAGCCGAGAGGTAGTAAGCGTTGCTGCAAATACCCCACTGCTGGAAGCGGCAAAGCGAATGGCAGCTGCCTCCATCTCGGGGGTGCCGGTTTTGGATAACGAAGAAAGAGTGGTGGGGGTTTTGTCAGAACAAGACTTTCTCAAGGATCTGGGTACCAACAACAGATCTTTTATGTCTATAATCACTAACAGTCTTCAGGGAAAAGGGTGTGTTGCTGTATCTAGTCCTGAAAGGGTGGCTGCTGATATTATGAGCCATCCTCCATTTACGATCAGAGAGAATACCCCCCTAGGTGAAATCACAGTCATAATGTCAAAAAATAATATCAATCGGCTCCCTGTGCTCGATCAGCAAGGAGAAAAGATTGTGGGTATTCTTTCCAGGGGCGATATTGTCCGCTCACAACTTTTGTAAGAGGAGAAAGCACACAATGGCATACTTTCAAAAAATGAAGGGGATCACTAAAAGTCCACCTCGACCAGGATTGTCGGAAATAGCCTGGTCCTGGTTGGGGGCTTTTCTGGGGATAGCGGCAGTTGCCCTCCTTCATTATAATTTTTTGGCTGAAAGTGACCTGGTGATGATTATCGGTTCTTTTGGTGCGTCCGCCGTTCTCATTTACGGGGCTATAAGAAGTCCCCTGGCTCAGCCACGTAATCTGGTCGGCGGTCACATTTTATCGGCCATCATAGGGGTCTTTTGTTATCAAACATTTCATGGCCAGATGTGGCTGGCTGCAGCCCTTGCGGTGGCCACCGCCATTGCTGTTATGCACGCTACCTGTACCCTTCATCCGCCAGGCGGGGCCACTGCCCTGATTGCTGTTATCGGAAGTGATAACGTTCATGCCCTGGGATATCTGTATGTCATTGTACCGGTGGCGTTAGGGGCAGTAACAATGCTTATCATCGCCCTGCTGGTCAATAATATACCGAGAAATCGACGTTATCCGGAATTCTGGTTTTGAGTGTCTGAAAATCCCCAGATCTGGGATGGACTCCTTGGTACAGGCTGATGTTGAATCGATGGCCAGGTAGGTTTTGATGCCTTTACCGGGGAACACGTTGCCAGTGCGAAGTTGTTGAGAACAGCCTTTTCCGCTTTTGAATTCGACAAATTCTTCTATTCAGCACCTTTTCTTTGTGGTTATGCTCTGACCTTCTACAGGGCAACAGTATGGACATTTCTAAAAGGCATTCGTACTCTAATATTCTTTATCACCTTCGGTTTGTAAAGTTATTGTAAAGAAGCTATAGAAAATTAGATTCCAGCCCGATTTGAATATCAGTGGAGATAAAACTATCTCCATGTACAGTTGATAGAGGAATGCTTTTACAGGAGATTGGAAACGGACATCCTCTCTTTCATCATCTCCATAACCAAAAAAGGAGTCATTACGATGAACGGAATAAGTGGATCGTATAGTTATTCTTTTGCTAATATGCAGCAGGCGCAGGGCGCACGGCAAGGGCAAGGGAAAGGAGCTGAAGGACGATTTAACAAGCTTGACGCCGACAAAAACGGCGCTATTGATCAGGCTGAACTCCAGACAATGGCCGACAAAATGTCTGGGATGACAGGCCAGACAATGAACGTGGCGGAGGTAGCAAAGACCTATGATGCCAATAATGACGGGCTGATGGATAGGGGTGAAATGGAATCCATGATGAGAGAAATTCAGGAGAAGACGGGAGGTCTTCGAAGCGGGGCAGCATCTTTGCAATCCCATGCTGCCTATCAATCAAATGCGGAAAATGATTCCTTCTCGACATTGATGGATATGTTTGGGGAGCAGGAGGAGGATCCAGAGGATTATTCCCCGGTTAATATCCAAGCTTAATGCAAAGAGATGCACAACTCTATTAGCGACCAAGATGGAGGGGATGTCATCGGGGCTTGAGCAAAATGTTAGGGCCTTTGGGATTATTCCGAGGCCCTAGTCCGGGTTTCTCACGAGTTGAGATGACCACAGATGTGAGGGGCGAGCGAGAAAACAGGATTGGTTATATTGAAACGCTTTTGGTGAACATTTTGTTAACAAACAAACCATTTAGCATTTGTTGGAGTATATTAAAATTTTGGAACAAAATATTCATGAGAAAAGTGGGCTGATTACGACAACGGTAAGTGAATCTCAATTATCAGACCGCCTTCCTCGGCATTTCTTGCTACTATTCCACCGCCATGCATCAGGATCGCCTGTTTGGCGATGGCCAGGCCGATACCCGTGCCGCCGCTGTCACGGCCACGCGACTCTGCTACCCGAAAAAAAGGTTTAAAAATATGTTCAAGATACTTCTGCGGTACACCTGGGCCATGATCTCGGACAATAATAGTTGCAGAATCCTTACCTTTTGATGTACTGATCTCAACGGCGCTTCCGGCTGTAGTATAGCGTAAGCCATTGCGAATCACATTCTCCAGAGCCCGACCAAGCATCTCCATGGAACCGAACATTGTAATCTCATTCAGGTTTTGTATTTCTATTCTTCGATCCCGACTGGCAGCCTCAAAATTGGCATCACGTACAATATCATTCAATAATTCATGTAAATGCACTAGCTCTTTGGGTGTGTTATCCACACTCCCTTCAAGCCTGGTCAAGATGAGGAGCTGGTCAATGAGTTCACTGAGCCGTCCAGACTCTTTTTCAATTCTCGCAAGATAAGGTTCCGCATCGCTGAATCGTTGCCGGGCCAGTTCCACCGCAAGATTCTGCCTGGTCAACGGGGAACGCAGTTCATGAGAAACATCGCGTAACAATCGCTTCTGAGACTGGATTAAAGACTGGGTTCGTTCGGCCATCATGTTAAAATCACGGCTCAAATCCGCAATTTCATCTCTCCTGCGATTGCAAAGATCAACCCGGGCTGAGAAATCACCTTTGCTCATTCGCTGGGTGGCCTTGCGTAAATCACGGATTGGTGCAGTCAGTGAACGGGCCAGCAGGTAACAACCTGCCGCAGCAACAGAAACTATTACAATTACGGGTAAGCCAAAACGTTGACGAAAAAAGAGTAGCCGATGCCATACTTTTTCCTGTTTATTGTCTATAAAAACACGAGGCCGCACAATCCTGGCCGTGCTTCCGATGAGTGTCATTATCTGTCTGTTTTTGCTAAAAAGGGGAATGGCGACAATGATTTCTGTTTCGGATAGGTTGTATTGAATATCATGCGATTTACGGGAAGAAACAACAAGATCAGCAGCGTTCGGTGGCAGCTTGTGATCTGAAAAGGTGCTGTTGTCTTCCTGCAGCAAAACAATTCGACTGTGGTGCTGTTTTCCAACTTCCTGTAAATAAGCAATCAATGCTTCCTTGTCGCCAATTTCAAGTATCTTCACTGCCGCCAGGCCGATTACCGAAAGAGAATGAGTCAAAGATTGAATCTGGTTATGCTCCACCCGCTTTTTAAGCTCACCATAGGGGCCAACTTGTGCCCAATAAGAGATCATCACCGTGGTGAAACTGGCAAGCAGTGTGATAAGAAGAAAGCTCATAAAAAGTTTACAAAAAAGGCTACGCATGATTACAAATCCTGATGTGCTTGGGTATAAAGATAGCCAACACTGCGTATGGTCTTGATCCGTTCTCGGTTGTCTATATTGTGCCCCAGCTTTTTTCGCAGGCTGCTGACATGGACATCGATGCTGCGGTCAAAAATCTCAAGCTTACGATTCAAAACCCTTTGGGTCAACTCCTCACGTGTCAATACCTGACCAGCCTTACGCAACAACTCATAAAGCAAGGAAAACTCGACGGCGGTAACTTTAATGGTATTGTTATTCTGTTTCACACTCCTTGAACCAAAATCAAGTACAATATCATCAAGTTCAATCCGGGACGTATTCTCCAACTGCTGTTTTTCTTCTGGCTGAACTCGACGCCAAATGGCTTGAATCCTGGCCACAAGTTCGCGAGGGTTAAATGGTTTGGGCAGATAATCATCCGCCCCCATCTCCAGGCCAATAATACGATCAATATCCTCACCTCTGGCTGTAAGCATCAGCACAGGAACCTGCGAAGATATCCTGAGATTCCGCAAGAGTTCGAATCCCGTCATGCCTGGAAGCATCACATCAAGAACCACCAGACAGTATTCACCGGATAAGGCCTGCCGTAAGCCGCCGTGTGGCTCATTCACTGTTTCAACTCTAAATCCTTCTGGCTGTAAAAATTCAACCAGCAACTCGCACAGTTCTTTGTCATCATCAATGACTAAAATTGTTTTCATATCGTCTCCTCCGAAGATCATTCTCTCTCGGATACTACTGCACTATTTCTAATCAGTGTAATAGCTTTACACAACTTTACACAACTTGACCGGAGCTTAACAGCAATCAGTCAGAGAGTGCTGTACTTTAGAAAAATCCAAGGCTAATCGACAAATCATTATCGATTCAAGTCAAGAGGTTTAACAAAAAACAAAAGAGAGAACATTATGAAACCAACTAAGCTCCTTACCCTCTTAATTCCTCTGGTAACCATCTCTCTGGTTGGATGTAACGAAGTGGAACTGCAAAGCCAGTGGACTGAACCGATTTCTTTAAACGGTAGAGATGCTGCCTGGCCGGAAAATCCACAGTATTTTGATGAAAATTCCAGGGTGCGAGTGTCTATGATGAACGATGAGGATAGTCTCTATATCCGCTTGTTAAGTAGAAACCAGGTTACCAATATGATGCTTTTGCGAACCGGTTTCACCGTATGGCTTGATGACACAGGAGAGAACAGAAAAACATTCGGCCTACAGTTCCCACTTGCCAGACAAAATCTGATCCCGGGACGCATGTCAGACCATAAAACAAGAAATGGTATGGAGGAAATGCTGGAAGATACACAGTACAGCCTGGCCATACTCAGTGGGGTGGAAGAGACCCGTCAAACATTACCGACGAACAAAGCTGAAGAAATGGGGATATATGTCCGACTCGGAATGCAGCAAGGGTATCTGGTTTATGAACTGAAAGTTCCACTAACTTACTCAAAAAAAAACAACACTATCGGTGTCGGGCTTGAGACCGGTAAACCAGAAAAACCATCCGGCAAAGTATCTTCCGGTGGTGGTCGAGGCGGAAGGGGTGGTGGAGGAGGTGGCAAAAAAATGGGAGGAAAAGGAGGTGCACAGGGCGGTGGCAGCCATGAACCGATTGAAATATGGGCAAAAGTATACCTGGCTAAGAATGCGACCCTCAAGGATCGTGAGGGTGTAGGAAGAAATGGCATACAATTGCTTGGAAACAAGAGCCAAAACAAATGAGATGGAGCAGGTGAGGAACTTAAGACGGCCTGTGAATTATGATTCCCAAAAAAATATGGAGGAAAAATCATGACATGCAAGATTCAAAAAACAGCAATTATGTTGACCATGACGTTCATGACAGCAGCAACACCGGTATGGGCAGTAAACGATTATTCCAGCATGAGTAATGAAGAACTCAGTAACTCGCGGGGAACTCTGCAGGAGGCAAGCGAGGAAGAGCGTAATGCTTTTCGTTCTGAATGGCAGGAGCGCATGCAGAATATGACGCCAGAGGAACGGCAGCAATACACTGGACAACCAGCCAATGCAAAAAGAGATGATAGTAGTACTCAGCAAAGGCGTGGGAGTGGTGGGGGAGGTGGCCGGAAACGCTAAAGCTTATATCTGTGTCGATGTAGAAATTATATAAGAAAATATTTATCTTTATTAAATTTTCAAAAGAGGAATATAAAATGAAAAAAACCTTATTAACTGTAGCAACGCTGACTGTACTCGTTGCTCCTGTGAGTTCAATGGCCGCCAAAGATTCCTTTTACATTAAGGGGAATATAGGCATAGGTATGGGTATGGATGCTGATATAGACAACATGCCAAATGGAGGCGGGACAGCCAAAATGACATATGACAGCGGCTTTGTAGGTTCTCTTGCTGCAGGGTATGATTTTGTGAGCCCGATGCGTATGGAACTAGAGATTATCAAACAAAAGAATGACCTTGATATAACGTACTACAACAACTATTACGGTAGCTTTAACGAGGGCGACCTGAAAACTCTTTCCTTTATGGTCAATGGTTTTTACGATGTTGATACCGGCTCTGCCTGGACACCATTTGTCGGTGGCGGAATAGGCTGGTCTAAACTTGACATCAACGACGCTGGCTTTAATGATTCCGACAGTGACGATGTATTCACATACCAGTTCATTGGGGGTGTAGCCTATGCTTTCAACGACCAGTGGTCTGTTGATGCTCAGTACAGGTTTATTGGTACCAGTGAGGCTAGCATTGATGGTGCTGATTTCAATGTTAACAGCAATGACCTGATGCTTGGACTACGTTACAGCTTTTAGGAACTGTAACGTAGCTGTATTCAGCGTGACATTATAGAAGAACACTAAAGAGCACTTGAAAGCTTTTCTTCAGTGCTCTTTATTTGTTACTCCTTTCAGTTCGATTAGCAGGTTGTTAGTTTTGGCACCCTGAGCACAAAATAAGGATAAATAAAAATGACAAAAACTCGTATTGCCTTGGTCGCTGTTTTAATGATGATACTCTCCCTGTCAGCCGCTAATCTTATGGCCCAGGGAAGGGTGAATGGAAAACAGGGAAACAGTCCTCCTTTTCTAATAACAGGTAAAATTCCTCACCTTACCCAGCTGCTGATGCAACAGTGGGATAATCCGGAATTACGTCTTTCAGAAGAACAGAAGGGCAAACTGCTTGTAGTGAGGAAGGAAACTATTGAAGATGTTCGAAAACTGGGTCAGGAAATTGCACCGCTGGAGAAACAGGTTGCAGAGGGGATTTTATCGGGAAAGACTCCCGATGAGCTACAATCACTCGTTCAAGCCATTGCCGGGTTGAAGGCTGAGGCAAGCATGGTTCATCTTCGCTGTGTTTACAATACCAGTAACATACTTGATCGCCAACAACTGGATTTGCTGAACAACTTGTAGTCGATAGTGATAGGAACTTGATTTTGTCTTTTTCGGGATTGACAACACAACAGGGACTGCCTAATGTGAATTTAAGTTCACTTAAGGAGCAAATAATATGACTACGGAAAAACTTTCCTCGGGCATACGGAAGGAACAGATCGTCGAAGCTGCCTTGCACATCCTTAGTGATAACGAGGTGAAAAAGCTGAAGGTCACTGAGATTGCCGCCCATCTGGGTTTGGCCCCTTCGGCACTCTACCGTCACTTCAAAAACAGGGATGCAATCTTAAGCGCAATCCTGGAACATATACGGGGTAAACTCTATAGAAATATAGTGAATGTTCGGCAGATAAGAGAAAACGCCGTCGATCGCCTCCATGAATTGCTTGTCCGTCATAGCAGGCTGATCATCCAGAACCAGGGTATCCCGCGCATCGTCTTTTCCGACGAGTTGTGGGGGCAGAAACGGATCAGGCGTCAACAGATGTTCTTTATCGTCAGCAGTTATCTCGCAGAACTGGAAGAGATCATTCGTGAAGGACAGGCTAAGGGAGAGATTCGGAGTAGCCTGGAACCTGGAGCCGTAGCCAGGATGTTTTTTGGTATTGTCCAGCCAGCGGCCCTGCTCTGGCACATGAGTGAAGGACAGTTTGATGTTGAGGGGCATTTCAGCGCAGCATGGCCACTTTTTCGACTGCTGCTGACCGGAAAAAACGAGCGGGGTTCCGGATGACGACAAGTAGAAACAACCTGGGGCTGTGCACTTTTTTGCTTGGCTTTCAGGGATAATATTTTTTTGCCTATTATGTGAAAATGATTTCACAAAGGAGGATGTTATGGCAAAGCCTATCGTTGATCATGAATTGTGTATTGGCTGTGAAATATGTGCCGAGCTCTGTCCCGAAGTTTTCGAAATCCGAGACGAGAAATCCTGGGTCATCGGATCTGACAAGTGTTCCACCTGTAACTGCGAGGAGGCGGTGGAATCGTGCCCGGTCGGTGCTATCGAACTTGAAGATGAGTAGTCCTGTTCAGGACATACGGATACAACAAAAGAGGTCGTCCGAGGTGGTTTTTACTTCGGATCCTTTCCTTATGTGAGGAGGAGTTCCATGAAAAAGATAAGTCTTGATGAGACCAGAGAGTTTACGGAAGGCGGAATGAAACGGTTCTTCCTTGTCCAGGATTCGCCCAATTTTAAAATAATCAACTTCAATCTTTCTGCTGGTCATACCTTTCCGGTCCACTCCCATGATTTGGATGGTCAGCTTTCCATCCATGTCATCGAGGGGAGTGGGTATTTTCTGGGAAAGGATGAAGCTGAGATACCTGCCAAAACAGGTGATATTCTTATTTCTGAAATAAGGGAGCCGCATGGGGTTAAAGCGGAAAGCGATATGCGTATCGTGGTCACCATCACCCCTCCGATTTAAATTAAGAAAAAGAAAAGTATTGATTCAAGTCAATGAAGTTTTGAAGAATAAAAATAAACTTGATTACCATCGAAACTCAGCTTAGCAACCCGGAGTTGTTCCGTGTCGATTATATGGGACGCCATAAACCCATCCCTGGGGGCTCTGCTGCGGCCGTCCAGGCCGCAGATGCCCATATCATCAACACGAAAAAACTCCTCCTCAGCCGGGTAGGCTGAGGAGGAGTGGTAATCAGGAAAATAAATGAAGGATGACGTGACCGTCACTGTACCATATTTATTTATGTCCCCATTTTATAGAGGAGATTTAGCATGTTTTGTAACCAGTGTGAACAGACAGTAAAGGGTATTGCCTGCACCAAGATAGGAGTGTGCGGAAAAAATGATGAGGTCGCCGGCCTTGAGGATTTGTTGACCCACGCGGTACAGGGACTTTCTCTTGTTGCCCATGCCGGACGTCAGGTGGGTGTAGTTGATAACAGGGTTGATCGTTTCACCTGTGAAGCGATCTTTTCTTGTCTCACCAACGTTGACTTCGATCCAGCCAGATTCGAGACCCTGATCAGAGAGGCCATTACCCTGCGTGACGAGCTGAGAGCTAAGGTCGAAGCGGCTGGCGGTACGGTGACCAGCTCGGCTGCCGCCCTGTCTTTCTCTCCCGCTGACAGCCTTGCCGGTCTTGAAGATCAGGGCAAGGCGCTGGACTTCATCCCCGGCCTTGATGCCAATGAAGACCTGCGTTCCCTGAAGCAGATTATTATGTATGGACTTCGCGGCTTGGCCGCTTACACAGACCATGCTGCCATCCTTGGTAAAGAAGACGATGCGGTCTATGCCTTCATCCATGAGGCCATGGCTGCCATTACCAGCAAGATGGAGCTAAATGACCTGGTGGCCATGGCACTTAAGACCGGTGAGGTGAATGTTAAGGCCATGGAGCTTCTTGATGCGGGTAACACCGGCACCTATGGCCATCCGGTACCCACTGAGGTACCCCTGGGCCATATTCCCGGCAAGTGTATTCTGGTAACCGGCCATGACCTGAAAGATCTGGATATGCTGCTCAAACAGACCGAGGGCAAGGGGATTACCATCTACACCCACGGCGAAATGCTGCCCTGCCACGGCTATCCGGAGCTAAAGAAATATCCGCACTTTTACGGTCATTATGGTACTGCCTGGCAGAACCAGCAGAAGGAGATGCCCGAATTCCCGGGAGCCATTCTGTTTACCACCAACTGCATCCAGAAGCCGGCGGATTCCTATAAGGACAACGTCTTTACCACCGGCCTGGTAGGCTGGCCTGACGTGGCCCATGTTGAAGGCAGCGGGGAAAAGGATTTCAGCGCTGTTATCGATCGTGCCCTGGCCCTGGATGGCTTTACCGATAAGGTTGACAATGGTTCTGTCATGGTCGGTTTTGCCCGCAACGCCGTGTTAGGTGTAGCTGACAAAGTCATCGGTGCGGTGAAGGCCAAGGCCATCCGCCATTTCTTCCTGGTGGGCGGCTGTGACGGTGCCAAGCCGGGTCGCAATTACTACACCGAACTGGTGGAGAAAGTGCCGGAGGATTGCATGGTTTTGACGCTGGCTTGCGGAAAATTCCGCTTCTTTGACAAGAAGCTCGGCGATATCGGCGGTATTCCCCGTCTTCTTGACGTGGGACAGTGCAATGACGCCTATTCTGCAGTCCAGATTGCCGTAGCCCTGGCTGGTGCCTTTGACTGCGAGGTTAACGATCTGCCCCTGTCACTGGTTCTTTCCTGGTACGAGCAAAAGGCTGTGGTCATCCTGCTGTCCCTCTTCTCTCTGGGCATCAAGGATATCCGCCTCGGACCCAGTCTACCGGCATTCATTACCCCGAATGTCCTAAATGTCCTTGTGGAGAACTTCAATATCATGCCCATCTCCACCCCAGATGAAGACCTGAAGGCCATTTTAGGATAAGGGCGTGGCCTGGAAAAGCGACTATGCCCGGTATGACAGCCATAATGTCAGGGGGTTTGGCGACTTCTCCAGGTTACTAGCCGAATGTTCGATGCTCGTTCCTCGCATCTATGGTCATCCCGACTTGTGTGAAATCCGGGTTAGGAATAGAGGTTATTTTTTTTCTTCCATGTGAACGGGTTTTCACATAGTATTGCTATACGAACTTTTTCTTTTATGAGGCACACTATGAATATTACAGAATGGGATGAGTACTTAATCGCCGAACATGAAATGATCGAACGGGCCATGGCGGTCCTCAAAGAACAACTGGCAAAACTGCGTGAGGGGCGGTGTGATTTGGTGCAACTGCGGCGGGCCGTTGATTTTCTCTTGGAGTTCGGCGATAAGATCCACAACAAGAAAGAGGAGGAAAATCTTTTCCCTTTGATGGAAGAGCGTGGAGTGCCCAGAAATGGCGGGCCTCTGGCGGTAATGCTCATGGAACATGATGCCGAGCGCAACTTGCTCTCCTCTATGCTCATGAAGCTTGGTACCCTTAATACCATATCCACCACCGAGCAGAATAGCTTCTGTCAGGAGGCGGAGGATTACCTGCGTATCCGAGCCGACCATATTTGGAAAGAAAATGATGTGCTTTACCCCATGGGTCGCAAACTCATGCAGGAGGGCGACAACGAATACCTCATCAACTCTTTTGCATCTATTAATTCCGAGACCTACGGCCCAGATGCCTGGCAAAAATTCCAGCAGATGGTTCTGGAGGTAGAAAAAACAGATGAACGGCGTAAAAAGCTGATCGAAGGTCTGAGCTACAAACAGCTTGACGCCATCATGGAGGCCATGCCCTTTGAGGTGACCTTTGTTGATGCTGAGAACAGTGTTGCCTACTTCAACCGACTGGACAAGGAAAAGCTCTTTCCGCGCACCCGATCAGTCATTGGCCGCAAGGTGGAAAAATGTCACCCAGCCCATTCCGTCGACACTGTCCGCAAAATCGTCCAGAGCTTTAAAGATAAAACTCGTGACAAGGCTGAGTTCTGGATCGATTTCAAGGAGGATAAGATCCTGATCCGCTACTTCCCCGTTTACGATGATGACGGTGTCTATATGGGTGTCCTGGAGGTTACCCAGGCCATCGGGGCGATTCAGAAAATCGAAGGAAACAAACGGCTGCTGGACTGGTAAGCTGGTGAAATACAAACACCAAAAGGTGATGCTGGTGCTATCGACATCTTACCAGAGATGAATTTTTCAGGGAAGAGGCTGCGTGGCTGTTCCAAGGTGGCATGGTTATGATCATCGACAGCAATAAGACTCATGATATTGGATATCTGTATGCCTTCATTTCTGGGGGACTGGGGACATTAATCATGCTGGTTATCGGCTTGCTGGTCAATAACTTGTCCGCCAGAAGGCAATACCCGGAATTCTGGTATTGAAGGAACTGGCGGTGAGCACAAAAAAATTGTCCATAAGGATTTCCGACAGCAGATTTTATTATAAGTGCACCATAGGCAACATTACGTGTTCAAGCTTCAGGGCAAGTGGTCTTCCAGATCAGTTTGATGAGAAGACACGTGCCCCCATAAAACTGATACTTACCAGCAACCAGACAATATCCATTTCTGTCAGGGTCTGTAACATAATCACGCTATCAGATAATCAAGGAAGGGAGATCGATTTTCAAATTCTGGATCCACCAAGATTATGGAGAGAGTATGTCGATTTCGTCACGCGGAATTATTAACCACAGGGAGAGACTTTGATATTTTGATGTAACTCAAGGGAATTCCCAGTGTGTTCAGTTATTTTTTTATATTTTGTCTCACATATTTCATACCTAAAAGGGAGGAACGTAACAAATGAGAAAAAAAAACTTTGTGGCAATAGCCGCTACAGTAGGTTTACTGCTGTCGGTAAACTTTGCCACAGCCGGTGATGCCTGCATCGACTGCCATACCAAAGTGTCACCAGCTATGGTCAAGGATTATCAATCAAGTAAACATGCCGAAAGCGGAGAAGTGACCTGTTCCACCTGCCATGGCGAGGAGCATAAGACCGCAGAGGATTACAAAAATGCAAAGCTACCGGATGAGCATGTCTGTGCCGAGTGTCATGAGGAGCAGTTCAACGAGTTCGCAAGCGGCAAGCATAATTTTGGCTGGACATCGCTGAATGCTATTCCAGCCACCCATGCCGCCCCTGATGAGCTGATCGAGGGTGGGCGCGGCTGTGGTGGTTGTCACAATATGGGAATAAAAACTGAGGAGCAGAAAAAGGAACAGGTAGCCAAAGGCTACCGTTACCAGAATAATTCATGCGATGAATGCCATACCAGGCATTCCTTCTCCAAAAAAGAGGCTCAGAATCCGAGGGCCTGCCAGCAGTGTCATATGGGCTACGATCATCCCCAGTGGGAGATGTGGTCAAGCTCCAAACACGGAATGCGCTGGTTCGCCAAGCAGAACGGTGATCTGCCCGCCGACGCTGCCGCTCCCACCTGTCAGACCTGTCATTTACCGGAAGGCACCCACCACAATGAAACCGCCTGGGGGTTCCTCGGTGTCCGCCTGCCTTTGCCCGATGACAAACAGGCTGCAGATGATCGTGTCACTATTTTGAAGGCTCTTGGCGTGCTTGATCCCAAGACCGGAGCCCCCACACCGATCCTGGATGCAGTTAAAGCCGTACGTATGGCCAAGCTTGACCAGGAGTCGTGGCAGAAGGAACGTGACAAGATGCTGAAAACCTGCCAGCAGTGTCATTCTGCAAGCTATGCCAAGGAACAGCTTGACATGGGCGACTCTATTATGATGAAAGCCGATCGGTTAATGGCTGAGGCTATTACCACGGTTGCGGCTCTTTATGAAGAGGGCATCATAGAAAAACCGGCAAACTATCCGGCAAACTATCCGTTCCTCCTGACTTTCATGCATACCAATGGTGAACGTTGGGATAAGGATCTGGATAAACTCTCCTACATCGACCAGGTTCTAGTGCAGATGTATATGAAACACCGGATGCGGGCCTATCAAGGTTTCTTCCATGTCAATCCTGACTATGCCTATTGGTATGGCTGGAACGAGATGACCAAAGATCTTGGTGAGATAAAAGAACTTGCCCGCACTATGAGGGCGACGCATAAGAAATAAGACCGTACAGGATATGTGAGATGGAAGGCTGCTGTTGTTGTTCGATAGCAGCCTTTTTTTTTGTGTTTACAGTAATTTTTGAGCAGCTACGGTATTTTCCTGTACATAAAACCTCTACAGAAAATTACGCTCTTTTGAGAAATAAAACACAAAATGCTCAACATGCTCAATAGTAGAAAAATGGGTGTTTTTACTTCACTTCAGTTCACGATATCAATGATATTTTATCTTTTATGCGAAGGAACTACAATAATTGGAGGAGTAAATAGATACAACAACTGCATCTTGCCGGAAAAGCACTTCTGCTCATTTTTTCCATCCTTTTTTGTTTCCCCTCCCTCATCAGCCGCAAAGTAAAACATGCAATTGAATTATATCTGCCCGGCTTCTGGGCTACTTGCAAAAAGAATCCCAGAAGAGCTTATGTCAGCTGATTATTTCTTGTCTGCCAACAACAAATGGATGAACGCCTTGGTGAAAGCTGGTTATGTTGATCCTGCCGCGGTAAAAACATATTGGGAAAACCAACTGGTGGTTATTTTTTTAATACGAAAATGTTCTCGGTCATTTCGTATTGAGCTATTCCGCTTAAGGGCGAATGGCGCGGACCCATCCCTTTTTTTTGGGGAAAAACTGCCGTTCAGGGTCACAATTGGCATCGAGTTCCCAACTGCCAACGCGCCCCTGAAGGTCTTCTTCGTCCGACCAGTAGGTTCCTTCTGCCTGCAGGGTGCAGTTTCCATTTTCGTGGAGGTCAAAAATAATATAGAGCTCATAGAGTTCTGCGACCGTTGGCAGACGCCAGTCATGATACCCGCCTGCTTGTAAAGTTTCGGTGTAGTTTTGAGCAGCAGCGAGTGATCTCAGAGTCCTGCTTCTTTCTACTTGCCACATCTGTCCAGTTTTAGTGTCCTGGCAAAGATCATTGTCTACAGCAATTAGCCTGGAGCTGGCTGAGGGACTGTCTGTCACCGACTGCTTGGAAAAGCTGCTGCAGCCGCTAGTGAGAAAGAACGTCAGGATGACAAAGGCGAGCAATACGGTTTTGGACGCTCCTGTTTGAGGCCAAGCGCGTGTTGACTTTTTTTGCAGGTTCTTAGTGTTACTGTCTTCCATGATACACCTCCTGTAAGGCGAATGTTTGATGTGTACCGACCAGACGGTACAATTTTTGGTGCAAAAAAACTACCTTCGGCATTTCAGAAAGGAACGGATGGCCAGGATACAGTCTTCGAGTCCCTTTTTGTTGCCATAGACCCGTGAAAACATGATCCCTCCTTCCAGCATGGAAACAATGGCAGTTGCCAGGGAATGGGATGGTATTTCACTTTTGAATTCTCCAGTGTCAGTTGCCTGCAGTACCTGCTGTTCTATCCTGGTTGTCCAGTGGGTGAAAATTTCCTGTATAATTTCTCCGAATCTGGGGTTGGAATCTGTCATCTCCAGGGCCGTATTACCAAACAGGCAACCGCCGACAAAGTTTGTTTGCTGCATGAGTTCCATGACTGAATTACAGGAGTTGATTATTCTGAGAATCGGGGTTTCTCCGGTCAGAGAGTTTTCCAGAATATGGAAAAATTCATCCCTGGCATCAATCAGCACGGCCAAGCCGAGTTCCTCTTTGCTGGGAAAGTAGTAATAGAGATTTCCTTTTTTACCCTTGTCGCAGCAATTATTTCACTGATGCTTGTGTTTTGAAATCCCTGGACAGTAAAGAGCTTACGGCTCTCTGTCAGGATGTGTTTACGAGTCTCTTGACCTTTAGTGGGCATGATGAATCCATTAGTAAAATAAACTGACCGTTTGGTACATAATAGATGGTGGAATCTCATAAAGCAAGATTTTTCTCAATTCCTTCTTCTAGCTGGCATAAAAACATCTGATTGACGAATCCTTGTTGCCATACTGATGAAATGGAATAATTTCTCCAGTTTAATTCTGGTAAGAAATGTGATACTTTCAAATAAAATTCTGGCAATACTCAGGTATTTCTTGTCTTCTGTAGTGGTCTCCAGAATAATAGTCAAAAATCTTCTTTTGAAGATGTGGCTACCGCTACTTGCAATGCACCTCAATGTCTTAGTAGTTTTTAATGTATATGATGTTTTTCACCATGCAAAAGCCTTAACTTTTTCAGGTAGACTGAAACTCCAAGCTCCAGTAAAGAAGGATACAGAATGAAATCACGATCAATTCTTTGGATTGTCTGGGTGATAGTTTCCTTCACTCTTCCAGTGCAACTTGCCCGCTGTGAAAGTGTCAGTATTCCCATTAGTATCGATTTTCCACTTTTACGTGCTCTTATCGTTCAGGAGGCCTATTCCGGACCGGGTGAGACCGCAACTGTTGTAGACGAACCAGGGGGCTGCAATCGGGTTTTCCTTTCTGCACCGGAGATAGGAGTTGATCGGGATTTTTTGCGATTTCAGACAGCTGTCCGCCTCAAGTTGGGGACAGGGTTTGGTGACTATTGCCTGGCGCCACTTGAGTGGGAAGGTACTGTCATTATTAAGCAGCGTCCCCGTATTGATGAACAGTGGCAACTCTCGTTTGATATCCTAGATTCCAGTCTCCTGGACAAAGACGGGCAGCCCCCGAAACTTGCGGGACTTGTCTTTGATCAGATCAAGGGCTATCTGCACCCTTATCTGCAACAGATCACAATCGATCTGTCCCCACCTGTTAGAGACCTGAAAAGTTTTCTGCTCCCCCTGTTTCCATTTGAACACCAGGATGCTGCCATCCGCTTTCTTGCAGGTATGCGGCCACAGCAACCGATTGTCATTGCCGAAGGCCTTCGGATCGATGTTCTTTGCGAGGTGGAGACATTTGAAGAAAGTCGGGTCGGTCTGGTTGCCAGTCCGGAAGCGCTGGCGAGGACCATGGAGTTGTGGCAGACATGGGATAACCTTTTAATATATCTTATCAGTCAGCTCTCTGACCAGCCTTTAACCCATGATGAACAGTCCGTTCTGATGGATACCCTGTTGACGGTGCGTTATCAATTTGAAGAGGCCTTGAGAGAGGAAAAGCTAACCAGCAATTTTATCCGGGAACAGTTTGTCTGGAGCTGGCAACAAATGGAAAGAGTGTTTCGCAGGCATCTTACAGATTCTTCATCGGATAACCTGCTCGGCTACCTCGCCTTTTTTACTGCCACCGACGCCCTGGTTGCGCTCGATCGTGTTGGACCGGCGATAGGTATTGAAATCAGCCGTGACGGTTTTTATCGTCTAGCGGAAATGATCAGTTCTGACCCTGTTGGGCAGCTGCAGGAAACTCCTGAAGTTAACAGTCTGTTGCGGAAGATTTTGGGCTTGGGTGAGCCGCTGGAAGTTCCAATCCAGGAAGATGAACCGGATCAGGTTGATCAAGGAGAGGAAGACCAGCCAACGTCCATGTTGCCCATTCCCCCTGGCTGGAGAATATGGGAGCTTCTCGGGTGTGCAGAGGCATGGGCCGGTGAATTCAAGATGCCTGCCCTGAATGAGATTCGTGGCTGGACAGCAGAAACAACCCCTCATGATATTTTACTACAAAAAGTGAGTAAGGTTCTTGAGGAGGCAACGGTGAAGGAACATAAAAATCTGAATCTGCCAGCAGTTGTTGACAGAAAATGGTTTGGAATTATGTTACGGGCCACTGCCTGGCAGGAGAGCTGTTTCCGACAGTTTCACATTGAACGGGATAAGGTTACCTATCTGCTCTCCTATAATCAAACCTCGGTGGGTCTGATGCAGATCAATGAGCGGGTCTGGCGCGGTATATACGATAGAGAACAACTGCGCTGGAATGTCCGCTATAATGCCCTGGCTGGGGCGGAAATCCTGATTCTCTATCTTAATAAGTATATTCATAAAGAAAAACCACCTGTTACGCTTGGGACTGCTTCTGGAAAACGTTTTCTCGCTGTTTGGTTATATGCACTTTACAATGGTGGTCCCAGTCAGTTAAATAAACTCCCGAAACGGTATCTTAAAAAACAATTGTACCAGAGTGAAGAGCTCTTCCTTGTAAAGTACGACCAGGCACAGGGAAGGGGTTGGACAAGCCAGGTTACATGCCTTCCGGTTAATTGAAAGTAAAGCTCCATTTTCCTCGATTCCACTTTTCTCATATCTAACCCATTAATACAATGCGAATTCTTATTTTGTTCCTACCTACTCTTTCCACAATAATTGGTTACGCTTTGGCGTATGTGGTCAGTTCCAGCTTTTTCGGTGTGACTGTCTTTCGGCAGGCCATTTACGTCGATTTTACTCTTGTGCTTGGTATTTCCTACCTCTTCTTTTTTCTGTCCCGCCGTTGCTGGGCATTCATCGCTCTGCAATGGCTTTTTATTGCCATTCTCTATGTAGGCAATGCAGCCAAACTGTCGTTTTTTGGTGGTCCGATGGTGCCGGATGATGTGTATGCATTAAGATCACTTATACTGATTCTCGACGGTTGGCGTTATTATCTGGTTATTGGTTCGCTGGTTTCCTTGATAGGATTTCTGGTTTTTAATTTTCACTTCCGCAGCCGGGTTGCATGGATGGTCTTGATCGTAACGATTCTCCTGTCTGCTGGTTTGAAATTTTATCCTGAAGCTGTGGTGGCAGATCTGGATAAACGTTTTGGCAACAGTGTCTGGAATCAGCGGGAGAATTATCTGCGGCGGGGAGCAGCTCTTTATTCTCTCCAGGAGACCGCACGTTTCTTCAGGGATTCCGAACAGGCACCGGATAGGAAAACAGCACTTGCCGCTTCTGAAGCCCTGCTTGGCAAGACGACTCCTGCGAGTACCCCGGCTCCTCCACCGAGAAATGTGCATTTTATCCTTCTTGAGTCATTTTGGGATCCCTTAGGGTTGAAGGCAATCGATTTTGACCGTGATCCCCTTGATCCCAGATTCAGAGAGATGTGGAAGGCCACCGGCAATTCTGCCATTATGAGTCCGGTGTTCGGGGGGTATACCGCTAATGCTGAATTTGAAAGTCTTTGCGGTTTTCCCGTGGTTTATGATGATGTCAAGTTCGAGCGGCGTATGTCCAATGATGCGCCGTGCCTGCCTGACATTCTTAAGGGATACGGTTATGACAGTGTGGCTTCTCATCCCAATGTCGCCTCTTTCTGGAATAGGATCAATGCATATCGAAGGATCGGTTTTGATACCTATTGGTCAATTAATGATTTCAATCTTGATGACATGAACCTGGGTTTTCTTTCAGATTCATCTCTGTATCGCCAGGTAATCGACAAGCTCGATAATCGTAATGATCCAGATAAACCTGTGCTCAGCTATATTATTACCTATTTTGGCCACTGGGCTGGCGGAAAGCTTTACCCGATGAACCAGTCAAGACCGCAGGTTGTTCGCTGTGAGGAAGGGTGTGAAACACCGGAGATTGAATCCTATGCCAATGCCATGTATTACAAGTCGAAAGAGTTGATGGATTTTGTTGAAGATCTTCGAGTCCGAGATCCTGATGGCATCATTGTTGCTTTCGGTGACCATCTGCCTTTTCTTGGCGGCGGGTATAGAGGCTTCGTTGAGGCAGAAACCCTGACAGGAACAAGGGATCAGTTTACCCCGGAAATGTTTTTGACTTATGTAACCACTCCATTGATCGTGATAGATGGACGGCGGGGTCCTCTGGATATGGGTACCATTCCCCTTTACCAGCTACCTGGAAAAATAGTGAAACTTCTTGGCATCAATGAGAGGACCATACTTGAGTATTCCGGGACGATGGAGGATGGCGCAGTTCGTCCGTTGTGGGGGATGCATTTTGTCGTGGATGAGCAGGATGTGGTCCATGTCTGTAAAGGTGGTGAGAATTCACCGGAGTGCTTGGTTTCCACAACCTGGCTGGATAGCTTCTTGACGGTGGGAATAGACATCTTTCAGGGAAAGCAGCATGTTTTATCTCCAAGTGCTGGCGTCTCCAGCACTGGGCAGATTGTGTTGGAGGGAACAAAGAGCGACTCAACCCACGGACTCACTGAATAAGTCTTCGGAATCAAGTGATCCTGATCTTACAGGGTGATTTCCTCATTTTTACGGGTGGAAAAACTACTTATAATAGCCATGAAAACTGCAGACATGTAGGGAATAGACTGCACGAGCAGAAAAGTGAACCAGACCAGGGTGTCCGGCGTATTGTACATCCTTGGTATAACCATGACGGAATAGGCGGAAAGCCATAGAGCCAGCATGATCAGGGCTTCTTCCCTTGCCGATTGTAACGCTCGCAGCAGGGCATGGGAAGCCGCATTTTTCGGTGTGCGGGCAAATGGTATTCCGGAGGTTACAAATCCCAGCAGAATGGCTTTTGATATGGTATGGGACAGGGCAAGACCTGCCAGGGCGGAGGCAACAGTCTGGAGAATACTTGCCTTGACCCGCTGGCGGTACAGATAGAGCATTTTGGCAAGCTTGAAGATGAAAAGTGTCAGAGGCAGGGCTGTTAGGATAAGCAGCGGTGATTCGATTTTATCCGGGAACAGGGCCATGGCAACGGACCAGACAAGGGCAGAAAGAGTGAAAAGGAGGTTTGCGCTGTCTGCAATCCATGGCAGCCAGCCGGCAATAAAGTGGTAACGCTGTCCTCTGGTAAGTCCGGAGCCACTATGACGAAACAATACCTGTGCATGACGTCGCAGAATCTGTACTGCTCCATATGCCCACCTGAAACGCTGCTTCTTGAAATCATTGAAGGTGTCCGGCATGAGGCCCTTGCCGTAACTCTCTGCAATATAGACGGCCTTGTGGCCTTTCTCGAAAATTCTGAGTCCCAGTTCTGCATCTTCGGTGATACACCACTCGGCCCAACCGTTGACATCCTCGAGCACAGAACGTCTGACCATGGTCATGGTGCCGTGCTGGATAATGGCATTACGCTCGTTTCTTGTCACCATGCCTATGAGAAAAAATCCCTTGTATTCAGAATAACACATTGACTTGAACAAACTCTCTTTGCTGTCACGATAATCCTGTGGTGCCTGGACAATAGCCACCAGGGTATCGGTGAACTGTGAAGCCAGCTCACGAAGCCACTGGGGTTCTACAGCGTAATCACTGTCGATAACCGCCACAACTTCCGCCTCGGGAGCGGTCTTGGCAAGGGTAAAGTTAAGTGCCCCGGCTTTGAATCCTGGTAAGGGATCTTCATGAAAAAATCTGAAGCGTGGCCCAAGCTGTTTACAGAATTCGGCGACTGGTTGCCAGACATTCGGATCCTTGGTGTTGTTATCAATGACGATGACCTCGAAGTTCGGGTAATCGAGCCGTGAAAGAGCCTGGAGCGTTTCTTTCATCATGTCCGGTGGTTCGTTGTAAGTTGGGACATGGATCGACACCATGGGAAGCTCCTGGTCGGGAACTATTATTGGTATGAACGGTCGGCGCGGATATGCGATCCAGGTTGCCTCAGCCCACTCATGGGCCTCTGTCAGCAGAACCAGGACAACTCCTGTCATTCCGGTTACCAGCATCACTCCGATTAGTGTGGTGGAAACAGTGAGGTACTGATGAAAATAATTATAGATTATCAATACCGCCATAGACGCCGCTGAAAAGGCAATGACGGTCAGAAAGCCGCGTCCCCGACTGCTGAGAGAGCGACTGTCAATAAAGAGCAGGGCTGAAGTCATAAAGGCGATCAGTACAGAAATACCAGCCAACAGCTTCCACTCAGGAATACTGATGATTGCTGCGTCAAAGGGGAACTTAGGATGCCGGTTCAGGTCGTAAACTCCCCAGTATGCACCGACAGCTCCTTCGCTGGCCTGCTTCCACGGCTGATCAAAGGCTTCCATTACGTAGTAGACGTATTTTTCCTTTTCGGCGCGCTTGAGAAAACGTCGTAGAAATGTGGCCTCGTTGGAGGGGGAGGCCTGGGCTCTGCCGATGGTTCGGCCATTGCTGGGCCAGCCAACTTCCATAATAGCTACAGGTTTGTTTGGAAATTTTTCCATGAGTAGACTTGTCCGGTTTGTGACATGTCCCACTGCCCGCTGCAGTTCTATTCCTTCCCAGTAGGGAAGCATATGGGCTCCGATGTAGTCTACATGTTCTCCAAGTGATGGTTCTTTTATCCAGATATGCCATGGTTCTGCTGTACCTACAGGTATGTCAAGGGCCGCTTGTACCCGATCAAGGTAGGAATTGAGTTGTTTTACGGTGAGGTCTCCACGAAGTACGGTTTCATTGCCGACTACCACACGAACAACATTTCGGTAATTTTCTCTGGCTATTTTTATGAGTTGTGCTATCTCCTTCTCATTTTTCTCGAGATCCTTGTCGAGCCAGGCACCAAGGGCAACATTGATGTTGTGTTTGTAGGCAAGACGCGGGATGCTTTCATAAACTCCGTTTACTGTATAGGTACGAATGGCGTTTGTTTTATTGGCAAGGAGGGCCAGGTCTGCCTCGATTTCTTCTTCAGAGGGGAGTTGGCCTTTAGAAGGATTGTCGCCCTCTCGCAGAGGAGAAAAGGAAAAGCCCTGTATCCGCGACGGCCAGACAGGCTCCTGTCCGGGCCTGTTCATAATGGCCCATAAACCTGTACAGATTAGCGCAACAACAATGCAGATTAGAATGTTTACTCGAAGCAAAGTTTTTCCCTTTTTGTATCAAATGGTTACGCTGGCAAGTGAGGTGCCTTTCTTTTTGTAGCTTGTCGACAATAATATAGAGTAGAGTTTCCATCAACTATAACCTCAATCAGGTCGTTATTTCTTGCGCAATAACAGGACTTTTATGAAAATTATTAAGAAATTTATCATTAAAGTCTCAAGGTGATATGGTGTCTTTCCGTAGATGAACGGTTCCACCATTCATTTCCTGACAGTCTTTGTTTATAGAATTATCGGGACTGCCGGTTAACGACATATGAGAAATGTGGGCTAATGAAGTTTGAAATGTACCGGGATCAGTACCTCCGTGGCAACGGGATGGCCAGCTGTCGTTCCTGGAAGAAAGTGCCATAAGGTGACTGCCTTCAGAGCAGATTTGTCCAGCAGTGGATAACCGCTGCTTTTGTGGAGGCTGACCCTGTCTGGAACTCCTTTTTCTGAAACAGTTACAGATACCATAACAGTTCCCTGCTGGTTGCGACGGCGGGCCAGTGCGGGATATTCCGGCTTTGGATTGCTTGCATAGTGCGGTGAGGCCTTTACGAGGATGGGAACAGCAGGTAGTTCACTCTCCTCTCTCGGTCTGGCACTGTTCTGTACCCCTGCCTTTTTCTGTTCAGGGACTGAGGGAGAGTGGACAATTTTCTGAACAGCCTTTTTTTTTAAAACGACTGGTTGTTTGTCGTGAGTATTTATTTTCTCAGACGTTTCCACTGCGGCCTCGTCCTTCTCAGGTTTTTCAATGGTGTTCCTCTGCTCTTCTTTTGTTACGGTTTCTGTTTGCTTTTCAACACTGCTGCCTGGACTGAGGCTGATGGTAACAC
This sequence comes from Desulfocapsa sulfexigens DSM 10523, assembly GCF_000341395.1. Taxonomy (GTDB): domain Bacteria; phylum Desulfobacterota; class Desulfobulbia; order Desulfobulbales; family Desulfocapsaceae; genus Desulfocapsa; species Desulfocapsa sulfexigens. Next base: position 883,257 of record NC_020304.1, on the reverse strand, counting down.
TTTCTTGCCCGGTTAAACGTGGCGGAAGTGTTGGAAGGTGTGGAAACCTTGATATCAGTAAGAAGATGTGGAGACAAAGGGCAAGGATCAGGGCAGGGATAAATCTTCGCACAGGAGCTTATTTCGGATTTGCCTGCAGTGAAATATCCGAAACCCCGCATTTTTTGAGTTCATCGAGAACCTGATACAGTTGTTGGTAGCTGATGTTTTCGTCTGCAAAAATAAGAACTGAAGGTTTTTTTCCGTTGCTGGTATCCACTGAGTCAAAATGTTGAGCCAGTTGAGAAAGGAGGAGAGGTTTTTCATTGAGAAAAAGTGTCATATCTTTATCATCACTACGAATGGTTAATGAAAACGGGCTTTCATGACTGTCAGTTGCCTCTGTTGATTCCGGAAGATCAAGCTGCATTCCCCGATGCACTGCCATGGAAAGCATTGCGTAAATAAAGAAAACCAGTAGCAGAAAGACAACATCGATGAGTGGCAGCATCTCGATACGCGGTGCCTTGATTGCTTGAGCTTTAATTTTCATGATGGGGTGTCCAGCTTTTCATAAACCACTTCCAGGTTGGTTGCATACTTTTCCATCACATGAACTGCTCGGTTTATTCGGGTATTGAAGTAGTTGTAGGGGATCACCGCGATGATAGAGATGCCAAGTCCTGCCGCAGTTGTGATGAGTGCCTGGGCGATGCCGGATGTGACCAGCTTCGGATCGGCAATGCCACTGTTGCCAAGGATCTTAAAGGATCCGATGATTCCGAGTACCGTTCCGAATATTCCAAGCAGAGGTGCCACCGTGATCATGGTATCCAGTACTGGCATAAAGCGGTTCATTCGCTGAATCATCAAGTTCGCCTCAGCTTCCATGGCCCGGCCCATATCATAATCTCTGTGCAGAATACCAACCACCAGCAGTCGGATGATATGGTCTTGACAGCCGGTTACTTTTTCACGGATTAGCTTCCAGTCAGCACTTTCTGCAAGAGTCAGGACTTCATCCGTCAGCTTACGGTTACGTCTGCGCTGGATGGAAATCCAGAAGAAACTGCGTTCCAGAACAACGGTGCATACCGTCACGGAACAGAGGAGCAGTGGCCACATCACCGGGCCACCGCTTTGGATGATTTCGTAAATTCTCATGGTTTTATGGGGTGTAGAGTTCAGGGTGAATCAGACGGGCCATGATCTCAAGAGTGTCGGTAAAGGTCGCGGGTGAAGGACTGCAGGCGATGTCAGGATTGATCACATGTACCCGATTGTTTTGCACTGCACTGATGACAGGCATCTCCATCCATCGCTCACGTTCTTTTGAGGCAATACCACTTTCGGATCCCATCATGGCTATGATAATCACATCGGGGTTGGCAGCGATCACTTTTTCATAATTTGTGGTACCTTTTTGCTGATCTGCTGCGATGTTACTGCCGCCGGCAAGGACAATAAAGTCATTGGTGAAGGAGCTTGGTACCGAGGAGAATAGTGGCTGGGAACCTACCTGAAGAAAGACCTTCTGCGGTGGCGCCCCGGCAATTTTCTTCTCAAGATTATTCAGTCTTTCCTTTGTTTCAGAAATGAGCGCTTTTGCCCGGTTTTCAAGGCCAAGGAGCTGGCCGAGGAGGAGGAACTGGGTACAGATATCCGCTAAAGATGATGGCTGCTTGAACTGAACAACGTTAATGCCAACGGACTCCAGCTGCTTAATTTGCTGCATCGAGGTTAGGCCGGTTGCCAGTACCAGGTCAGGTTGTAGCCCAATAATCTTTTCAATGGAAACCTGCATTACAGAACCTATCTTTTCTCTGGCTTTAGCGGCCTCTGGGCGGACGCAGTAGCTGGTATTGGCGACAAGGCGATCACCAGCCCCCAGAAGGAAGACGTTTTCGGTATTGATTGGCCCCAGGGAGACTATGCGCTGAGGATATGTGACATCGGCCCCCTGTACAGGAGATCCGAAGAGACATAGGACAAAAAAGAAAAAGACAAAGAGTTGTCTGTACATGTGCTTTAGTAGGTCTCAGCTATTTCAAGGGTTCGTTGCAATCGGTCCGTGAAGAATGAGATGATTTCCGGGTAGTAGGCAAGGCCCTTGAAAAAGTCTTTTTTACCATGTTGAACCATCGGACATTCCACAGCAAATCCCATGGATTCAAGGATAACACGCCAGCTATCAACTTTCTTTGGGGCCATAAGGTCTTCTTCAGCGTGCATTCCAGCCAGGTACATCATGGGAATTATTTTTATCTGTCGATACTTTTCGGCCATATTTTTGTTTTGTATTCCGGCAAATACCGCGTCACTGTCAGGCACTCCCTCAAGGGATGCGGCGAGCACGTTCGGGTAGCGGTCTGTAACGAGTTTTTCAAGACCGAGATAGCCGCTGTTGACCGGGTCTGCAACCAGGGGAGTCCCATGGAGGGCCAGGATATTAAGGCCTTCTGCCGGAGCGAGAAACTCCTTTTCAACCACGGCCAGGGTCTCTTTAACAAAGCTCCAGCGGTGCAGTAAGGTTTCACTGAGGAAAACCCGAATGCCAGGGAAATATTCGCAGGTCTCTGCCATCTGCTGATACTCAGTTCCCGGAAATATATGCAGGGGCTGAACCACAGCTTTACGAAATCCTGCAGCCTCTACAGTTGCAAGGGTCTGCTGCAGGCTCGGCAGTTTCTTTTTTCTGCAGATGATGTTTGAGCTGTACGCCCAGAAGGTTTCGTATTCCCCAAATTGTTTTTCCACCTGCTGCTGAAACAGGCCCAGTGGCCTTTCTGCCTGACTGCTGGTACCAAAGGTGACCATGATAATGGCTGGTTTGTTCTTGAGTTTCGGGACGCGCAATTTGCGGCCGATATATCCATACTGATGCATATTGATTCCTTTGGCTGATCCATCGCCATCTATAGGCTGGGAAATTGAGTGAAATTGTAAATGACAGCAGCCCTGAATGTACTCTTTTCAGGGCTTCAAGTCAAAATGTTCGCTTCATTCCCCGCTGCCTCAAAAATCCCAGCGGAGTCCGGCATAGAAACCGCGACCTGGCATGGGGTATCCTTTGACATAGGCGTAGTCCTGGTCGAAGATATTTTGTAACTCGCCCCGTAGAGTAAAGCTACCCAAACGTGAATCTTCATAGAAGCGATAGGAGGCTGTCAGGTCTGTCACGATATGAGAATCCAATGTGCCATTCCGGTAGGGAAAGTCTGATTCATAGTCCTTAATATTCTGGCTTCCAGAATAGGCAGTATTGAGACGGCAAAAGATTCCATCACCGTCGTTGACTACGACACCTGCAGAATAATTCGTGGCGCTGATATTTTGAAGATCCTCTCCGCTCTGCTCATCATCATACCGGGTAAGGATGGTCATATTGAGATAAGGACGGACTTCCCAGGCCAGGCCAAGTGGCAGGCCGATATCATAGGCAAATTCCGCTTCAATACCGGAAATGGTTGCATCGCCGAGGTTTTTCCAACTCCTTGATCCATCGAGAAGGGGATCACTGACAATTTTGTCTTTGAAATCCGTATGGAAATAGGTGAGTGATCCAGTGAATCCATTCTGACCATAATCCACACCGCCCTCCCAGGTAGCACTTTTTTCGGGGGAAAGACCAGGATTTCCAACGACTCTTGAACCAAAACTGGAGTAATCGGCACTCATCTGGTCAGCGGAAGGCATCATAAAGGCCTCTCCGTATTGGGCTCTCAGTTTCAATGTATCGCTCACCATCCAGGCGACACCAAACTGAGGGGTGAAATGGCTGTCATCAGCATTGTGCCCTGCCGGGTTCGTGACTGCAACATCATACCAGTCGTAACGCAGTCCAATGTTTGCACTGAGTCGATCTTCAAGGAAGGAGAGCCTGCTGAGTAGAAAGATGGCAGAGTTGGAGTATTCAGTTGTGTTTGGTGTCCAGCTGTTTTCTACTTCATAATCTAACCAGTCAAATCCAGCTGTGAGAGTCGCAAGGCCAAGAGCACGGCTGAGTTGAAATTGTGCTCCCTGTTGGTCCGTTTTGTTTTTCGACAGCTGCCCATCATTCCAGCCGCTGGGGTTGGAAACCGTAGGATCCATCCAGCTGTTTTCGTCCTGGCCAAAGAAGTAACGGGCGAAAATTCTCGATTCTGTCAGCGGACACTGTCCTTCAAAATTGAGGTCTGCGGAATAGTTCTCTTTGTTTGAGTAGTCATCCAGATCGTTCCTGTTCAGAAAACCAGGGGTCCCTGCTTCATCTACCTCAAAACGGGTAAAAATCAGTCCGATTCGGTTTAGCTCTGAGAATGAATAGCCGAGATTGGTACTCATTCCGGTTTCGTAGTTAATTCCGCTGTTCCGATAGTGCTCGTCGTTGCCTGTGTCATAGTCGCCAGTGGTTCCGTATGTGTAGGAACCGGTAAAATCAACACCATCTTTCAGGAAAGATCCACCGATACTTCCTTCAGCAGTGTCAAAGGATCCACCGTAGGCCTCGGTGAAAATCGAATTGTCAGTTGCTCTTTTTGTTATGACATTGACGACTCCGCCCATTCCTGCCGACCCATACTGTACAGCTCCGGGGCCACGAATAACCTCGATTCGCGCTACGTTTTTAGTAAGAATTTTTGCAAGATTGCCGGTTCCTGCACGGCGCCCGTCGAGGAGAACCAGAACATGTCCCTGAAGGTCGTTCCCGTGGGTGTCAGTTGAGAAGCCACGCAGGGCAATGGATGTGAGTGTTCCGGGATATTTCTTGATGGTGGCAATGGACTGTTCGGCCAGTAGATCAGCCACATTGTCTGATGCGGATTGGCGAATATCGTCTTCGCTGATGATGCTGATATTCGAACTGACTGTGGCCCTGCTCTCTTCTGTTCGGCTGGCGGTGACAACAACTTCTTCCATCAGTGTTGTGGAATTTGTCTCTGCTGCAGAAATACCTGGTACGACCGCAATGGTAAAAAGTTGTGCACAGAGAAGTGGATAATATCTTTTTGTCATTTTCTTTCCTCTTTTGAATAAAATGCCCGAAGAGATGTTTGTCAAAAAGACAAAAAAAATCCCCGGACCAATAGACTATTGATCCGGGGATGCCCTTTAATTCCACAGATATGGCTGGGAATCTCTTGTCCACGGAGATTTCAGCATAGTACCTCATAACCGGATTGCACCCGGTTGTACCGTTGTCTTCAGGCAGGTCTTCTGACTTTCGGATCAACCATATAGCTGCGTCTTCCCGGTCTTACGACCAGTGACACTATGCAGCTACTGTCCCCGATTACAGCGGCGGGCCCGTCCCGGATTTACACCGGGTTCCCTTATTCTCCATTTGCATGGAACCTGAAAATTAGGCCGGAGTGTAAATGAATTTTGACTCTCTGTCAAGCTGGGAAGAGGTCCCCGGATATGTCGTTATGAAATTCCCGATCCGAAATCAAGAGCGACCAGTTTTCTGTAAATCCCGTCCCTGGCAAGGAGGGAGGCATGGCTGCCATGTTCCATGATCCTGCCCTTGTCAAGTACAATGATTCGATCGGCACGCTGTACGGTGGAGAGGCGGTGAGCGATAATTAACACGGTTTTATCTTTGAAACAGTGCTCAAGCGGTCGTTCCAGAAGTTTTTCAGTTTTGGAATCAATGGCAGAACTGGCTTCGTCAAGTACCAGCAGAGATGGATTGCGGCATAATACTCTGGCGATGGCGAGGAGTTGTTTTTCTCCGGTTGACATGGCCTGTCCACCTTCTCCTATAAGTGTATCGAGTCCCATGGAGAGGTTGGTAACAAATTCTATCAATTGGGTCTGTTGCAGCAGTTCTGTTACCTCTTTTCGGCTTTTTCCTGTATCAAGAACAATATTGTTCAACAGGGTGTCCTGGAGAATAAGCATTTCCTGCATTACAACACCGATTTCCCGGCGCAGTGTCTTTTTTGGTACATCAGTAAGAAAGTGCGCACCAAGGCTGATGGTACCGCTGTCTGGTTCATAAAAACGGAGCATAAGATTGAGAAGGGTGGATTTCCCGCTTCCGGTGGCGCCGACTATGGCTATGGTCTCGCCCTTTTTAACCGTAAAAGAGATATCATGGAGGACTGGCTGGTCGGGAAGATAGGAGAAGTTTACTTCATTGAAACAGAGCTCGCCATCCAGTGACAAAGGGCTGTTTTTTTCAGCCTCTGAAATGTTCTGTTCCTCGGTGTCTGTATCCAGTAGATGAAAGATCCGTTCCGCGGAGGCAAGGGCGGACTGGACAATGGAATATTTTTGTGAAAGCTCCCGGAGCGGTTGGAAGAAGAGGCGCATATAGGAGAGGAAAGCAACCAGCTCTCCCAGGGTCAGTTGCTTACGGATAATCTCTCCTCCGCCATACCAGAGAATCAGCGCAACTGCCAGCGAACTCATCAGTTCGGTGATGGGCATAAATGTACCAAAGAGGCGGATCTGGCGCAGAGTTTTTGTCATGTAATCGTCGTTAAGCCCTGCAAACTTCCGTTTGAGATCGCTACTCCTTCCAAACAGCTGTACCAGGGAGACTCCTGAAACAGCTTCCTGGACAAATGCGTTTACTTTGGAAAGCTGTTTTCGTATGGCTCGGAAATGATTCCTGGCGAGTCTGGAAAAGAGAATGGTAACCACGACGGCAAGTGGAACAAAGAGGCAGAGAAGGAGGCCGAGCCGAATATTCATATAGAGAAGCAGGACAAGGATGCCGCACATGCGGAGGAGGTCATTGAATATCGTTACCATGATGGATGTGAACATCTCGTGCATGTTCTGGACATCATTTGTCAAGCGGGTTACCAGGCGGCCAACCGGCTGGGTGTTGAAGAACTGCAGTTCGACCTGGAGAAGATGACTGAAAAGATCCTGGCGCAGTCTGTGCATGATTGATTGTCCGATCCATTCAAGGAGCAAGACCTGGAGAAAAGCAGTGACAAAACCGATAAGCATTAACCCTCCGTAGAGCATTACACTGGTACTGAGTCCTGTCATGCGTAGTTCAAAATCGAGCATGGGGCTGGTTATGTAGAGATCAATAGCCCGCTGCATTATCCAGGGGAGGCCGAGCGCTGAGACTGTGACAAAAAGGGAGAGCAGGATCGCACCGGTGAAGGGAATCCTGAAGGGATGGATGTAGCCGAGGATACGGCGCCATAATCCCTTCTCGGAAAGTTTGGGAGTGTAATCTTCTTCAAAATATCCGAAGTTACGCATTGTTGCCTTCTCCCTGAAGCTCTTGTCTGCGGCTGATCTCGGCGAGGAAGGCATTTTCCCGAACAACCTCATTGTAGGGGCCGAGGGCACTGATTTTTCCGTTTTCCAAAACAAGAACCCTGTCTGTTCGGGCAAGCTGTTTGGTTCGCTGACTGACCCAGACGACCGATTTCCCTTTGAGCCATGGTGTGATATTTTCGATTATTTCCTGTTCCGTGCTCGTGTCCACGGCGGCAAGGCCGTCATCTATTATGATAATGGGCCTGTCGCAGAGGATGGCTCTTGCAAGGGCGACCCTGCCACGCTGCCCTCCTGAGAGGGTAACGCCTTTTTCCCCAATCATACTCTCGTATCCGTGAGGGAGAGCCATTATTTCATCGTGGACAGCGGCCGCTGTTGCTGCTGCAACAATTCGTTCCATGGATGCATCGGGATTCCCAAAGGCGATGTTGTCACGAAGACAGCTCGAAAAGAGCAGGGCTTCCTGGCTCACATAACTGATCAAAGATTTTACGGTTTCGGGGGGGAGATCGTTGATATCTGTTCTGCCTAAAAAGAGGCTCTGGTCAGCTATAGGGTAGACACGGGCCAGCACCTGGCAGAGACTGGTCTTGCCGCATCCTGTGGGACCTGTGACGCCGAGGATTCCCGGCGGGATATCAAGAGTGATATCCTTAAGTATCCTTCGTTCTGATTCTGGATAGTTGAAGTTGAGCCTATGGAGGTGAAACAGGGAACTATCTGGTCGGTGACCAGTGATGCCGGGTGGAAGCTGTGATGGAACTGAAAGAAGGAGGTAAATTCGGCGCAGTGATGTTGCTCCTCTCTGGGAAAGATTGGCCACCCATCCAACTGCCATGATGGGCCAGATCAACATATAGAGGTAGGTTATAAAGGCTACAAAATCACCCATGGTAATTGTTTTCAGGATGACTAGCCGACCACCAAAATAGAGTACCAGCAACATGCCGAAACTCCCGACAAGAGTCGCTATGGGAAAGAGCAGGCCTTGAATGATTGCCACCCGAATGCTGGAGTGGACATATTTCTGGCCAAGATGGGCAAAGCGTTTACTCTGTGATGTCTCCAGAGTGTAGGCCTTAAGCAGGCGAATGGATGCGATGGAGGATCTTGCGAACTCGGTCATGCTGGCGAACTGTCCCTGGACACGATCAAAACGATGGTGCAGTTGTCCCGAAAGATAACGGGTAGCCAGAGCCAGAATTGGCATGGGTAAAAGGGCCAGCAGTGTAAGGCGTAAATGAATGTTGGCCATGAAGGCAATGGCCGCAATTGACATTACAAGGGCGTCAATGGCAGCAACGAGGCCCATGCCGCAAGCCATTTGAACAGCCGCGAGGTCGTTGCTTCCGTGGGCCATAATGGAACCTGTACTATATTTGGAGAAAAAACTTCCATCCATGGTCATGACATGGCCAAAAATCTTTTTCCGCAGGTCCCGTTCCAGATATCTTGAGAATCCTATGATCAGGTAGCGCCAGCTGAAACGAAGCAGAGTGGCAATGACTCCGATAAAACAGATAAGCAGTGCGAGCTCGAGCAGGTTGTTCTGGTTGGCTGTTCCATCTGCAAGTGCATCAATTCCTTTTTTAAGAATACGAGGAATTATAAGCTGGAGAAAATTGACTCCAAGGAGTGCAATCAGACCAAAGAGGAGACGAATGCGGTGTTTGAAGTAGATTGGTCCAAGGAGTCCAAGCACCTTTTTGATGGGAGGAGGATCCTTTAGTGGCATGGTATCATGATTCACTGCTGAAAATCTTTTTACTTTTTCTGTAATAAAGTATGAAGCAGATGAGAGAGGTTTCTGAGTTCATAGGGCTTCTTGAGTGCCCCTTTGAATCCGTATTCTGCTGGATTGATCATTATCGGATCCTCGGCGTAGCCACTGGAAACAAGAAGCACGGCATCCGGATGGCGTTTCAGGATTTTTTCAGCCGTCTCTCTTCCTCCCATGCCACCCGGAATGGTGAGATCCATGATGACGAGATCAAAGGGAGTATTATCTCTAGCAGCTTTTTCATACATTCTCAATGCCTGTTCTCCACTGTCTGCTGTTTCAACCGTGTACCCAAGAGAGGGTAGTGAGTGTTCCATTATGGCGAGTATCATTGATTCATCATCCATGACAAGGATTCTCCCCTCTCCGGAGAGAATATCACCACTTGGCTCCTGCTGCAGGTCTGCTGTTGTATTTACCGCTGGAAGGAAAAAAGTAAAGGTAGTCCCGGTGCCTAATTCCGAGGCAACGGTGATGTATCCACCGTGTCTGGAGATGATTGAATGGACGATGGCCAGCCCCAGGCCACTTCCCTTGATGCTTCCCTTTTCTTTCGTTGTAAAGTAGGGATCAAAAATATGTGAGATATCAGTGTCCTTGATGCCTGTTCCCTGGTCCTGGACAGTAACCCGGACATAATCGCCTTTTTTGAGCATCGGGCTGTCCTGGGTCTCCTGGTGATTGGAACAGCTGATGGAAATGGTACCGCCCTCTGGCATACTGTGGTCGGCATTCAGGGTCAGGTTCTGGATGACCTGGCCAATCTGTCCTCTGTCAATCTTGACCAGCCAGAGATCATCCGGGATATCTATGGAGCAGTTAACATTGCTGCCATGAAGAACAAAAAAGGCAGATTCCCGGATAACCTCATCAATTGGAGCCGTTTCTCTAATCGGAGCACCACCTTTGGAAAAAGTGAGCAGTTGATTAGTGAGTTTATGAGCTCTTTTTGATGCCTTTTCTGCCTGCACCAGATTGTTGTATACTTCATGGTCTGGAGAAAGAGAGTAGGTGGCAATATTTATATTCCCAAGGATTGCTGTGAGCAGATTATTGAAATCGTGGGCAATGCCTCCGGCAAGAGTTCCGATGGCCTCCATCTGCTTAGCACGTTGCAGCTTTATTTCTGTCTCTGTTTTGTCTTTCTCAGCCTGGATTCTTAGGCGCGTTTCTTCGTTAAGTTTCTGAATTCTTAGGTCAAGATTCGCGGCCATACTATTCAGAGCCTGTGATAATATTTGAAACTCTTCTTCCTGGTTTGGCGCTGTCGAGATTTGATAAGTGTGATCTTTTTTGATTTTTCCGGTTTCATTAACCAGGTGATCGATTGAGTGGATAATTCCTCTTCCCTGTTTCACTATCAATAGCATAAGGAAGGCAATAAAGAGAAAAGAGGAGTATTCCAAAAAAGTTAGTTGATTGTGGAGCCGATCACGTTTCGTTTTCACTTTCCCTGTCACGTCGGAGACAACACCAAGGATCCTTCTCTGGTTATCGTGGAGCTGTAAAAAGAGCTTTCTTTCTGTTTCTTCAAGTTGAATCAGTATTGAAAATGAATTTTCAAATGTTCTTCCGGAATCAAGAAGTTCTTCCACCAGAAGTCCGTCCTGTGCATCGAGTGAAGAGGATTCCAGTAGGTTGATGGTAGAGTAAAAACGAGAAATATTATTCAGAAATTCGTTTTGAAGTTTGAGAGGGGTCTGGGTATCCTTAAGAAGGTAAAAATTGCTAATGATATCAGCCAGGATATTCTGAATAGCTATTGTCAGCTGAATGATATCAAGTTCCGGGGCTGATGCTATTGGATCTTTTCTTTCGCTGTTATTGCTGGGGTACGGTTCTTCCTTGAATTGATTACGCTGGAGGAAGTTTTTCAGGCTGGCAATGTGATGCTCATGAATATAGCGGACACTTTTCGTCAGCTCATCAAGCCTGTTATTTATGGTGTGCCTGAGTTGTATTCCGGTGAGCTGGTTTTCGTTGAGTTCCTCCAGGAAAGCAATCCTGGTGATAATTATTTCGCCAGGATTAGAGTTGTGACAGCCTGTACAGCTTTGATATAACACAAGATAGTTGTTTTTTAAGTCTGAGAATTTTTCAGGGTTGGCAAGAGAATTATATTCACCGGCAAGGTTATCGGCAAAGTTATTGTTGATTGCAACAACTTCAGCATAGTCACGTTCCAGTTTCACAACACGTTGGTTCATCAGAAAGTTCAGAAATGCTAACGCAATGATGATGCTGAGGAAAAACAGCATCATGCGGAGTTTGGCACGAAGACTTTTAAGCATTTAGTTTGTGTCCGAATGGGCTGTTTTTTCCACAGGATACCCGGCCTTTATCCAGCTTCTCATACCGTATTTAAGACCTCGGATATCAGGTCTGCAACATTTGGAGAGATATCTGATAAGGAACGTGTCTCTGTTTCCTGTCTCACTGATAGAAATAGTAAGTCCTTCTAAGGGGATGGATTCGATAAGGCTATTGTTGTCAATAAATTCATCAAGCAATGCTGAAATGGTATGGCATTTTGTTGCTATCCGATATTTATCTGCCCCTTTTTTTATGGAATCACTGTTGGAGGAACGGAAATCAATAAGTGTAAGAAGTGGTTTACCATTTTTATCCATACAGTTTGTCTTGTCAGCCTCGGAAAGAAGCATCCTTAATTGATTGACATCGATAAACTGGACGGTTGCTTCTGGAAGGGTTTCTATTGATTCCGTGGGATTGCCTGATTGTATCCAGTCCTTCAGTCCACCATTGTATATTTTAATATTTGTGAACCCTTTTGCTTTAATGGCAACTGCCATTTTGTAGGCGAATACTCACCTGTAGCCCATTCAGTATGAAATTATCAGCTTATTTTTGTCTTTTCCGAGCCTGTGAGCATATTGCCCAAACTGGGTGATGGGAATATTCACCGAACCGGGGATGAAGGCGTGGCGGTAGATCATTTCGTCAAGGGCATTGACGAGAAGAAAGTCCGTTTTTCCATCCTTTCTGTCCTGAAGCAGCTGCATCAATTGAGAGGTGGTGAAAATTTCAAAGCGTTCGAGCGCATAAGAGTTTGTTGGGAGAAAAAGAAAAATGCCAAGGACAAACGGAATGATTTTTCTCATAAACATGGTTCCTTAGTAAACCAGAAAATCGAGAACAGATCGTGAATGATTATTTATGATGTTATCATAATTGGCTTGGATGAACAAATTTAAAACGTATCGGACTGCGGAGGGTTTTTGGTGAAATAATGCGTGGCTGAAGACACGTTGGCAGAAAATTGTACAAGATTACAGCATTGTAATGTTCCGGTAATATTCCGGTAATGTTTCTGTGGTATTCTTTAGTCCTGATAAGAAGATACCCTCATTCCGTTAAAAGGAGTCTCCATGAACGAGCAAAATAGATCTGTTAATCCGGTTTCATCTGCATCTCTTCCACCCCAATCAGTACGGCAGGAAGGATATACCTCCATTCAGGCTATCAATGAATCCGTTGTTGCGAGCTCTTCCTGGGTTGGTCTGTTGCGTCGGGAGATGGCTAAATCCATAATTGGCCAGGAGCACCTGGTGGAACGTCTCCTTGTGGGATTGCTTACTGGAGGACATATCCTGCTGGAGGGATTACCGGGGCTTGCCAAGACACTGGCGGTAAAAACCCTCGCTATGGTTATACATACGGATTTTCAGCGTATCCAGTTTACTCCGGATATGCTGCCCGCCGATATTATAGGGACTCAGATATATAATCCTAAGGATACGCTTTTTGAGGTCAAGCAGGGACCAATATTCTCGTCGCTTATTCTTGCTGATGAGATCAATAGGGCTCCTGCCAAAGTGCAGTCTGCCATGCTTGAAGCCATGCAGGAAAAACAGGTGACTATTGGAGACGAGACCTTTCGTCTGCCAGAGCTTTTTCTGGTACTTGCCACCCAGAATCCCATTGAGCAGGAGGGGACCTATCCATTGCCCGAAGCACAGGTAGACAGGTTTATGATGAAGGTTATTGTGGATTATCCATCCATGACTCAGGAGCGTATGATCCTTGACGCCGTTGATCATACTGATTCTGTTGTTGTGGTTAATCCTGTCGTCGGACCGGATGATATTCTTGCTTCACGCAGGGTGGTAGATAGCATTTATATGGATGACAAAATAAAAGATTATATTGTTTCGCTCGTCTGTGCCACCCGTGATCCCAGAAGTTTCAAGCTTGATCTTCACGACTATATAGAAACCGGAGCCTCACCCCGGGCGACCATTAATTTGAAAACCGTTTCCCGGGCCCTGGCCTTTTTGGCCGGACGGGGATACGTAACACCCGATGATGTGAAATCTGCCGCCATGGATGTGATGCGACATCGTATTCGTATCAGTTATGAGGCCGAGGCCGAGGCGATAACAACAGAGGATATTATCCGAAAAATTCTTGATACCGTTCCTGTCCCATAGGGTTGATATGGAAGAGCAAATCACCAGGGAAATTCTGAAGAAGGTTCGTCAGGTAGAGGTTCGAACCAGCAGGCTGGTCAACGATACTCTAGCTGGAAGCTACCAGTCCGTTTTTAAGGGACGAGGTATGAATTTTGACGAGGTCCGGGAATATGTGCCGGGAGATGAAATTCGAACCATTGACTGGAATGTTACGGCACGAACAGGGGTACCCCATATCAAAAAGTTTACCGAAGAGCGGGAACTCACCATTATGCTGCTGATTGATATTTCCGGTTCAGGAGATTTTGGTTCCGCTGCAAGTTCTAAACGGGAAGTTATGGCTGAGATCGGCTCAGTGCTTGCCTTCTCGGCTGTTCGTAATAATGACAAAGTTGGTCTGATTCTTTTCTCAGATTTTGTGGAGCTGTATATCCCGCCCAAAAAAGGACGATCACATATCCTCAGACTTATTCGGGAGATCCTCTTCTTTCAGCCCCAGGGCCGGAAAACAGACCTGATTGTTCCCCTTGATTTTGTAAATGAAGTTGCCAGGCGTAAATGTGTCACCTTTCTTATTTCAGATTTCTGTCTACCCGGTGATTTCGAAAAGGCCTTAACAGCTCTGCAGCCGAAACTGCAGGTGAGTAACCGTCGCCATGATTTAATCGCCATGATTATTTCGGATCCGCGTGAGCATACCCTCCCCGATGTGGGCTGGCTCACCATTGAAGATGCTGAGAGTGGAGTTCAGGTAGAACTCGACACCTCTGACCCTTCTGTGCGTCGAGGCTATGCGGAGCTTGCAGCCGACAGAAGAAAAACACTCAATAAAGCTATTCGCTCGGCGGGTGTCGATCTTCTCGATCTCTCCACTGACCAGTCCTATGTGCCGCCACTGTTGAATTTCTTTGGCAACAGAAGAAGGAGGCTCAGCAGATGAATCAGGAACAGTTGCAACTTCGTGATATCCACCCTCCCTTACCGTTACCTGAAGATCCGAACTATCTGCTGTTCGCTCTAGTAATACTCGTTTTTTTGATTATGGCAGCCCTGTTCTTCTGGTTTTTTCGTCTGCGAAAGAAGGCTGTTATTCTCCCTTCTGCCCATGAAACGGCACTGGAGGACCTCAAGCGGGCCAGGAGCAGAATGAATGGCGAGGAGGCCCTGTCATATGCCCAGGAAGTCTCTGATATTTTACGGCGCTATATTGAAAATCGTTTTCACATTCAAACGACCAGACAAACCACGAAAGAGTTTTTCGGTCATCTTACAGACAATCTTGGAGTCAGGCAGATAACATTTTCGGAGAAACATCGTAACAGTCTGCGGGAATGTCTTAATCAGTGCGATATGGCGAAATTTGCCCGTTGTACCCCGGATCTGAATGGTATGAAAAAAATGGAAACAGCGATAGGGGATTTTATCGAATCCACCCGCGAAACCAGGGACGGAGGCAGGTAGGACTATGCGATTTTTACACCCGGAATTTCTCTGGCTTCTCGCCCTCCTGCCTCTGCTCGCCATTCTACGTGGGAGAAGAAGTGCTGCACCCGCACTTGTTTTTTCCTCCACCTCCATTGCTGCTGTTTTAGCAGAAGGACGGAAAACAGGGCCGGGGGGGATAATCGCTGCGCTTCGCCTTCTGGGCCTGGGGTTTCTTATCCTTGCCTTCGCGCGTCCCCAGCTCGGGAATACCACCACTGAAATTGAAGCAAGCGGCATTGATATTCTGCTGGCGGTTGATGTTTCGGGTTCCATGGAGGCACTGGATTTCACCTTGAAAGGAAAGTCTGCCAACAGGCTTGATGTCGTGAAATCGGTTATGCACACCTTTATTATGGAGCGGCCCAATGATCGTATTGGGCTGCTTGCCTTCAGTGGCCGTCCCTATATGGTGAGTCCTCTTACACTGGATCATGACTGGCTGGTACAGCGTCTGGATTCTTTGTCCATAGGGATGATTGAGGACGGTACTGCGATTGGTTCGGCCATTGGCAGCGGACTGAACCGTCTCCGTGATCGTGATGCCAAGTCGCGCATCATGATTCTCCTCACCGATGGGATGAACAACGCCGGTACGGTCCCACCTCTTGTTGCAGCTGAGGCCGCTGAAACACTTGGGATCAAGGTCTATACCATTGGTGCCGGAACAAGAGGCGAGGCTCCAATGCCTGTAAAAGACCGGTTTGGGCGAAAACGTCTTATGCGGGTCAGGGTTGATATCGATGATGAAACGTTGGGGCAGGTTGCTGAAATGACAGGGGGACGTTATTTTCGGGCTACCGACACAAAATCTCTGGAGAAGGTCTATCAAGAGATAAATACCATGGAAACCACTACCCGAAACATCAAGAAATTTGAAAATTACCGGGAGCTTTACTCCTGGTTTGTCTTTGCTGCCCTATTTTTTCTGGGAATTGAGATTATGCTTGGGAGGAGGCGCCTGCCATGAGTGAAATGATCACATTTGGTGCTCCTTTCTGGTTTTCTGTTGGGGCAGTAACTCTTATCATCCTTATTTTTTTGTATAGGAAAATCGCTCAGAAAAGACAAAAACAGCTGCAGAAGTTTGCAGCTCCACACTTGCTTGGAAAATTGTGCGCTAATGTTTCTCTTGAGCGACGTCTCTTGAAAAGAATCCTCCTTCTTACGGCGATTGGCTGCTGTTTTATAGCACTTGCCAGACCGCAGTACGGTTTTAAATGGATAGATGTGAAGCGAAAGGGTATTGATATTTTGTTTGCTGTGGATACCTCAAAAAGCATGTTGGCAGAGGATGTCAGTCCTAATCGTCTCAAACGGGCAAAATTTGCCATTCTGGATTTTGTGAGCCAGCTGGAAGGGGACAGGGTGGGAATCCTGCCCTTTGCGGGGTCAGCCTTTCTGATGTGTCCCATGACCATTGATTACAGTGCCTTTGAAAGTTCTCTTGAGGCAATTGATACCACGATCATCCCCAGGGGCGGGACCGATTTGGCGGCAGCAATCGTTGAAGCGGAAACAGTCCTTTCAAACGAAGCGAACCATAAGATACTGGTGTTGATTACCGATGGTGAAAATCTTCAGGGAGATGTCTTAAAAGCTGCAGAGGCTGCAGCAGAAAAGGGTATGACCATCTACACCGTTGGCGTTGGCAGCAGTGAGGGAGAACTGATACCCTTTATGGAGAATGGCAGGAGTGGTTTTGTTAAGGACGAGTCGGGGAATTTTATCACCTCACGCCTTGATGAAACCATGCTTGGGCAAATTGCAGAGCTGTCAGGGGGACTGTATGTGCCGCTTGGAAACAGTGGTGAAGGATTGCAGACCATATACCAGAAGAAGTTATCTCTTATCCCTAAGGAAAAGCTTGCGGAAAAACGACATAAGGTTGCTTTGGAACGATTCGTGTGGCCTCTGGGTGTTGCCATTGCTTTACTCATGATCGAGTTTCTGCTTGGAGGAAGAAAATCCGCCCGTAGCCTGCGACTTCCCTTTATAAAAACGGCAGGACGTCGAAGAAAACAGGAGGCTGCGGCTGTTCTGGTGCTACTTTTTGGACTGGGGACTCTGGCATGGGTGGAGGATGCTGAGGCGTCAAAGGGAGAAGATGCTTACGCCTCAGGAGATTTTCTTACGTCTTCAACGTTCTACGATGAACAGTTGCAGGAGTCTCCAAATGATGCCAGGTTACACTACAATTACGGAACTGCAGCGTATAAAAATAATATGTTTGAGGATGCGGCCAAGGCATTCACCGAAGCACTGAAAAGTGATGATCTCGAGCTTCAGAAGGAGGCATATTATAATCGGGGTAATGCCCTGTTCCAGAGAGGCAAAGAAACGCTGCAGACTGACCCTCAACACAGCATTCAAATGTGGAGTGAGGCCGTGGCGTCCTTCGATGGTGCCCTTCAGCTGGATTCTACGCATGATGACGCCCATTATAATCTTGAGCTTGTAAAGAAGAAGCTTGAGGAACTCAAAAAACAGCAGGAACAGCAGGATCAGGAAAAGAAAGATCAGGATCAAAACTCAGACGACAATAAAGAGCAGCAGGAGCAGAAGCAGGATCAGGATCAGGGCCAGCAAAGCGAGGATGAGGATTCCTCTGAAAACGATTCCGGAGACCAGGAATCACAGGAGAGTGGGCAGGAGCAGCGGAATGATTCAGATTCTGCAAAGGAAGATGAAGGTGACGAGACGGGGCAGGATCAACAGGATACCTCTGCTGCCGGAGAAGAACAGCAGGAAGAAAATAAGGATGCCGCAGAAGAGGATGCAGCCAGGGACAAAGAGCAGCAGGAAGCGACAGCAAGGGCTCAGGAACGAAGAAGTCAGGGGAAAATGACGGAAGAAGAAGCTAAACAGCTCTTGAATAGTTTAAAAGATGAGACGGGTGAGTTGAATTTTGTTCCAGGGGCCATTTCCAATGGTACCAGGGATCAGAAAATATCAAAGGATTGGTAATGAAGAGTAGAGACAATTTTTCATATAATAGAATAATGAAAGTGCCTGGCTTCATCAAGGGGCTCCTGAGAAGAGTGCCGGTTCACCCTTCATCAACAGCGTTAGGTACTGTATTGTTTCTTTTATTGACGCTGCCAGTTGTTCAATCTGCATATGCTGAGGTGGAGGTGACGGCATCATTGAATGTTTCCAGCTTCCCACTGGATCGCGCCGCGGCACTCACCATTTCTGTGACAGGAGCACGGTCGTCAGAGCCGCAGATGCCTGAAGTTGAAGGACTTCGTTTTTATCAACGGGGTCAGTCCACTCAGATGAATCTGATTAACGGTGCCTATTCGGCATCTGTCTCAACTCTGTTTCATGTGGAGGCATTTCGTGAGGGTGATTTTACCATTCCCGCCATAAAGGTTGTGACAGGTGAGGGAACCGTGATGACCCGCCCGATCACTTTTACAGTAACAGCTCCACAGGCTGCGACGGTGCAGCCACAGACGTCGGGTGGCTCTTCTTCTGCCAGGCTTCGCTCCGGAGAGTCCGATAAAGTAGCTTTTCTTCGGGTATTACCTGTTAAAGAAAAAAGTTACAGCGGTGAGATTGTTCCGGTGCAGATAAAAGTATATTTTCGTGACACTATTAAGGCGAATCTTAACAGTTTGCCGCAGTTGCAGGGGGACGGCTTTGTGCTTCAGCAGCTGGAACGTGAGCCGGAGCAGACCAGGGAACTTGTAAATGACAGTCGCTACAACGTGCTATCGTGGCAGTCGGCCTTGTCAGGGATTAAAGAGGGTGTTCATCAGCTGAGTGTGGATATTGCTGCAACCCTTCTTCTCCCGGAACAACGAACCAGTCCTTTTGGTGGCCATGATCCATTTTTTAATAATTTCTTTTCTTCCTACAGCGAAAAAGAGGTGACCATTGCAAGCCCTCCACTCAGCCTGACCGTACTTCCTCTGCCGCTGGATGGTAAACCGGAAGGGTTTAGTGGTGCTATTGGAGATTTCAATCTGGATGTCACTGCAAGCCCACTTACGGTGGCACCCGGCGATCCCATTACTCTTACCATGACCATAAGTGGTCAGGGGAATTTTGATCGGGTTCAGGTGCCGAAACTGGCTACTGAAGAGGGTTGGAAGACCTACACGCCATCCTCAGAGTTTTTAAAGGATGGTGGGCCCGGCCATGGAAAGAAGATTTTTGAGCAGGCGCTCGTTGCAAAAGATCAGAACCTGCAACAAATTCCGGCCATCAGATTCAGCTATTTTGATCCGCTTAGCACCACATATAAGACCCTGATTGCAGATCCTGTTCCTCTGAATATCCAGGAGAGGGAAACGGAGGAGGCGCCATCTGTAGCTGTAAAAGTAGACAAGGATCAGGGAAAAGAGGAGATGAAACCTGCAGAGGCCGAGCAGGAGGTTGTTCCGCCGCTGAATGGTCTGGCTCCCCTGCAATTGACTCCCGGAGAATTGAATCAGGAATTGACGCCTCTGTTTGCAAGAAAATGGTTTCAGGTTCTGGCCGGGTTGTTGCTTCTCCTGCTCCTGGTAGTATTGGTGTTGAAACTAAGGGCGGCGCGATATGCGGGGAATGCACGACTGCAAAGGGAGCAGGCCATGAAACATCTGCTTCTGTTACGTGTCCAGGAAATCGAACAGGCCCTTGCGGTCAATGACTCAAGGGGGTTCCTGGCCGCCTGTCGCAGAGCTATTCAGGAGCAACTTGGCCTTGTCTGGGAAATGGAGGCGGGGGCAATTACCTATGCCGACCTGGAGAAACGACTTTCCACCGATTCACCTCTTTTGCCAATATTCAGGGCTGCAGATGAAAGTGCCTATGGTGGGCAGGAGTTAAATCCTCAGGAGATGCAGGGTATTGTGAGTGAATTGAAAAAGGAACTGGAAGGGCTGAGATGACAGACTTTTTACAGAAGATTGTATGTGGGGTCTGTTTTTTTCTCCTGACTTCATCACAGCTGCTGTGGGCGGTTGAAGAAGATACCCAGGTACAGTTTCAGAATGCTGCAGCAGCGTACAGCAGGGGTGATTACCAGATGGCGATTCAGCTTTTTGAATCATTAACGGGGGGGGGAGTATCAGCACCACTTTACTATAATCTGGCAAACAGTTACGCTCAGGCCGGCCAGAGTGGCAGGGCTATTCTTAACTATGAGCGGGCATTGCGGCTGGCACCCGGAGACTCCGATAGTCGTGGAAATCTTGAACTCGTTCGCAAAAACAGCGGGTTGTTTCAGGAAGAGCAGTCTTTTATACAGCGCTTTGTCTCTTTTATCGGCCTGAATCAGTGGCTGGGGCTCACGGTAACAGCTTTTGTACTTTTTTGGGTGGTTCTGCTGGTACCGATCTTTCCTTCATATAAACGAACGACTCGCTACGGGCTTGCTGCAGCCTGTCTGGTTGTCATGGTAGTGGCTACTGTTGGAGCTGCCGGACAATATCAACATTGGCAGGATGGGGTCGTTGTGGTATCGGATGCACGACTTCGGGTGTCACCTTTTGAGTCTGCTGCTTCAATTGGTACCATTCAGGAAGGGCGAATGGTCCATCCTGAAAGGGTACACAATAACTATGTCCTTGTCGTCGACGAAGCTGGACGCAGTGGCTGGTTGGCAGCCGAGGCTTTTGAGTTTATTGCCACTCCTTCAACTTTCCACTGATAAATTCAATTACCTTGCGGTGAGCTTCTTTTCCTTTGTCTTCAACGGTAATTGGTGGGCCAAAGCAAAAATGGGTTGAAATTTCCGGGCGGATTCGCCCCAGATCCTTAATGATCTTACCGTTTGTCCAGGCATCGGTCTTCAGGGCGAGGGGGAGTACCGGAACCCCAGCCTTCAAGGCAAGTTTGACTCCGATGGTGTTAAACTGTTTTGGATCAAAATCTGTCCCCCTGGTGGTTTGTGGAAAAACAGCGACGGATATGCCCTGTTGCAGTCGTTTTTGTCCCTCACTGAGTACTTTTTTCAAGTCCTCCCGGGCATTTTTCCTGCTGAGGGCAATGGGGTTCCGTGACCGCATCACGTGTTTAAACACCGGGTACTCCATCAGGCTCTCTTTGATGATAAAAGTCATGGGTCTTTCCTGAACCACGATAGCTGGAACAATAACCGTATCCATCATGCTGACATGGTTACCTACAATGACGCAGGGAGAGTCAAGGCCCCGCAGGTATTCAACACCGGCTATCGATACCTGCAGTCCTGTCCGTTCCAGGGCCCGTAGGACTTTGTAGCTTGATTGACACCATGCTGCATTGTCATAATTCCCCTGTTTTGCTTTTCTGCTGGAAAAATAGACGTTAGCCAGAAAACTCATATAGAATGAGAATGACGGAAAGAGCTTCCCCCAGAAAGAAGTTGCATTCGCTGGGGTATGATAGCGGTTGTTGGTATATATTAGCTGTTCCATGGTATATTATCAGAGGAATGGTTTAGTATGCTTACAGCATAATTTCTTGTTTTTTACAAAGAAAATATATTGATAAGGTACTTTCACTCTCTGCCCTTAAGGGGCTGCTGAATTGAGTACAGGCTAACTTGCCGTTTAACGGTATTTGAATTTGTCCGTGTTTGGTTGTAAGAATACAATGAACAAAGAATGAGAACAAGAAGAATACGTAGCGTATATTCACCATATTATGATTGAGCAGAAGACACAGGTTGAGAGGAGGCGACAATTTCTTTCTTCTTTTTTTAAGGGGATCGTTTCTTCATCCATTGCTGTCAAGCTGGCCTCTATTATCACTACTGTCATTATCATCGGAATGGGACTTCTGAGTCTTCTTATTCTTGGGAATCAGAGCCTTGTGTTTGATCAGCAGGCAGATGCTTACGCAGCAGCATTGGGTGATCAATTGGCCATTGCCGCTGTCGAGCCTGTTCTGGCAGACGACCGTCAGGCCGTGGATCAACTCACTTCCAACCTCGTGTACAATGAGGGCATAGAAGGTGTCGCCATATATACAGATCAGTCAGCCCTCCTTTCTGGTATCGGAATTATTCCCTCTGTAAACCCTGCCAGCATACATGACGGTCAACCCATGTACTGGTCAGTTGGAGAGGAAGACCCTGTTGACCTTAGTTCTTACGTCAGTAATATCACTTTTCGGGATTTGACAGTTGGGTACTGCGTTATTACATTCGATCGTTCCTTTATGGGGGCGGCCTATGGGAATACTCTGCAGACCATTATGCTTATAACAGCTCTTATGCTCAGTCTTGGGATCGTTGTTGCGGTCCTGATTGGAAGAAGGCTGTCCCGTCCTGTTCAGCAGCTTGTCGATGGGACCCAGGAAATATCCCAGGGAAATTATCAGTTTCGCTTTGAAGAGTGTCGTAAGGATGAGTTGGGGCAGCTTATGGGGTCCCTGAACACCATGACAGAGGGGCTTTCCAGGAAGAAACACGTGGAGCAGACCTTTTCGCGCCATGTTTCACCCGATGTGGCATCCACTCTGATGGATGATACGGAAAACCGTCTTGGTGGCAGCCATGTAGAGGCAACGGTATTGTATGCAGATATAGCAGGCTTCACCAGTTTGAGTGAAAAATTAGACCCGGAATCTTTGAACCGGCTCCTCAATGACTATTTTACCCTTATTGATCAGATTGCCAGAGATCATAAGGGGCACATTGATAAATATATTGGAGATTGTGCTATGATCCTCTTTGGGGCACCCATTGAGGATAGGGAACACGGTTTGAATGGGGTGCATTGCGGTATTGAAATACAACGGATGATCACAGAGTTTAACAGGCAGCGCTGCGACCAGGGGCTGATTACAGTGGAGTTCAGCGTTGCTGTTAATTCCGGCACTATGCTTGCGGGGAATATTGGATCAGAAAGACGTATGGAGTATACAGTAATAGGTGATGCCGTAAACCTTGCTGCCAGGCTCTCATCCATTGCAGCAGGCGGTGAGATACTTGTAACCCGGGAACTGCACGATTCCCTTTCGCTGGCCATTCTGTATCAAACTAGTCTGGCCCAAACTATTCGACTACGGGGAAAGGCGGCTCCTTCGGAAATCTGGAAAGTTGAGGCTCAATCGAAACAGGTAGTTTCCATGGAATTTGCCAAAATGAACCATTCTGGCATGGTTCATTAATGTTATCATGAACTCTTTCGTCTTCCTCCTTTTAGCGTTGTTCCTTCAAAGTTGTACCCATTTGGTATTCCTTGATCCTAAAATTGACCGTCTCACCCTTCTTGATGAGTACCAGGCAGGGCAGGAATTTGGCAAGGCTCTCAGCCTTATAGCGGATACTCCAGAAGAGTATCCACATGCCCTGGAAATTGAGAAAAGACGGAGGCTGATCCTTGATGAACTGCGGGCCTATGAAAAATCTGTTATTTCCACCGCCCTGAAGCAGGAGCGAAAAAACGAATGGCCTGCCGCTAAACTTACGTATAGTCAGGCACTGCAAAAGAGTGGAGAGTCTAAAACCCTGGAGTCTGCGCAGCAGAACATGCTCCTCCGTTTTCAGAAAAAATTAGATAACCTGGAGTATGAGGAGTTGATTATTACGGGAGAATGGCTGCAAAAGAAGCTGCCTCTTTTGGAGGACCTTCATGCCAGTAGCCCGAATGATCTGGTTGTTCAATGGAAATATTCCCGTACTAAAAATGATGCGAGGGAAATTGCTTTGCAGTTGCTGCATCTTGGCGAACAGATGCTTGCGGAAAACAACCTTGCAATGGCGCGTCGCATTGTTCCGCTGGTTGTGGAGTTGTATCCCGGTCCAGAGGCAGACTCTCAGATGGATCGTCTGGATAAACAGATCCGGAAGAGAGCGATTGAGAAGCAGAAGGACAGAAAAAAAGTTGCTATAAGGAAAGATAAGAAGAGTATGGAATCTTTTAATAAGGCAATGGCTTTTGGAAAGTTGGCCGAGGCTCGTCAACACCTCTCTCGGTTGACAGCAG
Organism: Desulfocapsa sulfexigens DSM 10523; assembly: GCF_000341395.1. GTDB lineage: Bacteria > Desulfobacterota > Desulfobulbia > Desulfobulbales > Desulfocapsaceae > Desulfocapsa > Desulfocapsa sulfexigens. The sequence goes on along the minus strand of NC_020304.1, from coordinate 859,447 downwards.
GTGCTCAGAAAACTGTGGCGGTGGAACTTATGCAGGAGCGTCTGCATCGTGAGATCAGCGAATATGTTGAGGAAGAATTGTCCGTTGGGGACTCTTTTTATCGTGCAGGGGATTACGAACAGGCTATACGAGCGTGGGAAAACATTATAGCGCTAGAACCCGAGAATGAAACAGTAAAAAGTAAACTGAAACGAGCAGAAACGATTGTTGAGAAATTACATTCTTTACGGAAACGTCAGATAGAGGGAGCTGGAGGAGAGAAGAACAGTTCAATGTAGCCATTTCTTTCGTAACCAGCTGGCGACAGATGAATAGGCAAGAGCATAGAGTACACAGAGAGACAACACCAGAAAGAAGACAAGCGGTGACCAGGGACGAATACTTTTCATGGGCTGTAATAGTAGTGCTATCACTGTTCCGTGGATCAGCCAGATTGGTGCGGAGTGATTGCCCAGGAATGCGAGTGATCGTAATCTGTGGTGATGCAGGAGAAGAACCATGGCGTAAATCAGCAGGGGGCCCAGAATGAAATCGGCCCTGGTTCTGATAAGAGTGCGTTGAAAGATATTTAATCCTTCCTTTGAAAGAATTCCAAGAGCCGAGCTGATATCGATCAGATAATAGCGAAAACAGAAGATTGCTCCAATAAGGCCAAGGGCAATGCCGTATCGCAACAGGGAACGGCCCATTGTTTTTATCGAGCCACGAAGGATGGTTTCAAAAAGACCCGAAGCTGCAAGGCAAAACCCTGTAAAAAAGTAAAACTGATTGAACCAGAGGAGGTTCAGGGGAAATGGTTCGTACATAATGGCAGAGAGGTCGAGCCTGGCGATCTGGTCCGCAAAAAAACTGAAGCCGCTTTCGGGAGACAACAGATAGACAAAGGATGAAAGTAATGCCAGATATAGCCAGGAAAACCTTCTCACAAAATGGACAGCCAGAGGTGTGAGAAGAAGGAGTTCAACGTAGATAATGAAAAACCACCAGGAGCCGTTAATGGCTATATTGGTGCCAAGAAATGTTTCAGCGGCATGTCGTCTTGACAGCAGTACCCAGGAGCCGTTTACAAAGAAGTACAGGAGCACTGTTATTACCACCGTAACAATATAGATGGTGTAAATAGCTCGCAGGCGGCGGAAGGTGCTTTTCCAAAGGTGCTGGTCGGAGCGGGAAGCCTGCCAGAGACCATAGCCACTAACAAAGAAAAAAAGCGGGATGCAGAGCTTACTTACCGAGGAGATGAAAAACTCAATACCACCCCAGCGATTCCCTATAATGCTGGTGAACCAGGGTTTGTTGGAGGGAAAAAGAAAGAGGTGATGCAGAATCAACATGATAATGGCTGCCCCTTTGATATGGGCGGCCTGCTCTTTCCCGAAGAGTGGCGTGTCTTTTTGTGTTTGCACTGTCTCTATTGCTGGTTCCTGTATTCACACATTTCTTCTGTGTCTCACAAACGATTATTTCACTGAAATATAGTTTCCAAATTCTTCAAAAACCGATTTCATGGGGATTGCAAATCCGATCCCTTCGGTATCCCGAATGATCATGGTGTTCACACCGAGTACTTTTCCGGCTTCATCCACTAAGGGGCCGCCACTGTTGCCGGGATTTATCGGAGCATCGGTCTGGATGAAAAATTCTCCGTTATAGTTTCTGTAGCCGGAGATGACCCCCGATGTCACGGTATGTCTCAGGCCGTGGGGATTGCCCACGGTATAGACCTTCTGCCCCTGGTCTCTTTGGCTGCGCGATATGGAGAGATAGGGGGATGAATAGGCGTCAATGGATATGAGAGCCAGGTCGTGGCGCTCACTGATGGTGACGGAATTCACCGGCCAGGTACTGCCATCGATGAGGATAACTTCAACGTCGTTGGTTGGTGAAGCCGTCTCTATAGTGGAGATCTGGTCCAGTAACTGCTGATGCAGTGCACTGTACTTTGCATATTCCTGTTCCCGGGCTCTGATATCTTCTTTGAGCTGCTGGCGCATCCCTTCGTCGCCTATCCGTGAAACTTGACTCTTGAGATATTCTATTCTTTTTCTCTCACCATCCAGAAGTTTTGCCCCCTTCTCTGCATTATCATTGAGCGCATTAATATCTTTTTCCTGCATCTGGAGTACATGTTTATTGGTAATGATCAGTCCATTGTTTGAGACAAAAAAACCGGTACCGCTTCCCCAGCTGGTTTTGATAAAGACCGTGGCGTTACGTGCTTTTTCTATGGCAGTCGTGGCAGGATGTTTTTCGTGCAGTTGTGCGGCCAGTCCTTCTAGTGATGTATGCCTGTTGTTTTGCTGTGGCACTTGTGGCATTGATTCTTGTCCTGTGACCACCGTATCCTGAATTTTTTCGCTGACTTCCTGTTGTTGTGGAAATGCTTCGGTAAAATCAGCAGGTGGGACTGCTGTATCGGACCCTTTTCCAAAGTAAAAGAAAGCTCCGCCACCGACCAGCAGTCCAACCATGAGACCAATTACCAGGCTGGAAAGTGATTTTTTCTTTTTCTCATTCTGCTCCTCGCTGGCCAGTTTGACTTCGGCAAGACGCTGCTGCCGTGCCCTGTATTTCTCAAAAATGATGCCGCAGCGTTCACATTCAAGTGTGTTTTTCTGATTATTTCCACAGCTTGGACATTTCATGGTTATACCTCTGGAAAAATAATAGTTGAACAAAATCCTACAGTCATATGATTCATGTTACACTAAACAGCTAGGAGCTACAAATGATGGTGAAGTGGTGGCCTACCCGTCGTTTGTCAAGGTTACTCCTGTAACGCCACGGATTTTCGAAGGTAATAGTCGTAGCTGCCACCATAGAGGCGCATTTCACCATGGTCAATTTCCATGACATGATCGACCAGTGAGTGAAGAAAATGGCGATCATGGCTCACAAGGAGAACAGTGCCGGTGAATTTCTGCAGTTCTTCCAGGAGTATTTCCCGGGATTGCATATCCAGATGGTTGGTGGGTTCATCAAGGATCAGGAAGTTGAGCGGGCGGGCCAGAAGGGTGGCGAGTACAACACGACTCTTTTCACCACCCGAAAGCAGTGATATGCGTTTGTCTGCATCATCCCCCTGAAAGAGAAAGGCGGCGCAGAGATTGCGAATTGTTCCGATATGATCCTGGGGCATCACCTCTTGCAGAGTTTCAAAGACAGTCCTGTTTCCATCGAGGACGTCCATTGAGTGTTGACTGAAATATCCGACTGATACATTAGCACCTAAAGTGATGCTTCCTTCAGTTGCTTGTGTTTCTCCGGCCAGCACTTTCAGAAAGGTGGATTTTCCGGCACCGTTTACTCCGACCACCGCGATCTTTTCCTGGCGCCGGATCATACCGCTCACTCCGCTGAATACATCTTTTTTACCACCATCTTCCAGATCCCATGATTTGCCGAGTTCTTCCATGGCAACCACATCGTCTCCACTGCGAGGAGGTTCTGGAAAGCTGAAACGCATGGTTTTCTGTTCAGGCGGTAATTCGATGCGTTCTATCTTCTCCAGTTTTTTTATACGTGATTGCACCTGGGCGGCATGGGAGACCCGTGCTGCAAAGCGGGCAATAAAATCTTCTTCTTTGGCCAGCATCTCCTGTTGTCTGCGATAGCTGGCGAGAAGGTTTTTACGCCGAATTTCCCGTTCCTGGAGATAAAAGTCGTAGTTCCCTCCATAGGTTGTTGCCGTTTTGTTGGAAACTTCTACGATGCGGCTGACAATAGAGTTCATAAAGGTTCGATCATGGCTTGTCATGAGCAATGCACCCTTGAAATCATCTTTGAGCCACCCCTCAAGCCACAGGATGGATTCGATGTCAAGATGATTGGTGGGTTCATCGAGGAGGAGGACATCGGGGTTGATGGTAAGAATTTTAGCAAGGGCAATGCGCATTTTCCAGCCACCACTGAAGGATTCAACCGGACGATTAAAATCATCCGGCCCGATGCCAAGCCCGGTGAGGACAGATTTAGCACGGGTTTCAAGGTCATAACCGCCCCGGTGTTCAAATTCTTCTTGAGCATCTCCGTACCGCTCAAGCAGTGCGGTCAGCTCGTCATCGGCCATGGGTACCGCCATGGCTGTTTCCATCTCTGCAATTTCTTCGGCAAGTGCCATCACTTCGGCCACGGCAGACATGGTTTCTTCCAGTGCCGAGCGTCCGGCCATCTCTCCTGTTTCCTGGGAAAAATAGCCGAGTACTGTTTTCTTTGAGCAGGATATTTCGCCACTATCGACCTCTTCTTCGCCAGTTATCAGGCGGAATATAGTACTTTTTCCAGCACCATTCGGTCCAACGAGTCCGGTTCGGACCCCCGGCAGGATCTGAAGACTGGATTTGTTCAGGATAATCTGGCTTCCGTATTGTTTGGAGATATTGTTCAAATGGATCATGGAATTCTCGGGATAAAGAAAAACTGTTGTAAGGATGCTTTGTCGGTTAAAGTATTTTCAGGAGAGTTACAGCACTCCCGCATTTTCAGATCAGACAGATTACTTTGTAAAGGAAATAAAAACCATGGGAAATCCATTTCAGGATCAGCTTCTGAAGGCCGGGCTGGTCAACAAGAAGCAGGCCAACAAGGTGAAACGTGAAAAACATCTTAATCGCAAGCAGAAAAAGGAAGATTCTTCGGTTCAGATCAGTAGCCGGGCCAGGGAGGAGCAGGCAGCTCAGGCAGAACGTAACCGTGAACTGAATCGAAAACATGCTGCGGAAAAGCTGCAGCGCGAGCAAAAGGCACAGGTGAAACAACTTATAGAGCAAAACAAGCTGGATCGCGATGACAGTGGTGACCCGTACCACTTTGTAGTGCAGAGTAAAATAGAACGGATATTCGTTTCGGAAGAAATGACGGAACAGCTGAGTCGTGGACAGCTGGCAATCGTTAAATCCGGAGATGGCTATGAAGTCGTTCCGGCAAAAGTTGCTCAACAGATAATGAGCCGTGACAAAAATTCAGTCATTGCCTTTCATGGTTCTTTTTGATTTTTTGTTTATAATATCATGTGATTATGGTTTCTGTGCTGGTTTTTTTCTGTGATTGTGCTTGACCAATGGATAGCTTTTATGAGATTCTGAGTAAATAAAGCTCGTATCGAAAATTATTTGAACAAATGTTAGAAGCTGAGCTTAGAACGAAGTGTTTGCTGCCAGTCTGCAGTTAGAAAACTACTTCAGCGAAGTACTCACGGGAGCAGGCTTTGTCTTGCTTTGATGACCAGAGATCTTCACAAATGACAGAATCTCACCCCGCATTTTCTGCTGGTAATTCTCTTTCGAAGTCATCTTTTGTTGAGGATGAACGAGTCCGTCTGCTGTATATGCAGGCCCCCGTGTCCAACACAGTCATCTTCCTCGTCTCTTTTCTTTATTACTCTTTATTGCAGCCACGTCTGGATTCGCCTCTTCTCCTTGTGTGGTTGTTGGCTTTGTTTGTTACGGCTTCATACCGTATCGGACTGTGGTATCTTAGAAAAAAACGACCGGAATTACGCTCTTCTTCAGGCTGGTTAGTTTCCTATTGTGTTGGGTGCGGGCTGGTTGGAGTAGCCTGGAGTCTGGTATATTTCCTTCTCAATGACGAGAATGATCCTTTCGTTTTTGCTGCACTGGTCTTCCTGGCGTTTGGGGTTATCAGTGTGGCTGTTCCTGTTCTGGCTGCTTCCCTGCCGGCTGTTATCCTCTATATCCTCCCCCAGGGAGCAGTTTTGGCTGGTAACCTGTTTTGTTACCAGGACAGTTCTTATCAATGGCTGGCGCTTGCGGTGACCATATACCTGATCATGACGATTCTGTTTGCCCGCAATCTAAATAAAAACATTCTGCGGTCAATACGACTGCAGGAAGAGAATGCGCTTTTAATTGACGAGCTGAACGATGAAATCGATGAGAGAGAAGGACTGATTGTTCGTGGCACTCTTGAATTACAGGAGAGAAACCAGGAACTGATGAAGGAAATTGAGAGTCGGGAATCCACTGAAGAACAGCTGCGAAGGGCCAATGCCGATCTCGATGCTACCTTGCTTGCCATTCCAGATCTTATGTTCGAGCTCGACAGAAGAGGGAAATATATCGAAATCTGGGCTCAGGATGCAACGCTTCTGGCTGCTCAAGAAGAGATCCTTCTGGGGCATACGGTGAGCGAGATCCTTCCCGCTGATGCCTCCAGGGTGGTGATGGAGGCTATTGAGAAAGCTGCAGAGCAGGGTATATCTCATGGCCAGATAATCAGGCTGCCCCTGGCAGAAGGAGAGCACTGGTTTGAACTTTCCACTTCTAAGAAACAGGTCTCAGAGACATCCTTTCATTTCCTTATGCTCGCACGCGATATTACAGAGAAACAGCAGATGGAGGAAGAACTCTTCAGGGCCAAAAAACTTGAATCGGTTGGGGTCCTTGCCGGAGGGATTGCCCATGATTTTAATAATATTCTTTCAGTTATCCTTGGAAATATTGAGCTCGCTACAGCACACCTTAAAAAGAATGATACAGCATTTTCTCTTCTTGCAGACGCTCAAAAGGCTGCCAAAAGGGCGACAAAACTGACTCAGCAGCTCTTAACTTTTTCAAAAGGAGGTGAACCGGTAAAGGAATGCACTGCTTTGGCCCAGCTTATTCAGGAATCAGCAGATTTTGTTCTCCATGGCTCCAAGGTTTCCTGTGAGTATTTTTTTCCGGATGATTTATGGATGGTTCAGGTGGATAGTGGACAGGTCAGCCAGGTTATACAGAATCTGGTCATTAACGCCATACATGCCATGCCGCTGGGTGGGACAATGAACATCAGCTGTGAGAACATTGAAGCCGGTTCTTCCGAGCTTCTGGTGAGCAGGCATAGTGATGATTTCTTTGTCCGCATTACTCTCCAAGATAGCGGATCGGGGATTCCGCAGGAAATTATAAATAACATCTTCGACCCCTATTTCAGTACGAAAGAAGAGGGCAATGGTTTAGGGCTGGCTATCAGTCATACGATTATTCTAAAGCATCATGGAAGTATAACGGTTCATTCGAGTCCCGGTCAGGGAACGACCTTTAACATTTATCTCCCGGCTGACCCCGGTGCTGTTTGCAGCACTAACAAAAATGAGAAAAGCATGCCATTGCCAAGGGCATCCAGGATTATGGTGATGGATGATGATAAGATGATCCGTGTATTGGTTGAGGCGCAACTTGCCTCCCTTGGTCACGAGGCAATTCTTGCCGTTGATGGTAATGAGGCAATACGGTTATATCAGGAGATGGAGGCGAAGGGGACACCTGTTGATCTTGTAATTATGGATCTTACTATTCCCGGTGGCATGGGGGGAAAGGAAGCTGCCCGTAAACTGCTGCAACTGGCTCCTGAAGCAAAAATAATAGTTTCCAGTGGCTACTCGAACGACCAGGTTCTTTCTCATTATCGTGATTATGGATTTTGTGCAGCGGTGTCAAAACCATTTGACATGAAAGAACTCCGAGAGGGGATCAACTCTGCTTTAAGCCCAGAGTGAAAGGACTTGTTGCTGTGAAAAAAATGTCAATTTTATTTTTATAGGTGGGATTAATACTCTCTTGTGAAACAATAGTAAAAGATGATTTGTACTGATTATATTTGTTATGGAAAACCAGATGTCTCATATAATTCGAAAGTTAAAAACAGGTATGATGCTGTCCTGCATTTTGCTGATAAGCACTCCTGCTGCACTCTGGGCTGCGGAGGAAGAGATGCTCGATCTGGATCTCTCCGAGCTGATGGAGATCCAGATCACCTCGGCCGGCCGTAAGGCTCAGAATCTTGGTGATGTAGCGGCTGCAGTTTATGTGATCGACCAGGCAGCTATCCACAACTCGGGTGCCACTTCCATACCCGAGGCACTTCGCATGGCACCCGGCCTGCAGGTTTCGAGGATGACTGCTACTAAATGGGCTATCACTTCCCGTGGTTTCAATGGGGTGTTCTCCAATAAACTGCTGGTACAGATCGATGGTCGCAGCGTCTATACGCCATCCTACTCCGGAGTGTACTGGGATGTGCAGAATGTGGTGCTGGAGGATGTGGAGCGGATTGAAGTTATCCGAGGCCCCGGGGCAACTCTCTGGGGCGCCAATGCTGTGAACGGCATCATTAATATCATCACAAAACAATCTTCCGACACCCAGGGGGGGCTGGTCAGTGTCGCTGCCGGAAACCATGAAACCGGTATTGTATCTTTACGTTACGGAACACAGGTAAACAATGACACCTATGGCCGATTTTACCTTCACCGGCATGATCGGGACTCCTATCAGTTACTGGCTGATGAAACGGATGCCCACGATGATTCACAGCTTTCCAGTGCTGGGGTTCGCCTGGATGGAGATATCGGGTTGCAAAATAACTGGACTCTGCAGGGAGACCTGTATCAGGGAGATGACAGCCAACTCGTATTCCCAATATGGGCCGAGGGAACACCCCTGCCGTTAACCGTTGATGACCAGATTAAAAGTGACGGTTATAATCTGCTCGGTCGCTGGCAGCACAAGCTGTCTGAGACAAACAGCTGGACCTTTCAGGCATATTTTGATGTAACCGAGCGGGATGAAACCTACCTTGGCCAGAAACACCACACCGTGGATTTCGATTTTCAGCATCATTTCAAGTGGACAAAGAACGATATCGTCTGGGGTTTAGGCTATCGGAATATTTCTGACGAGTTTAGTAATTCCTATACAGTTGGTATTGAACCAGCTGAACAGACCAGTGAACTCTTCAGCGGCTTTATCCAGGATGAGATCGGCCTGTTCGAAGACGGGATCAAGCTCACTCTTGGCACAAAAGTGGAGCACAACGTTTACACAGGAGTTGAAATCCAGCCCAGTATCCGTCTTCTCTGGAAAGTGAATCCGGGGAATAACATCTGGACTGCAGTTTCCCGTGCGGTTCGAACCCCTTCAAGGGTAGAAGATGGCGGGCGTATTGTCTCTGGGCCTCTCCCCACTCCACCGTTTTCCATGGTTTCAGTTTATGGTAATCCAGAGCTGGAGGCAGAGGAAGTTATTGCCTATGAAGGGGGCTACCGCTACTCGCCATGCAGTGATTTTTCTGTGGATATGGCGCTGTTTTATAATGACTATAAAAACCTGACTGATTATCTGCCGGAGAATCCGGTGTCTGTTCTCTTTGTGAATGGTTTAGAAGGACAGAGTTATGGCCTGGAGATCAGCAGTCGATGGAAGCCTCTTTCCTGGCTGGCTACCGAACTCTCTTACAGCTACATTAATCTGCAGATGACCTCAAGCGTTGCAATGAACTATGGGGGATCCATCAGTGAACTTGTTGCGGAAGGATCAAGTCCGGAGCATCAGATATCATTACATTCGTCCATGGAGTTGAGTGAAACACTTCGTTTCAACTTCTGGGCACGCTATGTCGATCAGCTGGCTGCCGCTGGACTGGCCACCTACTCTACCGGAATTGTAGTGGATGACTATGTTGCCCTGGATCTCAATTTTATCTGGACACCTGTTGAACAGCTCGAATTGATGTTGGTTGGGCAAAACCTCCTGGAATCAGATCACCTGGAGTTTGTACACGATTATTTTATTCCGGCCACTGAAATCGGCCAGAGTGTCTACGCAAAGCTGACCTGGAAATTTTGAATGACAACTGGAACCCATTGAGACGTATTGTTTCTCTCATAAATCTGGTCTGTATCTTTTGTTTTGTTCTCCCAGGACAGGGGGCAGCTCCGTCCTCTGAAGACAAGCTGAAGGTGGCTTACCTTTATAATTTTGCCAAATTTATCCAATGGCCCGAGGAGACCTTCACTGATGAGCAGTCTCCCCTGGTGATAGGGGTGCTTGGGAGGAGTTCTGTTGAAGCCGAGTTAGCTCCATTGGCTCAAAAAACCGTGCGTAATCGCCCCATTGTTATCCGCCATTTCTCCAAGGTTGAAGAAGTGCAGGAATGTCATCTTCTGTATATCAGTATGCCACCTTTAAAGTCTGTGGGGAAAGTACTTCAAGTACTCGGTTCCAAAGCAATTGTGACGGTGGGTGACGCGACGGATTTTGCTGCCCAGGGAGGGGTTGTTCAGTTTGTGACACTGAGGGAGCGGTTGCGCTTTCTCGTCAATCTTGAATATGCTCTTAAGAATCATATCAAAATAGATTCACAGTTGCTTTCCCTTGCTGTTGAAGTTGTGGGGAGGGCAAAATGAATTTTCGCTTCAGTAAACTGCCTGTCAAACATAAGCTTAACACCATTATTCTTGGTGTTTGTTTTTCTGTTCTTATTCTCACTTTTGCGGTCACCTTTGTCAGTCAGTGGTATCTCTATAGGAAAAATACTCTTGCAGAGCTTTCGACACTGGCTCAGATTATTGGTGAGAATAGTAGAGCAGGCCTGGTTTTTCATGATGTAGAAGCACTGGAAAAAATCCTGCGGTCTCTTTCCATTAAAGAAACAATTATCTGTTCCCGTATTGTTAGCCCTGAAGGAGTGATCGTTGCAGCCTATTCGCCAGGGTCTTCTAATAATGGAAACGTTGAACATAGCCTGTTCAATGCTGAATTAAAGAAAAAGGGGTACCTCTTTAGCGAAAAATATATTGAGGTACTTCAGCCCATTGTTCTTGATAAGGAAAAAATCGGGTCTCTCTTTATACAGGTCAGTATGGAGGATCTCTACAGTAATATGCTTCAGGTCGGGCTGTACCTGTTGGCTATTCTCTGGGGAGGATTGCTGATTGCCGCCATTCTGGGAAATCGCTTACAGACGATTATTACTGATCCTGTTGTTAAGCTGGCCGCTATTATTCGGCAGGTTTCTGAAAAAAAGGATTATTCCCTCCGTGCCACACAATCCAGCGAGGATGAACTTGGCTTATTGGCCAGTGGTTTTAATGATATGCTCAGCATGATCCAGAAGCGTGATGAATACCTTGAGGATCAGGTACAGAAACGTACTGTCGAGCTAAAAAAGGCAATGGACGAGGCCATTGTTCTGGCGGAGCAGGCCCAGGCTGCAAATAAAGCAAAATCACAGTTTCTTGCTAACATGAGTCATGAGATCCGTACTCCGATGAACGGTATTCTTGGTATGGCCGAGATGGCGCTCGATACAGATTTGGATAAGGAGCTGCGCAGTTCCATTGAGACGATCATGAGTTCGGGGGAATCCCTGCTTACCATTATCAATGATATCCTTGATTTTTCTAAAATCGAAGCCGGTAAACTTGAGCTCGAAACAATTAATTTTAATTTAGCATTGCTGGTGGAAGATGTCGCTCAAATGCTTGCTTACAGGGCACATGCCAAGGGCCTGGAGCTGATTGTCAATGTCCCTGACAATATTTCTTCCTACGTTAGCGGTGATCCCAGCAGGTTGCGGCAGGTTCTGGTTAATCTGCTGGGGAATGCTATTAAATTTACGGATCATGGGGAAATTCTTCTCCAGCTGACGCTCCTTGGAGAGACTGATAACGAGGCATCCCTTCGCTTTTCGGTCCAGGATACGGGGATTGGTATTTCTGAAGATGAATATGAAACACTCTTCCATCCTTTTTCGCAGGCAGATGACTCTACCACCAGGAAATACGGGGGAACAGGGCTTGGCCTGGCAATTTCCCGGCAACTCGTTGAGCTAATGGGGGGAGAGATTAACTGCAATAGTCGTCCTGGAGGCGGGTCAGAGTTCTGGATGGAAGTAACCCTGGACAAGGCCTCGGGAACGGAGGTGGTTGCATCGACCGAGGCCGATAAGCTATCCAACCTGCGGGCAATCATTATAGATGATAATGCTACCAACCGGCGACTACTTGAGCATCAGATGGAAATCTGGGGGGTTGATCATGCCAGCGCTTCAGGTGGAATTGAAGGACTGACCCTGTTGTATCAGGCGGTGGCTGACAGGAAGCCTTTTGACATAGCAATTCTTGATAAAGATATGCCCGGTATGGATGGCCTTGAAGTTGCTGCCCTGATCAGTAAGGATCCTTCTTTGCAGGGCACTCGTATGGTCATGCTCACTTCCGTTGGTATACGCGGTGATGCTCGCCTGGCTCACCAAGCCGGTATCAAAATTTACCTTACTAAACCAACTCGTCAGATTGATCTCTATAACAGTCTCGTTGCCTTGATGGCAAGAGATCGATTCGAAGACGATAACCAGCTCATTACCCACTATAGTCTGCAGAAAAACCGGGCTACATTTGATGCTAATGTTCTGGTGGCAGAGGATAATGTCACAAATCAGCAGGTGGCCATGGGAGTACTGCGTAAGCTCGGCTGTAAGGTAACATTGACGAAGAATGGCCAGGAAGCGTTGCAATTTTTTGAAAAGAATTCTTTTGATATTGTCCTTATGGATTGTCAGATGCCGCGTATGGATGGATATGAAGCAACTTCTGCCATTCGACGTTTGGAAAATATGAAAGACAGAGGAAAGCGGACACCGGTTGTTGCTTTGACAGCAAATGCCCTGACCGGAGACAGGGAAAAATGTCTTGCAGCCGGCATGGATGACTATATCAGTAAGCCCTTCAGTCTGCAGCAGGTTGAAAAGGTGTTGAAGCACTGGTTACCGAAGAAGCTGCAGCAGGATGACAAGAGAGTATTCCAGAAAGAATCACATTCAGAAAGCCCCATGAGTGTCGTCGGTGAAGAACTGATTAACCGCAGGGCACTTGATAATATTCGTGCTCTGCAGCCAGAAGGAGAACCTGATATCCTTACTCGTATTATATCCATATATCTGGAGGATACCCCAAATCAGATGGATAGTCTGTGCCGGGCTTTGCGGAACAAGGATGCAACGGAGGTTCGCTCCATTGCCCATAGCTTGAAATCAAGTAGCGCAAACATCGGTGCCCTGTCCCTTTCAGCCCTGTTTAAGGATTTAGAGCACAGGGCATACACAAACGCTCTGCATGGAGGAATGGAAGTCTTTGTCACCGCGCAAGAGGAATATCAGAAGATAATCGATCCTCTTATGGCAGAAAAGGTAACATCATGAGTGGTGTCAAGGAAAAGACCCCTTTAATTTTGATTGTCGATGATGACTTTGGTCTTCGTTTGTTAATGCGTGCCAGTCTTGAGAAAGATGGCTTCAGAGTAGCTGAGGCAGAGAATGGCCTGGTCGCAGTTTCTGTTTTTGAAAAGTTGCAGCCAGATGCCATTCTCCTTGATGTCATGATGCCAAAACTTGACGGATTTGATACCTGTAAGACGGTTCGTAAGATGACAGGTGGTATTCATACGCCCATACTTATGGTAACAGGACTGGAAGATCTTGAATCCATCCATCGCGCTTTTGAGTCCGGAGCCACTGATTTTATCACTAAGCCAATCAACTGGCCTGTGTTAAATTATCGGGTCAAATACATGCTGCGTGCCAGTAACGCATTTTTTGATGTCATTGATCAGCGCAAACAGATAGAAGTGCTGGCCTTCTATGATCATCTGACCGGACTGGCCAATCGTACCATGTTTAAAGATAGTCTGGATACGGCTCTTATCGACTCTGCTGCAGAGGAAAGTCAACTTGCTGTTCTCTTTATGGATTTGGATCGGTTCAAGATTATCAATGATACCCTTGGACATCATGTTGGTGATATTCTCCTCAAAAATGTTGCTGGACGGGTAAGCACTTGTATTCGTGATTCTGATTCTTTCAGTAGATATGGGCAGGATGAGTCAAAGAGTTGTGTTTCACGACTGGGAGGTGATGAGTTTACCATTATGCTTCCCAGGCTTCAAACTCCCGAGGATGCCAGCAGGGTCGCCCAGCGAATCAAGAATTCCCTGTCCCATAAATTTACAATAGAAGGGCATGAAATATTTATTTCTGCCAGTATTGGGATCTCTATTTTTCCACTGGATGGTAACGACAGCGAAGTGCTGATGAAACATGCGGATCTGGCGATGTACCATGCAAAGGAAAAAGGAAAAAACGGTTTTCAATTTTACAAAAAAGCACTCAATGTAAAGGCAAAGGTGCGTCTTGATTTTGAAAACGATGTCCGTAAAGCAGTGACAAATGATGAGTTTGTTCTCTGGTATCAGCCACAGGTTGATATGCGGGATGGCCAAATTGTCGGGGCGGAGAGTCTGGCACGTTGGACACACCCCACGTTGGGGCAGGTTCCCCCGTCTGATTTTATTCCTTCCATTGAGGAGCTTGGGCTTATCGTTCCCTTTACAGACTGGGTAATACGCCGGGTGGGGGAGCAGCAGCAGGCCTGGAAAGAACAGGGGTACCGGCAGGTACGGGTGGCAGTCAACATTTCCAGTAAACAATTTGCTGAGCAGCATCTTCCCCAAAAACTGCGGGAAAGTCTTGAGGGGAACCATTTAAAACCCAATGCCTTTGAGGTAGAGATTACTGAGAGTGTGATGGCTGAAAAAAAAGGAGAAACTGAAGAAATTCTGGAAGAAATAAAAAAAATGGGCTTGACCATATCAGTGGATGATTTTGGTACCGGCTACTCCTCCCTGCTGTACCTGAAAAACTTTCCCATCAGTTCAATTAAAATCGACAGGTTTTTTGTCAAAGATATCATTAAAAACCCACAGGATGCCGCCATTATTCAGGCAATTATCGCTCTGGCCAAGAGTCTGGGGATGACCACCATTGCCGAGGGCATCGAAACCAGTGAACAGTTCAAACTCCTGCGCAGTATGGGCTGTGACATCGGGCAGGGATATTTCTTTAGTCCTCCAGTTCCTGAAGAGGCATTTGCGCAACTCGTGAAAGATGATTTCTGCTATATTGAAACAAAATAGTACCTGTAGCCGTGTATTGTCTCTACGCACTACCCACCCGGGAAATTGCCTGCAGGTCAGTTCTCTACAGCTTTCAATGGCAGTTGTACAATAAGCCGTGTCCCGACTCCAACTGAACTTTCTACTTTAATGTCACCATGATGCTTGTTGACGACAATGTCATGGGCGATGGATAGTCCTTGTCCTGTACCGCTGCCCACTTCTTTAGTGGTAAAAAAAGGATCAAAGATTTTACTACAGAGTTCTTTGTCCATTCCTTTTCCGGTGTCACTGAAGGATATTTCTGCGAAATCACCGTGAGTAGCAGTGGTGATGGTTATTGTTCCTTTTTCGGATGTGTCTTTGATCCTGTCTGCAATGGCGTGGGCAGCGTTCACGATAATATTGAGAAATACCTGGCCCATTGCATCAATCAGGCAGGGTACGGGGGGGAGATCTTCAGAAAGCTTGGTTTTCATATCTGCAACGTGTTTCCATTCATTTTGAGAAATTATAATAGTGTTATGCAGGATACTGTTAATATCTGCCGGAGCCATCTCTCTGGTAGTGGGGTGTGAAAATTCCTTCATGGCCAGGACAAGCTTACGAACCCTTTCCGTTCCTCCCATGGATTGCTCAATGGCCAGGGGAATCTCCTCAGAAAGAAAATCCCAGTCAAGCTCCTCCAGTCCCTGTTTTAAACCGGCAGTACTCTCTCCGTCATTCATTGTTATCTGAAGTTTTTCGAGGAAGGTGGCAATATCTTCAAAGCTTTCTTTCAAAAATTCCAGATTTGTGCCGACAAACTGAACAGGTGTATTTATTTCGTGGGCAATACCCGCAGCCAACTGGCCCACGGATTCGAGTTTGGCTGCCTGATGAAGCCGACTCTGAGCCAGTTCTTTTTCTTCCTGCGCTTTGATTAATGGTGTGACGTCCTGGAAATCCTCCAGGAGTGCAACAACCTTCCCGTCAGTGTCTTTCAGGGGCGCTGAGGTGATGCGAAAATGGTATTGCTTCCCTTCCCGGGTAGTCTTTTTTTCTATGAGTTCATTGTCATCATGGGCAGTGTTTAGATTTTTCAACCTGCAGGATGGTGAATCCCGACAGTCTTCATTATCGAAATTTTCATAACAGGCACTTCCAACTAACTCATCATTACTCATACCAAGAAGATGGCAAAAACGTTTATTTACCCTGGTAATCCTGTGATCTAGGCCAATAACCCGGATACCTGTGGAAATTGTGTCAAGAATCAGTCGTAATTCTTCTTCCATTCTGTGGATTTCGTAATTTGCCTTTTCACGTTCCAACATTTCATTGCCCAGATCTGCCATACTTTTTTCGAGTTCAATGGTACGCTGGCTTACCTTCTTCTCCAGAGTGGCATTAAGTTCGTTGAGGGCATCTTCTTTATTGGCAAGGTCTGTGATGGTATATTTAGTCAGGCGAATAACCATAAAAACAAAAAAGGCACCGCCCAGAAAAACAACTCCGGTAACAAACTCCACCGGAAGTTTGAGTTTCATCACGAGAATGATAATAAAGGCAAGGTAACCTAAGAGGAAAAATCCTTTAAATATGGTGAGGAGGGTCCATTTTCTTTTGTAAAAAGGGGTAAGGCGGGACAGCATGGCTACAGCTGAGAGAATTGATAGGAGCATGAAAAAGGCACCTACTCCAACCATGACAACCGCAACCCAATCAATCCAAAACATGTTTTAACTCCACTTTTCTTTTTGCTATAACGGGAATACCTAACTTCTTTGTTGATTCATTTTAGATGAATAGGAGAGCGAATGGCAAGAACTATTCGGTTCGTTAGAATTATTGGATACAATGGCACGTATAACAAAGATATCCTCCTTCTCCTTCATTATTTTATTCTTTTGTTAACGATTTTTCTTGTAGCTTCGAGTGACACTCAAGTAGATGTATAGTCATGCAAAATGTTATCGAAATTGTTCTCCCGGTATTTCTTGTTATCGGACTTGGATACAGTGCAAGTTGGGTCTCTATGACCGTGGTGGTCCATATTACTTCGTTGTGCAGCGTATAATAGAATGTATCTTTATCTCTAATGATATGGCGGAACAGCAGAGTTGTAGAGAGTTAGCGACTTTTAAATCAGGAGATGGCTAAGAAGTTGTCCCGGAAAAAGTTGCTCTACAGATAATGAGCCGGGATGAAGGGGGCAGTTATTGATTTTCATAAAAAAATAGGATTTTGAGTAGATTCAGGACAGGAACAGTTAACCTCATTTCATATGAACAATCTTGCCATTAACATAATTCATAATAATTTCTTTTATGCTCAGATCAATAAGAAACTTACCTGACTATTCCTAGCTTATTACGAGAGGCAATTAACAAATATTTCTTTACCCGTTACCGTAGGATGGATAATGCGATGAAAAAAATCTTCGCCCAGTTGGTTCTCATTTTAAGAAAAGTTGGTGTGTTGCGCTATGGTGTGAAAAAATACAAATACACAAGCGCCAAAGACATGCCCGCAGAGGCATTAATGGATAATGTTTATGATGCAAAAAAAGATCTGATAACAAAAGAAGACCTGAAAAAATTGTCGCCCAGGGAAAAAGGAGAGAAGCACTGATGAAGTACCTTCGAGTTATCCCTCCTCTGAGTTGGTTGATGCTCTTTTTCACTCTCTTTCCTGCTCACCCACTATTTGCCAACAGTCAAACATCTCCATTTTTTCTTCCTCCAAAAACATCGGAGGCCTCTTCTCCTTCTGCGACGACAGGTGGCTCTCCTTTTCTACTGCCCCCGGAAGAAAACATTGCGCCACCCTTAAACCAGGTAAGTCTGACGGCGGGTGAATTACAAAAGCAAGGAACCAGATTGGCTCGGGAAGGAAAATTAGAAGAAGCACGAATTTCTCTTTCTCGTTCTCTTAAGAAAGATCCCACCAGTTTAGTGACACTAAATAATCTCGGTCTGGTAATGCGTAAGCTCGAAAGATTCGATGAAGCATTGCAGGCATATATTTCGGCTCTTGAGAGTGATAAGAACTATGCTTTGACATACAAAAATCTAGGTATCCTGCTGGAAAAACAGGGTGTACACGACCAGGCAGCTCTGGCTTACAAAAAATATTGTGTCCTGGCACCTAATGCCGCAGATGCCCATAATGTGGGGGCCCGTGCAGATTGGTTACAGAGTCAGATAAATACATCCCCCACCCAAAGTACAACACAACAAAAGGCAGAAGAAGAGCAAGAACTCAGCGACCAGTATATGGCAGAAAAGGCTCTGGAATGGCATGACATTGGTGCGAATTTGTTTGCTGAATCTGTAGTTGAAAAAGACCGTGATAAGCTCTTCAGTGCCATCGATTATCTTGAAAAAGCAACAGTTGGTTTGCCGGAGAATAACGGAATTACCGTTGATCTGGCAGACGCCTATATGGAGGTGAATTCTCCAAGTTTAACTGCATTAGCTATTGATCTGTACGAATCAGTGTTCGAGTCTTTTTCGGAAGATCCGCTCCTGGCTCGTTTAGTGGAAGCGTATTATCAGTTGCGCAATTTTGAAGTCGCGTTCGCGCTTGCAGAACAACGCATGACATCCTGTCCCGTCGATCAGCGAAGAGCTGCTGCTATACAGCTGAGCTTTGTTGCTTTTTCCTCACAAAAAGAGACTCGTGCAATTGAACTTATTCGCCAAGATATACAGCAACGTGGAGATGACCATGTTTTGGCGTTAACCATTGCCACCATTCAGGAAGCACAGGGGGAAACAGATGCTGCATTGTCAATTGCATTCAGTCTTCTGGCCGACAAAAATCTTGATAGTGCTTTACGAGCCTATGTTGAGAAAGTCAAAACCCGGCTTTTAGGAGGTGTCAAATGATTGCTCAACTATACAAGAGCCCAACTCTTGTCAGCAGCTGTCTGAGTGTTTTACTGGCTCTTAGTATAGTTTTCGGATTCTCTCCCACACCACTATCTGTTGCTGCGGAAAAACAGACTTTTGTAAAGGAAGATCTCCAAAATGACAAAGATACCCAGAATGACAAGACCACTCTTATTATCAGTAAAAGTGAGGCGTTTAAGGCAAGTCTGAAGGATTACAATTTGAAGAGCCTGCTCACCGGCAAGAGTACCGATGTGTTTAGTGATACAATGCACCTGGACGCATTAACTGAAAATCTTGTTAAAGGAAAATTGGACAGGAATGCACAGTATATTAAAAAACTTCAAAGCGAGGAAAAACAAAATAAGCAGAGTATTAAAAAGATACGTAAAATTTTAAAAGCTGCAAAAACGAACCCAACCCGCTTCAACAACCTGGTAGCAGCAGGGAATACTTCTAACTCTCCAGTCAATCATAGCAAAGAAGGAAAGCAATATATTGAAAAACAGGCCATCGCGAAACTGAAGCAGCACAATGCAACTCAAAAAGCACTTCTTGAAGCCAAAAACACCAGATCCCAAATCGTTGCAGGACATGACACGTATAAAAAAGTGCAAAAAACTGGAGGAGTTATTGGTCGCGTACTTTCACTCTGGGATGCAGGACAAAATTCCTATTATTATGATACTGAAACCAAAGAGACACGATTTGACACCGGTACCTACCTGAAGAATGCGGCCATGAACCTTTCCGGTTTAAGTGGTTTTGTAAACGCATACCAGGAAGGACAAAAAAAAGGGGTGCTGGTTGGTGTGTACAATGGTGCCAAATGTATTCCCCTCGCCAGTGATGCATTGAATGTCTACGAGCTAACCGAATCTTCCATAGGAATTGTTCATGACACTTTGGAATCAAAGCGTATTATTGCCGAAAATAAAGACGAACAGGAGCGCCAGGGGCAGGTAGCAGTTTCCAAATTAAAGACACTTTTTTCTCAAATCAAAGCTAAAGAAGCTGAATTCAGAAGACTACAGCAAGAATCCGAAGAAAAGATAAAGAACTTCGACAATATAACCAAACAATATACTGAAGTTTTTAACCGTTCGGTGGCACGTGAGCAGAGCTTGATAAGTGCAGATTCGTTACTTGAGGCCGCTGATAAAGCCAGATCTTTTATGGATGCTGAACGTATTACAACATTAAGGGATGACTCAGAAAAAATGATGCTGGCTACCGCAACAACAATCAAGCTTGCCAGCACAACGCTCGAACATTACCAGACCAATGGTGGCGATCCAGAAAATCTGGATAAAACCATTGAAGAACTGAAACAAATGGTGTCCGTACTTACTGCTCGTAAAAATGAGTGTGATGTAATTTCAAGTGCTCTTTCGCCTTTGCTTGGTGGAGGAAAAGCGCTTGAAGGTGCAAGTGAGCAGAATCAGCAGATGGCAGCTGATTCATTGATAGCCAATGAACTGTACCAAAAGGGTGCTAATCAATTAAAAGAGCACGGCAATATTATCAAGCGTGGTAAAACACTTAAAATTGAGCAGGATACCATTCTGGCACAATCAAAACAGTTGCTTTCATATTTCTACAGGAATGGAGATCCAAAAACAAAAAGTGATCTGGAAATAGCTTTTAGGAATGTGCTCCAGTACAAGATAGATGATTATTCGTTATCTAAGCTGGACGAGAAGCAGGATACCATCTCTTTCGAATTCAGCACCTGGCGTAAATCCACTTCAATAACTGAGGAGATACCACCAGATTTTGCTATCTTCATTCAGAATGCGACATCTCTGGGTTCAGAGATTGCAGGGCTTGGTGACTCATTAGGAAGGAGCATATCAACGACACAGGACTTCCTTGAGCGTTTAAGCAATCCTACTGTACTCACCAGTGACACATCGCCCGCAACGGAAAAAACGAATCAGCAATATTTGAAAGATGAAAAACTCTTTAACCTTTCGATAGATGATATAACAAAACAGATCCAGTTTAGAGAACGCGGTGGCGCCATACGTGAACATGCTGAATTATATTGTGGATACCAAGCGTACAAGTACTCAGAGACAGGAAGACTTGTCTTCGGATCAGCAAATAAGGATCTTTGTGCCAAAGAGCTAGAGACAGGAATAATCACTATTGTTGATCGTAGTTATGGGAAAAAAAAGAATGTTAAATATACCATATGGTACGTAAAAGATGTGATCACTGTTCGTGGATCATGGGTGGATTATTATCGGAAAAAGATGAAGCTACAGGAAACTATTGAAAATGAAATCGAGGATTATAATGTCCAACCTATAAAAATAAAAAATGCCCACGATGCATATATTGGTAAGTTAAAAAATCCATTACACAATGAGGTTAGAGGTTTTGCCTTTAACTTTCCTTTTTATATGGAATTGGATGGCTGGGTGGACTGTATTGTTGGTGAGAATGGTCGTTTTTCAACCGGGTCTAAGGATCCGTACAACCCGAACCTTTGGGATAACTATTTTGGAGATTCTCCTCAAGAGAAAACAAAACTTCAGGAACGTATGAAATACTGGGACTCCCGGTTGAATAGCGAAATCGCTGATAATCTGGATGCTCACATGACCATTCCTGCACAGATGGTAGCTTTTACGGATAAAAATTTTTTGAAAGATGTTCGTCCACTGTTTAGAGGGTTAGATGGCTTTAAAGGCGATGCTAAAATTCATTTGTCCCATGAAAGGGAATATCGTACGCTGAAGAAAAGATGGGAATGGGGTAACAATATTCATGCATCCATCACAGCAAGTGTAAATATTTCAGCAGAGTTTCCGGATTCAAACGAATCATGGGGCTCTGCCATACAAAAAATGCATAAGAGGTTACAGGAGAACAAAGAACAATATGATAATAAGGGTCGAATAAAAAAACTCAATCTGCCTGGAACCGATCTGGCGTATGGTTACTCCGAGACAGACAGCCGTCCATTACAACGTGGTGGACGTTCAATACAAGCGCCAACTCAAGTTGGCAACGTGATTTTTATCAAAAAAAATGTCCGGGTTTCAATTCAAGTTTATGCAAGCAATATCCCACCAAATGAACGCATTGATATTTTTGGAATTGCTCAAACAATCATTTCAAACTTTTAACGTACGGATATGAAATGATTATTTCACATAATCATGCTGACAGAGGTGACACACCAACTCCTCACGCAGTATCAAGTTATTACGGTGAACACTGGGATTTTAGAATCAAGAATCAGAAAAAGCAGATCCTGTCAGATCGTCTTAATACGTCATTTCCAAAGATGGGGAAATGGTATTGTAATGGACTAAAATAATAACATTTTGCTGAGTAATGGATAAGGTCACTAGAGGAGAAAATATGATAAAACTGATTGTAATTATATTGTTTGCTGTTTTTTTGCCATCTGCTTTCGCAGAAGCATACAACTCTATTGACCTCGAACTCGATTCCCAACGACCTGGCGGTGATTATACTAGTTTTAGAGCAGCAAGTGCTGAGGCATGTGCTCAAAAATGTGAAAAATCTCGTCGCTGTCAAGCATTTGATTTCTACAAGAGTGATAACTCATGCTGGTTAAAAAACAGGGCCTATTCGGCAAGGTATTATGCCGGGGTTGTTTCTGGTTTTAAGCGCTCAGGTTCTCCAGAGAAGCCCTCTGTGGACGCAACTAGTATAGATATGGATATTCGATATGACATACAACGTCCTGGTGGTGATTATAGAAGTTTTCGTGTGCAAAGTGTTCAACAATGCTCAGAAAATTGCACTCAGGATTCACAATGTCAGGCATTTGACTACACTACTTCCGACTCTTTTTGTTATTTGAAAAGCTGGAAACCACCTGCAAGGGAATACAGAGGGATAATTTCCGGTGTAAAAAGACATTACAATCCCCAACTGAAATCTGTTCAGGAGTTGCTGATACAGCAAGACTATAATCCAGGGACGGCTGATGGTCTGATGGGAAGAAACACAAGAATTGCCCTTGAAAAGTACCAGAGAGATCATAACCTATTGGTGACAGGTCGCTTAGACAATGCGACCTTGAATGCTCTCGGATTGCACGCAAGCGCTGAATATATATCACAAAAGTCTTCCGTCGACGTGGCAGATATTGAAATTTCAGAAGAATATGCTGAAGAAAGTATACCTACGTATATTAAAACAATTGGTGTGACCTATCTACAATTGGAAAATACTATTTATGCTGCTGTACTTGCAAAAATTCCTGCTGATACTGTATTGCAGGTTATTTCACAACATGGTGAATGGTATAAGGTAGCCTACCAGAAGCAAGTTGGTTTTGTTTTAGGTGAATCTGTTCAAAGGCAGTAAGTTGCTACGGATTTGGTGTGCTCAACCGAAAGCTATCCATCATATGCTGGAACAGATCAACCTTACTCTGATAAATGTCTCTTGGGGCGGCATAACTGATCAGAAGGATGATCGGCCCATTTTGTAAGCCCAATTGTGTATGTCCCCATGAAACAAGTTCATCCTGCTGGTTTTGTGTGGGATACGTTGCGAGAAAATAGGGTGCGTTCTTTCCGGCAACCTGAAAATCACTTTTTTTAACAATCTTTGCTCCATCTCTTTGGCTGATCATATTGAACTGGTTTGTCATTTCATCATCCAGGGTAGATTGGGGTGGTTGCCGTGTATCAATCATCTGTACAACAACTACAATTTCTCCTTCGTCAACACCCTGAGGTCCCTGGAACAGATAATCATTGTTTTTACCTATTACCTTGAAATTCCAGCTCTCTGGCAATTCAAAACTCATCCCAAACTGTTTGTCATTGAACAGTCTGTAGCTCTGTTCTTTTTTTGAGGAGGGTGCTAACGTGGATTCTGGTATAATCGGCGATTTGCTTTCTATGTGGAAAGTGAGCATCTCTTTCATCTTTTTTCCCAGATAAAATTCTACCTGATACTTTCCTTCGGGCCAGCCACTTTTCGGAGGATCCAGGGAAAAACCTATGTAGCCATTACCGTTTGTCGTTATCGCATCCTGAGCAATTTCTCTCTTCTCCTGCTCCATAAAATAAAAACGCACCGTTACCGTCGTATCAGAAGGAGCATTGCTTAATTTAATTGTTGCGTGAAGAGTACCTACCGTAGGTAAGAAAGTATCAGCGGGATTAATGGGGGCCATGGCTACTGGGTCAACCCTTTCACTCATGGCAGGTTCACTAAGATTTGTTGTCTCAATACTAACTGATGCATCACAGCCAGTGATGATGAGAAGAACCAAAAAACAAACTGGGATTGTTGAAAGTCGCATATTTTCTTGTTTCCTTAGCATTATTGGAGAGGATGCTCCTTGTTCTGAAGAACAGGGACTAAAATCCGAATAATTTGAGACCATTCTATTGTGTATAGGAGTACTATTAAAACAAAACCTGGAAAGGAGTACCCTTAAAATAACGTAAACCATAATATCGAAGAATAGCAAAGGAAATGCAGATGAAAAAAACGATCCTTTATTTACTTGTTCTTTCTGTTGGAATAACTACAGGGTACTCTTCAGCAGTTATCCTGAGGCACCAGCATGCTATTGTGACCAAT
Organism: Desulfocapsa sulfexigens DSM 10523; assembly: GCF_000341395.1. GTDB lineage: Bacteria > Desulfobacterota > Desulfobulbia > Desulfobulbales > Desulfocapsaceae > Desulfocapsa > Desulfocapsa sulfexigens. Next base: position 835,257 of record NC_020304.1, on the reverse strand, counting down.
AAACGGGAAAAGCAATTTCAAATTCGTATAGAGGAGTATCAACCCTCCTGTGCCGAATTAGAGAATAAAAACAAACCATCAGTTACCACCAAAGGGGCTGATTATTTTTTTGTCGCCACCAGGAAAAATGATTTTATTGTTTTTGGTCTGAATGTAGAGGGGGGGGCTCCCCCATTGACTTTTTGGTGGAGTGCGGAATTAAAGGATGCATTGGAACAGGCCTGTAATTTGTAACTCTCTTAATAAAATGTACGTGCTCACATAACATTGCTATGCCCTAAAAAGAGTGGCACAAGCATTAACACTCAAGTAGATGTGCAGTCATGCAGAATGTTATCGAAATTGTTCTCCCGGTATTTCTTGTTATCGGACTTGGATACACTATCCGCAAGCTGGGGCTTGTGAGCAGGGATTTCTTTTCCGAAGTCAATAAATTGGTCTATTATATCTGTCTGCCGCTGCTTCTTGTTTACAAGATAGCGGGTGCAGATTTCTCCACCAGTTTTAATTTTAAACTGGTCATGGCAACGAGTGGCGGGATTGCCTGTTGTTTTGGAATTGCGTATTTGTACGGGAAGTGGCGTTCTTTCCCACCATCCGTCCATGGATCGTTCTGTCAGGGGGCGTTCCGAGGAAATCTTGCCTATATCGGTTTGGCTATTGTTTTTAATGCCTATGGTGATATTGGCTTGACCAGGGCCGGAATCCTGACTGGTTTTCTGGTTCCGGTTTTGAATTTCTTCGCGATCCTGGCACTTGTTTTACCTCAGCAGCAACAGAAAACCAGTTTCAGAGAAATCATCCGCCTGATTATCAGTAATCCGCTTATTCTCGCCTCTCTTGCTGGTCTTTTATGGAGCTTTTTAAAGTTTCCCATGCCGGTCATTCTGGATCGAACACTCAATATTGCAACAGGAATGAGTTTGCCTCTTGCCCTCCTCTCCATTGGCGGCAGTTTCTCCCTAGCCAGTCTCAAGGGAGATGTCCCAAAAGCCCTGCTTGCCACCGCAATGAAACTGCTCTTGATGCCTCTTATTACTGCTCTGTTTATGCTTGTATTCAATATTTCAGGATTGGATTTTGCCATCGGCCTCCTTATGGCAGGGGCTCCAACAGCAGTTGCCACCTATATCATGGCCTGCCAGATGGGGGGGGATGGTGACCTTGCCGGAACCATTGTTATGATGGCCACAGCTTTTTCATCACTCACCTATGCGATTTTGCTGTTTGTTTTGCAGCTGTATGGTTTTTAGAGGGAAGCTATGAAGCGTTTTATCCTTCTCCTGGCCCTACTTACGGCCTTTCCACCTTTGGCCACTGATATGTATCTTGCTGCCACACCTCATCTGCAGAAGATCTGGCAGCAGCCTCTCTCCATTATAAACCTGACTCTCACTCTTTTTTTTGTTACCTACTGTATTTCATTACTTTTCTACGGCCCCCTGTCCGATCGACTTGGAAGAAAACCACCACTTATTGCAGGCTTGCTGCTTTTTGTCGCAGCAAGTTTTCTCTGTGCTCTGGCACAAAATATCTGGATGCTGGTGGCAGCACGAATTGTTCAGGCAATGGGAGCCGGAGCAGCGTCGGCTATTTCCCTTGCCATGGCTAGAGACAGGTTGGAGATCGGGACGCGGGAAAAGGTTCTCAGCCAGATTTCGGTGATCATGGCCCTGGCCCCCATGGTAGCTCCTCTAACCGGGAGTCTGATAATGAAATATCTTTCCTGGCCCTGGATTTTTGTCAGTCAGGGGGGGATGGGAATGGTGGCGCTTGCAGGAGTTTTGCTGACGCCTGAAACGCATACCGCTCAGGAGGGGACTTCTGTTGCCGCACTGCTCAGGAGTTACGGTCGGGTTTTGAGCAATTATCGTCTAGTTGGACTTGTTTTCTGTAATGCCGTTACCAGTCTCCCCCTCTTTTCTTTTATTGCCGCCTCTTCGAGTATTTACATCAACAGGTTTCAAATGGAGGAAAGTCTCTTTGGCCTGTTTTTTGGAGCCAATGCCCTCTGTTTTATGTCGGGTTCCATGATCTGTATGCGATTTGGAAAGAAAATTGGAACATTCCGGATGATAACTGCAGGGTATGGCGGCATAGGTGTTGGTGGGCTGTGGATGCTTGCGACTCCGGCTAACGGTTGCTGGCAGCTCGCGCTCCCCATGGGGCTTATTACCTTGTCTCTCGGACTGAGCCGCCCCCCATCCAATAACCTTGTCCTTGAACAGGTTACAACAGATGCCGGCACGGCCTCTGCGACCATGGTCTTTTCGTACTTCATTTTTGGTGCCATGGCCATGGCTATAGCATCACTTGGCTGGGAGGATAAGATAGCATTTATTGGCTGGCTTGCCTGTGGCAGTGGCCTGGTTTCTTTTTCTCTCTGGATTTTTTTGCGAAAATATCTGCATATCCCGGCTGCCTGATTTTGCAAAAAGTTGAAAGGATCTTTTGAAGGATACCCCGATTGTTTTTTACTATACTGTCAACTGATCAGCTGCAGTGCGTATTAAAAGCTACAATGTATTTTTTCAGTATCCGCAGCCCTTCATCGCTGATGTCGGAGAACTCAATTCCAACCGTATAACGCTTCGATGCTTCTTTGGCGTATTTCACTTCTCCTACCAGATCGATCAGATCGTCCTCAATGCCCACTGTAACAAGCAGGGTGTCTCCTACGCTCATCGGCTGGGTGACCTCGAGTTGCAGGCCGTGCTCACTGACATCAAGGGTTCGTCCCATGGAGTAGGTGGTTTGTCTCCCTTCTTTGTCTATTATCAGGTAGTCCAGGAGGTGCAACGAGTCCAGTCGAATGAAGTTTCTTTTTTCCCCTTTTTCCATGGTGGTTGCCTCTTGGGTATTTTGTCTGAGTATTCTTGGATGTGTCTGATGGATATTTGGATATTCTATCACATACTATTCTGCGATCGCAAAAAATCTTTTTACTGATCATTGAATTGTTTGGAGAAGAAACTGCCTGGAAGCTATCAACGATCTGTTTTGGCCTGGTGTTTCTGACGATCAGCGGAGGGGAGGCGCAGATCCATGGGGACGCCCAGGGTGGAGAGAATCAGTATTCGTGGTTCATCATCGATGCGAACCGGGTTCGGCAGGATACACTGTTGCAGGAGGATTTGAATCTGTTTCGGGGAGAGAGTGGTTTCTTTGTAGTTTGGCTCAAGAACAAATGTACAGCCATCATTCCATGCGGAGCAGCCGTAAGCTCTTTTTCCCTTGATAATATCTTTACCGCAGAGCGGGCAGTTTCCCCAGCGCCTGTTATCCAGCTGCCCGGTATTGCTGGTGTGAATCATATTTCGGATGTAGTTGCCGATTCCGTCCATAAAGTCATCGGGTGCAAGCTCATTGCGCTCTATCTGCTTAAGCTTTTCTTCCCATTCACCCGTCATCTCAGGCGATTTCAGCAAGGGGTCCCTGATAAGGGCAATGAGGCAGCGGCCCATATCCGTACAGCGAAGCTGTTTTTTCTCCCGCCGAATGTAGTTGCGTCTGAGCAGAGTCTCGATAATGGCAGCACGTGTTGCAGGTGTCCCGATACCACGCTCCTTAAGGGCTTCACGCAGGATGTCGTCTTCAACCAATTTTCCTGCCGCCTCCATTGCCCCGAGCAGCGAATTTTCTGAGAAGTGTTTGGGAGGCATGGTCTTTCCTTCACGGAGGAAGGGGGCGTGGGGCCCGCTTTCGTCTTTTGTGAAGTCAGGCAGCGTTTGTCCATCTTCGGCTGCCTTCGTTTTCTGGGGAAAGAGAGCAGTCCAACCGGGATGAACAATCTGGGTTCCCTTGGCTTCAAATTTTATTTTGTTACTGGTGCCATCGACGGTGGTGATATTTTTGAGACAGACGGGATAAAAGGCAGCGATAAACTGTGTAGTGATAGCGTCGTAGACCAGTTGTTCGTTCGTACCGAATCTGCGTGGTATTACTCCCGTGGGGATAATGGCATGATGGTCGGTTACTTTTTTATCGTTAATGATCCTGTTGGTGAAGGAAAGTTTTTTAAGATCAAGCGGAGCTATCTGCTCGGGACGAAGAGTTCCCAGCTGTTCCAAGATTTTTGGAATCCGCGGCTTCATGTCTTCACTGAGATAGCGGGAGTCGGTTCGCGGATAGGTGACAAGCTTGGCCTCGTAAAGACTCTGGGTCGCAGTGAGGGTGTCTGCAGCTGAGATTCCGTGCAGTTTGTTGAGTTCCCGCTGGAGTGTGGTCAGATCAAAGAGCTGTGGTGGCTGTTCTTTTTTCTTTTTGGCGCGAATGGCTGTGATTGTAAAGGGCTGATCTGTCAGTTTTTCGAGCAGCACCTGCGCTTTTTCTTCGTTTTCAAAGCGTTTTCCGCTGTATTTGAAGATCACTTCCCGGTAGCGGGTACTGAGTTCCCAGAATGGCTGAGGACGAAACTGGAGAATAGCATCGTCACGCTCGACAATCATGGCCAGAACCGGTGTCTGGACACGTCCGATGGTCCAGAGTACGCGATCTTTCCCTCCACCAATCCTTCCATGGCGAACAGTATAATACCGTGTTGCGTTGAGCCCCACAATCCAGTCGGATTCACTGCGACAGCGGGCTGCAGCGTAGAGCGGATCATAATCGTGGCCGTCGCGAAGATCCTTGAATGCCGCCTCAATTGCATCGGACGTCAGCGAGTTGAGCCAGAGCCGGCGAATCGGTTTCTCTTCAGCTTTGCAGAGCGCCAGGATATAGCGGAAGATAAGTTCACCCTCCCGTCCCGCATCAGTTGCGCATACAATCTCTTCGGCCTGATCAAAAAGTGTTCTGATAATGTGAAACTGTTCAGCAACACCGCGGTTGCTTATCAGTTTGAGTTTGAATTCCTCCGGTACAAAGGGAAGAGTGTCAAGTGACCAGCGTTTCAGGGCGGGATCATATTCACCCGGTTCCTGGAGTGTTACCAGATGTCCAAAGGCCCAGGTAACTGCGCAGCCACGTCCTTCGATATAACCTTTTTTTGTAGGTCTTGATATCGAGTACACTTGCAATGTCACGTGCAACCGATGGCTTTTCTGCGATAATTACTTTCATTCCGGGATTTTCTCGTGCTCTTTATTTTCATCTGTTGAGCAGTGGTAACTGTGTTAGTACCTTGTACTTGGACTCCTGTATAAAAAACGAGAAAGCAAGTTTCAATTTCCTTTGTTATGAGGAGAAGGTACACAGACTGAAGGGTTTTAGACTGAAGGAAAGACAACACATGGCGACCTTCAGCCTAAATACCTTGCGGGCTTGCCCACTTTAGAAGCTTATACCGTAACTGCGTTTAATAAACCTTTTTAATACTGCCATCAAAGAAAAAAAGTATTAAAGGTGGTATGTGTTGCAACGATCTTAACGCTCTTCTTCATGGTTTTAGTGGTACAAAACAGGAACATTGATTGGCTATGCTCTGCATAGGCTATCTGTTCAGGACGAGAGTTCATTTTTTGAGAGGTGGTCCAGGTGTTATCAAAACAAGTGAAAGTGCACGGTAAATGATGTCTGAACGTATTAATATGAAGGTGTATTTTTTATGCACGTGGCTCTTTAGCGTGTTCTTATCAAGCCATTTTTTAAATAGTATTCCCAATGAGACATTTCGGGATCAGTTGCATACCTTGATGGTTCTCGTGACATATGGGCTAATGTATCAAGGGCCTGCGATTGTCAGCTATTGGTTGTTACGGCGCTGGCGTAATGTTGCAGTAGCTTTCTCCATCTTGCTGGCTGTGCTTGGACATGTTCTTGTCTTTGTTGATTCCCATTTGTATGATCTCTATGGCTTTCATCTTAATGGTTTTGTCTGGAATCTGCTGACGAGTCCTGGCGGTATAGATTCCTTAGGTGCAGATCAGACAAATGTGCTTGTCACCCTCGGCTATGTCTCGGTACTGGCGGCACTTCATATTGGTGGCCTGTATATGGCACTGAGACTTTCCCGTTTTCATTTTCCGGTCATCAAGGTATTGATCCTGTTGTTTTTCATCACTTTTGCTGAGCGTGGGGTTTATGGATACAGCAAGGCTCAACTTTACGGCCCCGTTTTAGAAAGAGGGGATGCGATATTTTTATACCAGACGACAAGTATTAATTCGTTCTTAAAAAGAATGGGCATAAAAGTTGAGCAGGTATCTCAAGTCAGCATGTCTCAAAACGAATCCAGGCAACTCAACTACCCCAAAGTTCCAATAGTAATTTCAAAAGTTAATAAACCTCTTAATATTATTATGCTGGTGTCAGAGTCAATGCGCTGGGACCTGCTGTCGCCGACAGTCATGCCCAATATGTCTGCTTTTGCAGAAAAAGCATGGAACTTCACAAGACATTATTCGGGTGGTAACGGGACTCGACAGGGTTTATTTGCTCTCTTTTATGGTCTTCAGGGAAATTATTGGGATGTCTTCCTCCGTAACCAGCAAGGACCTGTATTGTTTGATGTCCTCAACCAGTATAATTACCAATATTTTATCTATACCAGTGCAAAGTTTTCCTATCCTGAATTTGACAGAACAATTTTCAGTGCAATTCCACCGGAAAAATTAATAGAAAACAATAGAGGTGAGCCATGGAAACGCGATCGTAAAAATACGACAGCATTGATTAATGCCATCCAAACGAGGGACCACTCAAGACCTTTCTATGGCTTTCTGTTTTACGAGTCCACACATGCACGATATTCTTTTCCGGACAATGCTGCATTAAGAAATGATTACCTTCAATCCCTGGATTATACAGGATTGTCACGAAAAGAACTTGCTCCGCAGATTAAGGGAATGAAAGCAAGATATGATAACGCGGCGTACGGTATTGATATTCAATTACAGCGTATTGTTGAGTCTCTTGAAAACTCTGGAGATATTGACAATACTCTTCTCATTGTAACAGGGGATCATGGTGAAGAGTTTATGGAACGCGGTCGTTGGGGGCATAATTCAGCCTTCACAGATTGGCAGGTGAGAGTGCCCATGATTGTCTGGATGCCAGGCAGCATTGCAAAAAAAGTAACACAACGTACAAGCCACATGGATGTTCCGGCGACAATTTTAAGTCGTCTCGGGATAGAAAACCCAACTAAAGATTATAGTTTAGGGACTGATTTGTCATTTCCTCTTGAAACGAACAACGTGGTGGTGGCGAGCTGGTCAGATATCGGCTTGATTAATGATTTTGGAAAGTTGGTTATTCCTTTCAAGTCAACGACTCAACATAAAAACCTGGCAATGAGTTTGGATGATGAGGTCGTTGATGGAAAAAAATTATTATCACAAATGCAACCTGAAATTCTCAAGGCCCTGAATGACGCGCACTATTATTACAATAAGGAATAATCTGTTGACTTGTTCGTCTTTATTGAAGACACGTTTGTGAAAAGCGAAGGTAATTGGTATTGAAATGATCCCCTGGGAATTAGTCGATAGCAGCCCGGTGCCGGGAGGTTCAGAAACGCTTTATCTCTACAGGCGGGATACTGAATTTTCCATACGGGTGGATGGCTGTGAATTGATGAATAGCCGTGTTCACGGTTCGGAGGATGCTTTGGCCGAATGTGTTTGTGCACGATTTGCCAAGCATCCATCGTCAAAGGTTTTGGTCGGCGGATTGGGGATGGGCTTCACGGCGGCGGCAGCATTGCAGAACCTTGGTTCTCAGGCTCAGGTGGTAGTGGCTGAACTGGTGCCTGCGGTGGTTGCATGGAACCGAGGTCCCCTGGGACATCTTGCCGGATATCCTTTGACCGACAGCAGAATAACGGTGCAGGAGTGCGATGTCGCTCTGATTTTACAAGCGGAGCAGCAGATGTATGATGCCGTGATGCTTGATGTGGATAACGGTCCCGATGGTTTGACTCGAAGTGATAACAACTGGCTTTATGGCTGGCCGGGACTTAAGGCGACCTATACTGCCCTGAAGCCTGCCGGGATCCTTGCTGTCTGGTCAGCCAGTCCTGATCCTGCCTTTTCAAAGCGGCTCTTTCAGACAGGATTTTCGGTGAAAGAGGTAACGGTCCGGGCACGAGGACAGAAAGGGGGAAGCCGCCATATGATCTGGCTTGCCCAAAAGTAAGACTTTTTTTTACAACCTTAGTTTTTCATCTCCGAATATTCATGCCCTGGAAACATCCTGCCACTGATCACCGTAAGTAAAATGGCCAGGATAATGGCGGCTACTCCAAGCAGGACATCAAAATAAACCGGTGCAACCAGAGCAAGACGGATAATCAATGTGGAAAGGGCAAAACCTGAATTGCGGAAAATTGTATAAAAGGCCGGATGAAAACACTGGGCGATAAGCACCACTAAAATATCGGTGATGATCAGCAGGGTATAAAATCCATGAAAAAAATCTGTATGCTCTATGCCAACTGTGGTGAGATAAAAAGAATGCGCTCCCATGCCTGCAAAAGAGATAAGTAATACCAGGGCGACACCTTTTTTTGCGGCTACAAAATTAAATATATTATCAATGTGATCTCGTTCGTTATAGCTGTCCTTCTGCAGTTTGTAATAGACACTCAGCAGGGCAAAGATCAGGAAAGCACCAAAACCGTTTGATAAAATATGAAGAATACTTTCTTCGTTGCCGATAAATGTTACCGGTTCCTGAAAATAGGAGAGTTCCTTGAAGGCGTTACGTATCAGTATCAGAGAGAGAATCTCGAACTGTTTACCAACGGAGCGTGAGAACGAACAGGGGAGGGTGAAAATAAGGCTGATGACCTCCAGGACAAGAATCATCGTAAATGCCCAGCTGATGGCATAGAAGTGATTTTTAGGAATGATGGGAGCCAGCTCTGCCGGAAGGAGTTGCCGACGTTTTAATTCTATTATCAGAAGGCCGGAGATAAAGATTAGTACCAGCACAAAGGAAATCTTCCGGTGTACTTTTTCGTGCTCGTAAAAATGATGAAGGGGGTCAAAAATCCAGGTGATCAGTTCGAATATCCTGTTCATCATGACACTTCTCCTATCCTTTGATCCGGGAACTGACACTCAGTTGAGGGGGAATGGTACTTACAAGTCTATTCTGAAGCAATAGCAGGATAATCGCCTTTCAGTCAAGGGTTGATATTATTTTTGACACCAGTAGATATTAACATGAGAAGTCCGCGTCCCCACCTGTGGAAAATCCAAAGGTGGATTTAACCGGGTGACTTCACTGAAAACCTTGCGTAGAGTGTCGTAATAAAAGGGTTCCGCACCTCCCTGGTGATTGTTGGCAAAGAGTGCTATGCCATCATTTGCGAGAATGTTACTTACTCCATCTGCGAGTCCAGGCCATTCTTTTTCCACATGAAAGCTTTTTCCCCTGCCTCCGGAAGCAAATACTGGAGGATCACAGATTACAAGATCAAAGGGAGTAAACTGGCGAGGATTATTTTGCTTGTTACGAAGCTGCCGGGACAGCCATTTACGGGTGTCTTCTTTTATGAATTTGGCATTTCCTGCTTCTGCCAGTTGATTAATGGCAACATTCTCCTGCCCCTGTTTGAGACATCCTGCGGCAAGATCCACCGAAAATACTACTTCTGCCTCTGCGGCAAGTGCATAGACAGAGAAGGAACAGGTGAAGGCAAACAGATTTACTACTCGCTTTCCTTTGGCAATTTCTGCAATCCGGCTCCTGGAATCCCGCTGGTCGAGGAAAAGTCCTGTGTGTTGTCTGTCGTTTAACTGTACCTTGAAGTGAAGATCGTGTTCGCGTACCAGAAAAGAGTCGGGAATGGGGTCTCCCCAGGCGGCAATATCCGCAAAAAGTCTGTTTTTATGGGGGTCTCGCAGATTGGTTTTTATCACCCCGCCCTTGCAGTTACAGATTTCACAGAGAGTGGTGAGCAGATCTTTGTGTGCCTGCAGAACCTGCCGTGCCGGAACCGTTTCCCTGTAGCCAGTTGCGCAGAGCCAGTCACCGTACTTATCAATGGCGATATCTTTGGAATATTCACCACGATGCAGGAGTCGGCAGCAATCGGTAACAGAAGAGAGGAAGGGATAGCGCTGTTCGACCAGTGCGAGGTACCCTGCTTCCTGTGGTTTGCTATCCAGCCAGAACTCAAACCACTGTGGCAGGGGGGCGTGCAGTGTCTGGGAAATTCCCGGCCATTCCACCATCGCGCAGTGGAGAGATAATCTGGCGAAGTCTGCTCCCTTGTACTCGGGATCACCAAGAAGGGGAATCCCCGATGACGCCGCGTGACGTCTGATCTGGTGGGTACGGCCGCGATTGATAACCGCTTTGTAAAGAGCGCTGGTGACACCTTCTCTGACTGTACTGAAGTGGGTGCTGCAGGGCTTGCCGTCGAGGGGGGCATCACAGAACCAGGAACTCTGGGATGTTTTTTCGGCTATGAAGTAATAGGTTTTACGTGATCGTTCGTCCTCGTGAACACTCTGCGCTTCGGCAACACCATCTGGAGCCAGAGCAAAGAGAAGCACTCCGCTGGTCCCCTTATCAAGCCGTGAACAGGTATACACCTTCAGTTTGTGGTGCAGGTCCAGCCATTCCACAATACCAAGGTCACCGGGGTGAGCCCTGTGGGTGGATATGCCGGAGGGTTTGTTAATTACAAGCCATCTGTTATCTTGATAGAGGATAGTCATCTTGATGATCTGCTTTTGCGGGTTTTGGTGTTTGGGGCAGGTTCACAATAACACAGACACCGCCTTTTCCCTCAGTTCTATTTTCAACCCGGATTGTTCCATGATGGTGTTCTACAATGGTACGGACAATGTATAAGCCGAGGCCGAGGTGAGGGCTGCTATCCTTCCGGGTACGGAGGGAAACCATGGAGTTGAAGATCTGACCCAGCATCTCCGGAGCAATGGTCGGGCCCTGATTGCAGATACTGAGCTTGATGCCTTCCTGATCACTGGAGAGCGAGAGTACGACAGGTGTTTCTGGTATATGGAAAGAAACCGCATTGTCGATAAGTTTTTCTATCATCTGCCGCAGTCTGTCCGGGTCACCATAAATAAAAAGTGGCTGTTCGGGTACATTATACCTGAAAACAACGTCGGGGTATCCGGGTTGCCAACCATGTTCGACCCAGATCGCCAGGGCAGCCCCAAGGTCAAAGTCTTCTGGAAAATCACGTTCCAAAGCATCCTGGATGCTGGTGGCATCCCGGATTGCAGTGAGGAGGGACTCCATGCGCTGGACATCACGTAAGGCCCAGCCCATATATTCTTTCAGCTGTTTGTCGGGATTTGTCAGCTCTTTCTCCATATTTTTCAGAGAAGCTGCAATACCGGCCAGGGGGGTGCGCATTTCGTGTTCGAGGTTATCGGCCATGTTTTCCCGGTATTCGTTCTGTTCTTTAAGCTGACCGAGCATGGTGGAAAGAGTTCGTGCAAGATCACCGATTTCGTCTTTTGCACGCACTGCGGTAATCTCGGCGATAATTCGTCCATCGTCACTGATGGCATTGGCCGCCTGATTGCGTAGTCGCCTGATGCGACTCGAAATCCGTGAGGCAAAAAACAGCAGGCCAAGTCCAATGATGACAAAGGCCATTACCGTGAGTCCGATGGACTCTTCTATCATGCGATTTTTTAAGGCCAGAATGGAATTGGTTGTCTGCTCTACAACCACAGCTCCAACAATTGTATTTCCATCTACTAATGGTGTGATAGCTGCCATCACCTCCACCTGGGCGTCATCCAGCTGGTAGTGTGTAATGCTCGATTTACCAAGGAGCCCTTCTTCTATCCCCATAATATCGAGTTGTTTTGCCTGGGAACCTGCTGTGGTGAAGGTTGTGGTGAAGGGTTCTGTGAAAAGACGATATACCGGGCTGAGCTGGCGATGAAGCCAGTTAAGCAGAGATGATTGCTCTCTGGCCTGGTCAGATTCGGGGGGAGCTATGGTTTCTAGGCTACCAAAGCGGGCCCGAACCCGTCTGTTGCTGTCGACAATTCTGATACGTGAATGCGGCCTGTCAAGACGTTTTAGCAGGGCTTCGATATCACGGGACGGGGCAAGAAGCCAGCCCAGTTCACCGATTTGATCCGGATTTGCTGTGCCGATGAGCGTTTCTATCTCCAGTGTCTCGGCATTATCCACATCTGCCACGGCAAAGGCCAGTCGTTTACCAATCATATCCAGCGGAATGCGCATTTCAACAATGTAGCCATCCTCAGTCTCTGTCCACACACCCTGAATGCGTGGCTCGTTCGCTATGGGGATCTGGTTCTCCGGATCAGCTGCCATCTGAAAGCCGTTGACCCATCCAGGCTCCTCTGCGGTCAGCAGGTATCTGTGAAGTTCTCCTGCAGGATCTTGTATTCCTATTTGAATATGATCAGCTTTTTCTGGGTAGAGAGAGTTTTTGTGGCGGTACCTCACCTTGTCATCATGGACAAGAAACAGAGCATAGAGGTATTTCCCGCGTTGTCCGACCAGATGTCGAAAGGTGAGAGATCCCGGCTTATAGGGCGAAGTGGTGGCGAGGACGTGCTCAATTCCAAAGGTATCACTCTGATCAAGTTCAGGCTGCCAGTCATCCACTTTTCCATTGAGGCGGATGGAGCTTGAAAGACGGAGAAGATAGAGATCACGACTTTGATCGAGGGAGTGGAATAGCTCACGGTCAAAGATATCCGGGCGATTGGCAAGAGCAGTGGCCACTGCTTTTGCTGTGAACATCAGGGCATCTTCCCGGCTGGCAAGGAGACTTGACTGCAGCATGGCGCTGAACCTGAATCCGATCAGGGGGATCAGCAGGAGCAGCAGGGAAATAAGTGTAAGTTTCAGGCGAAGGGAAATGCGCATAGTTGTTCAGCTGGGAGTGTGGCGATAGCTTTTATCAATTTTTTTCACCTTTGGCCTTTAGCCTGGTTTAATTGTATAATGGTTACTATTCATGTAACAGATTGCTCCATAACCACAAGTCTGAAAGTTGAGCTATCAGTGAAATAGTTGAGGAACTATACGACAGTAACAGGTGAAAACAATGAGAAAAACAAAAATTATAGCAACGCTGGGGCCTGCTAGTAATACTGTGGAGCAGATTCATGAGCTGATCCTGGCCGGGGTGGACGTTTTTCGTGTCAATCTTTCTCACGGAGACCACGAGTCTCAGGCAGCCTTCATTGCTGCAATCAAGACAGCTAGAGCCAGGGCTGGGTGTGAAACCGCTATTCTTCTCGATACCCGGGGGCCTGAAATTCGAACCAGTGATATTGATGAAGGTTTTATTACGCTTCAGCAGGGACAGACATTCTTTTTGACAATCGATACAGTTGCGGCAACGTCTGAGCGGATTGGCGTGAATTATCAGGGCCTTTGCGATGATGTGAACATTGGCGACACCGTTCTTCTCGATGATGGTAAGCTGGCGTTGCGTGTTTTAAGTCTCCATGGAAATGATATCCGCACCGAGGTTGTCGTTGGTGGTCGTCTGGGAGAGCATAAGCGTGTCAGTCTGCCCGGGGTCAAGGTCAATTTACCTCCATTGATGGATAAGGATGTTTCGGATATTCAGTTTGGGGCTGAGATGGAGGTGGACTTTATCGCAGCCTCCTTTATCCGTAAGGGGGAAGATGTTCTGGAAGTCCGCCGTGTTATAGAAGAAGTTGGAGGCAGGCAGCAGATTATTTCCAAGATTGAAAATCAGGAGGCACTCGACAATCTCGAAGAAATTCTTGATTTGTCTGATGGGCTGATGGTGGCCCGTGGTGATCTCGGAGTGGAACTACCACCGGAGAAGGTCCCGGTTATTCAGAAGAAAATTATCCAGATGGCTAATCGTCATGGCAAACCGGTTATCACCGCAACCCAGATGCTGGAATCGATGATTGGCAGTCCCAGGCCCACCAGGGCAGAGGCCAGTGATGTGACCAATGCTATTTTTGACGGGACCGATGCAGTGATGTTGTCTGGGGAAACAGCGGTTGGAGGATATCCTCTGGAGGCTGTTCGTTTCCTGGTTAAAAATGCAGAAATTTCTGAATCTGCCCTTCCCTACGATGAGCTGCTCAGTGCAGGTGCCAGGTATTCGACCCAAACCGTGTCTAATGCTATCTGCTATGCCGCCTGTGCCATTGCCAGTGACTTGCAGGCACATGCCATCCTTGCTGCAACTCAGAGTGGCCAGACCGCCCGGATGGTGGCCCGTCATCGTCCCCAGCCGGCCATTATCGCTACAAGCCCGGAGGCATCAGTGAGGAGGCAGATGCAGTTACTCTGGGGGGTGAGACCTCTGGAAGTTTCCGACGAAGAATCGGTCAATAAACTTTTTGACGATGCAATCATTCGTGCCATGGAAAGTGATCTGATGAAATCGGGGGATACCATTGTTATTATTGCTGGCATTCCATTTAAAATAAGTGGATCCACCAATATGCTGAAGATCCATGAGGTGGGAGACATTAACCTCCATGGTCAGGGGATTGGCAAGGAAACAGTTACGGCAGAGGTTACTGTAATAGAAGACACCCACAGTCTTGATGGATTTAAAGTCGGGAATATTCTTGTTGCCTGCTATACCGATAATTATATGCTGGACAAATTAAGTGGCGCAGCTGGAATTATCACCGAACAACCGGGGCTCACATCGCATGCAGCAATTGTTGGCCGGGAAAAAAATATTCCTGTTATTACAGGGGTAAAGGGTGCCATTGAGAAACTGAAAAGTGGCCAGGTAGTAACTATGAACTGCCATCATGGCCAGATTTACCAGACAAGGTAGCAGTAGCAGGCAGTATGAAACGTAATCCTTTTGGTGCACTTCTTACTAAAATCCAAGTATCAGGAACTGGAAACTTTTCCAATAAGAGGTCAATTACGGGCTGACCTGATGGATGGTTTAGGAATTTATGCTCTTGATAACAAAGCAGTTGCTGCATTCCTTGTGAATGAGGCAGAATTGACGGTACGGGGTCTAAATGTTTTTTATGGTGGGTGGGATTATGAAACACTCTTTGATTCGCGACACCGTTACTGAGTAACAACTCTCAGTGCCGTTTTTCTTACAGATGCCGAAGGGAACATTGTCCTGATTGCCGATACCGGGAAGCAACGCTCAGTCAAGGGAGTCTATTAAAAGAAAAAAAAGGTAACTACTCAGGTGAATAGTCTGAAGGGCGCTTTGCCTTTGCCGCCACTCCCGGCTGACAGAGACGGGAAGCAACGGCAAAGGTTTTGAAGGGGGAAACGCTATTCAGAGCGCCTTACTCCGATGGGTCAAGCACCCCATGGTTATTTCTTGGCCATGGGTGGTGTGGGCACATCGTCGCTGTGACAGTCCATGCAGTTCATCTGAGCGGTGATGCCAAACTCCTTAACTGGCTTATGGGTGGCTGTCGGTTGGTATTTTTTGTCATGCCAATCGTTGAGCAGCTCCACAAGATGGTAGGCAACACTGGCTGCAACCCGAGCACACCTGTCTTTACGCTCTGGGCTGCCGATGTGAAACCCGGAAGCCTTCATCCATTTGCCGACAGAGACGTGACACAGAGGGGAGTCGGCGGTGGTCTTGACCAGCTCAGTGGTGATTTTCGGGGTTTTCGGCGTAAAAACCGGCATGGCGGCATCGGAATACCATTCGAAGATATCCTCGGTAATCTGGTGTCCTTCGTTACCTCCGGCGATTCTAGGTCCTATGATCGCATTAGCAACAATGGCCGCACCGGCATTGGAGCCACATGTCATGCCCCAGCCCACCATACCACCCTCAAGAAAGACAAAGGCATCATCGGGAAAAGAGGTGTACGGTTCTCCGAATTTTTCTTGCAATTGATTGAAAACGCTGTTGATTACTGCCGCACCGCAGAAAACCCGATACCATTCTTTATAGGCCAGTTCCGCAGTTTTGACAGGATCGAGTTTCTCGTAGGGCCATGGCCATTTTTCAGTCGATCCACCTGCGGCGTGTGCGGATTTCAGTAATCCCCCAAACTGTGCAAGGGCAGTTCCTGCGGCAAGTGCTCCCGCGGTTCCGATCATCATCTGACGGCGGGTCAGGCTTTGACAGGGTTTGTTCTGATGTTCCATAATGACTATCCTCCATATCTTCTTTTTACAGTTATCGACCAACACCTGCAAATCAGGATCAGCCTCCCTCAATCAAACTTCACTGATAATTTACATGTAACCCACGGAGGAGAATATCACAATGTGGCATATTGTCGCATCTTTCAGAAAGTGGTATAATTTCCCAGAAGCTTTTGTGAACGAAGGCAACCATAAATGCGTACCTTTCAAAAACCCATGCTCTTTTCCCATATCAAACCCATCATCCGCCAGGCTCAGACAGAACAGGTCAGCGTAGCCCTTCCCTGGCTCCTGGCCCTGCGTTGGGGCGCAGTACTTTGCCAGATTGTTCTCATTTTCTCAGTTTGGATGGTAATGCACATTAATATCCCCCTCCTGCCGGTTGCCGCCATAATCCTCTTTGAGGTGGCCGGCAATCTTTACCTTCACCTCAGGCAGCACCGCAACGCCCCGATTTCCAACCAGACAATTCTGGTCATTCTTCTAATGGATACCATCCTCCTCACCGGACTCCTGCACGTCACCGGCGGTGCCATGAATCCCTTTGTATTTCTCTACCTGATTCATATCGTCACCGGGGCCATCATTCTCAGGGAGAAGTGCTCCTGGCTGATCACCGCGACCACTTTGGCCTGCTACAGCCTGCTCTTCTTCTTCCCGCCGGCTTTTATCTCCGAACTTTCCAGCACCAATGCCATGGCTCCTGCTGATCTGCAGCGGATCGACATCCTCACAGGCTCATTTCAACTCCACCTGAAGGGAATGGGAGGGGCCTTTGTCGTCACCTCTCTGTTCGTGGTCTTTTTTGTCAGTAAAATCCAGAGGGCTCTCACTGAAAACCGCCTCAAGATCCAATCTCTGGAAAAGGAACGGCAACGTCATGAGCGCCTGGCGGGCCTGGCCACCTTTGCCGCCGGAGCTGCCCACGAACTTGCCACCCCTCTCAGCACGGTGGCCGTCATCTCCTGTGAGATGATCCATACCCTGGAACAACTGGGAGACAGAGGCGAACTCCTCGACGATGCCCGTCTGATCAGAAGGCAGGTGACGGAGTGTAAGGAGATCCTCTATCAGATGACAGCTGGTGCCGGCGGGCATTTGGGTGAAGAGATCAGGAGTTTTTCGATCCAGCAGGTGGTGGAGCAGATCCTGACCGAGCTCCGGGAAGAAGAGCGAAAGCGGCTCCGGATAGATACAGTACCGGAAGATTTGAATATCGCCATGCCCTTCCGTTCATTGTGCCGGACGATCAAGGGTCTGGTGAAGAACGGACTCGAGGCCTCGCCCCCCCATGAGAAGGTTACCCTGCGCTGGTTTACCAATGCAGGACATCTGGGTATTGAAGTCTGTGATAGAGGTACTGGAATTGAAAAAAGACTGGAAGCCCAAACCAGTAACCCCTTCTTCAGCACCAAGGATACCGGGCTCGGCCTCGGCCTGTTCCTTGCCAGGAGCATGGCAGAACAGTTCGGCGGCGGCCTTTCCATAGAGCCGCTGCCGGATCAGGGCACCAGGGTTACGTTGACCCTGTCCCTGCATATGGCCAGGAAGAACTGCAACAGCAGGCAGACAGCAGGGAGAACAAATGGAAAAGATTTTACTGGTTGATGACGAAGACTTCTTCAGGGAACGATTGAATCAAGCATTTATCCGCAGGGGGTACACCACCTGCACTGCCCGCTGTTACGATGAAGCCATGTCCGTCATTGAGCAGGAGCATCCCGCCATGGCCGTCATCGACCTGAAGATGTCGGGAAAAAGCGGCCTGTCCCTGATCAAAGATGCCCTGGCCATAGCCCCGGAACTGCGCATCGTCGTGCTTACCGGGTACGGTTCCATTGCCACGGCCACTGAGGCCATCCGCCTGGGGGCAGTCGCCTATCTGGCCAAACCCGCTGATCTGGACGAAATCCTCAAGGCCTTTTCCGACGACAACCAGCAACAGGAATACCCCGAAGAGGAAATCCTGCCCCCTTCGCTGGCCAGGGTGGAGTGGGAACATATCCAGCGGGTGCTCGCGGACTGCGACAACAATATCAGCTGCGCCTCCAAAATGTTAGGCATCCACAGGAGAACCCTGCAGAGAAAACTTTACAAATACGCCCCGAAATAACCGCTGGTCAGCGACAACTATAATTCCCGCCTGTGCCATTGCCAGTGACTTGCAGGCACATGCCATCCTTGCTGCAACTCAGAGTGGCCAGACCGCCCGGATGGTGGCTCGTCATCGTCCCCAGCCGGCCATAATCGCTACAAGCCCGGAGGCATCAGTGAGGAGGCAGATGCAGTTACTCTGGGGGGTGAGACCTCTGGAAGTTTCCGACGAAGAATCGGTCAATAAGCTTTTTGACGATGCAATCATTCGTGCCATGGAAAGTGATCTGATGAAATCGGGGGATACCATTGTTATTATTGCTGGCATTCCATTTAAAATAAGTGGATCCACCAATATGCTGAAGATCCATGAGGTGGGAGACATTAACCTCCATGGTCAGGGGATTGGCAAGGAAACAGTTACGGCAGAGGTCACTGTAATAGGAGACCCCCACAGCCTTGATGGATTTAAAGTCGGGAATATTCTTGTTGCCTGCTATACCGATAATTATATGCTGGACAAATTAAGTGGCGCAGCTGGAATTATCACCGAACAACCGGGGCTCACATCGCATGCAGCAATTGTTGGCCGGGAAAAAAATATTCCTGTTATTACAGGGGTAAAGGGTGCCATTGAGAAACTGAAAAGTGGCCAGGTAGTAACTATGAACTGCCATCATGGCCAGATTTACCAGGCAAGGTAGTAAGTGGTATGAAACGTAACCCTTTTGGTGCACTTCTTGATAAAACAACTCCTCCCGAAGGATTGTTGCTGCTGACTCTCTCTGTTATTATTGGTGGCTCCACAGGGCTTGCGGCCGTGGCTTTTATCCATCTTATTGCAATTATCCAGAACAGATCCTATACCACAGTCCACTTCCTCTTCCCTCATCTTGGCATCTGGAGTTATGCCCTGGTGCCAATCGGCGGGGCTTTGCTGGCTGGACCTGTAATAGCCTGGTTTGCCCGTGAAGCAAAGGGGCACGGGGTGCCGGAAGTTATGCAGGCACTCGTTATGAGTGGAGGCAGGATTCGACCACGTGTCGCAATTGCAAAGATAGTTGCCTCTGCACTCTGTATCGGAACCGGAGGATCAGCCGGACGTGAAGGACCTATTGTTCAAGTTGGCGCCACCCTTGGATCGTCGGTTGGTCAGATTCTTCATCTCTCTGATGACCGTATAAAAAACCTTGTGGCCTGTGGAGCCGCCGCAGGAATAGCAGCTACTTTTAATGCTCCCATTGCAGGTGTTGCCTTTGCCATTGAAGTATTGATGTGTGAATTGAAGGTCCGTGCCTTTGGCAATGTGGTTATTGCAGCAGTTTCTGCCGCTGTGGTCAGTCAGATGTATCTTGGTGACCGGCCGGCTTTTACTGTGCCGTCCTACACAATGGAATCACCCCTGACCATTTTCTTTTATCTGCTTCTTGGCTTGGTTGCCGCACTCGTCGGTGTAGCATTTATTCGAATGCTGTCCTGGTTTGAGGATGTTTTTGATAACTGGAATTTTCCTCTCCTGTGGAAACCTGCTGTTGGTGCTCTGTTTCTTGGATTGCTTGGTGTTTTCTATATTAACTTTACCAATACCAGTTTTAGTAATCCCACCGAATTCCAGTTGGGAATGCCGCTTATTGAAAATATTCCCCATGTTTATGGACCGGGATTTACTTTTATTGAAGAGGTGTTGCATGGCGGTACGGATTTCTGGATTTTGGCTCTTCTTGTCCTCTTAAAGCCACTTGCCACCTCCTTGACCCTTGGTTCTGGAAACTCTGGTGGTGTCTTTGCCCCTTCGCTTTTTATAGGCGCAATGCTTGGTGGGGCCATGGGAGAACTTTTTTTTGCCTGGCAGCCAGAGCTTGCAGGACCTCCAGGTGCCTATGCCCTTGTCGGTATGGCTGCAGTTTTTGCTGCCTGTGCCCGCGCTCCGCTGACTGCAATGCTTATTGTTTTTGAAATGAGCAATGATTACGCACTCATCCTGCCACTTATGCTCACCGCGGTTACTGCTACCTATCTTGCCCAGTATCTGCATCCGGAATCCATTTATACGGTGAAGCTCGTAAAACGTGGCATACGTTTTGACCAGGGACGCGATAAGGATATCATGCAGGGGGTACAGGTGCGTGAGGTCATGCTGCGCTCACCACTGACCATTTATAAGAATCAGAGCCTTGCAGAGCTGTATCAGCGTTTCCAGGAAACAAACCTTCTTGGCTTTCCAGTGCTTGATGAGAATGATGAACTTTGGGGAATCGTTACTCTCCAAGATATGGAAAGGGCTTTATCAGCGGAAGCTGTGAATCTTCGAACATTAAAGGTTGAAGATCTTGCAACGGTTGACCCATTGACGGTGTTCTCAGATGAGCCTATCTATACAGCTATTCAGAAGATGGCTCCAAGAGATCTTGCGAGATTACCGGTTGTTTCAAGAAAATCAAAAAACAAGCTCCTTGGGCTGATAAGTCGTAGTGATATTTTAAGGGCCTATGATGTTGGTATTGTGCGTAAACAACGGGGTCAGTTGCTTGAGGAACAGACTACGTTACGACGGGAGCAGTACAATGATTTTACAGAATTTCGTTTGAAGGCAGGGGCTTACGCAGTTGGAAAAAACATCAAAGAATTACACCTCCCAGGTTCCATAAATGTGGTCTCACTGGATAGAGAGGGAGTTTTACATATCCCCCATGGTACTACATCTTTTGCTGCCGGTGATATAGTCACTCTCTTTGGCAGGAAAAATCTTCTTAAGTCCTCTGAAAAACTATTTCTTTCAGGGAAAAAATAGGTTTATCCGGTTAACTGATTTTATGGAGAATGTCCTCGACAGAACCAATGGTGGTACGATGTGCAAAATAGTTTAAGATACCAATTTTATACTTGAGTGCCATCTGTCCACGTCTTATAAAATGTTTAGGGCTTGCAGCCAAGGCATCAAACATCACTGATCAAAGAACTTTATAGCTTTTTGGAGATTCGGTTGGTCCCAGAGCAGCGGCAATCACCTAATCTGACAGTTATTGATAATAAAGTATGATCGTTATGTATGTATGTTATTACGTATATATAGTAGCAATGTAATGTTTTAGAATTATGTAAAACGGAAGACCTTAGTAATGGCTATTGATTGTAGAGGGGAGAAACAGAAAAAACAGAATCACCGAAGTGAAACTGCACCTTAGGAGAAGAAGCTTTTCAGGAGGATGTTTGGCCGAACACTCCTGTAACAAAGTCATAGTGCCTTTAATTTCTTCCTGATCCAGCTTGGATTTCGACGACAATCAAGCACCGCTATAACGAGGACAGTGTCTTCAGCCACACTGTAATATACGGCAAAAGGAAAATGTTTGGACAGTAAGCGATGGTATCCCCATAATTTTAAATGAATGCCGCCGTAGAAACACAGGGAATCAATATCAGAGTAAAGTGCATCAAGGAAGTAGGTGCCAAGTCCGAACTGTTGCTGTTCATAAAAAAGATATCCTTGTTCAAGGTCCTTTTCAGCGAGGTCTGTAATTTCTACCCGCACGAAACATTCCTTCTGATCCTTTTTTTAGCTTCTCCCCAGTCAGAGACCTTTATCTTCCCTGAACTTAAAGCCTGTTCACGTTCTTTGAGAATTTCCTCATGCCAAGCAGGTGATTTAAAAACAGTATCATTTTTTACCAAGTCATCCCAGAGAGTTTCCAGCAGATCGAGTTTTTGTTCGAATGAGTACTCCGCCAAAGGCAGTTCAACACGTTCCATAATATTCTCCATAAGTTGAAAGCTGTTCTCTTCGCTACGTGTAAGAATATAATAACAACCGCCTTCCCAATATGCAAGTGGACCTCATTGTGCAGAGTTTAGAGTTGCGCTTTCCGTAAGAGGAGAGCACTGGTAATATTTAACAATTTGTCAAAACTGGAATTTAACCTTATTCCTGAATATACGTAATTAAAAAAAGATTGAGTCAATAATCAAGGTTGCAGAGTTTTGGTGGCAAGTGGACACAGCGAACAGAAAAAAATAGATTTCACACCTGAGGTCGGAGGAAAATAAGACAGAATTTCAAGCGCTTGAATTATAATATATGGCCTGAATTAGAAAACCCTACCGCTCAATCCAGCGATATCCCATTCCATACTCGGCACTGATGGCATCAAATTCAGGGTCTGTTTCACGAAATTTTTCCCTGATTCTTCTCACATGGGCAGCGATGGCGTTATTGGTGACCACCACGTTTGCCGCAGCCATAAGCTGGTCATGTGATTTTACGTGACCAGGCCTTCGAACAAGGGCAGTTAAAATCCAGAATTCCGTGAGAGTCAGGCTGATCTGTTTATCTTTCCAGTAAATCTGTTTCCGTTCCTCCTCGATACGAAGCGAACCGTGAACGACAACAGTCTCATCCCGGCGAGTTGCTGTTCCTGCAATGGCTTCCAACATCTTGAAAAGAGCCGAGATACGTACCGGAAGAAAGTCAAGAGTGGTGGTGTCTTTGGTGAGGTAATCCCAGGCACCAAGGCGAAGACCGGAAACGCGATCCAGGTCAGAGTTTCTGGCAGTGAGAAAGATGATGGGGAGAGTGGGGGACAGGTTCCGCAGTTCCCGGCAGAGCTCAAATCCTCCCTCCATTTCATCGTGAAGCATCACATCAAGGATTGCAAGATCGGGAAGTTTGCTTGCAAAGGCGCTACTCGCCTCAGCTCTTGAATCATAGCTGTTTACCTGGTAACCGTCACGTATCAGGGCCTGGGCGTAGTTATTGCGCAGGGCCTCGTCATCTTCTACCAGGGCTATTGTGTATGTCATTTTTCTCCACGAGTTAAGCTCTTACTCACCCCTCTCTTAGCACAAATAGTTACATCTGGCCATCATCGGATGCATTTTGTCATAATGTGTCATTTTTTAAAGGTGAAAAGTCATTGTTCTCTCCTTCATTTGTCATTGTCATGGACTTTATTGAGGGACAGTGAAAAGAGGATTTGTGCAATTTATTACGAGACAGGAGAGACAAATGGCCAACAGGAAAGATGACAGAAGAAGAACAGCACTGGATCCGGGGAATACGCTCTTCGTCGTGTATGTGGGATTGGTGATGGTTATTATTCTTCTATCCATGGTAGCAGATGGCTATGCGGCTTTGGATTCCGTGGCAAACAGAGAAGTAATTCTGTCGGATGTGCAGCAGGGTTCTTTGCTCTTTGCTGCGAGTGGTAATGAAGGAAAATATGAAGCTGCACCACAGCTTTCACAGGATGTGGAGATATATATAAGCGCCATGACGGCAAGAACCATGGTTCGGCAACGCTTTGCCAATAACACGGATCGGTGGCAGGAGGCGATTTATGTTTTTCCTCTGCCAGATGAATCTGCTGTGGATCAGCTGCGAATGAAAATTGGCGAAAGGTTAATCGAAGGAGAGATAAGGGAGAAAGAAGAAGCAAAAAAGGTGTACGAAAAGGCAAAAAAAAGAGGGAAAGAAGGCCTCTCTTCTCTCTCAGGAACGAGCAAATATTTTCACAATGGCCGTTGCCAATATTCCTCCCGGTGAAGAGATAGAGGTTGAAATCCAGTTCCAGCAGGTGGTGGCTTTGAGCAATGGGGTGTTTTCCCTTCGCTTTCCCATGGTGGTTGGACCACGTTATATCCCTGGAAGGCCTTTGATGGCGGATAGCGATGTGGGGACAATTCAGTTTAGTGGTACGGGCTGGGCCATGGATACCGATCGGGTTCCCGACGCATCACGAATCACACCTCCCGTTGCATCAGATAGACAGCAGAATCCAGTTCGTCTTATGGTTGAACTGGCTGCAGGATTTCCTGTGTCCAGGCTTGAGAGTCTCTATCATGGTATAACCGTGGAAGACAAAGAGAGAGATGTGAAGGTGCTTCACTTTGATGGTAGTGTGAAGGCGGATCGTGATTTTGTTCTCGAATGGGAGGCGGCACAACAGTATCATCCCCATGCAGCACTTTTCAGCGAAAAACATGGCGGTGATACCTATCTGTTGATGATGCTCAGTCCCCCGACCCTTGATCTTACCGGGCAGGCACCTCCAAGGGAGGTTGTCTTTGTGCTGGATACCTCGGGATCTATGGCCGGCCCTTCAATTGTCCAGGCACGGGAAGCGTTGATTCTCGCCATTTCACGTCTCAGCGAACATGATCGTTTCAACGTGATTGAATTTAATTCCGATTCCAGGAGGTTATTTGACCACGCCGAAGCGGCCGATGCAGAACACCGGAAAAAGGCGATCAGGTTTGTCAGTTCTCTCAAGGCTGAAGGGGGCACCGAGATTGCCAGGGCACTGGATCTGGCACTTGATGGAAGAAAGAATCATGAGCGCATCCGTCAGGTTATGTTTCTCACCGATGGCAGTGTTGGAAATGAAAAAGAACTCCTTGCCATGATTGCCTCGCGGCTTGGTGATTCCCGTCTCTTTACTGTTGGCATCGGTTCTGCTCCCAATTCCTACTTTATGTCACGGGCAGCTGGTATGGGGCGGGGGAGTTATACCTATATCGGAAAGACGAGTGAAGTGGAGGAAAAGATGGCCCGGTTGTTTCAGAAACTGGAGCATCCTGCGATCACCGATATCGCGGTGAAAAACAGCAGTGGTAAGTCTTTGCTGGGTTATCCAAATCCCATTGCGGACCTCTATGCGGGAGAGCCCCTGGTGGTTTCTCTGAAGATACCGGAAGGAAATGAACAGGAGGTCCTGAGTATCAGTGGTCATCTCGGTCTTGATCTGTGGCAGGAACAAGTGGACTTGCAGAAACTTGCAGAGAGGCCCGGGATTGCAACACTCTGGGCAAGAAAGAAGATTCGTTCCCTGATGGATTCTCTGGCGCTTGGGGCAATGGAGGAGGATGTTCGGAGGGAAGTGCTGAATACCGCATTGGCCCATCATCTGGTCAGTCGTTATACCAGTCTGGTGGCAGTTGAAAAAGAAGTGTCACGTCCTCCTGAAGAAGATCTTCGTCAGTCAGCCCTGAGAAGCAATCTTCCCCATGGCTGGCAGGCACAGAAAATATTTGGTGGTACTGCGAAAACAGCGACTCCTGCTCAGCTTCAAATTGTTATTGGGGCCTTTCTGCTGCTTATTGCGTTTTTATTTCTGTTTTGGGGAAGGAGGCAGCGGGCATGAAAACAGGACTTTTGCGCATCATCGTCTTTGTCCTGCTGGCAGGTGGCAGTTTTCTCCTGGCTGACGGCTGTTGGATACGGACAAAGGCGGTGCTTGCTCAGATTCTTTTGCAGCACGCCTGGGAACAAACTCTGGCAAGCGGAGAACAGACAAAGCCGTGGCCCTGGGCCGATACCTGGCCCGTAGCACGTCTACAGGTGGAGCGGCTTGGGGTTGATTTGATTGTGCTTGAGGGAGAGAGTGGTGAGGTGCTCGCCTTTGGGCCTGGACATCTTCCTGGAAGTAGTGATCCTGGCAGTAATGGCCATTGTATTCTGGCAGGGCACCGAGACACTAATTTTCAATTTTTACAGGATCTGCGCAAGGATGATATTGTAACGATACAGCCGGTAATTGGGGGATTGCAAAAATACAGAGTCATGGAGAATGTGATCCATAAAGCAGAGGATCTTTATTTTCAGGAAAGTGACGCGTCTTCCTTGACACTTCTGACCTGCTATCCATTCGATACGTTACGATCGAATACACCGTTCAGGTATCTGGTGTTTGCGGAAAGGGAGGTGTGAACCTATCCCGTATTTTTCCCATTGCCATCAGATTGATCGGAAAGTGGATGTATTTTTTTTAATACGATGGGGATTCTGATAATGACCATGGTGCCACCTTCTTCGATATTGCGTAGTTCAATGTCGCCGTTATGTTTCGATATTATTTGCTGGCAGAGCGTCAGGCCAAGTCCCAAATGGTCTGTTTTTGTACCGGTGAATGGGTGGATGGCTTTGCCAGGGGTTATATTTTTCAGGCCACTACCGGTATCGCTGAACACAATATAAAGGTTATCTTCGTCCATTCTCGTTTCGATCTTAATATGACCGTTATTCTCAGCCATGGCCTCAAAACTGTTTTCAAGGAGATGGAACAGTGCCTGGCGAAGCAGGGAAGGGTCAACCTGAATAACCGGGAGATCCTGTTGGATATTTGAACTGAGCATGACCCCGATTAAACGGACTTCGACAGCGATATCTTTGCACCACTGGTTCAGGAAAGTGCTCATGTTCGTTGCTTGCATGTGAGGCCGCAAAGGGCGAACTACATCGCAAATATCGGTAATAACCTCCTCCATCTTTCCTACCTGTACTGCTGCACGTTTGAGGCGTTTCCGCACTCCGTGTCCAATATCCGGGCGTGTCATTATGCGTCGAATAAGGCCGCCGAAGATCATCAGCGGATTTCGCAGTTTGTGAGTTAAGCGTCCGGCCATCTCTCCCACGGCAGCCATACTGTCAAGACGACTTAATTTGTGTTTTAACTGAATATGTTCTTTTTGAATTGCTATTATTTCCCATAGGAACTGTGCGGCAACATGATCGAGAATTTTGACCTCTGGTCGTTTGCGGTGATACAGTTCCTGAAGTACTGTGTCACTGCCAGTCAGTTCAATGATTAGAGAAAGGCGCGGGTCTGACAGGAATTGATCAAAAGTACTGCTGGTGGGGATGGCGAGTTTCTCGGCAAGCACTCTTCCGCTGGCAGTAGGGTTGGGGTCAACTGCACCGATGACTTTTGGGCGTATGTTTTGGAAGGAATAGTCGGTAAGCAGGTTTAGGATGTCATAGCAACCATGTCCTCCCCCAACAAAAAGAATATACAGAGTAGGGGGAAGGGATACAGAGGAAGAGACCATTGCAGTTACCTCTAAGATGACTTCATATGGGGCCTGTTTGAAAGCGATTTCTTTTGAGTTGATCCTATCACAAAATGTGAAAGAACGGTACCTATCAAAGGGGGCGAATTAATCTGACATCAGCTGGCTATTAAGAATATCAGCATAGTATTTCCAGAGATGCACATCAGGAGTGTAGTAAGGTGTCAATTGCGTCGGTGAGGCTTGCAAGGGTATAGGGTTTTTGGAGAAATCCCTGGACTCCCATTGACAGTGCCTTGCGGGCGCGTTCGTCATGGATAAACCCTGAGACCATAAGTACCTTTACTTCAGGATCCTGTTCTTTGAGGTGCCTGTATACTTCATGGCCATGCATTTTGGGCATTACCAGATCCAGCAGTACCGCAGATATTTCGGAACTCTTTTCACGAAACAGTTGAAGACCTTCCTCTCCGTCTTTAGCTAATAAAACGGTATAGCCGGCTTGGCGCAGGATAAGTTCTGCCATATTTCGGACAATGGCTTCGTCATCGATTACCAGAATAGTTCCACTGCCGAATGTTAATCCGGTTGCTTCGGATTGCACGTCAGTGGCACTTGAACCGTCTTCTCTTTCTGCGGAGAGCAGATAGATACTGAAGGTCGTTCCGTTTCCGGGCTTGGAGCTTACCTCTACGATGCCATTGTGTTGCCGGATGGTAGAGTATACGATGGATAGTCCAAGGCCAGTTCCCAAGCCATATTCTTTGGTTGTATAAAAGGGGTCAAAGATCTTTTTTATTGTAGTGTCATCCATACCGACACCTGAATCGACAACGGTGATGCACCAGTAGTTGCCCTCCACTGCATTACTGTGACGTTCACAAAAGAGCTTGTCAGCCAAAAAAGAAGTGACTGAAAGAGACAAAATACCACCCCAGTCATTGTGGTCGCGGTGCATTATGGTCATAGCGTGGGAAGCGTTGATGCAGATGTTTAACAGGACCTGCTCTATCTGGGATGAATCAGCATTGCTCATTGCCAGTTCATGCTCATAGATTTCCCTGATTTCAATACTTTTATCAAAGGAATTCCTGCATATATTGACAACGTGCCGGATCGATTCATTCAGATCAATTTTCCCTATACTCATTTCCTGTTTTCGGGAAAGAGCAAGTAACTGCTTGACAAGTTCCGATGCCCTTCTTGAAGATATCTCAATGGTACCAATGCTTTTGTTGAGTGTCTTGTCGTCGAGTTTCCCTGATTCCATGGTATATTTTAAAAGAGAGGCTGTTCCCACAATACCTGAGAGTATATTGTTGAAATCGTGGGCAATGCCCCCGGCGAGTGTGCCGATAGTTTCCATCTTTTGGGCTTGCTTTAGTTGTTCATCTTTTTCGTGGAGTTCTGAAACATCATCAATGCGTATAACAGCGCCCTGTGCATCCGCTGTTAATGGCGAAATAAAGATAGCATAGAGCTTCTCTTGATTTTCGGCCAGTTTTTGCTGATACAATTCAAGGGGGGTACCTGTCTGAATTACATCCTGTACATTGCTGCGATACTGTTCAAACAGTGGGATGAAAGAACAGATGTTTTTTCCAATGCCTTCCTGTTCATCCATCCCCATAAAATTCAGGGCTGCCTGATTTAACGCTGTGATCTTCGCATATTGATCTACCGATATCACCATGGAAGACATGGAGTCGATGATATTTTTCAGATAGCTCCTCATGGACTGAATCTGGTCAGTCTTTTGTTTGATCTCTGAGTATGACGCATCCAGATTATTTACCATCCCGTTAAAGGAGGAGGCCAGTTCGCCAAATTCATCGGCCCGGTGAATATCCATGCGCTGCTTGAAATCGCCAGCCTGGATTTTTAACATCAGGTCTCGGAGGGTAATAATTGGTTCTGTGACCATTTTGGATAACAGGTAATTTCCCGCTGACCCAAGAGTCAGCAGAATACTTGTCAGAAAGACCATTAAAAAGATAAAAGAATACTGCTTATAGCGCATCATATCATCCAACAGGAAGTAGACTTGGATAAATCCCATCCGTTCACCGATTGCTTTAATCTCATAGAAATATTGCAGTACGGTATGGTCTTGCCATTGGCTGATATTGCTATCTGTACCTCCACGGGTCAGCACCCTGGTCGGTATTGTCAATTCGTCCGGGGAGGTTGTCGGTCCCTCAAAAGCAATAATTTCCCCTTTTTTGTCATGAACACTGATAAGGAGAACTCCATCGACACGGAGCATATCTTTGAGGCGAATCTTGATGGATTTGTCGCTGTGGTCAAAAATTTCGTTGGCTATGGGGTCCTTGTCTCTTTCAATGAGAGTCTGAATCAATAGTTTGTTCCGATCCAGGATATAGTCACTAATCTGGTTTTGGAACGGGATGTAGGTAGCCGTAAAAAGCAGAGAGAAGAGAGTGAAAATTCCCAGGATACTGATTAAAGCCTTTTGTTTTAAGCCAAGGTCAAACATCTTAAGGTGCGTTTTTTATGGTTGTACTGCTTTGACAAATGAGGAGGAACCCTTTTCAAGACGGAGAATCACCGCGGCCTTCACAGGATCACCGGTTGCATCGAAGGTGATATTTCCCGTGGCTCCTTGAAAATCAACGGTGTTGGCAAGGGCAATTTGGATCGCCTTTCTGTCGCTGCTCCCTGCCCGTGTAATGCTGTCCATAAGTACCATTAAGGCGTCGTTCGCCAGTACCAGGCGAGAGCCTTTAAATTCGGTTTTACCGTACTTTGCTATGAGCCTGGCGCTAATGGGATTGGGATTGTCCGGATGCCAGTGATTAGTGAAATAATTGCCGTCGATTTCAGGGCCAGCAAAGGTGTACATTGCTTCATTCCAGCCGTCTCCACCAGCGAAAACAAAATTGTTTCCCATTTTTATCGATTGTCGGATAATCAGGGCAGAATCCCGACTGTAACCGGACAGGTAGACCACATCAGGTTTTAAACGATGCAGATCTTCAATTTCTTTTTCAAAGTCCGTGTCGGGGCGGATGTAGTCATAGGTGGCAAGTACTGTACCGCCAAGATTTTCAAATGATTGACTGAACTCCTGCGACAGGCCTCTGCTGTAGGAACTGCTTGCATTGACAAATATTGCGGCCGTAACTGCTTGTAAATCTTCACGGACAAATTTAGCCATGACTTTTCCCTGGAAGGGATCTGTGAAACAGACGCGGAAAATAAAATTACCAACTTCGGTAACCTCGGGTTTTGTAGCCAGGGGGGATACGAGCGGGATTCCTTCTTTTTGAAAAACCTCGGCAAGGGCGGTGGTATTGGCACTCCAGGCCGCCCCAATTACACTTACCACATCGGTTTTCACTGCATCTAAAGCGGCCTGCTTTGAGCCGAGTGGGGTGCTTTGGTTGTCAAATTCGATTAATTCAACTGGTCTGTTCAGGATGCCGCCTGTTTTGTTTATATCATCCGTTAGAAGTCGGATAGCTTTGAAGAAATCTTCCCCCACATCAGAAGCTCGTCCGGTTTTCGCAAAAATAACTCCGATACGAATCGGCTCAGCACAGGCATTTGAGGTAAAAAGGACAATAAACAATCCAATAAATAGCAAATTTTTCATGCATAGTACCTTTCAGGAGGATTATTCAATCACGGTGATATGTACGGAATATTTAAATATACCACAGTGCTTTGAGACGGAGGGTAAGTATTCTCCAACGTTGTTGTTGTGTCGACAACGGAAATACTGGGGAAATTTCCACTTGAAAGCAAGTCGCTCTCCGCGTTTTCTTTAACCAGTGTTTATCTACCAGTAAGTAGATAGTAAGCTATAAATTTATATATTTTCAGTGCTGTCTCATAGTTTTCCCCACAGTAAAAGCTGTGGAGAAACAGGTTGTTGTTTGTCTGGCGGCCTAAAAAGATCTGCCAAGGCACGCCGTTGAAACAGGTTCAGTTGTAAAACTCTGAGTATTTGCTGCATGGAGGCACCCAATTTAGCTTTAAAATTAAGATATGCAATCAGCAGATAAACACACAAAGCTATCCAGACTTGGGTGAGGACTGCGTTTTTTGATGTACCCAGAAATGTCTTGATTTTGAGGTTTTGCTTGATCCATTTGAAAAATTGTTCGATCTGCCACCGCTCTTTATAGATCGCCGCTATCTCTGCAGCTTTTAGATGGTGAGCATTAGTAACAAAACGGTATTCCTGGCCAGTTTCCAGGTCTGTGTAGGCAACAAGACGAAGTGGATCTTTAATATTTTTGAGTTTTATTTGCTGGTCATTGGTTACGCCAGGACTTTTGCGACCAGCCCGTTTGAAAAGATATTCAGCATCAGCATTGCTTTTCAAACGGGTCACAAAGAAAATTCCGTCTTTCATGAGGGAGGAATACCAGCCATAATCTGTAAAACCTCTATCAAAGACAGCAAATGACCCTTTGGGGAGCTTGAGTGTTTCTTTTGCCCAGTTGATTTCATGGACTTTACCATCGGTCATGTCCATAAAAGTAGGAAGGTAACCATCAGCATCTATACCCATGTGCAGTTTGACAGCGCCTTTTCTTTTACGGAATTCAGCCCATGGAAATACTGACAAGCAAAGATCAATAGTTGTTGTATCAAGTAGGTACAGCTTGTTTTTAAAAGAAAACTTGTGACCGGGTGTCACCGTTTGACACTTTTTCAACAGATCAGAAAACACAGTTTCGTAAAGGGATGCTGGCTGTTTTTCATTTACTCTTGCCAGTGTCGCCCTTGAAGTTGGTTTCATGCCGAGGTGATATAAACGATTTTTTTGCGCCTTCAAATTATCAGTAATATCACGAAGGCTTTTTCTACTGGAAAGTTGTCCTATCAGCATTGCCATAAACTGGCTCCAGCGGTCATAGGATCTGAATTTCTGGCCCGAATGATGAAGTTTGGCATGATCATCAAAAACATGTCTGTTAATAAGTGAAGTAATTTGACTAAGGATTGTGTTATAATGCGCCATGGCTCGGATCTCCTTGTATTAAATGGCTTTTTGGTAGAAATCATTATAACACAAAGAGCTCTCCGAGCCTCTTTTTATTGTTCAACTATGAGACAGCACTGATATATTTTATATTGACCTATCATCAATAATATCGAATATCGACAAATAATGACAGTATCAAATGATACCAGTAAGAATTGGAACCATGGATACTATTGCTCAAGTTTCTGATATTCTGTAACGTGCTGATAAACAGTACTTTTTTCTCTTTGCATGCAGCCTTCATCCTAAATGGCTTCAATCTGATATCTTTGATGAAATCGTTTTTCTGGATCGTGAACTCTTGGTTTCGGTTGATTTTTGTTAAAAAAAAATAAAATATCTAAATAAAAGAGTAATGGAAAGCTGATGTGCTCTATGTTAAAAGAGAATACTAAATTTTAGATGGAGAGAAACAATATGTTTTCTAGAAAACAGTTTATATATATTACTTTATTGTGTGTCACATCCCTGATACAGACAGGTTGCTCTATTTCCTATTCTCTTGAGAAGTCATCGGATTCTGTCTCAGCGAGTCTTGATTCCATAACTTCCATAACGTCTATCTCAACGTCATCTTCCGGTGGTAGCGAGGAAGAGGCAAAAATAAATGCAACGGGTACTGTCTACGAAGAAGATGTCGCTGCTGTCACCGTCCTCTATGTCAGTCGGGAGAAGACCACCGATGACTATCAACGCCAGGTTACAGCTATTGCCAAGAACCATGGAATCAGTGACTGGGAACAGGAAGAAAGTACCTTTCTTGCTATGGGAAAGGGTTTGAGACGTGCAGGGGTGAGTGAGGATTCCATCACTAATTTACCGTTTTTCCGTTCCATCGCCAAGAGCTCAAACTATTCAAGCGTTATAAAGGGTTATAAGATGTAAGATTGCAGTGATCTGCTATGCCACGGTTACTTTGTTTGCCAGTACTGCTCTTTTTCCTGTGGCTTCCCTCTCAGCTTGCTGCTGCTGAAGTCACGAAACAGCCCGATAAGGTTTCCATTGATTTCCTCTATATCAATGCCAATGCCGGTGAGGCAGCCGGTGGCCATACGGCCTTACGCCTTGGTGATGCAGTTTTTCATTATCAGTTCTTTCCCGATTCAACTTTTCTTCTTGTTCGTGAACCCTGGGATTCCTTTCGCTTTTTATACAATGACCTCCATAATCGCAGTATTGCCATTGCTGCGCTCCCACTGGATCTCTCAGCAGCTATACAGATACGCAATCATTTTGCGGAATTGCTTGCTGCTCAGGAGCAGTTTTTTAATGCTCTTGAACAACTCCGTCAGGAAAAACGATTTGTTGAGAGCCTGCTTGCCGGAAAGACTGATGTTGCGGTGGACTGTCTCGGCTTTTTCACGAATACCTGGAGGGCTGTTTCTCCGTCGGATCTTCCGAGATATATAGAGAAAACATTGGGCGCAGATTTCCTTGAATTCACTTTGAAAGAGGTGGAAGGAGAGCTGTATAAAGCTGTTGCTGCAATGAATCAGGGCAGAAGACCGGGAAATGGATTTCAGGAGATTCTTGCCCTTCGGGAAGCTCTACGAGTGCTTTTGGATAATCGGGCACTGACCGATGATGCCCTTATTCCAGCGATGGATAAGGAGGTGTCGTTGAATGTCTCTGAGAGAGAAATCTTGAAAGCATTTGGAGACCACCTTGCCGAATCACTTGTTGAATTACTTCGGTCCAGACGTCCCGACAGGGGAACGGCTATTCTTCTTCAGACTGCCAGATTCCTGGCGGTTCAAAGTTCACTGGAGAAAGGGCAGATGTTGACCCTTGATCCATTTTTTGCAGATGTGCGGGAGGTGAAACTCAGTGATGAGGACATCGAGGGTGGCCGGT
Organism: Desulfocapsa sulfexigens DSM 10523; assembly: GCF_000341395.1. Lineage (GTDB taxonomy): Bacteria > Desulfobacterota > Desulfobulbia > Desulfobulbales > Desulfocapsaceae > Desulfocapsa > Desulfocapsa sulfexigens. Next base: position 801,509 of record NC_020304.1, on the reverse strand, counting down.
TACGGATTCTGCAGGAGGGGTTGCTGGAGCAGTCTGAAAAACGCCGTGAGTTGTTTTTTAAAGAAGGACGTCACCTCGAGATTGCCTATACACTTATGGAGACTGGCCGGGCAAGGGCCTGGGAGTTGGAGCAGGTAAATGGTGGGCAGCGAAGGGTGCGGCTCCTGACGAAAGTGACCCTGCCGACACGGTCTGGCAATGTAACAGTTGATACACTGCATCCGGACCCTGATGGTGTTAAGGAAAATATCCAAATACTCGAAGAGGAGATTGCAGAAAAACAGAAAAAAAGTGAGAAACTTTATGGCTACAATCTCTTTACCCGGAATTGTGCCACCGAACTGATACGTTCCCTCAATTCAACCTTTACAGATTCTGAATCAGGAAAAAATGTTCTTGGCGGCTGGATGGAACCGGACAGCGGATTTGCCTTTATACCCTTTCTCTTCTATGAACAATCGGTTAAGGCCTTTTCTCTGCAGGATGAACAGTTCCTTCAGGCCAGACGTCTGCGGAATCTGGAGACTTTGTATGCCGAGGAGAACGACCTTGTCGTCTGGCTCAGGGAATCAAACACAGTAAGCTCTACTCTGTACCAGCCTCGCAGCAAAGATACTCCTTTTCTGTTTTTTACAGATGACTCTCTGCTGTTGCGTCCGCTTCTGGGTCTTGTAAATGTGGCCTATGGTATTGCACACGGAGTGGCCGGTCTGGCAATGCTTCCTCTTGATGGAAGAGAAAACCTGAATCAGGCGTTGCGGGGAATTTTTTACAGTCTACCGGAACTGACATTCGGAAATATCAGGAAGGGGAGTTACTCCATGGGGGAGTCTGAGAACAGGTTATAGAAAGGAATTATCGGTGATACGAGTTTGACATCTTTCTAATCTCTTCCATTACCCTTTTCCGCAGTGAATCTGGCGCGATAACGTTTGCCCTTGAACCATACTGAAGGATCTTCATAATGATTTCCCTGTCATCATTAACCGGCAGGGTAAGAACAATGCCGTTTTCTGTCTCTTCGATCAGCTGATTTTCGTGCCAGAATTGCCTGCGTACCAGTTCTGCAGCGGTGGAGGTGAAGGCGATTTTTGCATGATAGCGAAATTCTCCTGCGAAAATGCCAAAGGCATCATCGAGAAAGGACTCTGGGACGAGGTGTTGCGTGTCATTTCGTTTTGTTCCCGTTTCCGCTTTTTCGATTCTTGCCATATGAAAAAGACGATGCCCCTTTCTCAGGTAGCAATACGCAAGAAGGTACCAGCGTCCCTGGTAGTTGATCAGGCGCTGGGGGTCAATTGTACGACTGCTTTTTGCACCTTCAACCGAGCAATACTCAACCTCAAGGAGACGGTCTTTCAGCACCGCTTCAACGATTGTTTCAAAAATGGCTGGTGCCAGTGTCTCAACCTCTACCCATTGACAGAGGACGTTGTCCATTACCCGTTCATAGCCTGGAGCAATCAACTGACTCAGGCGTTTCTCTAGTTTTTTCATCTCTGGAAGGCTGCCAAGTCCTGCTTCATCTGCCATTTTATTGAGCAAGCCCATGAGGAAGAGAATCTTTGGGCTTTCTTCAAAGGGGAGGGAAAAGTCGTTTTCAGTGTAGCAAAAGCCCTTGCGACTGGAGTTGAATGCCAGGGGGGCGAGCAGTCTGTCACGCATATAGCTGATATCGCGATGAGCGGTGGCGCGGGAAAGTTCAAACTCTTTCATCAGGCTCTGGGCATTGGGAAAGCGGTCGGCTTTGAGTTGCTGGTGAAAAAAGTAGATACGTTCGAGGCGGCTCATTCGACGGTGTGGCAATAATACATTGAGTTTTTGAGAGTGGTTTTACACGGCTGGTTATTTGGGTTTGCGACGATGTTTTACTGGAAGGATCTTCAGCTGTTCCCGGTATTTTGCAACGGTACGGCGGGCGATTTCGATATTTCTTTCGGCAAGTTTTTCAGAAATACTGTTATCACTGAGGGGTTTGTGAGGATCTTCGTCCTGAATCATTTTCCGGATACGCTCCCGGATTGATTCTGCGGCAAGTGACTCCTCCCCGGCTCGTGGAATGGCTGTGGAAAAGAAATATTTCAGTTCATATATCCCGAGAGGAGTGTGCACATACTTGTTTGATGTTACCCGGCTGATAGTGGACTCGTGCATTTCTATATCTTCGGCAACGTCACGCAGGATGAGTGGTTTGAGGCGGGTTGCTCCATGTTCGAAAAACTCGCGCTGGAATTTGAGGATACTTTCCATTACCTTGAATATGGTACGCTGGCGCTGATGCAAAGACTTGATGAACCATCCGGCATCTTTAAGCTTCTCCCTGATATAGGCCTTTGATGACTTTTCGATGGTGCCCTCATCGGCCTGCAGCAGTTCCTGCAATTGGGAGGAGAGTTTCAGGTTGGGAATATCCTCTTCGTTGAGATGGATAACAAATTCGCCATCGATTTTTCGAACATAGACATCCGGGACAACATAGTTCGTTGTTTCGGTGCTGTAGGGAAGACCCGGATACGGGGTGAGCTCGGAGGTGATGAACTCAATAGCCTTGATTACTTCATTACGTTTGCGGCCCGTTGCCTGGCTGATGGCCTTGTAATTGCGGGTCTGCAGATGGTTAAGATGATCTTTAACGATTTCTGCGGCAAGGGAGTCTTTCATTCCCATGCGTTCCAACTGAAGAAAGAGTGACTCGGAGACGTCACGGGCGGCAATGCCTGGAGGATCGAGATCCTGAATAACCTCAAGAATATATTCTGCAGAATCGCGGTCACATTTGGTGGCTTCCATGACCTCTTCAAGACTACATTCGAGAAATCCGTAACGGTTAAGGTTACCGGCAATAAAAAGAGCAGTATCCCATTCTTCAGGTTCGAGTTCGGCGTGGGCGAGCTGCCACTGCAGATAGGCGAGGAGGCCCGGTTTTTCTGAGATGAAATCAAACTGGCTGGGAGCATCCGCCGCAGGTGTCTCGTGGGAAAAGGAAACATTGCTGTCAAAGGTGTTGGCGTAGTCTTCCCAATTTGTCTCGGGGATAGTGTCTTCTGCTCTGACCTGATCGGTATAATCCTGCTCCTTCTCCGTTCCTTTCTGTTCGGTTGTTGTGGAGAGGCTTTGCGGGTTTTCGCGATGCTCCTGAATGCTGACATCCTCTTCGAGGCCCGGATTCTGCTCAATCTCGGCCTGTAGTGCATCGCCAAGCTCCAGCCGGTTCATCTGTAGCAGTTTAATGGCCAGACGCAACTGAGGCGTCATTACCAGTTTTTGTGATAGCTTGAGCTGTTGTCTGAGTTCGAGGGCCATTGGTGTTGTTTACATCACATGCTGAAATTTTCGCCAAGATACATTTTACGGGCTACTTCACTTTCAATGATATCATCTGCAACGCCACTGGTCAAAATCTGTCCTGCGTTCATGATGTAGGCAAAATCACAAACCTGAAGGGTTTCCCGAACGTTGTGGTCTGAGATCAGAACCCCTAATCCCTTGTCCTTCAATGCAATGATAAGCTTTTGGATGTCTGCCACGGCAAGAGGGTCAATGCCAGCAAAGGGTTCGTCAAGAAGGATGAAACTCGGGCGTGTGGCAAGAGCTCTCATGATCTCAACCCGGCGTCGCTCACCTCCGGACAGGGCGTGCCCTTTGTTTTCCCGGAGGTATTCGATTTTAAGGTCTGCCATAAGTTCATCGATGCGGTTGTTTATCTCGTTTTTTGACAGTCCAAGAGGCTCGAGGATGATGCGGACGTTCTCTTCAACTGTCAGTTTTTTAAAAACCGAGGGTTCCTGAGCAAGGTAGGAGATGCCCTTTTGAGCTCGCAAATGAATGGGGAACTTGGTGATATCTTCACCATTGAGCAGAACATGCCCCTCATCGGGACGGATAAATCCGGCAATTGAATAGAATGAAGTGGTCTTGCCAGCACCGTTCGGGCCTAAAAGACCGACGATAACACCAGTGTTCACCTGGAGACTTACTCCGTCAACCACGGTGCGAGCACGGTAACGTTTGATTATTTTATCAACTTCCAGCAGTGCCATAATAGTTATTGGGGAGTAAGGGTTGCTTTTACCCGGCCAGGTTTGTTTGCTTCACCGGAGTCACTGCCAACTGTGGCCGAGGGGCGACTGCCGACAACCTCGGATCTCCCTTCATCGAGATAGTAAATAATAGTGTTTCCAGTCACCAGGTTGGTACCCTGCCATGCCTTGGCGTTGCCACTCAGGATTACCTTGCGCTCCTTTGCCAGGTAGTTCATTGTTTCACCGGTGCCAAGCCATGCTCCTTTAGTGATCTCCACATTGCCAACACACTGGAGACGTTTGACTTCTTGTTTTTTTTCTTTTTCGGCAGCGGAGTAATATACTGTCATCTCATCCGAGCGAATGCGGACATCGGCCTGCGCTGCATCTACATTTCCGCTGAAGAGGACATTATTCTCATTCTCCAGAGAGGTCATGTGATCCGCCTCGATGGTGATGGGTGCACTTGCTGCAAGAAGAGGACTGGAAAAGAAAATAAGAGAGAGAACCAGTCCTGAAAAGAAGCCAAATATAGTATTATTACTCACAAAAAAGTCTCCTGGTAAACAAAGTAAGAAAGAGTCCAATGCAAATACCAGGCCTAATATAGCCTTGGTGCTTGAGAAAGTAAAGAAATCCCGGAGCTGAAAGGTAAAGAAAGATTTCTTTACTTCAATCAGATGAATCAGTAGAATGAGAATGTCTTGTATGCGATATGGATGTACTTAATTGATTTAAAACGAAAATATAGATTTCTATAAAAAGGACAAAGGGATATGCAGGAAAGTATTGATCGGGCCAGAGGATTAATTGAATCTCTTCCCTATATGCAGGAGTTCAGGCATAAAACCGTGGTTATTAAATATGGCGGCCATGCCATGGTGGATGAAAATCTCAAAAAACAATTTGCTCTGGATATTATACTGATGAAGCATATCGGTATCAATCCGGTGATTGTTCACGGTGGCGGGCCTCAGATCAATCGGCTGCTCGATAGGCTCGAGATAAAGCCCAGTTATGTTCAGGGAATGCGAGTAACCGACGGAGAGACCATGAGTGTGGTTGAGATGGTTCTTGTGGGGAAGGTTAACAAGGAGATTGTCGGAAATATAAACCATTGTGGTGGTCGGGCGGTCGGGCTTTCAGGACGTGACGGTGATCTTATCTGTGCGGAAAAGATGAAGGTGAGTAAGAAAAATGATGGAACCTTGGAGGATGCTCCTCCTGAGTTGATTGATCTGGGACGGGTTGGCCAGGTGACCCGGGTTAATCCTGAGATTCTGCAGGCACTGGAGACCAATGATTTTATTCCGGTGATTGCGCCCGTTGGCGTCGGAGAAGATGGACAGGCCTTTAATATCAATGCAGATCTTGTGGCCGGATCCATTGCTGCAGAGCTGAAGGCTGCGAAGCTGGTTTTGCTCACCGATGTGGCTGGTGTCCAGGACAATGAAGGAACACTGCTGAAATCATTGAAGCGGAGTGATCTTGAGAGCTATATTGACAATGGAACCATTGGCGGTGGAATGATACCCAAGGTGAGATGCTGTGGTGATGCGTTAAAAGCTGGTGTAACCAAAACACATATTATTGATGGCAGGATAGAACACGCTATTCTGCTTGAAATCTTTACCCGGGAAGGGATAGGGACGGAGATTGTCTGATGAGTGGAGAAAATGCAGGCTGGGCCAAGAGAAGTGACGATGTGATTATAGGAACCTACACACGATATCCAGCTACCATGGTAAAGGGTGAAGGTTGTATCCTGACCGATGCTGAAGGAAAAGAATACCTGGATTGTCTGGCAGGGATAGCCGTTTGCAGTCTTGGCCATTGTCATCCGGTGGTGACCGAGGCCATATGTGCACAGGCAAGACAGCTGGTGCATGTCTCAAACCTTTATTACACCCAGCCTCAGACAGAATTGGCTGAGTTGCTGACCGAAAATTCCTTTGCTGATCGGGTTTTTCTGGCAAACAGTGGGGCTGAGGCAAATGAGGCAGCCATCAAGCTTGCAAGAATCTGCGCAGGTTATGAACGCTACGGAATTATTTCACTCGCCGGATCTTTTCATGGCAGGACACTTGCCACGGTCGCAGCCACCGGACAGCCCAAATTTCAAGAGGGCTTTGAACCTATGCCCGAAGGCTTTTCTCACGCCCCTTTTGGGAACCTGAATGTGCTGGAGGCCATGATAACCGACCAGACCTGTGCGATCATGTGTGAACCTCTGCAGGGGGAAGGTGGTGTAAGGCCACTGGATGTGGAGTACCTGAAAGGGCTGCAGGATTTGTGCAGGAAGCATGACTTGCTCCTGATTTTTGATGAAATACAGACTGGGATGGGACGAACCGGAAGCCTTTTTGCCTATGAGCAATTGGGCATTGTGCCGGATATCATGACCGTAGCCAAGGCCCTTGGTAATGGCCTGCCCATCGGTGCCATGCTCACCCGAAAAGAAATTGCTGCTTCACTGGCCCCGGGAACTCATGGTACCACCTTCGGGGGTAACCCGGTGGTAGCAGCAGGAGCCGTGGCTACTCTGAAGATTATGCTGGAAGAGGGCTTTCTGGCAGAGGTCAGGGAGAAGGGCGACTATCTGCAGAAGGGACTTGAGGATCTGGCTGGACGCTTCCCGCTGCTCGCAAGTGGAGCGCGGGGAATGGGGTTGATCCGGGGGCTTGTTCTCACTGAAAAAGGAATCGAACAGGGAGGCGCAATAGTGAAAGCACTCTTTGAAAGGGGGGTGCTTATCAACTTTGCTGGAAACAAGGCGCTTCGTTTTCTGCCTCCCCTCATTATAACCAGGACTGAGCTTGATCAGTTATTAACGGCCTTGGGTGAAGTTTTGGGAGAATGTAAGGTCTGAGTGGCTCTTTTCACGAAAATCTTTGCAAATCGATCTTTTTTTGGGTAAATATGCTTTCTTTCCCCTATAATAAAGCGATTGGGCTCGGGGATATAGATTAAGAGATCTTGTCTTGAAAAAGATAGGTCTGTTCATAGAAGATACGAGTCATGGTAAGCCACTTACAGTCACTGCAAGATTTTAGTAAAGAAGAACTCCTTGGTTTTATTAATCGCGCTATTCAGCTTAAAGAAGAACGTCTTGCCGGGGTCACTCATCGACAGTTGGCAGGAAAGACGGTTGGGTTGATTTTTGAAAAACCTTCTACCAGGACCCGGGTCTCTTTTGAGTCGGCTATGTATGGTCTTGGCGGGCAGGTTATTTTTCTTTCCGGTCGTGATACCCAGCTTGCTCGTTCTGAACCTTTAAAGGATATGGCCAGAGTCATGGCCCGTTATGTGGACGGAATAGTTGTACGGACTTTTGGTCAGGAAGTGGTAACAGAACTCGCTGAATACTCTTCCGTACCAGTTGTAAATGCTCTCACCGATCTTCACCATCCCTGTCAGATTCTCAGCGATATCATGACTGTTGTAGAGAAAAAAGGGAATATTGAAAAGTTGAAAATTGCCTGGATAGGTGATGGTAACAATATGGCCAACTCCTGGATACAGGCTGCAAGTCGTATCGGGTTTGAGCTGATTCTGGCCTGCCCCGAAGGCTATGACCCTGATCCTGAAATAATGGCAGCTGCACAGAAGGAGGCAGTAAAGCCAATTACTGTCACCCGTAGTCCGGAAGAGGCGGTGGCACAGGCCGATGTGATTAATACCGACGTTTGGGCCTCCATGGGGCAGGAAGAGGAGGCGGAAGAGCGCCTCGCTATTTTCCAGCCATTGCAGATTAACTCGGCCCTTATGGCCAAAGCTCCTGCCAATGCTGTTGTTTTGCACTGTCTACCAGCCCATCGTGAAGAAGAGATTACTGAAGAAGTGCTCGAGTCGGAGCAGTGTGTGGCTTTTGATCAGGCAGAGAACAAGATGCATATGCACAAAGCCATTCTGGAGCTGCTTATTGGTTGTAAATGACCAGGAGCACCGCATATTCGTACGGTCACAATCGTCCGCATAGAGGAGACTATTGCGGCTGATCATGCCTGTACTAATCTACGGCACCCTGATCACTTACTTGGGTTAGCGAATTGTAATAAAAGAAAAACAATTTCCGTGGCTTGATGTTGCGGGAGAGGTAGAAAAATATAATGGACGTTAAAAAAATCGTACTGGCCTATTCTGGCGGATTGGACACTTCAGTCATTTTGAAATGGTTGGAAGAAGAATATGAGTGTCCTGTTATCGCTTATGCTGCCGATGTTGGTCAGACGGAGGACTGGGACGCAATTCGCAAAAAAGGAATGGCTACCGGGGCCGAAAAAGTTATTATTTCCGATCTCCGTCAGGAGTTTGTTGAAGATTATATCTTTCCGGCTTTTCGTTGCAATGCGATCTATGAGGGATCCTATCTTCTTGGAACATCCCTTGCCCGTCCTATTATCGGAAAAGAGCAGGTACGCATAGCCCATGCTGAAGGTGCGGATGCCGTGAGTCATGGTGCCACCGGCAAAGGAAATGATCAGGTTCGTTTTGAACTTTCCTATCTCGGAATTGATCCAAGTTTAAAGATTATTGCCCCCTGGCGTATCTGGGATTTGAACTCCCGGGCCAAGCTTGAGGAGTTTGCCAAAAAACACAATATTCCGGTACCCACTACCAAGAAGAACCCCTACAGCTCCGATGAGAACATTCTTCACATCAGTTTTGAAGGCGGACTTCTGGAAGATCCATGGAACGAGCCCGATGAGGATATGTACAAGCTTACCGTCTCCCCTGAAAATGCACCGGATAAGCCGACCTATGTTGAGATTGATTTTGAGAAAGGGAATCCCGTTGCCATTAATGGCGAACGCATGGATCCCCTGCCCCTCCTCACGGCCCTGAATAAGGTTGCCGGTGCCAATGGTGTCGGTCGTCTTGATCTCCTTGAAAACCGTTTTGTGGGTATGAAGTCCCGCGGCGTCTATGAAACTCCCGGTGGTACCCTGCTTCGCAACGCACATCGTGACCTGGAAACCATGTGTATGGACAGGGAAGTGATGCGAATCAGGGATTCTCTGGTTCCACGCTACGCAGAGCTTGTCTATAATGGTTTCTGGTTTTCCCCCGAGCGGGAACTGCTCCAGGTGACCATGGATGAGAGTCAGAAAACGGTGAACGGCACAGTGCGGATGAAACTGTACAAGGGGAATTGTGTCTCAGTTGGAAAGAAATCGGATTACTCACTGTATCAGGAAAGTTTTGCCACATTTGAAGAGGATACTGTTTACAATCAGGCCGATGCCGGTGGCTTTATCCGTCTCAACGGTTTGCGCTTGCAGATCATAGCCATGCAAAAGAAGTAGTGGATAGTTGAACGTGAAAAAAAATACATCTCAAAAGCTCTGGGGCGGACGGTTTGAAGGGGCTACCGCGGCCTCGGTGGAAGCCTTTACCGAATCGATCAGCTACGACAGGCGTCTGTATTCGTATGATATTATGGGCAGCAAAGCCCATGCTACCATGCTGGCAGCCAATGACCTGCTCACGGCAGAAGAGTTGAGCGCTATCATCGATGGCCTGTCCGATATTGAAACAGCTATTGATAATGGGGAATTTTCCTTCAAGAGTGAGCTTGAAGATATTCATATGAATATTGAAAAGGCGCTTATCGATGCAATTGGTCCGGCCGGAGCCAAACTGCACAGTGCCCGGAGCCGCAATGATCAGATAGCACTCGATCTTCGTCTTTATCTTCGTGATCAGTGTGACCGTTTTGTTGTACTGCTTGAGAATATACGCAGAGCATTTGTGGGGCTTGCCAGGAGATACATGGGACAGGTGATGCCTGGCTATACCCATATGCAACGGGCACAACCGGTACTGATTGCCCATCACATGATGGCCTATTATGAAATGTTCGGCCGTGATAGTGAGCGCATTGCAGATTGCAGGAAGCGGATTAATGTTCTGCCCCTTGGCGCGGCGGCCATGGCTGGAACAGGTCTCCCCATTGACAGGGAAATGGTTGCCGGGCTCCTTGGTTTTGACAGGGTGACGGCCAATTCCATGGACACTTCCGGGGATCGTGATTTTGCCATTGAATTTGTCTCCTGTTGTACCATGATCCAGCTTCACCTCTCACGACTCTCAGAAGAGTTGGTGCTCTGGTCTAGCCAGGAATTTTCTTTTGTCAGTATTGCAGATAAGTTCTGCACCGGCTCTTCCATTATGCCACAGAAAAAGAATCCAGATATCCCTGAACTGATCCGTGGTAAGTCCGGCAGAGTGGTGGGCAGTCTTATGTCCCTTATTACCCTGATGAAAGGTTTGCCGTTGACGTATAACCGGGATCTTCAGGAGGACAAAGAACCTGTTTTTGATGCGGTGGATACCGTATCTGCCTCACTTGCCATTATGGCTGAAATGCTCGGGAACCTGGAGTTCAATACCAGGCGCATGCGGGAGGCAACCCGGACGGGATTTATGACGGCCACGGATCTCGCCGATTATCTTGTCCTCCATGATGTGCCCTTTCGTGAGGCACACGGCATCGTGGGGCGGGCAGTAGCCACCTGTATAGAAAAGGGCTGTGAATTGACCGATTTGACTCTCTCGGAGATGCGGGACTTTTCTCCTGTCATTGATGAGGATGTTTTTGATGTGTTGAGTGTTGAAGGTTCTGTGAACTCCAGAGTCTCGACCGGAGGAACCGCAACACTGCGGGTTGAAGAAGCAGTGCAAGCTGCTGAAAAACAAATGGGAATTGGAGAGTAATGATGTTGAGAAAAGCACAGTTTGCAGGGGCAATTCTTCTTACTGGAACACTGTTTCTGGCAGGCGGTTGTGGGTATAAGACTGAACCCGTTCCTCCTGATTCCATTGTTCCCAAGGCCATTGAAGATTTACGGTATTCAGTGAGTGAAAAAGGGGTAATCCTGAACTGGAGCTTTCCTAAGGAGACGATTAGAGGGACTGACCTTACCGACATTGCTACCTTCGATGTGTACAGGGCAGTTGTTCCACTGAAAGATTATTGTCCCACATGCCCGATTCCCTTTAATGAAGCCATACAGGTTCCGGGTGGGGTGGTTGATCCGGAAAAAACACGGCAGGGTACATATGAGACTTCACTGCTGCGTTCTGGACATAAATACTTTTTCAAGGTCAATGCCAGAACAAGTTGGTGGGCGGCGAGTCCAGACTCTAATATCGTCTCTTTTGTGTGGCATATTCCAGCCAAAGCTCCGGAAGGTGTGACGGCAAAAGGGGTTGATTCCAGTGTTGTTGTCAGCTGGCAGACCGTGACGCAGCTTATGGATGAAGAGAAGGTCAGTTATCCGCTGCTCTATCAGGTGCAGCGTAGCAGGGATAATGCAGGCTTTGAAAGCATTGGTGAACCTGTAAAAGCTACTCGGTTTGTTGATAAATCACTGAAAAATGGGGAAACCTTTTATTATAAGGTTCAGTCGCTCCTTATGGTTGATGGAGTTGCCGTAAGTGGAGGTCTTTCAGGGTCAGTGGCAGCTACTGCCATAGATCAGACTCCCCCCGCGGCTCCCACCGGAATAACGGCAGTGCAGACCGGTGGTGGTATTAAGATTTTCTGGGACAAGTCCCAGGATGCAGATGTGAAGGGATATAAGGTATATCGACGCAGTGCGGATGAAAAAACAGCCAGGGTGATTGGTGATGTGAGTGGTGTCTACTCCATTTTTGAGGACGTGAATGTAGCCGCTGATGGAAATTACTTTTATTCTGTCACCGCTTACGACAAGGCGGAAACTCCAAACGAGAGTGAACAATCTCGTGAGGCCAGCATACGTCATTAATATTTTTCAGTTATCACGAGATAGTCTTACAAAGAACCATGAATCATTTTGAATATAAAAACGGTGAGCTCTTCTGTGAAGATCTTGCTGTCAGCGATATTGCAAAAGAAGTAGGGACGCCTTTCTATCTCTACTCAAAAGCGACTCTGACCCGGCATTTTCAGGCCTTTGACTCAGGATTTGAAGGGATAGACCATATTACCTGTTTTGCGGTGAAGAGTTGTTCGAATATTGCCATTTTGTCGCTTTTTGGAGGCCTTGGCGGTGGTGCGGATATTGTTTCCGGTGGAGAGTTGTTTCGTGCTCTGCAGGCTGGTATCGATCCTGGGAAGATAATCTATTCGGGTGTAGGGAAGACTGAAAGCGAACTGCGTTACGGTCTGCAATCCAATATCCTCTTTTTTAATGTTGAATCAGAACAGGAGCTGCATCGTCTAAACACAGTGGCTGCAGATATGGGCGTGAAGGCTCCCGTCTCCTTTCGGGTGAATCCTGATGTTGATCCCAAAACCCATGCGTACATTTCCACGGGTCTGGCTAAGAACAAGTTCGGTATTCCCATTCATGAGGCACTTGATCTGTATCTGCAAGCTGAGGCAATGGAACATATTGAGGTGAAGGGCGTGAGCTGTCACATTGGTTCTCAGTTGACCCTTATATCACCTTTTGTTGAAACTCTGCGAAAGCTTAAAGCCTTTGTCGGACGCCTGGCTGAAAATGAAATTACTATACAGTACATCGATCTTGGTGGCGGGGTGGGCATCACTTATGATGATGAAGAACCACCCCATCCTAAAGAGTACGCAAGTGCCATCAAGGAAGAGCTGGATGGTTTATCGGCCACTCTGATACTTGAGCCGGGTCGGGTTATTGTCGGGAATGCCGGGATTCTGGTTACTGAAGTTCAGTACACCAAAAGCAACAGAGGTGGTGCAGAAGAGAAGCATTTCGTGGTGGTCGATGCCGGGATGAACGATCTCACCCGTCCCAGCCTGTATGGTGCGTATCATCGTATTGAACCAGTTAAGGAAGATGTCGATCTCGTTCAGGTTGCTGATGTCGTTGGTCCTATCTGTGAGACTGGTGATTTTCTTGGAAAGGATATCAGGTTACCACATGTCGAGCAGGGCGACCTGCTGGCGGTTTTCAGCGCTGGTGCCTATGGTTTTACCATGGCATCTAATTATAATTCCAGGCCTCGTGTTGCAGAAGTGATGGTTTCCGGAGATCAGTTTAGAATTATACGCGAGCGCGAAAGTATGGAATCATTGATTCAGGGTGAAAGTATTCCTGAATTTGTGGAGAAATAGTATGGATATCGAATTTCCTGTACCCTTTGCCAAAATGAGCGGTACTGGCAATGATTTTATAGTCATTGACCATCGCAGACTTTTGGTACCGGAAGATAAACAGTCCGATTTCGTACGCCGTGTCTGCCGTCGGATGTTTTCCGTTGGTGCAGATGGAGTTATTTTTATTGAAGGTTCAGAGAAGGCGGATTTTAGCTGGCGGTTTTACAATGGAGATGGCTCCATAGCTGAAATGTGTGGAAACGGTGCCCGATGTGCAGCCCGCTTTGCATTTGCCAGAGGGATTGCAGAAAGGAAAATGTCTTTTGAGACCCTGGCGGGAATTATTGAGGCCGAGGTTTTAAATGATAGCGGAGATGTAAGCCTGTTGATGACGGCACCCTTTGATTATCGAAGTGGTCTTGAAGCAGAGCTTGACGGAGAGGCGACGGAGATTTCTTTTATGAACTCCGGAGTTCCCCATGCGGTTATTTTTAAAGATGAGGGCGCGGAAATTGCTGTGAAAAAATGGGGTCATGCAATTCGATTCCATGAGCAGTTTGCTCCCGCTGGGACGAATGTCAACTTTGTTCAATCTCTGAATGATGGCACTGTCCGGGTTCGCACATATGAGCGGGGCGTGGAGGATGAAACCATGGCCTGCGGGACAGGGGCTGTTGCTTCCGCAATATTTGCGGCGAACAGGGGACTTGTGGTCTCGCCGGTGACTGTTATCACCTCGGGTGGAGAAAAATTGACCATAGTCTTTGATCTGAATCAGGATGGTACTGCAGAGAATGTATATCTGCAGGGACCGGCACGAATTATCTACATCGGCCAGCTAACGGCCGAATCACTGGAATGAACGAGGCAGAAGGGAAAGAGGAAGAGGGAGAGGGTATTTATTCTTTTACTTCAGCCTGTAACCTTCGGTCTTCAGCCTAATAGAGAAGGAAGAGAAGGAGAATAGAATCATGGAAAAATATCATGGCGCAATCGTTGCAATTGTTACCCCTTTTATTAATAATAAAATTGACGAGCAGGGGCTGGTTGATCTGATTAATTTTCAGATTGAAAATGGCACTCACGGAATCGTCCCCTGTGGAACGACGGGTGAATCAGCAACTGTGAGCTTTGATGAGCATAAACGGATTATTGAGCTTACAGTAAAAACTGTTGCCGGACGTGTTCCAGTAATTGCCGGAACGGGCGCCAACTCAACCGCCGAATCCATTGATCTTGCGAAAAGTGCAAAGGCCAGCGGGGCGGATGCCACTCTTTCCGTGGTCCCTTATTACAATAAGCCAAGTCAGGAAGGCCTGTATCAACACTTTAAGGCAATTGCAGAAGCTGTTGATATCCCAGTTATCCTGTATAATGTTCCGAGCCGAACCGTTACCAATATGCTGCCTGAGACTGTCGCACGTCTGGCTGAACTTGAAAATATCATCGGTATCAAGGAAGCCTCTGCATCGTTGCAGCAGATAAGTGAGATAATTCGTCAGTGTCCAGACGATTTCATCGTCCTCTCAGGGGATGATTTCACCTCAATGCCAACAGTTTTTATAGGGGGTAAAGGTGTTATCTCAGTTACATCGAATGTGCATCCTCGTGGTATGGCAGATCTGATGGAAGCTGCACTTTCCGGTGATATCAAAAAGGCAAATGAGATTCACTACAGTCTCTTCCCCCTGATGACATCGATGTTTGCGGCCCCAAATCCGGTTCCCGCAAAAAAAGGCGTGGAACTCATGGGTAAAATCAAAAATGGTTTACCACGACTGCCATTGACCGAGATTGATGACAAGGCTCTGCAAACTCTGAAAGGAGCTATGAAAGATGCAGGTCTTCTGTAGGAAAACAGCTTAAGGAAGAAACAGATGATAAATGTAATTATTGCAGGCGCTGCCGGAAGAATGGGGCAGCGTATTGGATATATGGTTTCGCAGCACCCTGAACTTCATTATGCTGCTGCATTTGAGGCAACAGGAAGTTCGGCTATAGGGCGTGATCCCGGTGAAATGGGTGGCTGGGGCAGTGCTGGTGTGACCATTGAGGAAGGACTGGAAGCTGTAATCGATAAGGGTGACGTGATTATCGACTTCACTTTTCACAAAGCCACAATGGGTTTTGCAAAAATAGCAGCAGCACATAAGACTGCCATGGTTATTGGTACCACGGGCCTCAGTGCAGAGAATCTTGAAGAGTTGAAACAGCTTTCCACTGATTTTCCCTGTGTCCAGGCGCCCAATATGGCAGTAGGTGTCAATGTCCTTTTTAAACTCGCAGCTAAAACCGCTTCTATCCTCGGGGATGATTACAATATAGAGATTGTGGAACTCCATCACAACAAGAAAAAAGATGCACCCTCGGGTACTGCTCTGAAACTTGCTGAGATGGCGGCCTCCGGGGTGAAGAGAAACCTTGCTGAAGTCGGAGTCTACGAACGAAATGGCATAATTGGTGAACGCAGCGTGGAAGAGATTGGTGTTCAGACCGTTCGCGGCGGCGATATCGTTGGGGAGCACACTATTTATTTTTGTGGCCCCGGGGAACGGATTGAAATCACTCATCGTGCCCACAGTCGTGATAATTTTGCTCAGGGCGCAGCAAAAGCTGCTGCCTGGATTGCCGACAAGAAACCGGGCCTTTACACCATGTTTGATGTCCTGGGATTACAGGATCTATAGGCTTGAGTGGTAGAAGTCGGGTCTGGGTGGCGCTTGGCTCAAACCTTGGCGAGAGTAAACAAATCTTGCAGAAAGCCTGGCGACGACTGGGCAATGAGGAGGCGCTTGATTCCATCTGTCTTTCCAGCCCTTATATTACTGAACCCGTGGGGATGGACAGCAGTAATCTTTTTCTGAATGCAGTCGGGATTCTGGAGACAACTCTTCCCCCCGAATCTCTGCTTGTGGTGTTGCAGCAGGTGGAGAAAGAATTTGGCCGTAGCAGAAAAATGGTTGGGAAAGGGTATGAGGATCGTCTGCTTGACCTGGATATTCTTTACTTTGATGGGTGTGTCCTGACATCCAGTAAGCTTGTGTTGCCGCATCCTCATATTGGGGAAAGACTCTTTGTGCTGGAGCCTCTTGTAGAGATTGATCCGGAGCACATTGACCCAGCTAATGGACTGACAGCAGTGGCGATGCATCAAAAGCTTCTGCAACAGATGGACGCAGGAATAGTAGCCGTTCAAGACATCAAGCGTGATACCTGGGCATGATTTGCCATCGACTTTTTAGAGAAAATGATACTATACTATTGACATGGGTCCGATAAAACTAATTATCATAGCCCTTCTTCTGTACCTTGGATATCGGTTGCTGGCCAGTGACTGGAAGAAAAAAAGGGATACAAAGGAAGAAATTCACAAACAGGATGACGGGCCGATTGCCGATGTGCTGGTTGAAGATCCGGTCTGTCACAAACTGGTTCCCAGGGAGCAGGCTGTTCGACTCAATTCTCAGACAAGAGGTGAAATCCTGTATTTCTGCAGTGAAGAGTGCTGCAATTTATTTGTCAGTCAAGAAGGAGAAAAGAAATGAAATTTTTTATAGATACCGCCAATCTCGAACAGATCAAGAAAGGTATTGCCATGGGCATGGTTGATGGAGTGACCACCAATCCATCACTGATTGCCAAAGAGAATAAGCCTTTTGAGGAGATCCTTAGAGACATCGTGGCCGTTGTTGATGGTCCCATCAGTGCTGAAGTTGTGAGTCTTGAAGCAGAGGGGATGATTGAGGAGGCAAAAGTACTTGCTGCCATGAGTGATAATATTGTGATTAAAATTCCCATGATCATGGAGGGCATTAAGGCTGTTAAGCAACTCACTGCTCTTGGTATTAAAACCAATGTCACTCTGATATTCTCAGCTGCCCAGGCGCTGCTTGCTGCAAAAGCCGGGGCAACCTATGTCTCTCCCTTTGTTGGCCGTCTGGATGATATAGGTACTCCGGGAATGGATCTGGTAAGTGAAATTATGTCGATTTTCCGTATTTATGGATTTCAGACAGAGGTGATAGTGGCAAGCGTTCGTAGTCCGCAGCACGTTATGGAATCTGCCGCCATCGGAGCTGATATTGCGACTATTCCGTTGAAAGTGATAGAACAGCTTGCTAAGCATCCGCTCACCGACATAGGGATTGAACAGTTTTTATCTGATTGGGAAAACAGAAAGAAATAGAAGTAGCAGGAAAAAATCATATGGGAAAAACGGTTACTCTTCTAACTCTGTTTGCAGGATTTTTTCTGCTGTTTCTGTTGCAGTCTGAGGCGGAAGCGGAGATGTATGTTTGTGTGGATGCTGCCGGGAAAAAGCAGTATACCAATATGAACAGTTCTGTTAACTGCCGCCCTTTAAGTAAACGGGTCGGGATAAGCAGAAGGCCTGGAGTCGTAACCGCGTCACTTCAGCCAGTTTTTCGGCCGAGGCAGACAAGGCATGATGCCTCTTCATATGATTATCATATCAGACGATCCAGTCGTCAGTATAATGTTGATCCCTATCTGATAAAGGCGGTTATTAAAACTGAATCAGATTTTGATTGCTACGCCCTGTCCAAATCAGGTGCTCAGGGATTAATGCAGTTGATGCCAGAGACGGCAAGGGGGCTTAATGTTCGCAACCCATTTAATCCACACGAAAACATCGACGGTGGTACCCGTTATCTAAGGGATATGTTAGATCTCTTTGATGGTAATGTACCACTGAGTCTGGCTGCTTATAATGCCGGACCGACATTGGTGAAACGCCTCCAGCGAATCCCGAAAATTCCAGAAACTGTTCGTTATGTTCAAAAAGTTATGGGCCATTATAAAGGCTATAGGGGCAATATCCAGCAGTCTCGAATCAGGATTGCCGCACTCAATGAGAAATAATCGAAATGTGTGAAGGCATCCAATGAAGCAACTTATGACCTGGCCAAATATTCTAACCGGGATGCGATTTCTGATGATCCCTCTGCTGGTGTTTCTCATGACACTGGAGCAGACTGTTTTCATTGCCTTTCTTGCCTGGTCAGTTTTCGCACTCGCCGCTTTTACTGATTGGCTCGATGGCTATCTCGCAAGAAAGTATCATTCAGAATCAATTCTTGGAAAACTTATGGATCCGCTTGCCGATAAACTTCTGGTAACGGCGGCTCTTATTATGCTTATTCCCCTCGGTCGTGTACCGGCCTGGGTCTGCCTGATTATAATCGGTCGTGAGATTTTTATAACGGGAATTCGTGGTCTTGCGGCATCCAGAGGGATAGTTGTGGCTGCCGACAATCTCGGCAAAATTAAAAGTAATTTTCAGTATTATGGTGTTGGTTTGCTGCTTTTTCCATTGAATCTTCTCCCCATTCCATTTCAGTATGAATCTGGAATGGTGCTGCTGTATATCTCAGTGGTTTTGAGTGTCTGGTCAGCAGTTAATTATACGTATACTCTTCGTAATATTTTCGTGGAAGCTTCCTGAATACGCCATTTTTCTTGACAGTTCGGAACCATTTACAGTATTAATCACCCATCCATTCTATTTATGCCGGAGTGGTGAAACTGGTAGACGCACTGGACTCAAAATACTTACTGTTCACCTATATTAATTCTTATTATTCGGATAGTTACTCTCTGTTGTTGTTTCTCTGGTAGACTGTTAGTAGCTTTAAAGCGGATCTGATGATCCCAAAACTATCCTGTCGTCTAGTGGATGGTGTGTGAACAACTTGAGAGTATACAAACGTCCGTCATTGTCACTATAGTTGAGTTCCTCCATGACATCATTGTAGACAATGGCATTCTTAGTTCCCCATGGCTTCATTGAATTCCTGACAGTCGTATAACTCTTATAAGCTCCCACTTCGTACATCTCATCATCTTCTTCTTCCCTGTTCTCCTCATTAAACTCAAGACACATCTTATTGTCCTCCATGTAATCTTCTGAGTCTCTCAGATGCCTTCTCCCTGCTTAAGCACCCACAGCTCTGTGTGAGGCCTGAGAGGATGTTATCGGCTCGTATCTCCTTAATAGTACCACAGATACACCTGCATTCAAAGTAGCTCCTATGGCCTCGGCAGACCTTCCTCAGCACTGTTAATCTACCCAACATAATAGAAGACTCCTTCTTCTCTCTCTCTGTAACCATCATAGCTAAGGTCTCTTGCTATTGCTGAGTAATCAATATAGTTCTCTAGAGAAGTTCCTATAGCTCCAAAGCACCCATCTTCAACCAAAGAGTAAGCTACATCCTCAAGGTTCTGCTCAGCGTAGACAATCACATCTTCATGGTGTTCTATTGAGTAATTCCAGTCGTAACCCTCCGAGAGCAAGAAGGTTACACAGAGCGCCTCTGTTGCTTCCAGAGCCACGTATTGTTCTAGCTTCTCATTCACTCTGTAGATATTATCATACTCATTAACAGTGAAGGGAAGGCCTTCTGTATCCGTTATAAAGTATTCCTTATCAGGGTCTAGAACTCTGCTTAAAGCATCCTGTAGCTCTTCCTCACTACAAGGTAGTTCCAGCCATTCCCCGACAAGCTTCCCAGCGTTGTATTGACTTAGATTAGTTACGTAGATCTCCATTATTAACCTCCTTAGTATTATGATTAGGTTCCTTAACTCTTTACCTTAATCTCTCGAATTTAAGACAAGGGTGGGGGGAGTAATCTGAAGGGGTAGGAGGTCGTCGCTCTAGCTTTGGGCTCCCCCGCCAGTGGAGGGTAGTCACTCTCTTCCTTATGAATAATATATAAAGTCAACTGGTGGTAAGAAGCTGGAATCTACCTCAGAGTGCTCATGTGTGGATAAGCAAGACCTATAGTTAAGGATAAGAAGCTAATTGTTGCCTTGAGCTTTGATAGCAATGAAGAGTATCTCAGATGGTGGGCGGAATGGTATCCAAGATAATTTTAGGAATTAAATATGTAGCTATATTTATTTATAAAGTCTGTGGTATCGGTATCTCTGGGCGCAAGTGGGAACGAGTGTCAATACTGAACATATGTTTGGTGTTGACACGCTCAGGCATGCAAAGTAGAAGCGTTGGTACTTATGTGACATTGCGGCAAGCAAGTGTCTCAATATAGTATGGGAAGGTCAAGATGTTTCACTGAAAGGAGATTGTAAAATGAAGAACTTTATTGGTGTTGTTCTCTTGTTATTTCTATTTACAGGATGCGCTAACACTAGAGATCCTAACCCCGTAATGATGAAGCAAGCGAATGATCTTAATCTCGTCTGCCAAGAGATAACAGTTGCGTATAAGTCAAACACAGAAGTCGCTACAGCTAAGATTGATAAGAATAATGGTGATGATGTTCAGGATGTTATCGTGGGTGCTTTAGTTTGGCCTGGATTGGCGGACTTTAAAAATGCAGATGGGATTGAGGGGAATGCACTATTAGATCGGAATATCAGGTTACTTGCTCTTGCCAAGGAGATTGATTGCGATACATCTGACTTGCCTCCACAACCAGTACGGTATGATTGATACAAAGATAAACTGAATACAAGAGAGATGATTATGGTACGTCGTAGACAATTAACATATCCGATTCTGTCTGTGATATTGACATTGTTGGTGTCACTGACTTTAGGTGGGTGTGGTGCGAAGGGTAATGTTGAGTCCCTGTCTGCCCTGAATGACCAACAGGGTCTAGTGGCAGGGACAATCAGTGTTCAAATCAATGGTAAAGACGTTACAAACCAATGTGCACTATTCTTTAATGAAAGTTCTGTTGGTACTCCCATTAAGACATTACCGGGGCGTTTGTTTGCATTTGACTTCGATCAGGGTAGGCAAGTTCTAACGGGTATCAATTATTATGAGGGTTACCCCACACTACCGCTTCAGAACCTTGCGTTAAGCTATGCCTTCAATGTTCACCCTAAGAAGACGAACTATCTTGGTGACATTGTAGTCAATTGGAATATAGGACAAGAGATAATGGGGGACGAATCATCTGGAATGGATCCAGCAACGGCTGCAGTGTTGCTTGGCCCTCTTTCGGGCCTAGTGTCCAGTCCCAAGTACTCAGAGAGCTTTAATGAGAATGTTGGCACGGTTTCAATGGATGTATCGTATGATGCTGATGGAATTGCCAGAGTAATTAATAATAAGTATGGTGAAGGTTTAGATATTGTCATTGTAGAAATTGAAGGGGCTCAACTGAAATCAGAGACACAGGGTTCAGTGACCCAGTTGGAAGATAACCAGGAGAAGGAGAAGAATGAAAACTAAAACTATTATTACCATAGCTACAACACTATTATCAGTATCTACTCTTGCGGTGGCATTAGAAGAAGCCCCATCGGTGAAAGGTACAGATGCATTCTACATGGGTATTAGCGCAGGTACTTCCTATGGCCGTGACGTTTGTGATGGCTTGTTGACCTGTGACGATAGCGACACGGGCTTTAAAGTGTATGGTGGATATCAATTCACTCCTGTTTGGGGGGTAGAGGCATTCTATACAGATCTGGGAGAGTTTACTGGAAGCTCCTTGGTGTCTGTGTATCCACAGTTCTTATCAGTTAGTGCTAATGCTTCAGCTAGTGGAATGGGGGCTGTGGCGACCGCTTCTTGGCCAATTGGTGATAGCTTTGCTCTGTTCAGTAAGCTTGGATTCCTTTACTGGAGTGTGGAATCCTCAGCATCCGGTGGTGGTTACGCAGTCTCTATTGACGATGATGGATTTGGCCTTGCGCTGGGCCTTGGGGCTCGTTACTCTTTCACTGATAACTTTGGAGTTAGGGCTGGGTGGGATTGGTATACTGTTGGTGATGATAGTACAACTGGGGAGTCAGATGTGGATCTGTTCTCTGCTGGAATCTTTGTGTCTTTTTAATTAACAGTAGCCCCCTCTACTACTCAAAGGTTGATACAGCCTGGCAGTCTCAATAACGGGGGCTGCCAAAATTAATGGGCCGTTGCTCTATAGAATGTGGCTTGGAGCCTGAGTAAATATTAACTCTTAAATCCTCTTAGAAGAATATAATAAAGAGAGAGCTGAGGTACTTGAGAAGTTCTAGTGATGTTCTCTAGAGAAGAATAATAATGGAGAAGGTAATGCATAAGCCACAAGGCACTGATTGACATGGCCTAGATCCAGACGAGCAAGTTGAAGGCATGTAATGGTAGTACTCAATGGAGAGCTGAAGGTAAGCTGGAGTATAGTTCTCTAGAGAAGTTTAAGTCGTTAACTCCTCTGTGAATCTAGTGGGAATAGCTACATACCAAAAGGGACTAGTAATGATATATACCTTACACTATCATTATATATCCTTAATTACTTTTGATTCCAGCGACCTTAAGGGGAGTATTGAGTTATACATTTGAGCTGTACTCTGGATCCTGAGTCATACTCTATATAGTGCTAAAGAGTTCTCTGGCTCTTGAGTCATACTCTGTATAGTGCTGAAGAGTTCTCTGGCTCTTAAGTCATACTCTATATATGGTATCATTGAGTTGTGCACAGAAGGTACTTATTAAGTATCTCTTTAGGATCTATCCTTAATGATCACTAAAGATTATATCTAGAAGGATAACTTTCTTTCACCATTACACCCCTTGTTGTTTAGGGGAGTAGTTCGTAAGTAATTGTATTTATAGCTACTATTTCGAATTCTAGAACAACTTCTGTTCTAAAGCCATCCTTGCAGTAGCATTCTCATCCTCTCAGAAGGTAAGTAAATCGTTATTTCCTCCTTCATTCTTATAGCAGATCTCCATACCCATTGTACGAGAGTTGACAGAGCAATCCTCTCTTGGTTCATGGTGATTCCATGGCTCTTGAAGAAGTTGCTGATAGAAACTCTAGGGAATACATTCAATAGGAAGGCAAGATAGTGACGATCAGCGTAGTTATTCGTAGCTCTGTAATTAAAGGCTAACCATGTCTCTGTCTTGGCAGGATCAAAGCGTCTGTCGCTGAGATCATCTCGATAATCCTTGGGGCAAGTCCATAGAATATCAGGGCGTTTGGTTTTCATCTTCGTCATGAAGAAGTTGAGAGTGTTATTCTAGAGGTGGTCCAGAAAATTTGAACAAGCTGTTAAGTGGAAAATCTGCTACCAATAATTCCCATGAAAAGATTTAAACAAGGAGCAGAAAATGGCAAAAGGAACGAGAAGAAAACACTCAGCCGCATTCAAGGCGAAAGTGGCCCTTGCAGCGATGGCTGGAGACAAGACACTAGCAGAACTGGCGCAACGGTTTGAAGTGCATCCCAACCAGATCACCGCTTGGAAAAGGCAACTGACAGAAGAGGCAGACTCTGTATTTGCCAAAGGTACTTCAAAAGAGCCAGCAGTTGATATAAAGACCCTACATGCGAAAATAGGCCAGCTAACGCTGGAAAACGATTTTTTAGAAGGTGCGCTCACCAAAGTGGGGTTGCTGAGCGTAAAGCGATGATAGATCCAGCCCATACTCTTTCGATTACACGACAAGCTCAAGTCGTTGAGATCAGTCGTGGTAGCGTGTATTACAAACCCAAACCAGTTAACGAAAACGACTTGGTGCTGATGCGGAAAATTGATGAACTCCATTTGGAGCACCCGTTTATGGGGGCAAGGATGCTCCGTGATCAACTGAACCGAGATGGTGTTTCTGTCGGGCGCAAACATGTTGGAACCCTGATGAAACGCATGGGAGTTGAAGCGTTATATAGGAAACCGGGAACGAGTAAAAAACATCCAGGTCACAAAATCTATCCGTATCTATTGAGAGGAAAGAGTATCGATCAGTCCAACCAGGTCTGGGCTCTGGATACGACTTATATTCCCATGGCCAAAGGATTTGTGTATCTGACGGCTGTTGTTGACTGGGCAAGCCGGAAAGTGTTGGCCTCAAAACTTTCTATTACCCTCGAGGCCTGCCATGCAGTTGATGTGCTGAAAGAAGCCTTTGTTCATCATGGCATCCCAGAGATTGTCAACACCGACCAGGGAAGTCAGTTTACCGCACAAGAGTTTATTGAGGTAGTGCACGAAAAGGGCTGCAAGATCAGCATGGATGGACGTGGGGCTTGGCGAGACAATGTATTCGTTGAAAGACTATGGAGATCAGTGAAATACGAACGTGTTTATTTGCATGCTTATGATACAGTAAATGAGGCTCGAAGGTCTATCATGCAGTATTTTGATTGGTATAACCGCTCAAGACCACATTCCGGATTGGAAAAAAGAACTCCAGATGAGGCCTACAACATAATGTTGCCACCAATTGAAAAGGCAGCTTAATTTAGGCAGAGGCTCCACTTAAAAATGACAGAATACTGTTCAAACAAACTGAGCCACCTCTTCTTAAGTTGCTTAATCTCCTTCTTCCTGTCCTTCCCTTTCTGTTTAAACCAGCCTTGAGCTAATGGTTCCTTCAGTTTCCTCCCCTTCTCTCCAATTGCATTCAGCTTCTTATCATCAAAGATTGTTATCAGTGGTTTGTATTTAGCTCCTGAGTAGTTAAGACTGTGAGGAAGTAGCTTGTGTCCTCCATTATCTCTCTCAAGTTCCTTGTGGTTAAAGTCAATCTTATGTAATTGGAGCCAACAGTGAGTTTCAGATCCTTCAAAGAAATAAGTCATTATATGAACATTCTTGAAGACAGTGAGCTTCTCAGGAGGCACCACGAAGACAACAGTTGTATTATTGATCCTGAAGACGTGCTCTCCCCTAGCTGCATCCATAAAGGCACGGTGACTGCCATGGTAATCAACTCCATGAGCTTCAGGGTGAACGATAAACATACCATCAATCTTCGTTGGTTCTGTCCAGATCTTCTTAGTGCTCAACAGCATATTGAAGTCATCTTTATTGATTACCTCTTCTTCTACGAGTGTAATGGTCTCATCAATAATTAGTTCATACTCACCTTGTTGGATCTGAGGGAATTCTTCTAGGTATAGATGAGAGAAGAGCTTGTGTGTAGTTATAACGCTCTTGCCTTGTTTGATTGCGTCTCTGAATCCAGCCGTCTTCGTGTCAGTAATATCGTCATCCAGCGCTACAACATCAGGTCTTGATGTATCTGCTTTGTATCTGTCAACTTCATCGAGATATGGAGTTAGTATAATATACTTCTTCGCAGGATTATTGTTCACTTCATTGATTGCCCAAGTGCTCTTGCCCGTCCCCATTACTGCATCTACGATTGTGATCATCTTGCTTCCTTCTCTGCTGCTACTGTTGCCATACTAATCTTCTCTAGAGAACTTTAATCTTGATTGATACTGCTTAAGCGAAGCCAGAACCTCGCATATGAAGCTCATGTTTAATAGTATCTATTGGTCGCAGGTTCTCCTTTGCATCCTTGAAGATACTGCTACAGGCCGCAAGGAATTCTTCCATCTTATGTACGCCTGGGAGCTGTCCATCGTCTATATTAAGAAGCAACTTAGGGTTCTGCTGTCTTTAAGAAGTGGTAGCTATCGTATACCATCTGACTTCTGTTCCTTCCAGCATAACAATGTAGCAGCACTTCACTACCTTATTTCTCAGCTTTCCACAAGATTCTAAGGATAAACCGAAAGCCTCACCTTGAGGGAACCAGAAGCTCTCATAAAGTCCCTTCCCGATGTCCTCAGCCTTCGGGAAGGGACTAACCTTGACTTTACTTTCTAACCAGTTCATAGCCTAGCCAACGATTTGTGAGATAGGTATAACAACAATAGAGCGACAGATTAGTACACAACACGTTCAAGAGCTTCCTTCATCTTCTGGAGATTCTCCTTGCTGTTCCACTGGATGTACTGAGCAGTTATATCTGATACCTTATGATTTAGCATCCTCTTGATCATGAGGAAATCTATTCCTACCTCAGACGCTCGAGTGGCGAAGGTACGCCTGAGATCATGACATTTAAAGTTAATTCCTGTATTCTTCTCAATCCTCTTCAGTGTTGGTCTAACGTCTCTAATGTTCTTTTGCTTGTCAACTGGGGATGGAAATAAGAATGGTGAAGAGCTTCTTGGTATTCTATCCAAGATCTTCTGTATTCTCTCAGTGATTGGGATCAGGTGCTCCCTGTGATTCTTGGTATCCTTAATCGTTATCAGATCCTTAGTGACATTCTCCCATCGTATGCTGAGAGCCTCATTCTTCCTCAGTCCAGTGTATAGCATCATGGCAATTGCAAGCTCCACAGGATGATCTGAAAGGCTCTCAGTTACTTCTCTGGCCTCTGGTGCTGTCAGGTAGCTACTTCTCTTAATAGTGCTCCTATCAACTCTCTTCTGCTTAAGAACATCCACAGGATTCTGCTGGATGATATCGTCAGCCATTGCGTAGTTCATTAGTGCTGAGAGGATACGCATGACCTTGTTCGCTTGACTGTGTGTTGGAATTCCTCCCTGCCATCCCTTATCTCTGATGGTAACGAACCGTTTCTCTACCATACTTTTGGAGATGGAGGTGACCTTCTTGTTCATCCAGTCTGAGAGGTAGTATGGAATAACAGTCTGATAATCCTTGAGTGTTGTTTCCTTGAGGTTCAGAGTGGAAGTGTAACTGTCGAACAACATCCTAAGGGATGTCGATGTCTTTCTTTGATTTGGTTCTATTAAGATCTCCTGTAATAGTTTGGCTCCAGCTTCCTTAGCATCTTTTAATGGCATGGCTGGATAAGTCCCTATAGTTCTACGGACTGTACGACAATTGAGTTTCGTTTCTATAATGTACTTAATACTTCCTTTTGGATTTATCTTTACTGCGAAGCCATTAGTAGACCGGATGAAATATGGCTTGTCCTTAGGTTGCAATGATTGTAGTGTTTTAGCTGTGATTGTAGCTCTCATTCTGGTAGCCTTCTGGTAGACTTTTAGAACAATAATGAGCTAATATTGGTGAGTTTCAGTGTCTGGCGAGTTTTCGTTTCTCTTCAATACAAGTTAATGTTGAAGCTTCAGTACAGGACATCGTAGATGGCCTATTGAAGGGCGACAGCCCTGAAATCTCTTGACAGTTCGGAACCATTTACAGTATTAATCACCCATCCATTCTATTTATGCCGGAGTGGTGAAACTGGTAGACGCACTGGACTCAAAATCCAGCGGGCTTTGGCCCGTGTCGGTTCGATTCCGACCTCCGGCACCAGTACATATTCCGAGAACGTCCTAAGCGTTCCGTTTAACCCGCATCCAGAAATGGTTTGCGGGTTTTTTGTTTCCAGGGTAGTCCAAATTTATCCGTTGACATCTGTCGTGAAAAGTGGGTATATCCGTGGGTATGGCAGCAGAGGAACCGAATACCCTCCTTTCTTTTACCCACTTTTCATGGTGACGTCAATGTCAAAGCTTACAGCTATACAAGTACGCAACTTAAAACCAGAAAAACTTCCTTTCAAGATATCCGATGGGCATGGTCTCTGGTTTCATATTGCAAAATCTGGTGGAAAAACGTGGAGATATCGCTTTAAGATACTGGGCAGAGAATCAACTTTTGTTCTTGGTGAGTACCCGAAAATGAGCCTTAAAGAGGCGAGAGAGGCAAGAGCTGAAGCAAGAGAGTTGGTAAAACTTGGTAAAAACCCTGCAAAAGAACGAAAAAAAGCAAAGCAGGAAACTGTAGATAGAGAACTAGAACTAAAAGCAGTTGATGAAAATTGTTTTAGGGCAGTGGCTCTTGAATGGATAGATAATCAAAAAGGTAAATGGAAATCTGAACACGCAAATGCAGTGAGGGCAACTTTAGAGCATGATGCATTTCCAGTAGTAGGGGATTTTCCAGTGGATTCAATTCAGCCTCCAACTGTATTGAAAATTCTCAGAAGCATAGAGAAGAGAGGATCGCTTGAGATTGCTCGAAAGGTGTTGCAGAGGATGAGTGCTGTTTTCCGTTATGCTATACAAACGGGTAGAGCTACTTACAATCCAGCCGCAGATATGAAAGGCGTTATAAAGACAAGAAAAGTAATACACCAAGCAGCCTTATCTATTGATGAAATGCCAGAGTTTTTAAAGAAAATGCAAACAGCAGATATACACATCAATACTAAGCTTGCACTACAATTTACGATACTTACAGCTGCTAGAAGTGGTGAAACAAGATTTGCAAGGTGGGATGAGATTGATATAGAGGAAAGAATGTGGCGTATTCCAGCAGAACGAATGAAAGTAAATAGCCCGCATAATGTCCCATTATCAAATCAAGCCAGGGCAATTTTGGAAAGGGTTGGGAATTTATATGGCCGTGATGGGTATATATTTCCAGGCATCAGGGACAGCAATAAACCTCTCTCAGAAAATACTATGCTTTATGCAATGTACCGCATGGGGTATCACTCTCGGTCAACCGTGCATGGGTTTAGAGCCGTGTTTTCAACTATAGCTAATGAGTCTGGTTTTGATGGTGATGTGATTGAAAAAGCGCTAGCACATGAGCAGCGTAACAAAGTCAGGGCTGCATATCATCGAAGCCATTATATTGAGCAGAGACGAGATTTGATGCAGTGGTGGGCTGATTTATTACAAAAAATGGAAAACGAGCCAGGTTAATGGTTAGCAACGTCTAAGTTGATCTCTTGACAGCCCAATTAGACTCTGATAATATATTAGTTAAGTTAGCGTATGCATTATTAATTTCTTAATAAGAATAAGGCATACATATGCCATGCGAAGAACAAGTTGGACTCGGCTGAGTCGAGGCGCTTGAAGCTTTACCAACTACGGATAGCATTGAAAAACGGTTCCTTGGAGGACTCCGGGCGATTTAAAAGCCTGGAGTCCTTTTTTTTTGGCCTAGGCAATTAACAAGGAAATTAAAATGGAAAATTCCTACCAACCCTCCCTCCAAATTAGGTTATTGCGCCGTCCGGAAGTTGAAGCAGTAACTGGCCTAAAAAGATCAACGATTTACGCTCGAATTAAAATGGGTACCTTCCCTGCTCCAGTACAATTGGGGCCAAAATCAGTAGCATGGAAGTCATCAGATATTCAATCCTGGATTGAAGGACTTCCTAAGTCCAATTTATAGGTAACTAATCCTATAATATTGGATGGATAGCTTACTATGCTTTCTTAGCAAAGAAGGTTAAGCCAGTTAGTAAATTTATACATTATTGACTGGCTAAATCGCTCTGTATTTAACAAGTTTTAGAAAAATATACATAGGTACCTAAAATGAAGAAATTCACGCCTAAGGCGATTTTTTATTATTTTGACACAATCACAATAAATTCTCACATGAGCGTTGCTGACGCTATTGACTACCTTCCTGTAGATGAACTCAGGAAGCATTGAGAGGTGGTCCAGAAAATTTGAACAAGCTGTTAAGTGGAAAATCTGCTACCAATAATTCCCATGAAAAGATTTAAACAAGGAGCAGAAAATGGCAAAAGGAACGAGAAGAAAACACTCAGCCGCATTCAAGGCGAAAGTGGCCCTTGCAGCGATGGCTGGAGACAAGACACTAGCAGAACTGGCGCAACGGTTTGAAGTGCATCCCAACCAGATCACCGCTTGGAAAAGGCAACTGACAGAAGAGGCAGACTCTGTATTTGCCAAAGGTACTTCAAAAGAGCCAGCAGTTGATATAAAGACCCTACATGCGAAAATAGGCCAGCTAACGCTGGAAAACGATTTTTTAGAAGGTGCGCTCACCAAAGTGGGGTTGCTGAGCGTAAAGCGATGATAGATCCAGCCCATACTCTTTCGATTACACGACAAGCTCAAGTCGTTGAGATCAGTCGTGGTAGCGTGTATTACAAACCCAAACCAGTTAACGAAAACGACTTGGTGCTGATGCGGAAAATTGATGAACTCCATTTGGAGCACCCGTTTATGGGGGCAAGGATGCTCCGTGATCAACTGAACCGAGATGGTGTTTCTGTCGGGCGCAAACATGTTGGAACCCTGATGAAACGCATGGGAGTTGAAGCGTTATATAGGAAACCGGGAACGAGTAAAAAACATCCAGGTCACAAAATCTATCCGTATCTATTGAGAGGAAAGAGTATCGATCAGTCCAACCAGGTCTGGGCTCTGGATACGACTTATATTCCCATGGCCAAAGGATTTGTGTATCTGACGGCTGTTGTTGACTGGGCAAGCCGGAAAGTGTTGGCCTCAAAACTTTCTATTACCCTCGAGGCCTGCCATGCAGTTGATGTGCTGAAAGAAGCCTTTGTTCATCATGGCATCCCAGAGATTGTCAACACCGACCAGGGAAGTCAGTTTACCGCACAAGAGTTTATTGAGGTAGTGCACGAAAAGGGCTGCAAGATCAGCATGGATGGACGTGGGGCTTGGCGAGACAATGTATTCGTTGAAAGACTATGGAGATCAGTGAAATACGAACGTGTTTATTTGCATGCTTATGATACAGTAAATGAGGCTCGAAGGTCTATCATGCAGTATTTTGATTGGTATAACCGCTCAAGACCACATTCCGGATTGGAAAAAAGAACTCCAGATGAGGCCTACAACATAATGTTGCCACCAATTGAAAAGGCAGCTTAATTTAGGCAGAGGCTCCACTTAAAAATGACAGAATACTGTTCAAACAAACTGAGCCACCTCTTTGTAGAAGTGAAAGAACTCCGAGTTTGATTTACCCAGCAAGCAATACGGGGAAATATCACAGTTATAATTCAAAGCTTGATGTGAGTGGAGCAACGGATGAATTTATGGAGATCATACAATCGAGGAATTTTGGCACACTCACACGGATAGATATCACAATGGAAGTAGTTTTTCAGAGTTCTGAGGAAGCTAAAGAGTATCTTGAGTGGTTTATGAATACTTATTACAGGAAGTGGTCTGGAGATAGGACATTTCAAATCAATACTACTTTTTATCGGGCAAATGCATATTCCAGACGATTCCGGCCACCGATTCCAGAGTAAACCGGCCACTCATTCCACGTGATTCCGGCCACCGATTCCATTTCATTCCGGCCAGTGATTCCAGAGGAATCCGGTCACCCCAAATAGGGAGTAGCGACGCATAGAACCAACTGGTAGAGAGTGCCTTTTTGAATAAAATTCAAGGAGGGCTCATGCCGAAGAAGAGGTTATCTATGCGAAAAATTAGAGAGGTACTACGACTCAAGTATGAACTTGGGCACAGTAACCGTGAAATTTCCCGTAGCTGCGGTATTGGCAGCAGCACGGTAAGTGACTATTTACAACGAACCAAAAGAGCAGATCTGGGTTGGCCCCTTCCTGACGACCTAAGCGACAGCAGCCTTGAACAAACCCTTTTCCCTCCACCGCCTCCACCGGGGACAAGCCGGCTAATTCCAGATTTCTCTGAGATCCACAAAGAGCTCCAATCCAAACGAGGGGTTACCCTGAACCTGCTGTGGCAGGAATACAAAGAGCAGCATCCTGACGGCTACCAGTACAGCTGGTTCTGCCATAGTTACCGGGATTGGGCCGGCAAGCTTGATCTGGTCATGCGCCATGAACACCGAGCCGGTGAGAAACTGTTTGTCGACTACGCAGGCCAAACCGTCGATGTCGTTGACCAACACACCGGAGAAATCACAAAGGCTCAGGTCTTTGTTGCGGTCCTTGGTGCCAGCAACTACACCTATGCTGAGGCCACTCCCAGCCAGAAGATTGAGGATTGGATCGGTTCACATGTCCGTACATTTGCTTTCCTGGGTGGGGTTCCGGAAGTTGTCGTTCCAGATAACCTGAAAAGTGGCGTCACAAAAGCCTGCCGTTACGAACCTGACCTTAATCCCACTTATCATGATCTGGCCCGACATTATCAAACCGTGGTGCTGCCTGCAAGGGTTAGAAAACCAAGGGACAAGGCCAAGGCTGAGGCCGGTGTATTGCTGGTGGAACGCTGGATTCTGGCAAAACTCCGTAAACATACTTTCTTCAACATTGACGATCTCAATCGCGAAATAGGCAAACTCCTTGAGCAACTGAACAACAAGCCTTTCAAGAAGTTATCCGGCAGCCGTAAAAGTCGCTTTGAAGAACTGGACAAACCTGCCCTGAAACAACTTCCAGCCAGCCCTTATGAATTATCCTACTGGAAAAAGGCCACTGTACATATCGACTATCATGTGGAGGTCGAGGGACATTACTATTCCGTTCCATATAACCTGGTCAAAAAACAGATTGAGGTGCGCTATACCAAAAGCACGGTTGAGTGTTACTTTCGTGGTAAACGGGTGGCCAGTCACATCCGGGAGAATCAACGAGGGCACCACACTACCGTCAAAGAGCATATGCCTGTCAACCACCGAAAGTACATGGAGTGGAATCCGGACAGGTTCAAGCGCTGGGCTGCCAAGGTCGGGCCGGAGACACTCTGCCTCACAGAGACGCTTCTTGTAAAAAGAGCTCACCCACAACAGGCCTATCGCACTTTGCTGGGCATTCTCCGTCTTGGCAAAGCCTATGGAGATTCACGCCTTGAGGCAGCATGCCATCGGGCCCTGCATATCAACGCCCTTTCTTACCGCTCAGTGGAATCCATACTCAAAAGCGGCCTTGATCAGAAGCCACTACCGAAGCCGGCTACAGAGGACAAGCCGGTTAATCACGCAAATATCCGTGGCTCTCAGTATTATTCTCCCTCAACCCACTAAAACAAAAAGGAAACGATAAAATGCTTCTGCATCCAACACTTGAAAAACTCACAACTCTTCGATTCACCGGCATGGCCGCAGCACTCCAGGAACAGATGGACATGGACACTGCAGATAACCTGGGTTTCGAAGAACGCCTCGGTCTGTTACTTGACCGCGAGCAGGCGGTCAGGGAAACCAGAAAACTTCAGACCAGACTCAGAAAGGCAAAGCTGCGGCAGGATGGCTCAATCGAGGATGTAGACTTCCGTCATCCGCGTGGTCTGGATAGGTCACTGGTAACCAGGCTGGCTGACTGCAACTGGATAAAGGAACATACCAATCTGCTTATTACCGGCCCCACTGGAGTCGGCAAATCCTATCTTGCCTGTGCCTTGGCCCAAAAGGCATGCAGAGAAGGCTATAGTGCTCTCTATCTCCGTCTGAGTAAACTCTTTGAAGATCTGGCTCTTGCCAAGGGGGATGGCCGTTATCTGAAGTTACTGACTGTCTATTCAAAAACAGATCTATTGGTACTTGATGACTATGGACTGGCCACACTCAACCAGGAGCAACGCCATGATTTACTAGAAATACTGGAAGACAGACACGGCCTCAAATCTACCTTGGTAACCAGTCAATTACCGGTAGAGCACTGGCATGAGCGGATCGGAGATCCGACTTTAGCCGACGCCATTCTTGACCGTCTGGTACATGCCGCTCACAAAATCAAACTGAAAGGAGAATCTATGAGAAAAAAGAAAGCACGCTTGACGTGAGAGCAACACACAGAGTAAGAAGGAAATATTCGCGTCGCTACGCTCCGACACCCTGGCCGGAATCCTCTGGACTGGGTGGCCGCTTTGCCGTGGAATTACTGGCCGGAATCAAGTGGACTGGGTGGCCGGATTCACTGGAATACGCAGGCAAAGGAGAAAGGTAGAAGGAGCGACAATTATCAGAGAGAATATGTTGGGGATAGCAAGGTTGTAGAGATAGAGACTGACGCTGATGCAGGGAAGGTATGCAGGATAGAATTCTCATTGCATGGAAAAGCCACAATAAAAAGAGTTCTCAAAATCGAAAATATATCCGAAATCTCTTCCTCGAAAGAAGTATTCCTGATGTTACAAAATAGATACTTGAAGATTCCTGAAATTGATCAAAAAAAGCTGGAACAAATCATGTTCAGTTTTTACAGGAGTAAAGAGAAAAGCAAATTGTTGTCTAGAATGATAACGAGTTATGGATTGTTAAGAGCCTGGCTGGATAATAGTAAGGAAGCAATAAAAATGGGTAAAAAGCTTAGGAGATTCCAAAGGAAGGCCAATTTGAGCGCAAGACAAACAAGGTCTATTGAAAAGGAATTATTAGCTAGTCGAACAACTGATTATTTCAGAAGATAGTTTGAAGTATCCTTTTGTAATTAACTGAAATTATATACTTTAATTGTGTGTATATTATTGTTTTACAGTTGTTACAGGTGTTACTTGTCTAGGTGTATTGGTGTTCAATTTACTATGATATGGAGCATACATTTGGTTAATGGGATGCAAGAAAACCATCAACCATTTGTTTTAATTCCTTATCTATTTGATCATATGAATTCACATACCCGGCAAGTACACCTTTTTCCTCAAGTAAATCAAGAGTTCTAAGAGTAAATTTTTCTTTTAGGTAGATGTTAAGTCTGTGGAAGATACGTTTTCCATCTAATAACCTCGTTAATCCATCCCACTCATCGTCATTATGGGTGGTTGCAAAGGTTTTGATTTTTTCAAAATGCTCCTCAACTTCATCTATAGACACGTTGAGTTCCGTTGCAATTAAGTTTTTTAATTCCGCCCCAGACTTGTCTAGCCCCCACTTTGGTTTAGGTGCTGAATTAGACTTAGCTGAGGCAATAGTACTCAGGCTAGTAATTACAATTAAATCATCAGCCTGCCCTAGAAAGTCTGATGTCTCTAGTTGAGGTGCCGCAGGAGAACATAACTTATCTTTAACAAATGCTTTAATTGCAAGTGGTTTGAGTAAGTAGTTTTCAATTTCCCAGCGACTTAATATAAAAATTTGATTACCATAGGGCGTAGATGCTCTAAATTTCTCATCATCAGTTTCCCACCATAAATCATCTCTATGATCTTCATCACTGAGAAGAACATCCCTGTCAACAATACCAAAAGCAGTGGTGTGGGCTCGTCTGTAGCGTTTTACTTTAGCTATTACTTCCTGGCAACCTCCGCTGCTGCCTTCTTCATCACTAACACTCTCAAAACACAATTTATCTTTATGATTGAAGAACCATTTATCTCTTAAAATGACTAAATCATCATTCGATTCAACAAGGACCTTGATGCCCCCCTCATATAGTGAAGAGATTTCTAAATCATTAGGAATGTCTTTGAAGCTAACCATCTGTTATTTTAAACCTTTATCAATGATTGTGCCACCCTTGATAAGCCCATTCTCTGGAATATCTATGCTTTCAGAAAAAGTGTGTAGAATATCGGTGGAGTGAGTGCTGGATAAAATTGTTATTCCGCTATTACTTGAAGCGAATTCTTTAAGAGATTTAAATAGAGCATGCTGCCATCGTGGATGCAAATGGGCCTCTAGTTCATCTATT
Source organism: Desulfocapsa sulfexigens DSM 10523 (assembly GCF_000341395.1). Taxonomy (GTDB): domain Bacteria; phylum Desulfobacterota; class Desulfobulbia; order Desulfobulbales; family Desulfocapsaceae; genus Desulfocapsa; species Desulfocapsa sulfexigens. The sequence goes on along the minus strand of NC_020304.1, from coordinate 766,288 downwards.
ATTACTATGGTATGCTGGGTCATATGAGAACCAAGCCTGAGGAATAAGTGAACAAGGCTTTTTTCACCACTGCTCAAACGGTCAAGACGGTGAGTTCCAGTAGAGCATGAGACAATAGCTTCCGGGGGGTCTCTTCTGACATCTTTTAGATATTTATCAGTTCCGGCAAACACTTTGGAGTTGATCAAATCGCATGCTTTCTTAAATCTTCCATCACTAAGCCATTTAAGCCAGACTAGTAGATTATCAAGAGAACCATGCCAATTTTGGTCGTGCGGTTCAAACCGATGACTTGCATTATAAGACCAGTGTTTAGGTTGGGTAATACTTCTAGCAGAGTAGTTTGGTTTTGTATGTGGTTCTTCAGTAATATCAGGAATATCTCGATACGCAGAAAAGTATAAAACTGTAGGAAGAGCTATTTGGCTATCCCCAAAATCACTTGGAGTTGACTTTTTTCCTGCTTGTATAACAGCAAGTAGAGTCTCAACCAGTTCTGAACTTGGGCTTGGCTTCTTGATAGAACCTGAAGTTTGGGATATATAGCTGATTCGGTGCCAACTCTCTGCATTGTATTCTTCTAAGGTCTCTTTATCCCAAACTTTGAATGAAAATTCTTCGCCTATTCTTCCTCCGACGATCGAAAAAACTATTGCTTGCTCTTTGCCTTGCCATCGGAGTCTGAGCCAAATATCAAGTTGAGCCCTCCCTTGATTTAGGTCCAAGTCTTCTTGGTGAAATTCAGTTGGAGAAGGGTTGTCTAACAATCCTAATAAGGATGTTAAGGTCTCGAAAATAGTAGTTTTGCCTGACCCATTACGAGAAACAAAAAGATAAAAATTGCAGGGATTGTTGTTTTTATCAGTAAAATCAATTTCAAATTGTTTCTCTTGAAATGGACCAATTCTATCAATTGTTAATGCAAGTAGCTTGAAATCATAAATCGTTATTACACTATCCATAAGACAGATCCTCTAAACATGTTTGATTTGCTCTAAATCATCTTGCGTCAACTTTGCTCCATGAACACGTTTGGGGGCAATATCGGGAGGTATTTTTACTAACATATCTCCCCTTCCTAATAATGCCTCAGCCCCCTTTTCATCTAAAATAATATTTGATTCCGTGTGCTTTTGTACTCGAAGAGCAATTCTTCCAGGTATATTACTTCGGAGCAACCCTGTGAGTATGGTTGAATCCGGTCTTTGAGTAGCTAAAACTAAGTGAATACCACAGGATCGAGCTTTCTGGGCCAACCTGACTAACGGGGTTTCAATATCACTAGACTGCATTAATAGATCGGCGAGTTCTTCTATTACTACAACGATGTATGGAAGGTTTATTTTGTTTTGACCCCTCCCTTCTGATAAATTTGTTACATTCGCTTCATACATCAATTGATGTCGTCTTTCCATTTCATCAACTAATTCCTCTAATAAATTAGCAGCCTGATCAACTAAATAGACAACCCCTCCTTCATATAATTGGGAGGTGGACTCGTATCTAACAAACTCAACCCTTTTGGGGTCAATAAGAGCTAATTCAATGTCTCCTTTGGGCAAGGTTGCTAGTAGGGACAATATTATACTGTGTAAACAAACACTTTTCCCGCTGCCTGTTGTTCCTGACACTAAAATATGGGGTGCTTCCTGTAAGTCAAATGAGTAGTTGCCTCCAATAACATCTTGTCCAAGCCATATTGGAAGAACATACTTCTTTATTTCATCTGTTTTTGTCCAGTCCCAGAACGATGATGCTTGAATTGTTTTCCAACTAGATTGCTCCCTGGGAACATCAAGAGAAATTATTCTTGGTTGATTCGTGGGTTGCATTAGTACTCCTTTGTCACCTAGACCAAGAAGCATTGCTAATTTTCCTAAACCTTTTTTTAATTGATCATAATCATTAGCATTTTCAAAATAGAGAAAGAAGCGACTAATTCGAGATCCTTCAACTCTTTCATTGATCCGTCCATTGACTCCAATTTCCTCTAGCGAATCGATAAGATTTTGGTTTGATAAGGTATTCCTTTCAAGATCATCATCAATTGTCAGGTTTGGTAAGAGTTCATGTTCTAAGTAGCTTGAAAAGTCGTGTCCTCTTGCCCAGCTTGTTCTTATCTCTTTTAATCCTCTTCTAATGTGTCGCTGTAAATGTTTTCGATAATCTTTCTCTTTGTTAAAGAAATCATCCTCATGATAAATTGAAAGCATAGCTCGAACTGAATCATCAAGGTCATTCTCAGAGTCACGGCCTGTAACTTGTTTAAGACTATACTCAGAACCTTTTTCAGGTATTTTATCAAAGTCAGAATTAGGGGGAGTTGTAATCTGTAATGATTTTGCTAGCGCAAGTCGGAGTACTCTTAATTTTGGTGCTGTTTTGGTTTTAAAGCCATAATGAAGGACATCAGAAATTAGTTGCTCATCAATTTGGTCGGTATATATATCAGCCATTGGGCACCTCTAATGTCACTATTTCTGTATTGGTACCACTGGGATTCTTCAGCTCAAATGTTTTATAACAGTGTTTTTGAAGTTTCTTTGATTTAGATTCATCTAATTCAGAATCAGTAGGCAGAATTATCACTTGCTTGCTAGCGTGTGGGTAGTATCGTTCCAGTAAGTTTGCTTGATGTTGTGCGTCGATTCTAGCTAGTGGAGTGTCTATAATTACTGGAAACTCTTTATTTGAAACTGTTTTTAAAGCCCATAAAAGAGAAGTTGCTGCGATTTGTTTCATACCCGCTGAAATTGTACCCATTCCGATAGAGTTACCCCTTTGATCTAGGTAAGTAATTAGGAATTCATCACTAATTTTTACTGTATTAATTAATGTGTTGGAGTCTAGTATTGTAGATAGATTCTTATTAACTTCGATTTCAAGTTGCTCTCTTGCTTCTTTCTTTAAGTCATGTTTAAAACTTTCAAGCATATTTTGAGTTCGGGTTGCTAAGTCATATCTACCTCTATAGTCTTCTGCGACTTTTACAGAATCAACTAGACGGTTAATGTTCTGAGTTATTTCAGATAAGCTGGAAGCTATTTGAGTTATTTGGCTATCTTTATCTCTTATACTGTCATTAATTTCAAATAACGTCTTTTTGATGATCGACTCTTGTTCTTTTAACTCTTGAAAATGTTTTTTCTCCTCTTCTGCAAGGTGTTTTGCATTGTCTAGAAGATCATTTTTTTGATTTATTGCAATTTGAATATTTCTTGCCTTTGATACTAACTTTCTTAACTCAGAAAATGCATCAGGATCGTCTGAATATCTTATGAGAGTGTCATAAAGTTTTTGAGCTCTGGATGGATCGAGATTAAAAGTTTCTTCACTATTTATTGGTTGTTGAAATACTTCAATTTGCTTTTTTATTCGTTGCTGATAGAAAGCAATTTGGTTTGTCGTTAGTGGAGGAGATGAATATGGTGGCTGTTCTAATAATATTGGTAACTGATTTTGTAGAGTACCTAGTAAAGTGAGTTGTTGTTGGTTGAAGTTGTGAATGTTTTTTTGAATGATTTTAAGTGACTTTTCTATCAATTTAGGGTTAAGCATAAGAAAAGCATCACCACCAAAAAAATCTGATATTTTTGCGAAAAGTTCATCTTGAGTCTCCTCTAGATGCTTTACTTCTGTTTTTAATATTGCTCTATTTTCAACACCTGTATGACCGCCAATAATATCTAGCATCCTTTCGGTTCGTTTTAAGGCCTCCTCTTCTTCCGCTAAATCATTTTCGAGATCATCTTTTTCTTGTTCTAGTCCTGCTATTTCTGATATAAATTCTTGTTTTTTATTCTTTGCTTTCTCCAAGTCAGCTACCGCATGTCTGTCCATGCTCTGACTCTTCCAAGACCCTTTTACTGATTTTATTGCAGACAAAACATTCTCAACGGGCCGGATATTTAACAATTGCTCCATTTTAGAGATGGTTTGATTAGTATTTGCTTCTGCAAGATGTTGTACTTCTTCACCGTCAAAAAAGAAAAATGGTAGATATTCAATAGGTAATATTCGATTTAGATACTCTTGCGCTTGATCATTTTCAAGATAACCTTCAATAGGGTCATCAACCATGACCATTTCATTGAAAGAAGTATTGGTAATATTTGACCACTTTCTGGTTATTAAAGCCTCTCCGTTTTCGGTATATAATTTAATAGAAATTGAACAGTTACTTACTCCTTTTTCCTTGGCACGATAATTCAATATTCCCCACCATCTATCACTTGCGCCATAGATGTATTGTTTTGTCGTTATCCCTCTCGGTACTTTTTGCAATAGATCTTCAGAAACGCCACCAAAAAGTAATTTGATGCTATTTAAAAAACTTGTTTTACCTTGGTTGTTTCGTCCTCGTATAATGACAATGTTTTTTTTGCCATTATTTGGGGGTGACAAGTCAAAAATCTTTTCCCCATAATAAGAAAAAATATTTTTTAATGTTATGGATATGATATGCACTATAAGTTTCCTTCCTTCATTGCATTAGTGATTATTTTCTCAATATCTGTTTTTAAACTAGACTTCGCACCTCGTATTGCAATATTTGGATATCTCTCCATTAAATGTATGAGTTGAGGGATAAGGTACTCAGGGACATCGTGATCTTTTGAAAGATCAGATAATTTTCTAGTTAGATATTTTTTATCCATTATTTTTTTCTTCTTTTCATTGGTTGCCTTTTAAATTTGTTGGCAATTTTTAAGGCAGAGTTCATTACATCAAACTCTTCTGTCCATATTTTTTGAATGTGAACAATTTCATCATCACTAATTAATTCAATGTTGTCGGGTAATTTTGATTCAGTATCAAGTAAATTTTCTAGAATCTCTTGTCTTGTTGTTGAATTGAACGGGCCGTTGCCCAGTTCTCCAGTTCTTCTGTAATGGTTCCGTCGATGTTCATCTTCCCTAATCTCTTTAATCCAATTTCTAAAGTTATTCAATGGTTGCATCCAAACGGCTCCCTGCTCGATGAAGCTTTCCATTGACTTGTCTGTTTTAACGACGGTACAGGTCCAGCAACCGAATCGACTTCCCCCGCACGATGGGGTGTTAAGGTCAACAACCAAGGGGCATTCACCGCTATTTGCTTGTTTGTACAGATCAAAAAGAACATCATGATTCCCTCCCCAGGGTGGAAGTTCGTTGAACAGGTACTCCCAAACTTCGTCTGTTGTCCAGTCAGAAATGGGGGCCAAAACTAGTGTGTTTTTGATTTCATGATGAGGGTTGAGTCTTCTAGTGCTATACTCACGTTTTTCTATCGAACGCTTTCTGGCTTGACTCTCATCTTTTCTTGTCCCTAGTAGCAATATAGTGCTACCGTGTTGTTCAACCAACTGCTCTATTATTCCTTTTGTTGGCTTAATTTTCATTTTAGATGTACACCAGCGAAACCATCTAGTTGGTGAAGGGTAGCCTCTCCCAATGAGATTTACCCAGAATTTGTTATCTAAAGAGGGAACTACCTGATGGATATTGATTGGTAAGTTTTGTTTGTCGATAAACGTTTGAATATTTGCCAGGTTTTCTTTGACATGCGTTAGTATGTTAGGCGGTTCTACGCCAGTATCTGAGGTTATTATGTGAATTGGCTTTTCATTATTAACCCTATCGTCAGAGAGGATTTCAAAAACCAATTGTAATAATAATGTTGAATCTTTACCTCCTGAGTACCCTATAATCCATGGCCTTGTATCAGAAATATAGTTTTCTATAAGTAATTCTTTGCTGATATTTATATGAGAATTCTTCACTTTTGCTGACATATATAGTGTTTATTTTCTATAAAATTTTACCAAACTATTCCGTTTGATGCTTTTTGATGTAGATATGTTAATGTTCTATTTCTTACTTAATGTCAATAACGTCAGTATCTTTATACGTCGGCACTTTTATTAAATGTATACCATGGAAGCTCCCCCCCCCCCCACTGATTTGATCAAAAGGGGGGGGCATTGTGTCTGGATAAAGTGGGTATGAAAGTGGGTATTTGGGTTGAGTATAAAAACGACACCATGAGTATGTACATGGAATGTAATGGTAAATACGATAATGTTTGGCTCCGACCTCCGCACCAATGACAAGAAGCTGTAATCATTAGTTGATCTAGTGATTGCAGCTTTGTTGTTTCTGGCCCCCCATCTAAGTTTTCTCGATCAGGAAATCGATTTTTTAAGGTCGTCTGAAAAAGCGATGTCATATCACCATCACCTTACCTCTCGTATCCCGCTTGGACGGCATCTTCCATGTTTGCCAGCTCGGCTTCAATCAATAGCCCGAAATGTGATGCTTTCTTTTTTGTTTGCGTCATTTTTGGGCCAGCAGAGCTTGTGAAAAATTCAGTTGTCAAGCAATCCTTGACAATATTCTTGGGTGAAGAAGGGCTAATTCCTCATAATTTCCTGTATTCGAGCAAGATTTGTGAGCAGCACAGTATGGAGATCCGAATAAATCACTGCCTTACCATACTGCTTTTCATGTATAGCCAGTACCTTCTCGTATATTTTTCCAATTTTTTGAGCAGTTGCTGTGATAATTTCAAAAACCTTTTCAGGCCGAAGTTTCATATCCTTACTGAGTTTGACAAAAGCACCTTGGTTCACTCGATCGTGCCTGTAGGTATTACCTATTGCCATGGCAAGTTTGCGATCCAAATTAGGATAAACCTGTGTTGAAACTAAATCATAGAACGGTGCGAGCGTAATAGTATCTTTGTGAATAATTGAGAAATTTTTACCATGCGCATCATTGTTGCCTATGAGAAAATTGAAAGTCATGACAGCGGTCAGCTTTTGTTTTACCACTGATATATCGGCTGATAAATGCTCCTCGGCGAGTTCTCTGCAGTGTAAAAAGCCTGGGCCTCCCTGTTCCTGATATTTTTTGTGAAACGGTAGTCCCATTGCCTGACAGAAATCTTCCTGATGTACCCGTTTCACTTTATTCTCTGAGTGGAATCGATCATAACGTTCTATAAGAAACAGTTCATAGCCTGCAAACGTGTATAGTTCAGAGTGAGGGACTGAGAGGCCAGCCTGCCGGGCCAGGTCCATACAGAATACTTCATTTCTCTGGATATCATGAAAATAAGGACTGGCAGGTTTTATTATATGCGTTGTAGGCGATGCCGAATTCTCAGGGAGAGAAAAGCTTCCCTTCTCATAATACACTGGTAATTTGTCTTGAGCTCCGGCAATTGATAGGCGGGCGTTAGCTAACTCAGGATATAATTTGTGCTTACCAGGATCCGATTCGATGGCCTGCAATGCCTTTTGCAGCTCAACGTCTATACATCGATACTTGCTGGAATGAGGAGGAATATCTCCACTCTCAGGAATAATGGAGAGGGCACCAGCGCAATCTTCTCCAAAATTTTCGAGAAAGGCAAAGGTGTCTTTTTTGTCGAATCGATGGTTGAAGGCTAGAATGGTTCGTGCGTCACTCTCGGGAAAGAGATTTTCAAAAAAAGCTGTGCTGACTCCAGGGGAGAATCGTTCTTCTTGACATGGCAGTGACAGTGATATTTGGCGCCCACTGTTTTTGAGCCACTCGGCAGCGTATTGAAAGGTGATTTCGCCTTTTGGGTGTCTTGATATTGTACCGACGATTTGTTGATCCCAGTAGACTGTGAGATTACTCATTTGTCGATATCTCCTTCGGTTAGGTAAACTCTCAGCCCTACGGTACGTATCAAATCAAAAACTTTATCAAGTTGTGCTGTGGTTTTGCCCTGCTCGATATTACTTATAAACTTCACGCTCGTTGCGGTGTAGTCAGCAAGGTCCTTTTGGGTCCATTGCTTTTTTTTACGAGCATCCTTGATTGCCGGGCCAATGTATTTGGGTAGGCGCACATGATATGGATATTTAATTTTTGACATGGTGTGAAGGCCTCCTTTTTTGACCGTACAGTTAAATTTACTGAGAGTCAATGTGTTTTAACCGATCGGTGAAGTGGTGTGATGTGGATCGTGACTTAACCGATAGGTTAAAATGGGTAGGGTCTGCGCCAGAATCTTTTTGTATTTTGCTATTGAATCAATATCTTGGTGCGTGAATAGCACTGGGCTCAAAATCCAGCGGGCTTTGGCCCGTGTCGGTTCGACTCCGATCTCCGTACCATTTTATTTCGTTCTCATTTGATACAGAAGTACTATTTGCCCATTAACCAGCAAAGGTATACGGTTTTTTTGTTTCATGAAAGCCTACCTTCAAGCCAGCCAGTTATTTCCCCATCCTTATTTCTAACACCATGGATAGATCTGTAGGAGGTCGGCCGATTAAAGTCCTACTCTTATCGAGTGCTCAAGAATCATGTGAAGTTCTATTCGATCCTATAAAAACGAAGTTGGTGGAAAGATGCGGAAAGCGGCTGTTCTCGTCTAAAAAAAGAACGAAAATGCACAAGGTGAAATGGAATTACAATGACAAATCTTTCAGGACGATGTAAGCGTCTGCTTTAATATAGGTGACGTCTTTTTACACCGTTCATAATTTCTTTAAAAACATATTTGAACAGATTAACATCGATTGAATTGAGGAAATACAGTGCTAAACGAAACCATAGATCATAAACTCAAGCTCAGAGGTCTGCAGTTCTCTGACTACAGTGAAATAGATGCAATAATGAAACAGGCCTATTCCGGCATGGGAGGCTCCTGGACACCAGATGAAATAGAAAGGCTCCTTACAGTGTTTCCGGATGGGCAGATTTGTATTGAGGATAACGGAAAAGTTGTCGCAGCAGCTTTGACGCTCATTGTTAATTATTCAAAAATTGAAGACGACCATTCCTATGATGATATTGTTGATCAGGGGAAATTTAGCAGTAATGATCCGGAAGGCGATTACCTGTACGGTATAGACGTATTTGTCCATCCAGATTACCGCGGTATGCGTCTTGGCAGGCGTCTCTATGATGCCCGTAAAGAGCTGTGTCAGCAGCGTAACCTTAAAGGAATTATCGCCGGTGGACGTATACCCGGTTATGCAAAATACGCAAAAGAACTCACCCCGGATCAATATATAGACAAGGTTCGCAAAAGAGAAATTGTAGATCAGGTGTTGACCTTTCAGCTCTCCAATGATTTTCACCCCAAGAGAGCTATCAGGAATTATATTCCCGAAGATACCCGTTCAAAAAGCTATGCTGTTCTTCTGGAGTGGAACAACATCTTTTATGAAAACAAAAAACGGATGATCTGGGGGAGAAAATCAAACGCCCGCATAAGTGTTGTGCAGTGGCAGATGCGTTTATTCCCAAGTACAGAAGATCTCCTCCAGCAGATTGACTTCTTTGTGGATGCTGCAGCTGGTTATAAGGTTGACCTGCTCCTTTTTCCTGAGATGTTCAACGCACCATTGCTCGCAAACTTTGATCAGCAGAATCCTGCCATGGCAATGCGTTCTCTTGCGGAGTCAACTGACGCCCTCAGGGAATCGATGCTGCAAATGGCCATGAAGTACAATATTAATATCGTTACCGGCAGTCTGCCTATTTATGAAGATGGAAAACTCTACAATGTTGCTTTTCTTTGTAGACGCGACGGCACCTGGGACTCTCAGTACAAACTTCATATCACTCCTGATGAATCTGAATGGTGGGGGTTTAATGGAGGAAATGAGTTGAAAGTTTTTGATACCGATATCGGGAAGATCGGTATTCTTATCTGTTTCGATGTTGAGTTCCCGGAGTTGCCACGCATGCTCGTTGACAAAGGAATCAAGCTCCTGCTGGTGCCATACTGGACAGACACCAAAAATGGGTATCTCCGAGTCAGGCGCTGTGCCCAGGCCCGTGCGATTGAAAACGAGTGCTATGTGGCGATTACCGGCAGTGTCGGTAACCTCCCGAAGGTGGAGAACATGGATATCCAATATTCCCAGTCAGCTATTTTCACTCCTTCCGATTTTGCCTTTCCGCATGATGCAGTGGCGGCAGAAGCAACTCCGAATACGGAGATGACACTGCTTGCAGATCTTGATCTGGATCTTTTAAAAGAAATCAGGACCCAGGGAAGCGTACAAAATCTGGCTAGTCGCAGGAGTGATTTGTACGAGATCAGATGGCTTAAATAAGAAAGTAATAGCCTCGTCTCCCTCCTATCATGGAAAGGCTGTGTTTGGAGCGTCGATAAAAGCAGATTGCTACTTTCCCGTTTTTTTGGTATATATTACTAGTTAATAATTTGTTCATTTACGTATTATATCTTATAAAAATTAACAAGAGGATTTCCCATGAAGAATACTGTTAAAGTTCTTGCCCTACTCATTGTCATCGGTCTTGCAGGATGTGCCAGCAATAAAGATTTAGACGCTGTTAAAGCACTGGCTCAGCAGGCCAACGCTACCGCTGACGAAGCTTTGCGGACGGCTCGTAATGCTGAAAATACTGCCCTGGAGGCCAAAGCAACAGCTGACGCCACAGATAATAAAATTGAACGTATGGCAAAGGAACCAAAATCATTGCGTAAATAAAAAGCTTTCTCTGGTTCACATCAGTTCGGAACTGTGGTTGTTCTCTCACTATTGATGCAAGTTATTGGTTGATGGGGAGTTGAATGACCACAGTTTTTTTTTGTTCTTCGTGCATGTTGTTCTCTCCCGGTTTATGATAGAAGTAGTGTTTCTGAGGTGGCACATTTCATGCGGTTTCTTCTTTACTGTGAAGCCGTTTAACTCATATTGCCCTGTTTGAAACAATGTCTTTTTTGATGGTGTTTGCCTTCCTTGTTTTTCTCATAAGTGTCTCAGGTATGTTGCAAGTTTTTCAGGGGTGCCTGAAAATGCAGAACCTGAACAAAACATCACCGGAACTGGAGACAGATGTTCCACTTGTCTCTATTGTTGTGCCAGCCTGTAACGAAGCCACAACGCTTGAGCCTGCCCTGTCCTCAGTCTTACAACAGGACTATCCCTCCTTAGAAATCATTGTTGTTGATGACCGTTCTACTGATGCTACTTTTGCAGTCATTACAAAATTGCGTCAGAAATATCCTCAGATTCTGGTAAGTCAGGTGAAAGAGCTCCCTTCGGGGTGGCTTGGGAAAAACCATGCTCTCTCTCTGGGTGCCAAAAGGGCTCAGGGGGATATTCTGCTTTTTACCGATGCCGATATTATTATGGAATCGTCCACAATTTCTCGGGCCGTGGCCTATTTCAGACATGAAAATCTCGATCATCTTTCCCTGATTTTTCGCAATCTGACCCCAGGTGGATTGCTCAATGCTATGATTATTGATGCACTGGGCGGTCTCTTTCTTCTTCTCAGGCCCTGGAATGCCAGAAAGAAAAACAGCACAGCATTTATCGGCGTGGGAGCCTTTAATATGATTCGCACCAGGGTCTACTGGGAACTGGGTGGGCATTCGACTTTTAGAATGCATCCAATCGATGATATAATGCTTGGGAAGAGAGTGAAACAGCGGGGTTTCACTCAGGATTGTTTACAGGGTGGAGATTTTGTGCAGGTTCGTTGGTATGGGAGTGTTTCTGAGATGGTTCGTGGATTGATGAAGAATATCTTTGCTCTTTACAGCTATCGAATTTCGTATGTTACGGTGGCTGTCCTGGGAATTATTCTGCTCACCATCGTTCCGGTATGGGGAGTTCTGCTAACGCAGGGAATGATAAGGGTGTTTTTTTGCGCTGCGATTCTGTGTCGTATTGCCGTTTTTGTCTGTAATTCTAAATGGATGGGTGTTCAGCTGACTGCAGTGCTCTGGTCTTTAGTGACACCTTATCTCACTGTGTATACAGTGTTGAGAGCTGTCTGGACAACTCTTCGCAACCAGGGTATCGACTGGCGTGGAACCCATTATCCTTTGAAGGAGTTAAGAAAGGAAGAGCCACTTTTTCCTCTTTGGTGGAGGTGACTTTTTTTGCTGAAGAAGTGACTCGTCCGTATAGCTTTTTTCTTCCGAACCGGAAGAGAAGAATCAACGTCAGGCGCTGTCGTTTCTATCGAGACTTGTGGATGACCAGCGATAGAGATAGTCATTGACCATCAGTAACTGCTCATCGGAAAGTTTGGCCCATGAACCGTCCTTTGCACATTCTGCTCGCCTGGTCGTAAATATTCGATTCCAGCCCTTAGAGGATTTCGATTCCTCATACAGGTATCTCGCCCCTTTGTCATTTCCACGGGTATGGCAACTTTTACACACCTGCTTGAAGCCTTTCCCTCCCTGTCCCCACGCCCGGCTTTCCCATTCAAGTGGTCCGCTGTCCAGAATTCTGCAACTTCCTGTATTTTCGTCATAGCGCTTTTGGGGCGTGGCGGAGACTGAAAAGGATGTTGCTGCGAGTATAGCAACACAGAACATTCCAATAAATAGCTGTTTCATGTCAAGCTCCTATAGTAGGAAGGTATATTTAAAATCTTTGGCAGGATGCCGGGATAAATATACCATGTACCACATTGTGACAGATAGTGGTGGAATGGTCAAGGATAATGTGATTGTGAGGACGTTGAGATTGACATTCCGCACAGATATCCATCCCGGCAAAAGTTGCCTCTATTTTAGTGATACTTGAATAATCCTTTTATATGTGAATGTTTGGTGATAGCGTTCAAAGACAGGATGATATTTTCATAATTCCAGCAAATAAAATACTTACATATGAGGTAATCTGTGACAATCAAGAAAAAACTTTTGTTGCTTTCAGTGGGCCTGATCGCATTGCTTTCCATAGCAGGTTTTATTCAGCTCCGTACAATTCTCAATATTGGCAGTCAATGGACAGATTACCAGCAGACAGCTCTGAAGAGGCAGGTTCAACTTGCTGAAATAAAATCGCAGTTCGGCTACGGTGGTTTTATTCACAATTTCAAGAATCATGTTTTGCGGGGTACTCAAAAATACGCTGATCGATTTATGCAAAATAAGGATCGTATGCACCAGGCTTTTGGGGCGTATGAAAAACTTGATCTTTCCTCTAAAGAACAGACAGCACTCTTGGCAGTCCAGGAAGTAGCTACGCAATATGCAAAGGCTATCAAGACATCTCTTGCCATGCACAAGGACGGTAAAACTCCAATGGAGATAGACATGGCAGTTAAGATTGATGATACTCCTGCATTTGAGGCTTTTGAAATATTGGAAGAACATGTTCATTCTCTGGAGAAAGCGGCTGGGGATTCTTTAAATGAAACCATTAAGTCATTACAAATATTGATGGCGATAGTTGCTGCTGCCCTGTTTGCTTTTTTTATTCTTTTTTCCCTGGTACTGCTGAACGTGGGGAAACGGCTTTCGCTTATTCAAAAGACGACACAGGAAATGGGAAAGGGAAATTTTACTGTGCCCATAGTCATTGATGGAAATGATGAAATCAGTTCCATTGGAACTGCTCTTTCAGCTATGTCTGGCGGTTTGCTGGAGATGATTGGTAATGTTCAGCAGCAGTCGGATGCCCTGACTTCTTCATCGAAACTCTTGTCGGCGATTTCCAAAGCTCTTTCGAGTGGGACGAGTGAGGCCTCCAGCCAGGCAGAGAGTGTTGCTGCAGCTACTGAAGAAATGAGCAGCAATATGAATTCTGTCGCTGCGGCAAGTGAAGAAGCATCCACCAATGTCAGTCTTGTTGCCAGTGCCATTGAAGAGATTCTTGCTTCGGTGGAGGATGAGGCGGCAAAGACCAATAAGGCACAGGAAATTACGCGACAGGCTGTAGCATTGGCGGCAAGTTCTTCTGGCAAAGTTGATGCTCTCGGGGCGGCTGCAGCAGAAATCAGCAAGGTAACCGAGGCTATTACAGAAATTTCAGAGCAGACGAATCTGCTCGCGCTGAATGCAACGATCGAAGCGGCAAGAGCCGGTGAGGCTGGAAAAGGATTTGCGGTTGTTGCAAACGAAATCAAGGAACTTGCGAAACAGACCTCCCAGGCAACTGGAGAGATTAAAAGTAATATTAGTGCAATTCAGAACTCAACGAATGAGACAGTGAAGGAGATTCGTCAGATCAGTACTGTCATTAGGGAGGTGGATAGTATCGTCACCGAAATCAGTACGGCTGTTCAGGAGCAAAGTGCAACCTCGGGTGAAATCTCACAGAATGTTATGCAGGCGGCACAGGGTATTTCTGAAGTGAATGAAAATGTGTCTCAAACATCCGCAGTATCGGCAGAAATTGCAAGGAATATAGCCGAGACCAGTCATATTGTTTCCCGTCTCTCCGGGAGTGGTGATGAGATAGAAAAGACCGCAGGTGATCTTGCTGGCCAGGTTTCCATCTTGAATGAACTAATCAGTAGATTCAGAAAATAGCGAGAATGGCAGGATGGTGCAGGTTTAATTATGTCCGATTGTATTGAAAAAAAATGTCCGGGATGTGGCCAGAAACTCAGGTTTCCTACGAATGTTGGTGGATTGGTTATGGTCTGCCCCTCATGTGGCAAAAAGTTTCACTCAGATTTCAAGCTGAGTGGCACCGAGGGGCGTGGTAAAGGGGGGATAGTGACAACGATTTTCGAGATGCCCTGTACTGTTCTTAACCGTCTTGGACGATTTTTTTCATGAAGAAAATTTGAGTTCAAAATCAACATTCTGCAGATATTTTGCCTCCTGTTTAAGACTGGCAAGTTGCAGGGGATGTTTGACTAGCTCATTTTTTGCAAATTGAAGGGTCAGGCCATTTTTGGTTGCGATGATGTTTTCAATAACGGCTGTTTTCTCTTTTCGGGAACGATGCAGCAGTGTTGCCAGGCGAAGCAGCACCACCAGTCTTAATGCTGTCCGCTGGGTCTCGGGAGCTAAATCCATGAAGAGCTTCTTTGATATTTTTTTTCGATGGCAACGCACCAGAACACTCATCCAGGCCTGTTCTTCAAGAGAAAACCCCGGTAAGTCAGCGTTGACCAGCAGGTATGCGCCATGTTTCTGATATCCACTGAGTGAAACGGCGAGGCCGATTTCATGTAAACTGCTTGCCCAGTGCAGTGATTCGGCATCTTCCAGTTTCAGGTTCCATTCCTTTTCACAGCCACTCAGGAGACGGTGTGCCGTCAGGCTCACTCTTCTTGCATGTTTTGTACTGATTTGAAAACGGTGTTGCACACTAGATACGGTTTTCAGGCGAGTGTCCTCACTCTGGATGCGACCCAGTCGTTCATACAGCAGGCCTTCACGCAGGGCACCATCAGAAACCTGCATAGTTTCAATTTTCAGTGCTTCAAAGGTTGCAATCAGGATAGCAAGGCCTCCCGCAAAAACAGGTTTGCGGTCACTCTTTAAACCAGGCAGATCCAGATTGTCGAGGTGTCCGGCCTCTATCATTTTATCCCGTATGGCGTACATACTGTCCAGGGTGATGGCATAGGATTCAAGCCCCAGTTCATTCACGACTTTGGCAACGGCTTTAATCGTTCCAGATGCTCCCGTGGCAGATTTCCAGTCGACTTTCTGAAAATAGCGTCTTACCGGACGCAGTAACAGGTGTGATTTGATCCCGGCTTTTTTCCAGCATTTTTTGTTGAGATTGCCGTTCTCGAAAAATCTGCGGCTCATACTTACGCAGCCCATATCAAGGCTGCGCAGGAGAAGTGGCTCGAAGTCTTCACCGATAATGAGCTCAGTGCTGCCGCCACCGATATCCATGACAAATCGTTTGCCATCTTCAGCAACGAGGGAATGGGAGACGCCCAGGTAGACGAGGCGGGCTTCTTCTTTTCCAGCAATCACAGAGATGGGATGCCCTAAAATCTCATTGGCGCTTTCTAAAAAAAGACGGGCATTCTTAGCCTGACGCAGAGTTTTTGTGCCAACGGCAGCCACACTTCCCGGGGGAAAACCGTTGACACGTTCACTGAAACGTTCAAGGCAGGAGAGGGCACGCTTGCGGGATTCTTCTGATAACCATCCCTTTTCGTCGAGTCCTGCTCCCAGGCGTACCATTTCCTTGAGGTTGTCAAGAATGTGAATATGGCCGTCTTCGATTCGGGCTACAACCATATGAAAACTGTTGGAGCCGAGATCGATTGCGGCTAGATGCTGTTGTGGTTGTGGTTGTTCCTGCACTGGTCACCTGAGTGTGTTGAATTCACTTTCGATTGTATCGTTATAACAGCAAAAAAGAATGGTAAAAGGTGTATTGCTTGCTGAAAGAAAGCTGTTTGTCTCTTTTATGGCGATGGCACAGGCCTGATCAGGGGGATAGCCATAAACGCCACAACTGATTGCTGGAAAAGCAATGGATGAGAGATTGTTACTTTTTGCAAGATGTAAGCAATTCTGGTAACAGGAGGCAAGTAAAGCGGATTCACCATAACCACCTCCCTGCCAAACCGGGCCGACTGTGTGGATTATATAATGAGCTGGCAGGTTGTAGCCCTTGGTAATTCTTGCCTCGCCCGTGGGGCATCCACCTATTTTTTCACATTCTTTAAGAAGCTCAGGGCCTGCAGCCAGATGAATTGCGCCATCCACTCCACCACCTCCCAAAAGTGAATTGTTGGCGGCATTTACAATGGCATCCACCTCAAGGGTTGTGATATCGCCGCGAATGATCTCAACAGGACTCATATTTCTTCCAATCGTGCCATTTCCTTTTCCAGCAATGTACCAAGAAAAAAGGCAAGATCACCTACAAGTTGCACACAATCTTTTCTGGTAGATTCCGGGTTGCCGTAGTAGTTTTTTACAGCATCGCGGTCTGACCAGTTGATCCGGGCAATATCACGGCAATTTCGTCCGCCATAGGGTTCTGTTAACGTATCAAATTGTTTTATAAGTTTATTGCTTACACCCCACATTCGAGGGTTCTCTTTTTCGTCAAGGCTGCCTCTGCTGTGAAGCGAAGAGACTGCTGCTACTGCACCAAGTAATGTTCCGCAGACAGAGCCGGAACTGGCAATGCCACCGCCAAATGTACCAACGGCTGCAATCACATTTTCGTCGTATTTGTTTATTTTTTCCAGGCCCACGGCCAGAATCGCCTGGCTTCAGTGAAACCGTTTTCTGAAAAGGTCCATTGCCTTTTGCCGCATATCTTCTGGAGTCATGATTTGCACCAATGGTTAAATTTGTATTCTCAAAAATAAGGTAAATTGCTAGGGTAAAGGATACCCTGTTTGAAGAAAAATGTCAGGGGACACTTTTGCAATGAAGGTGTGTGATTGTCTAAAAAACAGAAAAAGGAGTGTGTGTATGTCCAGACCGGAAGAAATGTATCAATGTCAGACCGTTGATTGTGGATACGTATATGATCCCGCCAGGGGGGATAAGAGGAGGAAAATTTCTCCAGGAACATCCTTTGACGATCTTCCAGAGGATTGGCATTGTCCGAGCTGTGGTGCAGGAAAGAAAATGTTCCGTCCCCTGGCCGGGCCGGGGAGTGTGGTGGCAGAGCAGAGCTGAGAGACAATGGAGCTTATTGACACCCACAGCCATATCGACCTTCCCATCTTCAAGAATGATTTCCGGGAAGTACTTCATCGTGCCCGCATGGCTGGTGTGGTGGCTCAGGTTCTTCCCGGGGTCACTCGCAGTGGGTGGAACAGGATCCTCCAGTTATCAGATGAGGAACAGGATCTTTTCCCGGCCATCGGTCTGCATCCCATGTATTTGTCCGACCATGGCAGAGATGATTTGCAGCTGTTGCAGCAGAGGGCATCTGCTGGAGATCTCGTGGCCATAGGTGAAATAGGCCTCGATTATTTTGTGAAAGATTGCAATCGTTCTGCGCAGCAGGAGCTTTTTGAAGCGCAGCTTGCCATCGCCTCTAAAGCAGCGCTACCGGTATTGCTTCATGTACGTAAGGCCCATGACCAGGTGCAGGCCACACTCCGCCGGTTACATTTTACGGAGGGCGGGATTGTTCATGCCTTCAGCGGCAGTCTCCAGCAGGCTGAGCATTACATAAAACTTGGTTTTCTGGTCAGTATCTGTGGGACCATCACCTACGATCGTGCCACCAGGATTCGATCTGTTGCGGCAGCCCTTCCTTTGAACTCTCTGGTACTCGAAACCGATTCACCCGATATTCCTCCTGCTTCTCATCACGGTGAACGAAACAGCCCTGAATATTTGACCGAGGTGGCCCTGTCTCTTGCCCGGTTGCGTGATGTTCCTGTGAGTCATATTGCTGAAAAAACCTCAAATACTGTTCGTGCATTACTCAGTTTATAGAACAAAGAGGCGTTGCAACGGCTTCTGTTTCGTTGGGTTTCAGGGCACCTGTCTTGGTGTTGCGGAAAGCTGTACTTGAACAATATTAACATTTTGTGTTAGTGAGTCGACATGATTCGAAAACCATTAATATGTAATATGGATAGTTGAAATATGAAAATTATAATTTATACAACAGGTGGCACTATCGACAAGGTGTACTTTGACCAGAAGTCAGAGTATCAGGTTGGAGATCCACAGGCGAATGGTGTTTTGGAGCGAGCTAATGTTGTTCTGGACTACGTGGTTGAATCAATAATGAAAAAAGACAGTCTTGATTTTACCGATGAAGATCGTGAGCTGATAAGAAGAAAAGTAGAGTCTTCTTCATTTGAAAGGATTGTTATCACCCACGGCACTGATACGATGATTGCTACTGCAAAAGTCCTTAAGGGTATTTCAGATAAAACGATCGTAATGACTGGCTCGATGTATCCGGCTCAATTTCGAGACAGTGATGCAGTGTTCAACATAGGGTGTGCTGTAACTGCGGCTCAGACGCTTGGACCCGGTGTGTATATAGCAATGAATGGCTGCATATTTATGCCGGATCATGCCAGGAAGAATGTAGAAAAGAACAGGTTTGAAGAACAAACAGATAACAAAGCTGGTTGATAGACAATAGTTAACCTGATTACCACAATCCTCAGCCTACCCGCCTGAGGAGGAGTTTTTTCGTGTTGATTATATGGGTATCTGCGGCCTGGACGGCCGCGGCAGAGCCCCCAGTGATGGGTTTATGGCGGATAAGAAAATATCTATACTGTCTTGTACACCAACGGAGAGGTTTCTTGAAATGAACAAAATATTAAAAGGATCTGTGTCTATAGCGTTCCTTGTTTTAGTGAGTTTCTCAATGTCAATTACAGGTATGGCAGCCGGTGATCCAGCACCAGTTGGGCAGGCAAAAGAAGCTGTGGTAACACCCAAGGTAGCAGTCGATGTCGTAAATCCGGACACCTATGTACAGGCCTTACAGATGTTAAAAGACTGGGGTATGGTAAATGGGCCACACCTCCTTCTGGCTCTGGTAATTTTTGTTGTTGGTCGCTGGGTTGCCAGGTGGATTACAGATGTGGCGAGACAGGCTTTTAGGAGGGCAAATGTTGAACCAACCCTGCGGCGTTTTCTCTGTAAGCTTATCTATTATGCACTTCTTGCAGGCGTTATTATTGCTGCAGCTGGAGAACTTGGTATAGAAACAACATCCTTTCTTGCCATAGTCGGTGCAGCGGGTCTTGCCATTGGTCTGGCTTTGAAAGATTCCCTGTCCAATTTCGCTTCCGGGGTAATGCTTATACTGTTTAAGCCCTTTAAGGTGAATGATGCTGTGACGGCTGGTGGTGTGACCGGAACGGTGCAACAGATTGACATCTTCAGTACTATCATTTTAACTCCTGATAATCAGAGGATTATTGTTCCTAACAGCGGCATCATCTCCGGCGTTATCACAAATATTAATGCCGAAGATACCCGTCGTATCGATCTGGTTGTGGGAATCGGCTATGATGATGATATCCGTCTGGCCAAAACTACCCTGGAAGATCTAGTGAAGGCTGATTCCAGAATCCTTACCGATCCGGCTCCAGCCGTTGCAGTGGCCGAACTTGCGGATTCAAGCGTCAACCTTATAGTTCGTCCCTGGGTAAAGACAGAGGATTACGGCGCTGTGCGTTTTGACCTCACGGAAAGTATAAAACTGACTTTTGACGAAAAGGGTATTTCCTTTCCATATCCACAGCAGGATGTGCATATGTTTCAGGCGACTAAGTGATTGAATACTGCTTGCCTTTAATGTAAGCAAAAAAGAATTGCAGTTGACGGTAAAATGGCTGTTCTGTACTCTTATAGCCCTATGAAAACAGCTAACGTATATTTTTCTTATCCCTGTTTCACGCAGGTAACTTGTCTGTCAGGGTGGCTCACTCTGATTTTCTTTGCTGTAATGATAGCTTCAGGGTGCAGCAGGACCGGCATTTCCATACAGAAACCGGCATCTGCTACAGCCCTTGGTGAATGTGTGGTTCTGGTTCATGGTATGGGGCGGACTTTTCGTTCCATGGCTGAGATGCAGGAACGATTAGTTGTCGCTGGTTATCACACCGTCAATCTCGGTTATCCCTCTACCAGGCTATCAATTGAAGAGATTGTAAGTGATAACGTTCCAGCAGCTCTGGAACAGTGTCAGCAGTTCCAGCCGTCATCCATTCACTTTGTCAGCCATTCCCTCGGTGGTATTATCCTGCGTGCTGTATTGAAAGAGCAGAGGCCTGCCAACATGGGACGGGCCGTAATGCTCAGCCCACCAAATCACGGCAGTGCAGTCGCGGACAGTCTTAAAGACTGGTGGTTTTACAGGTGGATCAATGGTCCAGCAGGTCAGCAGTTAACCACCGATAGTGCGTCTTTTCCTAATCAGCTTGGTCCCGTAGAGTATCCGGTGGGGGTTATTGCCGGGGATCGCTATATCTTCTTCGATTTCTGGCTCTCTTCAATTATTCCCGGCCCCGATGATGGCAAGGTCTCGGTACTGAATGCCCGTCTGGAAGGGATGCGTGATTTCCTGGTAGTTCATGAAACACATCCATTCATTATGAATTCGGAATATGTGCAGGATGAAACCCTTTATTTTCTGAAAAATGGCACATTCAGGCATCTGAAAAAGCCACCACAAGCTGTCTCGGGATCGGACTGGTTTTCCTTTCCCAGTAAGTAAAAAGGCATTTCGTGATTCCTTTAATCATAAAATCTGGATACTGTCTTTTGTTCCTCTTCTTTTTGAGCGAGTGTCAACCCAAGGTCTCTAGTATGTATATTACCAATCTCATTACCTTCAATAAAGGCAGGCTTGTTCTCCAATGGGAAGAAAAAAAATGAAACGTTTTTTTCTAACTATCCTTGTCCTGTGCGGCGTTTTGCTCATTGCCGGCGGATTGTTTCTGAAAAAGGGAATGCATGTCAAATCTCTGAGCGCTGGCCCTGTGACATTCAGCAATGTGTCACTCCAGTGGAATGCCAAACTGGAATTGGATATAGAACGTCTGTTTGTTGCATCTTTGCAGGATGGTGATGGGAACGGAGCTCCGCACGATCTCAGCTTTATGAATGCAATCGTGCCTCTTGTCCGCTGTATTGATCTTTTGTTCTCACGGATCTCCATTGCGACTATCAGTGGTGGCGGTATGGAGGGCAGTCTGTTGTATGAGTCCTCTTTGGCTCAGTTTACTCTTTCCAGTCAGGAAGTTGATGTGAGGGGGATCGTCAGGCTGGAAGAGGGCGTCCTGATTGCTGATATACCAAAAATCAAAAGTGACAAATTTCACTCTCAGGCAGCCGGTGTTGTACGTCTGGATCTGGATTCTGCATGGGGAAGTGGTGAATTTACCGTAAATCTTGCCGACTCTTTGCCAGTGAATCTTTCCTTTATCTTTGATCAGGAACAACTTTCTTTTAAGGGGGTAGAGGCTGGTAAAATCACAGATATTACTCCATTTGTTGATCTTTTCGGCCTTGAATTTTCCATCCAAAAGTGGATCACCGATTACCTGAGTGGAACTCGTTATAGCCTGAAATCTTTTGCAGGAAGTTTTCCCTGGAAGAACCCCATGGTTCTGGCTGAGACTTTTGTAGCAGAAGTCAGGGTGGACGAATGTCAGTATAGCTTTGCCCCAGGACTTGATGCAATACAGTCAGAGTATGCCGATGTGCTTTTCAAGAAGGGTGTCCTTATTATAACCCCCCATAATTCCAGCTTCTACGGACAGGATGGCGAAAAATCATGGTTGGATATTAATTTTAATGATCCTGACAATATTCTCCTCACAGCCCATATTCTGACCCATGCAAGGGCTAATCAGGATATTGTAAACGTGTTGAACTATTATAATATTCCCTTACCGGTTCTTCAGACAGAAGGAGAAACAGACGTAGATTTAACGCTTTCTATAAATCTGAAATCAGAACTTGTAACAGCTCATGGTGTTTTCCAGATTAACGATGGTCGTGTGGACTATTCCGGCGCAAATTATGGTGTGAAGGACGCCAGGATTCTTCTTGATACCAACAGGATCACTTTTGAGCAGCTGGAGGTCAGTCTGGAACAGATGTTTGTGGTTGATATCACAGGAGTATATGATGCTTCAACAGCAAATGGAGATCTGGATATCAGTCTGCAGGAATGCGCAGTTGCAGTCGGGAAGTCACAATTGGTTCTTAATGGAGAAGAAACAAAACCAAAGCTTCGTTATACAATGAGTCCAGGAATGGCAACAGTTACCGCCGAGGCATCTTCATGGAACATAGGTGGGCTGCCTTTGAACATCGGCTCTTTTAGTACCTCCTTTTCACCGGATGATCTATCGGGCCGTGTTTCAGCCCTGTCTCTTTCGGTTCCTCCGTTCATTTCAACGGAAATATCCGGGACATTTTCACTGAAAGAGCAGCGAATGGATTTACTCTCTACCGTTGTCCATTGTCGTATAAATGATTTGAAACTCCAGGACAGGCTTGATGGTCTCATTATTCAGTATGACAAAGGCTTGACTGTTCGAAGCGTGAAGGAGTCGCAATGGCTCTTAAATGATGTTCCAGTCACCCTTTCTCCTGCCGAATTTAAATTTTCCGATACTCTTTTTTCAGTAACAGGAGCTGGAGTCGACTACGGTGAGGTCTTCGGTGGTATCGTATCAGGAAGCTTCAACTACCTTAGTCAACATGGGGAATTTCTCCTCGAAGAGTTCAACATACAGGAGAAGAGTGTCGGTCGTTTTTTCAACCCGAACAGGGCCATATCAGTCGAGGTCGACGGGAATGAGGCGAACCTGCTCCTCAAAGTTCCTGAATTGGAAGTGGAAGTGAGCGTTCGAGAAGGGAGAGAGTGGTCCCTTCAGCTTAGAAACCTGGCTGCTGTGTATGACCATTCTCCAATTTTACAACAGTATCTTGTGAAAAATGGGATGCTCATAATTGGGTCAAAGGATGGTGGCGGGTACCGTTTTTCTGCTGATATTCCCTATGACTACGCGTTGCTTGCTCAGGATGCAGTGCCTGTGGATCGATATCAGATAGAGGGAGAAGCGGGTGCGAATGGCATAAGGGCAACAGTCAACGAAACATTGAATCTTGTCTACGATGATAAAATTAACATTGTCTCAAAGGGTCTCACGTTTAATGTCCCTGCCATTTTAAAGCTCTTGAAAGATATCCCGGGAATCATGGAGACCGATTCCGGTGAGCAAAACAGGATTGCCGTCACTCTTGATTCCAGTGAAACTGGTCTTTTTTTCTCACCGGAAAGACAGCTTCTGGCCGATACAATTACTTTGCAGTACGGTGATGGTCAGGGAACTCTTCAGTTGCTCCATGGGGCAACTGGACGTATTTCTTTGGAGGGTGAAGGGAAGACTTTTTCACTGACAGGAGAGGGGTTGAACGATGTTTTTATGAATGGTCTGTTTCCAGCCTCTGAATTTCACGGTGGAAGTATGAGTATGGTGGCAAAGGGAGCCTGGAATGATTTTACAGCAATTGCCAAGATAAAGAACACTGTTTTGAAGGAGTTTAAATCATTAAACAATATTCTTTCAATGATAAACACTATCCCGGCTCTTGTGACCTTCAGCCTGCCGTCATACAGTACAACGGGACTCGCCGTGGACAGGATTGTCGCTGGTATAAAGATGAAGGAAGGTGTGGCAACATTTGAAACTCTGGGACTCGATTCCCCGGAAATGACGATTCGGGGGACCGGTTGGCTCGATGTACCGAAGCAGTCGCTGGATATGGATTTGAATCTCATTACGGGGGCGAAAAAGAATGTGAACAAGATACCTCTGGTGGGGTACATCCTTGTAGGAAAAAAGAAGAAGCCTTCTATTATGGTCGAGTTATCAGGAGATTTGTTTGATCCTAAAGTAGAGTACTCAACCTTCCGGGAGGTTGCATCTGTTCCCTTTCAGATTCTCTACCGAACATTGGCCCTGCCGGCCCATTTGGTTTCCACTGTTTTTGATGTGGATGATGAGGTTGATTTTCAGGAGAATGGCTGGACGCCTGATGAGGAAGAGTTGATGATTGAAGGTGAGACGAATAAGTAGAAACTTGGTTATTCAAAAAAGGCAGGATTTTCTGTCGGAAATCCTGCCTTTTTACTCTGTTCTACAGCCTGTAGAAAATCAGCAGCCGCCGATCCCTCAACCACCCGCTTTTTGTATAGGGGCAGGGGCGCCGTCTTTTGTAAGTGGGCTGCCAATGGATGAACGGGAAACTTTGATACGTACATTGTCAGCAATTTCCAGTGTAACAACACTGTCGGTCAGACCGGTGATGGTTCCGTGGATTCCACCCTTGGTGACAACTTTGGCACCGTTTTTCAGCTCGTTGAGAAACTGCTGCTGCAGTTTTGCCTGCCTCTGCTGAGGTCTGATAAGCATAAAGTAAAAAACACCGAATATAAGAATGAGGGGGATAAAAGAGGCTATGCCTCCGGCTCCACCAGCTGCTCCACCACCTGCTGCGTATGCGACTCCTGTCATGGTTGTTCCTCCAAATATCGATAAGGTAAATGTGTTAATTTATGTTCTGAATTTGTCAGGATAATCACTCTGTCTCAAGCCTGCCATAAAAATCGTTACGAAATGTGGAAAAGCTGTCCTTTTCGATGGCTTCTCGCATTTCTGCCATGAGATGAAGATAGTAATGAAGATTGTGGATGGTGTTCAGGTGATAGCAGAGAATTTCCCGGCATTGAAAGAGATGGCGCAGATAGGCCCGTGAGTAATTACGGCAGGTATAGCAGTTGCAATTCGGATCAAGGGGTCTTTTGTCATCACGATATTTTGCGTTTTTAATTACCACTTTTCCGGTGGAGGTGAACAGGGTTCCGTTTCTGGCATTGCGAGTGGGCATGACGCAGTCAAACATGTCGACGCCCCGGTACACTCCTTCCACTAAATCTTCTGGGGTTCCCACTCCCATGAGATAGCGCGAGTAGTCTTCCGGTAGATGCGGGATTGTGGCTTCGGTCATGTCCTGCATCATGGCTTTGTCTTCCCCGACACTGAGACCTCCAATCGCATACCCGTCAAAACCAATGTCGATCAATGCTTCGGCATGTGCTTTTCGCAAGTCGTGATGCATCCCACCCTGAACAATACCGAAGAGGAGCTGGCCCGTATCATTCTGAGCCTTTCGACAGCGCTGTGCCCAGCGACTGGTAAGATCCGTTGACTTGATGGTTTCTTCTCGGGTTGCAGGATAGGGGATACAAGTATCAAGACACATCATGATGTCGGATCCGAGTGATTCCTGCACCTCAATGGCATCTTCAGGACTCAGAAAGAGTTTGGCGCCATCCAGATGGGAGCGAAACGCTGCCCCCTCTTCCGTTATTTTGGCAAGTTCTTTAAGGCTGAATATCTGGAATCCGCCGGAATCCGTGAGGATGGGACGATCCCAGTTCATGAAGTTGTGTAGCCCCCCAAAGCTGCGAATAAGCTCCTGTCCTGGACGAATAAAAAGATGATAGGTGTTGCCGAGAATGATCTGGGCGTTCATCTCCTTGAGGTTTTCGGGTGTTACGGATTTCACCGTGGCCTGGGTGCCGACGGGCATAAAGATCGGTGTTTGAATTGTCCCGTGCAGGGTCTTCAGTTCTCCGCGACGGGCGGCACAGTCTGTTGATTTACTGTGCAGAGTAAATGGCGATGCTGTCATTGTATATATTTCTCCGGAGCAGGGACAATTGTTCGTGGCTGTTCAGATAAGACCCCACCGTGTTATCTCTTACTGGTTAATGAAGATTACCATACAATGGCAGAGAAATAGATTCCATTAAAACCGAAGAAAAACCGTATTTTTGGGCTGGATTGAGTTGGGTGGGAGTGGCACTGTAAATTTATCAGTGAGCATAAACATAAAACTATTGGGTTGATCTGTGTTTTCGTATAGTAATAATGTAGAGCAACAAAGAAGCTGAAAAAGGTTTTGAGAGGGCATCCTTTCGTATCCTCCCTGTAGCTATTGCGTGATTGCTGATGCTGGTTAATAATTTGTTTAAATATTGGACATACAGAGTTTTTGCTCCGGGAGCAGTATTGCGCTCAACGTATGAGTCCTTTCAGGAACTTCTCGAGTATGACGGGAGGACCCATGAGGAGATGGCGGAGCTTGAGGCTTTGTACTACCTAGGGATTAAAGAAGATTTCAGCAGCATTCGTAAACGCTACGAAAGTTTCTCGGCAAATGTTCTGGGGATGGTGGACAGTCTCGAAAAAATGGCTCCCGGGGCCCATGTGACCCTGAGAAGCTATTATAAAAAATTTGATTTTTACAGTAAATTTCTGCTGGCCCCCCCCCAACTGAACAGTTCTCCTCCCTTTGTCTGTTCTCTACAGGAAGGAGCCGGACGGGATGATCTTGTCGGGGGAAAGGCTTCACAGTTGGCGACACTCAGTTCAGAACTTAACCTCCCTACGCCTAAGGGCTTTGTGATTACAGCAAATAGCTTCAACTATTTTATGGCCTATAATGATCTTCGCAGGCCCGTTGATGACATTCTCTGCAGCATCAAAAGTGTGAACCCCCAGAGCCTGGTGAAGGCCTCTGCTAAGCTGGTGGATTTGATTATGGAAGGCGATATTCCTGCTGAAATCAGTGAAGCAATTACTGCGTCCTGGAAAAAGTTCCCCGCTGAGTTTGAAAATGATCCGCTTGTAGCAGTGCGTAGCAGCTGTCTCAGTGAGGATGGAGCCTGTTCATTTGCGGGACAGTATCTCACCCTGCTCAATGTAGCCGGGGATACAATCGTTGATGCCTGGCTCAAGGTTATCAGCAGTAAATATAGTCCTGAAGCTCTGGCCTATCGTATTCATTCGGGGCTTGGAGATGAGGAGACGGCCATGGCTGTCCTGGTTCTTGAGATGGTGGATGCAAAGGCCAGTGGTGTTTTGTATACCGCCGAACCATCTGGAAAAAAACAAAAAGATATTTCTGTTCATGTTGTGCGTGGCCAGGGAGATGCCCTTGTCAGTGGCCGAGTGATTCCTGAGTCTTATGCAATGAAAGACAGTGAAGAAAATGAATACAAAAACACCCAGATCCTGTCACATTCGGAACTGGCTCACCTGCAGAAACAGGGAAAGCGCATTGCAGAGTATTTTGAATCACCAAGGGATGTGGAATGGTCAATCACCAGGGAAGGACGTCTTATCTTTTTGCAAAGCAGGCCTCTTGGCATCCAGGAAACAATGGTCGTTGCTAATACAGCGAAACCATTGGCTCACAAAGGTCGCCTGCTGTTTAAGGCTGGGGTGACAGCAGCAATGGGCCAGGCCTGTGGATTGGCATACGTCGTTGATTCTGAACATCCACTGGAAAATGTACCTCAGGGGGCAATTCTCGTGTTACGAGAGACCCTGCCCTCTGCTGTCCGTATTTTGAAACAAGTTGGTGGTGTGGTGGCAGAATTGGGTTCTGTGGCCGGTCATTTTTCCACAGTGTGCAGGGAGTTTGGAGTTCCTCTGCTTCTGGCTATAGGGGACAGCATCAACAAAATCAAGCATGATGATGAGATAAGTCTTTTTGCAGATATTCAGGAATTATGGCAGGGAAACTGTTTGTCGGAAGAAAAGCCCGTACCGCTCCATGAAACGCAGGCAGCACTGCCCTATTTTCGGCGACTCCACGGTCTTCTTGGATTTGTAACTCCTCTGAATCTACTTGATCCGGAGGCCAAAAGCTTTGTCCCGGAATCCTGTCGTTCTCTCCACGATATTATCCGGTTTTCTCATGAGCAGGCGGTGCGAACTATGTTTTCTCTTGGGGACAGAGGGAGTGGCAGGTCAAAAGGGAAACGGAGATTACGTACCGATCTTCCTCTCGATGTTTTTTTGCTGGATGTGGGGGGCGGGCTACAGGAGAAGAAGGGAGGGGGCAAGGATATCCACGTAGCTGAGATTTCCTCAACCCCTTTTCTTTCCCTGTGGCTGGGATTGACCCACCCCAGTGTGGAGTGGGGGGAAAGATCTCATTTTGATTGGAAAAGTTTTGATGAAATTGCACTGGCTGGTGGTGTTGCCAGTAAAGATTCATCGGAATTTGCCAGTTTTGCGGTGCTGGGAAGTAATTACGTGAACCTCAATATGCGATTTGGGTATCATTTTACCCTTGTTGATGCCATGTGTGACCAGGATATGGCCAAAAATTATTGTCAGTTGCGTTTTGCGGGAGGCGGTGGAGATTTTTCCGGCCGGAGTCTGCGAATAGACTATGTTACTGCCATTTTGTCGGAGAGTGGATTTCAGGTCACTCCCAGGGGCGATTTACTCGATGCCAGACTGCAACAGATACCTAGAGAGGTGATGGAGCAAAAGCTGCAGATTGTGGGGCGCCTCCTGGGAGTAACGAAGCTGATGGATATGCGCTTGAAAGACAAGGATATGGTTGAGGAACAAGTGAAGTTATTTTGGGAGGCTGCTCATTAATATGAAAGAAAAAAACATGTCATATCAACTTACATGGTTAACCAGCCAGCTGGCAGTCGGGTATGCACCCATGTCATACGATGAGCTTGATTCTATCAGGGATCAGGGGGTCAGGGCAATAGTTAATCTCTGCGGAGAATTCACCGATTTGCATGAGATTGAGGAACAGTCTGGTTTTGAGGTTTTTTTCCTTCCCACTCCGGATGAGTGTGCCCCGGATCTGGAGAAAATGAAAGAGGCATTGGAGTGGCTGGATGAAGCTCTTTATTTAAAGAAGAAGGTTCTTGTTCATTGTCGTCACGGGCATGGCCGGACGGGTACCTTTATCTCCGCTTATTTTCTACGACGGGGGCTGGCTCTTAAGTACACCGAGAAAACAC
Organism: Desulfocapsa sulfexigens DSM 10523; assembly: GCF_000341395.1. GTDB lineage: Bacteria > Desulfobacterota > Desulfobulbia > Desulfobulbales > Desulfocapsaceae > Desulfocapsa > Desulfocapsa sulfexigens. The sequence continues at coordinate 737,253 of NC_020304.1, read as the reverse complement.
TCAAAGGAACCAGGGCCAATCCCACTAACTACAGTCAGTGGAAACTCCTCAAGAAATACAGTAAGCAGCAGGGACAGCTGGATGCAAGGGAGGCAACTATAGAAAACCCGAGCACAATAGATCTGCAGCCATTTTTTCATGATTATGAGGCATTGCTTGCCGAGGCTGGCACCCCTCCGCTTGACACGGCGATCTGCAGCCATTCCTTTGATCTGCAACTGATTGAAGCGGTCTATGTCAGTCATGTTATCAATTCACAACTCAGCCGGGAAAAGCGTAAAACTGTTCTTGAACGAGCGCTTGAGAAAAAATCTGCCTCAACATATCTTTGCCCTCTTTTAGATGAAGGCAATTGTCTGATTTGCGACAGGCGTCCTCTGCGTTGCCGCAATATTACAGATTTGGAGAAGAAAAAGACATTGACTACAATATCGACAAAGATCTCCAGAGATGTCTTTCTTGCCTTGACCGATTCATTTCCATCTGGCGATGTGCTGCATTTTTCAATTGTTGATACTGTATCCGGGCGTTTTGTACAGCAATATTTCCAGGCTACACGGGATACGAGAGAGGTCTAGAAGGTATGGAGGCCGACAAGAACAGGCGGTTATTGATAGTAGATGATGAAAAGGATTTGCTGATTCTTTTGCGCAAGGTTCTAGGAAAAAAATGTGGGTGCGATGTGGCCATTGCCCGGTCCGGTAAGGAAGCTCTGGAGAAAATCGCATCCTGGCATCCGGATGTGATCATGACAGATATTGTTATGCCTGACATGGATGGTCTGCAGCTCTTGAGCAGGGTGTCTGAATTAGACAGAACCATCAGTGTCGTGATCATGACGGGCTATGGAACCATAGAAATGGCGGTGACAGCTCTAAAAAACGGGGCTTACGATTTTCTTGAAAAACCTTTTGATAACTCCAAAATCAGTTTGATTATTCTGCGTGCATTTGAGCGTACACAACTGCTTCGTGAGAATCAGCAATTGCATAAGGAGCTGCAAAAAAGTGACAAAACCACTGAGTTTATCGGTCAGAGTGTTCCCCTGCAACGGGCAATAGATCTTCTGACCAGACTGGGGCAGAGTGACGCAACAGTCCTGATTCGTGGAGAGTCCGGAACCGGGAAAGAAGTCGCAGCCAGGACCATTCATAAAATGAGCAATCGCGGAAAGAAAAGAATGATCACGGTGAACTGTCCAGCTCTGCCCGAACAGATCCTGGAGAGCGAGCTTTTTGGATACGCCAAGGGCGCATTCACCGGAGCTGATCATGATAAAGACGGACTCTTCCTTGAGGCGTCGGGTTCCACGATCCTGCTTGATGAAATCGCCGATATTCCCGTTTCACTCCAGACCAAACTGCTGCGTGTCCTGCAGGAAAAAGAAATACAGCCTCTGGGGCAGACCAGTACTGTGAAAGTTGACGTTAGAGTACTTGCATCAACCAACCAGGACCTTGAAGCGAAGATGGAGCGAGGAGAATTCCGGGAAGACCTCTTTTATCGTCTAAATGTGATGACGGTTACCATGCCTTCACTGGAAGAGATACGGGAAGATATACCTCTGCTGGCGCTTCATTTTTTCAATATTTATGTGCAGGAGTACCACCGGGAAGGCATGGAATTTTCTCAGGAGGCACTGAAATGTCTGGAGCGCAGAGAGTGGAAGGGGAATGTCCGTGAGCTGCAGAACCGGATCAATCGCGCTGTTCTGCTCACCCCTGGCGATATAATCACCCCCAAGGATCTTCTTAGCCCGGAAGAGCTGGAAGAGGACGGTTTGAAAGATAAAAGAGGAGTTGAGGTTCCTGTGTGTGTGTATCAGCTTCCCTATAACGAAGCAAAAGAAGAAGTGATGGTTACTTTCACTTCGACCTATCTGGAAAGAGCTCTGACTATGAGTAATGGGAATGTTTCTGCTGCAGCTCGTGAAAGTGGATTGGGGCGGCAGTCATTCCAGCGCCTGATGCAGCGTTTCAAGGTGAGTTCCCAGCCATTCAGAGGCTGATTTCGCACTGCAGTGAACCTTAAGGTATCACGCAGTACCCTGAGAGGTCATCCTCCTTACATTTAAGAGTGCATCTGTTTTGTGGCACCAGTGTTCCGATAGTATTCCTTTTCATGGTTTGTTAGTGAAATCTGCGTTAAGCAGTTGTCCTACAGCAGTATCCACAACACTCAACATTGCACTGTTTTTGATGCGGTGCATCTTTTTCGATGCGGTTTCTGCCAGTGTGCAGCAAAAGCTGTATTGTCACTATGTTGTATCTTTTATGAAATAACCCTTTGATTTTTCGTTTTAGTGTGAAATAATTTATTTGTGCCTAAATGTGGCACCGTATGTGCAATGTCATGTGTGATGTGGGCCACTGTCTCTTGTGGAAGGCAGGTTTTTACAGGTCTGTGGTAAGCCTATAATACATTGATGGTACGGAATGAACTTTCTTAAAACAACGCACAGAATGTCCCCGTTTCTCCTCCTAATGACGCTGACTGTGTTTCCTGAGAACGCCTGGGCTGTACAAAGTCACGGTGCTCCGGAGGGTTTATACGTTCATCAATTGGCCCATATCTTTTATACTGCTGCTATGTGTTATCTCATCTGGGGGATTCGCCAGAGTGCCTTCAAGTCTCAGGGATGGCGTTATCTCCAGATTTGTTGTGTTTTTATGATACTCTGGAATATTGTGGCCTTTACAGGACATTCTCTTGCTGCATTTGTAGACAGTGTCCATTTCACCCGTGAAGGAGGCTATCTGACCACCAGACTTCAGGGACCACTCACCAATGTAAAGCTCTGGTTTTATTTCACTAAGCTTGACCATCTTTTCAGCGTTCCAGCTCTCTATTTTCTCTATCTTGCTATGAAGGGCATCTATCGCAGCAGTTGTGAGGAGGAGAAGGAATGACCAGTCTTATCATGCTTCCAGCCATTCTTGTCGATATGGTTGGCTCTTTTATTATTATTGTGCTGTCGTTTCTCTCGCTGCGTTATGCCTGGCTCCTGATTCGTAAACAACCCGAAAATTTTCTCTGGGGATTTCTCTTCTATTTTTGCCTGACTCTGGTCTGCTTTTCCGTTTCGAGGGCCGTTGGGCACCTTCTTAAACAATTACTTCTGATCGCTGACAATACGGAACAGTGGCATGTTCTTGCTCCCTACTCAGGTGGCTTCAACACCCTGTTAATGATCTCTCTTGCGGCAGTAAGTATCTATTACCACAAAGGGATAGAAGGGTTTCGTGCAATTCAGCAAAAAGCAAAAAGCTTAAAGGAGGCCAATGAACAACTGGAGGTCTCTGCCGATAAGTTGCTGAAGATGAACGCAAATCTTGAAGAGATGGTGGAACAGCGCACTAAAAAGCTCTCTGCTTCGGAAAAGAAATTCCGGAACTTTTTTATTAATTCCAAGGATATGGTTTATTTTTGTGATTCGGTGAACAGGCTGGTCAATATGAACACGGCAGGTCTGGAAATGCTTGGATATACCATGGAAGACGAGAGGAATCTTACATTGCAGAATATTTTTTGTAATGAAGATGATCTGGAAAAGTATTTTGAAACCCTGATTGCCGTAGGATTTGTTGAGGATCTGGAAGTTGAATTTGTTCGGGCTGATGGGAGTGTAATCTATGTCCTTCTTTCTGCAACTGCGGTTTATGATGAGGAACGGAATTTTATAGGATGTGAGGGGATTGCCAAGGATCTTACCAGGGTCAGAACCATGATGGAACAGCTTGCATCCAGTGAGAAAATGGCATCGGTGGGACAGATGGCAGCCGGAGTTGCCCATGAGATTAATACTCCTCTTGGTGTAATTCTTGGGTATTCTCAACTGATGATGGATGATTTCAGTCCTGACAGTGAGGAGGGACAAAGTCTTCAGGTTATTGAACGACAGGCCAAAGCCTGCCGCAAAATAGTAGCCGATTTACTGAAGTTTTCCCGGCAGTCGGAAAGTGCCCGTGAAAATATTCAAATAAACGAGGTACTGGAAGATGTCCTGGCTGTGACAGAACATTCTCTGAATATGGATCATATCCATGCCCACCGTGATTTCAGTGATAATTTGCCAGCGATTGTGGGTGATACCGAAAAATTGCGTCAGGTTTTTGTCAATTTTATCAACAATGCCCACCATGCCATGGAAGAAGACGGCGGCGGTGATATATATCTTTCCAGCCGATATGAAGAGGAATCTAACCGGGTGGTGGCCACGGTACGTGATACGGGGCATGGAATCCCTGAGGATGTTGTGACAAAGATTTTCGATCCTTTCTTCACCACCAAGTCCGTAGGAAAAGGTACCGGTCTGGGACTATCTGTCTCCTACGGCATTGTACAAGAACACGGTGGGACAATAGAGGTCGAGAGTCCTGTGAAGGGGAGGGGTGGCGAGAAGATAAGGGGCACTGCTTTCCATGTGAAATTACCGGTTACACTGCGGGAATCCCCGTCTGTAAATGAAGACTTAAATCTGGAACAATTTTGATACTAAAACAAACTACCAAGGAGATATCATGGCTGAGATACTGACTCTAGATGATGTGCAGGATGCAACGGTACTGATAGGAAAAATTCTTTCTAAAAAAGGACATAAGGTACACTGCTTTACCGAAGAGGATAAGGCCATCGCCTATGCCAAGGAGAACACTGTGGATCTTGCCATTCTAGATATAAAGCTGGAAAAGATGAGTGGGGTCGAAGTTCTGGGTTTTCTTAAAGAGGTCCAGCCATCCATAAAAGCCATTATGCTCACCGGCTACCCAACGGTTGAAACTGCCCGTGAAGCAATAAGCCTTGGCGCCGATGAATATTGTGTCAAACCCATTGATCGTGATGAGCTCGAAGAAAAAGTTGAGAAAGTCCTGAAATCAAGAGGCAATAAAAGCGCTATGAGCGTGTGAGGAAAGGAGAGTATTATGGATATTAAAGCGACAAATCTGGCCAGGGCAAAAATTTACCAGTTCCTTTCCACCCTCTATCGGGACGAAGTGCCTCTGTGGCTTATTGAAAAGATGGGTGGAGGAGCTTTTCTTGGCCAGATAAAGAAATTACAGGAAGTGTGTACCATTCAGGATTTCTGTTCAGGCCTTGGCCGTATGCGCGGTACTCTTGAATCGTCATCTGCAGAAGAAGTATTCAATGAACTGCGCTATGAATATGCGGATCTCTTTCTCAATGCCGGTAACAATCCAGCCTTTCCCTACGAGTCCTGCTATTCCACCCGGGAACCTCTTGTTATGCAGGAACCAGTTGTGAAGATGCGTGAAGCCCTGAATGCCGCAGGCTTGCATAAGAATAAAGACTTTCTTGACCTGGATGATCATATCGCAGCCGAGCTTGAATTCATGCGTCACTTTGCCGAACAGGCGGCCTATAAAGGAGTGAAACAGGAGCCTGAATTTGATTTCCTGCGAAATCATCTTATGAGTTGGGTGGTAGAGTTCTCAGCGGTGCTTACCAGTGCGGCCAAGACTGAGTTTTATCGGGGGCTTGCTGAGATCACCATGAGTTTTCTTTTCAACGAGCGGATGTTCAGCTTTGCCATGCTCTCCCAGCAGGCCACTGATGAATCCTACGGTTTTATCCTGGAACATATGAGTCAGGCCATAGCCGCACTTGAGCTTGGCGATGAGTATGTCACTCTTGAAGAGGGTACCGTTGCACCGGAGAAGTTGAAGAGTGTCAAATCGCACTGTTTCATCTGTCTCGGCCTCTGTGGACAGGAGGTGAGGGTGAAAGATAACATCATTACCGGCTGTAAGGGACTTCCTGGGGATCCAAAGGGGGGGGGCAGACTTTGCATCAAGGGCGCCAATGCACACCACAATACATATTCTGCCTACAGACTGAAGAGTCCACTGATCAAGGAAAATGGAAGATTCCGTAAGGCCAGCTGGGAAGAAGCCCTTGACCGCACCGTGGAAAATCTGAAACGGATCGATCCAACTGAAGTCGGTTTTCACCGTGGCAATGATTTTAATAACTGGTGCCATGAAGCCGTTATGGCAGCCTACGGTACTCCGAACAAAGTCACTCACAGGCAGATGTGTGATAATCCGGCACGTATGGCTAACGAGAAAAACTTCAGTGAGAAGCGTCCCTGGATAGATTACGAAAACTCAGAATTTATCATGCTTTTTGGTATCAATGAACTGGCCACTTCGGCGGGACAGCGTAAGGTTGCCGATTTGAAAAAGGCAGTCAAGCGTGGTGCCAAACTGGTGGTGGTCGATCCAAGGCGTAGTGAAACTGCAAATATTGCTTCGGAATGGATAGCCATCAAGCCGGGAACCGATGGCGCCATGGCCATGGCAATGTGCTATGTACTTGTGAAAGAAGATCTTTACAACAAAGACTTTGTTGAAAACTGGACCTATGGCTTTGAGGCGTTCAGAAAACGTCTTATGGGTGAAGAAGACGGTATCGTTCGCACTCCTGAATGGGCTGCTGAAATCTGTGGTATCTCAGCGGGAACTATTACCCGTCTGGCCCATGAGTTTGCCATTGCTGCACCGGCTGTTGGAACCAACAGCTGGACCGGTGTCACCCAGGCACCGAATACCCTGCACGCCACCCAGGCGCTTATTGCCATGAACGGGCTGATGGGTACCTTTGATGCACCCGGTGGGCCGTCTCTTATTCGTAAGAAAAAACTGGCTTCAGCCTGGAGTGACGATCAGCCTAAACCACCAAACAATGCACCTAAAACAAAGCTTGATAAGGGCCATCTCTGGAGTGGATGGATCCCCGCCTATTTTGAAAAGGATGTGGATGAAGGAAAACTCAAAGCCATGCTCTGCTACTTTGGTAATCCTGTTATGTCCTGCGGAAGTGAGCCATCTGTCAAACGGGCCATTGAAAAACTGGAATTCTCATGTTCCATCGACTGTTACATGTCCAACACAACTGAACTCTGTGATGTGGTGTTGCCAGACTGCACCTATCTTGAACAGAGTCGGGTGGTTGCTGACTGGATGTATGAATCCTTTATCTCGCTTTTCCAGCGGGCCATCAAACCGATGTACGATTCAAAATCAGTGGTCTCCATTTTTCAGGAAATTGCCAAACGCCTGGGCTACGGTGAATATTTCCCCTGGAAGAACGAGGATGAGTTCCTGGAAAACCAGCTTTCCAATCAGCCAATTACTCTGGAAGAGCTGCGCAAGGTTGGTTATCACATCACCGACGGGCATGAGTATTACAAATATAAGGAATGGGGTTCCATGAATCCACCTGCCGGTTACGGATCATCTGGTAACACTAAAACAGGAAAGTACAATTTCATGAATCCTCTTGCAGAAGAAAACGGAGTGGATGGACTTCCTGATTACAAGGATCCCTGGGAAGATTGGCCTGAATTGCAGCCTGATGAGGAGTTTCCCATGATCACTGGTTTTTTCCGGGTTCTTGAGCATGAACACACTTCCACCTTCTGGAACGTTTCTCTGATGAAGGCCTGCGGAAGCAATCCTGTGTGGATTAATTACGTCGATGCCAAGGAACTTGGAATTGCCAATGGCGACGCAGTGAAAATCACTTCACCCTGGGCCTCTGTGGAGGCTGTTGCCAATGTTACCTGGGGAATTCGTCAGGGTGTACTCGCTGCCGCCGGTGGATTCGGTCATAAGTATGGACTTGAAGGTGATCCGAAATACCCGCAGTACAAGGGATTTAATACCAATATGTTACTGAGGCCGAATACAACATGTAAATGGACGGCAACGCCGCCTTTGAAATATATCAAGACAAAGATTGAAAAAATCTGACGGGATATAACAGTTTTATGACGCTGTTACAGGAACAGAAGTACATCAAGGTTTTCCAGAAGGTGACCAAGCTGACCTCAATGGTTCTTGATCATCAACAGGTGATGGATACCATCGTCCGCAGTCTGCCTGACCTTATGGCAGTAGACGCAGCAACCATCCGCCTGCTTGATGCCGAGACCGGTCAGTTTGTCATGGGGGCTGCTCATGGTCTTTCGCTGGAGTATCTTTCCCGTATCAGTATTGACACGGATGAAACAATGGAGATGATCCGCTCCGGCTATCCCGTAGCGAAGACTGATCTGGATCAGGAATTCAGTCATAATGACCAGAAACTGGTGCAGAGTGAGGGGGTAAAGTCAATTCTCACTCTACCCATTATCTTTCAGGATGGAATTATCGGGATGCTTCGTCTTCTTACTCGAGACAAGCGGATTTTTACAGCGGATGAAATCTCATTCTCCATGGCCCTTGCGGAACAGGTTGGAATTGCGATCTCCAACAGCAGGATGTTTACAGAGATGGAAAATCAGGTGGATTTCATGAAGGAGATCCAGGAACTTTCCACTCTTGTGAGTTCCAGCCTTGATCTGTCGGCAGTGCTTGACACCATCGTCGAACGTTTGCCCCAGTCACTTGGGTGTAAGGGCTGCTCCATACGTCTCCTTCAATCCCAGAGTAACCAGCTGGAACTGGTAGCCTCCTACGGCTTGTCTGAGACATATCTGCAGCGGGGAGATGTTGAGAATGAAAAGAACGTGGAGGCTGCTCTGTCCGGTTCTCCTGTCTCTATCTTTGACGTGAGGCAGGATAACCGGATTTTTTACAAAAAAAACATGGAGGAGGAGGGGATTAAGTCACTTCTTTCCGTACCGATCAAGGCGGGGAATGATGTCATCGGCGTGTTGCGCATCCTCTCTGATGTCTCACATTGCTTTACCAGTAGTGAAATTAATTTTGCAGTCACTGCTGCGGAGGTTGGTGGCGTTGCCATTCGCAACGCTAAAACGTATCAGCAGATCACGCTGCTGTTTAATCAGATAGAGGAGAATGAGCGGTTTCTTTCAAATATTTTGGATTGCATCAGGCCGCAGTTATTGGTGGTCGATAAAGGAAAACATCTGATCCTGGTGAATAAGGTTTTCCAGGAAGTAATGAATCGTTCTGAGAATGACCTTCTGGGGTGTGATTATGATGGCCTCTGGCAGGATCAGGACTGCATGAGAGAGGATTGCCCTGTAGATAGAGTTTTGGAGACAGGAAAAAGTGCAACTTTTACTCACAGGATATTGCAGGGTTCTGATGTGCATTGGTGTGAGCGCACAGCCTCCCCTATGCTGGGTCCGGATGGAGGGGTGGAGTATGTCATTGAAGTGATACGTGATGTTACAGCCAAGAGGCAGCTGGAGGAAGAACAACTGGAGCGGGTAAAACTTCAGGGGGTCGTCGAGCTTGCCGGAACCGTTGCCCATGAGATAAATTCACCACTTTTTGCTGCTCTGGGAACAGCGCAGCTCCTCGAAGAAGATCTGGAAAATCAGGATTTGATTGATGACGTAAAAACGATTGTCAGAAACTTGAAGGAGATTGGTGTTCTGACGCAAAAGATGACAAGTATGACGGGTTTTGAAAGTAGAGAGTACGTTGGGGATGCAAAAATTGTAGAAATAAAATGATTTATTACTGTTTGTTGGCTCGATAACAAAAAAAGGAGGGAGTATGAAGCGAATTTTATTACTTTTAGTTGTCCTCGTCGTAGGTATGGCCTTTGTGAGTGGCAATGCCATGGCAGTTGATGGCACCTTAAGCACGAAAAAGGTTACGGCAGGAGACGCCATTGGAGTTACCGGAAATATCGATCCGGGTCAGGAACTTTTTGTTGTCATTGCTACGGATAAGCTGTTTTCGGCAAAGGATGCTCCGGGGCCCAAAGAAAGGAAGCGTCTGATGGAGGGGAAGGATGGGAAGAACGTTTTTGGTGAAACTGCTATCCCGCCATCGTATTATATTGTCACCAGTAATCCCGAAGCATTGGCAACCCCTAAAGTTTCACCGAAAGGGCAGACTTCTGGCATATTTGCTTTTCCACCATTCAAGTACGATGTCAGGGTAAACAAGATTAAAGCATGGACTGATATTGATCCGTCCATACGGACTATGTTGGGTTCTGTAACAACTGAAGAGCAATGGAAGATGGTGACCTACGCCCATGAGGATAGATTTGGGATGAATACCATCGTGAAAGAAAAGCCAAGTACTGGTGGGAATGCCCGGATGGTTCTGGGTGATTATGCTACTGTGGCTGAGGTTTGGAATACCGGCGTTTCGGTAAGTCTTGACAAGGCCACCGGAAAATTTTCCGTCTCCATGTCTCCCTACAAAAATCTCTATCCCGATACAGTGATGGCCGTCTATGTGAACGGGACGAAGGTTGATACATTCAGTATTGAGAAATCAGGATTTTTCTTTAAGACAGGTAATGTTTACATGAATCCGCTGGTAGTTTTTGGTGGTGCCTTTGTTATCGGTGTTCTTTTTGTTATTATGGGAGCAGCCGGTGGTCTGTTTACTGCGGCATTTCAGATTACCGCTATTGGAACCAATGGTCCCATCGGTATTAACGCCGGTAATACCATTAAGCCCACAAACCTGTTTCTTACTCTTTGTTCTCCCATCAGTGGATTGCTCAGTTATCTCAAAGAAAAACGGTTTGCCTATCCCGTGGCTATTCCATTTGCCATTGGTATCGTGATTGGTGCTTTCTTTATTGGTCCCCCACTTTCAGCAAAATATCTGAATCTTGCTGCTTTTAAATTCTATCTCGGCTTAATCTGTCTGGTTATAGGTATTAAATTATATGTTGAGTCATTGCCCAGTTCCATTGAGAAGAAAAAGGCAATGAAGGCCATTGTCCAGAAATTTAATGCGGCGGTAAAAGAAGCCAAAGAGTCCGGCAAAGCCATGCAGCTGGGTTCCATTGAATTTGATAAGTTTCATCCCATTAAATTTGAGATGCGCTTTTGGGGTGAAACCTTTTTGGCCAAGCCACTGTTGATGCTGTTAGGTGGTGTTGTCATGGGAATTATAGCCTCTTCCTTTGGTGTAGGTGGTGGTTTTATGTTTATGCCTTTTATGACAACAATGGTAGGATATCCAATGTATCTGGCAGTGCCCATTGCACTCGCTGGAGCTTTTTCCACCTCGGTTGGTGGTATTGCAAAATATGTCATGATGGGCTACCAGCCTGACTGGATCATGGCAGCCCTTATCGCAGCTGGTGCCATGTGTGGTGGTGTGGTTGGTCCGAAACTGCAGAAAAAAATGCCAGAGATTCTGCTCAAACGGCTGCTTGCTGGCGCCTTAGTTCTAACCTTCATGCAGTATACCGGACTTCTTTGGTTCATGCGTTAATATGTAGATATCTTAGTGGTAGATGCCGCTAATGGTATAATGGACAGAGCTGATAATGGGGTGGGGAAACTTTCACTCCATTATTGGTTTATGGCATGCGCTTAAATTTTCGTATTAAATGTAATTTTCTTCTATGCAGGTAGTAAACACCATTCTTGATTTCATTTATTATGGAATGCTGCAACCGCTGTTTCTTGGCGTCAGGGACGTCTTCGATTTCTTTTTCCTGGATAGTTTGTCTGCTCTCTCTTTGCCTCCGAGTGGGCAAGTTGTTATTGTTGCAATCTGCACGGTTGGCTTTGCCTTTTGTCTCCGAAGGTGGCTGAAAGTCGAGGTCAGGGAGAAAGCATTTCGTGAGAAATTTACTGTCCAGAAGGCGGAAAGGGATACCATCGCCATTATTCCGGACCCAAGAAGTAGAGATGCCCTTTACACCTCTGCCGATCAATCCATTGATGAAGATTTTAATACCTATCTCGCTCAGCATTACTTCCGCTACGTCCTGATTTATCTCTTGCCTCTTTTTCTGGTTATGGCCTGGCTTAACAGCAGTCTGGACGAACACGTGTTGCCCGTAGTTTCTGGACAAGCCTATCTCTTTCTTCTTCCTTCCAAACCATTTGGTATGGAGGGTGTTTCTGTCACTCTGCTCTTTTTGTTGAGTTATATTGCTTCTTTGATAGTCGGTTTTCAGATTAAAAAGCGCTGTCTTTCGGTGAGAAGTAAGGCGAAATAAAATTGAATATTTTCAATTTGTGCTCAAAGTTGTTCTCTGACCCTGGACAAAAATGCGATCTTTTCAAGACTTTCCCCTGGTTACAGAGACTCTTTTATAATCAGCGGTTCCATCATATCTGGCAGACATTCCTTGTTGTACTTTTTCTTGTTTTGATTCTTTCCGGGCTTTTTGGACCTCAAGCACCCGGAAGCAACATCATACTGTATCTTTGCTGGGGGGTGTGGTGGCCATCAGTCATATTGAGCCTCTTTTTTGTCGGCAGATTGTGGTGTGGGGTTTGCCCTTTTCCAGTGGCCGGTAAATTTCTTCAGACCTGGCATCTTTCTCTTGAAAAAAAAGTTCCAAAGATACTGATAAAAAACAGTGTCACCATTTCAGTTTGTTTCTTTATGGCGATTATCTGGGTGGAAGAGGCCACTGGAATGAAGGACAGCCCAAAAGAAACCACCTGGCTGCTTCTCATTATATTGGGCGGAGCAACCTTCTGTGCAATGCTGTTCTCAAAACAGGCCTGGTGCCAATATTTCTGTCCGCTGGGACGGTTAATGGGGATAGGGGCGTCAATTTCGTTGATTGAATTCAGGCCAGATCACAGTGCATGCAGACAATGTACAACATTTGCCTGTAACAGGGGAACAGAGATGGAACCTGGCTGCCCGGTTTCTTTGGGCGCGTATAAAGTGACTAATAATTTGGAATGTCTTGTCTGTGGACGTTGTATGCACCTCTGTGACCATAACTCCCCGCAATTGAATATACGTCATCCACTGTCCGAACTTATCATACGAAAAGGAAGACTTATAAGCTGTACCCTGATGATCCCTTTTCTTATGGGATCTCAGCTTGCCCGTTTGCTGGATCAGAATATTTTTAATTTAATGGAAAATATCCAATCAGCCTGCATGAATGGTTGGGTTTGTCAGATGGGGTTGTACGCAGTTCCACTATTTCTCGGATTCAGTATTCTTTATGTTGTTATCATCTATGGTGACCTCATGTTCGGGGTGTTTAATGATGAAATAATGGGACGTTTTTCTCCCATGGTACCAATTCTGCTGCCCCTTGCCTTTGGAGGTGAATTGGTAAGCAGACTGAACTTTACGGTCAGAAATTTTACGGATTTTCTCCCGACCTTTGGAAGGCAATTCGGAGTAAAAGCATTGGAATCGTTGACAGTCGCTGTCCCGGAATGGGTGTACCCTGCCTATGGTCTTGCCATTATGTTTGTAAGTGAACTTGCCGGATTGTACATACTCGATAAGTTTTATGAGGAGGAATTCGAGGGGGTTATTGCCTGGTGGCAGTATCGTTTTATTCAGGTGGGGTATTTTTTTCTGTTTGGAATCTATATTTATTTAATGTCAACAGGGTGGCATATCCCCAGTCTTAATGTCATGCTACTCTTTCAATAGAAAAGCTATTGTTATTTGCTGAGTTGCAGGGTCAGTTTTCGGATGGTGTCCTCTTTGGCAATAATGTCCAGCAGTAGAGTGAACTGTACTTGGGCTTTACGAAGAGTATCTTCCGGGGTGTTACTCTTAAAATAGAGGCCTCCCCGTAAATAGTCCGTAAAGAACCGCAGTCCCAGTTCGTAGGTGATGGCCTGTATCCCGTTGTAGATCAATTCACTTTCGCCCGACAACAGAAACGCTTCGGCCGCTTTGAAATATCCACTCAGGGTTGCTTCACAGAACGTTAGATCAAAGGTAGCTTTGTCACTACTCTCTTCTCCACCCCTGTTGCAGACGGAACGGAGGCAATCTCCAATATCATGCTGCAGAAGTCCAGGGCCCACGGTATCCAGATCGATAAGACTGATTGCAAGACTATTTTGTTTGTCGAAAAGAACATTGGCAATTTTAGGATCACCATGGCTGAGTCTGGCTGGGTATTTCTTTTTGGAAACTGTTTTTTCCAGAATCAGTGCACCTTCCCGTTGATCTTGTATGATCTGTTGGCAAAATGCTATTTCTGGAGAGTTGCCCTCTCTCCTTTCTCCTTTGAGTCTTTCGTACTGTTCCAGATAGTTTCCAAGACAGTGGAATCCCGGTAATGGAATCTTCATTTTCTCAGCATCAAGCCCAATAAGTCGTTTGTGGAAATGTCCAAGGGCCCACCCTGTCTGTTCTGCCTGGAGCAGTGTTGTTGCATGGGAAAAACAGATACTGCCTTCAACGTAGGTAAGGGCACGCCATATTGATCCTTCTCGGTCACAGACAGAGGAGGAGCCATCCAGTGCAGGAATAAGCGTGGCATCTTCCCAGCGCTGTTTCGTCGTGGCCTTGAGTGAAGACAGGTGTTGACTCAAATGGTGAAGATTGTCGATCAGGATCTGAGGATCAGGGAAGACTTGAGTGTTGATTCGCTGCAGGACAAAGGATTTCTCTTTTGCATGTACCAAAAAAGTATCGTTAATATTTCCCTGGCCAAGAGTGGTTATCTCGGCACTCTCTGCGTGAGAACAGAAGCGTCTGATGATATTTTCGGGTGGTTTCAGAACACTCATTGGGGGGAGCTCTCCTCAGCTGCCTTTCTGTAGTGCGAGCTTTTACGGAGAAAAGGGCGCTCGATAAAGTGATAGGAACACGCCGAAGTCATAAGAACGGAGAGGATAAAAAAAGTGAAGCCGATCCAGGGATGTTCTCTGAGGAGCCCAAAAAAAGTGAAAATCTGCAGGATGGGAAAGTGATATATATATACACCATAGGAAATATCTCCATACTTTCCCCAGTTGCCCAGATATGGAAAGATGAGAGCAAAAGATATCACTGTGACCGCTAGTGCAAGAGGGTAAAAAGGGTAAATCCCAGGAATAAAGGTGCTGCCCTTGAAAGTGAGAAAGAGCAGAGAAGGCAGCAGTAGTTTCAAGTAATGGTTTCTAAAAAAGGAGAAGTAGATGTAGAGTCCACCGCCACTTAGAAAGAATGCAAGTTGCCCTGGAAGTTGTTTTTCAAGTCTGAGATAGAGATCGGTTCCAGTGTTGAGGTAGAGGTGTATTAAAAAGAGTGAATACGAGACTGAAGCACCATAGAGTAACACGAGAATCAGCCATTTCTTTTTGTCCCGGAAAAGAAAAAAGATGAGTGGCACAGAGAGATAAAATAGTACCTCAATTTTAATTGTCCAGAGCGGAGCATTGATAACAGAGAGAGGGTTGGCTGAAAAGATTCCACTGAGATGGGGTTGCAGAAAATTTAAAAAAATCAGATTGGAAAAAAGATAACGGAACCATTCGGTAGAAAATATCAGGTTTGTATCTGGACGTATAAGCAGCGGCAGGAAAATGGCCGCAAGGAGAACAACTGTCAGGTATGCTGGATAAATACGGCGAAGACGTTTGTTGAAGTAGGAAAGAAGGCGTGAAGAACGATTATAGCTTCTGAAGATAAGAAAACCACTGACCACAAAAAAACAATCCACCGCAATTGAAGAATTGAAAAAATCCCCCAGCGGGAAAAAAGCCTGGATGCCACTTACCGCTCCAATATGGGCCAGACAAACACTAAAGGCCAGTATCAGACGCAAAAGATCAAAGTTGTTTTTGTAAGGAATATCGGCCACAGGCTGTCCGGAAGAAAGAGTACTTCTGTATGTGACCCGGCATGCCGGATACGTTTTAATTTTCCGAAACGATACTCGATTTTGGAAAAATTTGCTCTTTGAACCGGACAGTAAAACGGCGTTCTCATCAGATAGATGAGAGCGCCGTTTTGGTTTTTTCTTTTGAGAGGATTGAATTTTACAGTTGCTTCACACCGGCGTCACTGATATAGCGTTTTGCTTTACGCTTCAGTTTGGCATCTTCCTGTACTTTTTTGAAGAGGAAGGGATAGCCTTCGCGGTTCCATACAATCTGCTCGGGAGAATAACCCCATTCGGTAACAGCAGCAAAACTGGCGTTATAGCTGCGGTGACATTTAGGTCCCTGACAGAAAAACACGATGGTTGCCTGATCCTTGGCAAGCCCCTTATCGGCAAGAGCCTTTTCCAGTGATTCCGGGGTGAGTGTATTTTCTTCCATTCCTTTTTTGTTGTAAATGAGTAAAACGGCATCATTTACAGTACCTTTTTTAAAGAAGCTTTCCGGACGTGTATCCACCCAGAGTGTATTTTCTCCCTTTTGCAGATTGGCCACAGCTTCGTCGGTGTCCCAGATAGCAACACCCCAGTCAAGTTTCTTATAGGATTTTGCAAGTTGATCTTCAGGTATTTTCCCTTTGCCTACTTCTGCAGCAATGAGAGGTGTGGCAAGTGAGAAGCAGAAGAATGTCAAAGCTAAGATGAATACGGGTCTACATAGTGTCCTGGTCATAGAGATCTCCTTGAATTAATTGTTTATCATCCTTTTAAGGTGAATGATTCCACTCTGTTACGAAGTGTGGTGGCGACTGATTCCAGTTGTTGTGCGGAACTGTTCAGAGCCACCATCGTCTCGCTGGTAACCGTTGCTGAATTGCTGATATCTTCTATATTTTTAGAAAATCCAGTGGTTGTTTTGTAAGCACTGCTGGTGCTGTTGGTGATATTGTCAGCCACTGTGGCCTGTTCGTTGACTGCTTTCGTGATGACCAGTGAGGATTCTCTAACGAGTGCAATTACATTTGATATCTTTTCGGCAGAATTTACTGCCTGTACTGTGAATTTCTGGATATCGTTGACGTTTCCATGAATATTTTTTGCCGTTCTCATGCTCTGGCTTGCAAGATCTTTTACCTCCGAGGCAACCACGGCAAATCCTTTACCTGCATCTCCTGCGCGGGCAGCCTCGATGGTGGCGTTCAGGGCAAGAAGGTTGGTCTGGTCAGCAAATTCTGTGATTGCCTGATTCGCCTTACCGATGCTGATTACCACTTCATTAAGTTGTTGAATGATGGCAGAGGATTCAAGGGCGGCTTGTTTTGCCTCTTCGGTGGTCTGGTTACTGGCTGCTGTGTTTTCGTTGATCTCCCGGATGGAGAGAGACATCCTCTCCGTTCCATCTGTTACGACCTGGAGGTTGTCGGTGACCGATTCAAAGGAGTGTCCCATTTCCTGGGCACGACGTTCTATAATGGTGGAAGTGATCTCCAGGTCGTCTGAAAGCTCGGTTACTTCCTGGGATGTTTTTAAAAGATTATCTGCGTTGTCACTTATTTCACTGATAATGGCGCTGATATTATCAGTGATGGCGGTGAGCGACTTTCCAAGGGTATCGTTGTCGGAGTGTACTTTGATCTCTACTGCAAGGTTTCCTCCGGCAATGGCCTCAGCTTGACTGGCACGTTCCCGAATGTGGTCAACCATGGTGTTGAGCGCATTTGCCATTTCAGTGAGCTCTTTGCTTGTCCGTATCTGTAGGGATGAAGAGGTGTCACCTGTTGCAAGAATTGTTGAAAAATCGATAACCTGTCTGATTGGAGCAATGATTCCACGACTCACGGCAAGATACGCTATGACCTGAGAAAGGAAGACTATGGCAAGCGTGAGAAGGAGTCCAAAAATCCAGCGCTTCTGTTCAGCCTGCATAAATTTTGTCGCATCACTGATGACCAGAAGAAGACCGATTGTTTTGTCGTCAGGGCCCTTTAAGGGGAGAACATCTGCAAGAAAATCAGTATTTTGAGCCCTAGTCTGGATAAAAGACGCATCTGCCACGTTCTCGGGCAGTGATGTCAGTAACTTTCCGGCCAATTCCTCATTGGTGGAAAGGCTGATTGTAGCACGGTCAATATCATAAAGCATTACTTCATTTGTTGTAAGTTCTCCTACCTGTTGGATCCAGAGGGCGGAGTCAAGGGCCAGTTCCACGTATCCAATGGTATTATCATCGTCATCGGTTATCACGGTAGCAACACTGTAGGAGACAGGTAACAACTGCTGTGATTTGTCAGGTCCGCGGAAAAAATAGTGAAACTCAAAGTCCTCTGCAGCTTTCTTGAAAAGTGGTTTGATTGCACCTGGCAGCTGCTCAGGATAGGGGGGGGAGTCGTTCTGTGATTGCTGGAGTATTACTTCGAAATCAGCGTTGTAGACGATAAATTTGGTGATATGCTGTTCCTGCAAAGAGAGAAAGAGTCCATCAAGAACCATTTTGGAGCCACTGTCCTGAGAATCCATTATAAAACGTATTGTTTCATCTGTGTTGAGGACATTGGTGAGTGCTTTCTCAAGAGTGGGACGCTGGTTGGCTATGGCCCCGTTCAAAGCAATTGTATCACCAATATGCATGGTACGATTGCGTTCCTGTTTCAGGGCTCCGGTTCCCTGAGTGTATATATACAGGAACACCGGGAGAAGAAGGAAAAGCGGAAGGGCAGTCATACCCATAATTTTATACTTTAAGGACAAAGAATTCATTGTACCTCTGGGTTGGGGGAAGAGGGTTGTCAGGTCTTTTGTGTCTGCAATTGAAAAGAGTGTATCATAAACAGAATGAAAAAGTGAAATCCTAAAACAACTTTTTTTGGTGTGTGCAGTTTAAAAAAACTGATAGCCATAACTGGCTGCACCAAAAAGAGCCACGTCATTTTTCAAAATAAGATGGATGGGAATAGATTCCATAAGAGATGTCATCTTTTCCTTTTTTCTGAAGGCATTGAGGAAGGGGGCAAAGGAAACATGCTCCACAATTCGCGGGAGAATTCCCCCACCTATAAATAAACCTCCGGTAGAATAGGTTTTCAGAGCCAGGTTACCTGCTTCTGCACCAAGGATTTCCAGAAAAAGTGAGAAGGTTTTTATACATAGTGGACACCTGCGGTCACCGAATGCTCCCTCTGATATTGCGGGTGCCCTGTCCGCTGTTGTGGTGATTCGTTTGAAATGGTCAGGGTCTCTGGCGATATCCGTAGCTGCAAGAAAATCGAAAATATTGGGAAGTCCAATGCCGGAGCAGAGGAGTTCATAGCTGACGGAGCTGTGCTTTTGCTGCAGATACCCGAGAAGTTGTGATTGCTCTTGATTTAGAGGTGCAAAATCACAGTGGCCGCCCTCTGAGCCCTGAGGAGAAAAGCATGTATCCCGACGAATGAGATACCCTTCTCCAAGACCAGTCCCTGGGGCAATTACTGCCTGAATACCCTGCTCTTCAACCTCTCCCCGTTGAATCTGGAAGAGTTCTTTTTTTGCAAGAAAAGGGAGGCCACTGCAGACAGCAGTAAGATCATTAATCAGGGTGACCCCGGTGAAGCCAAAACTGCTTTCAAGTTCTTTTTCATTCAGTACCCATTCCCGATTGGTAAACCTTGCACGTCCGTTATGGACAACGGCAGCGACCCCAAAACAGGCGTATGATGGTGTTGGAGAATTCGCTGAATCTAGGAATTCTGCGAGGATTGTATCAAAATTGTGGAAAAGAGTGTTGTGATAACGCCTGCGACAAAGAGGCGGGGCATCCGGTGTCTGTGAAAGGTCAAAGATTGCCAGTTCACTTTTGGTCCCGCCTATATCTGCTGCCAGGAGGTATGCCATGCTATTTTTCTTCCGTGGGGTATTTTGCTCTGAACCACTCTCTCCAGCCACCTTTCAGTGCAGAGACGTTTGTGTATCCATCAGCCATCAACTGTCGTGCCAGACCGGCACTTGTCGCTTCGTTGGGTCAGGCGCAGTAAAGAACAAGGGGTTGATCTTTTGTGTAGTCCTTTGACCATTTGGCAATGTCACTTCCAGGGGCTTGAACTGCCCCTTTTATTTTAAACTCACTGGAGCTCCAGTCTCTTCCTGAACGAACGTCAAGGATTACCACATTTCCGGAGTCGAGTTGAGCTTTAAGCTCATCTTTGCTTATGAGCGGGACCTCTCCGGCTATTGCCGGTAGCGCTGCGCAGAGGAGAAGGAATGAGAGTAGCAAAAGGGTGAGTTTTTTCATAGGGTTTTCTCCGTTTGTTTAGGTGTGGTTTTTGTGCCTGTAATCTTGTTTATAAAGATCCAGATGGCTGCAAGCAGACCACCGGTTCCAAGCATGGAAAGGATAAAGAATGTTATCTCATTTCTCTGTGGATTGGTAACGATAAGAATGAAAACTGCCGCTATAAGAAGAGTTGTGGCCATGGCTCCGGCAAGGGGAACAGTCTGGTGGACCCTGTGATTTGTAAGGATAGCGGAGAGGCAGAGCAGGCTATGATGTATAAGCCAGAGAATAAGTGAGCCACGCAGGAGTGTTTCAAGCAATTCGTCGCCTGCGAGTCCTTCGGCCATTAGTATACCCGTTGCAAGGGCAACCAGCAGTGGAAATACCCGGCGTTGTATGGTGACGAGTCTGTCTCCGTTGTTAGACGTTACAATATCAGCAAGCATAGCCCTGCACATAAGCATCAGACCGGTTATGGCCCCACAGGTGCCACTGATAACAGCCACCCCCATTATCTGGCGACCAGGATCTCCCATGATTGTGCGTGCCACAGTCATGTAAGGGATGGTTGAAGAGGCTAAACGCTCCGGATTCACATAGCAGAGAGATACACAAATCCACAGGAAAAAAAATACCAACCCGGCAATGGGGACTAGAAAAGGGTGTTTTGTCTTCACGCCTGAGGTGCTGCCCGTAAAGAGAAGAAGCATGAGGACTGATGAGGCGGAAGAAAAACTGCCGGGTTGCTCCAAAACCCCGTACACGGGGGGCTCGGTTCCTACTATCCCTGATAGGGCGAGGAAGAGCAAAGCTCCTACTGTAAGAAGAACAAGAAAGATCTGAGCCCGGAAAATAACTTTTTCGGGAAAAAATTGGAGAAGAGTCAATAGAGCCAGGAGCAAAAAGGAAAACCCGAAGTTGGGAAACCAGTAGAGAAAGACTTCATTGAATGTATAGCCGGAAGTGACAAGCAGTGCCGTTGCAGCCAGAATCACAAGGGGGATGGATGAGGCCAGAGTAAGGCCGATTGCCGGGATTGTTCCCGTCATATACCGGAGAAGAAGGTAGTTGTTGTCATGCTCTGCAGCACGCTGCGAACGGGTCAGGAGATTGCCGGAAATACTTAAAAGAAGGGCTGCAACAGCTAACGCGGGAAATGCCAGCCACCCCATATTGCCAGCACTGTTTCCTCCAATAACCAGAGCTTCAGGAGAGAGTAGCCAGCCTGCCCCAAGGGCAAATGAAAGCAGAAAAGAGTGCCTCATGCGTACCATTCTCCGATGGTAATGATTTTCCGGCTAAAAGATGAGCTGTTGGAGGTCTGACCTGATGTGCGCATTGGCAGGCCAGGGAATGAAATTTATCTGTCTTCAACCGTGATGGCATCTTCATCGCAGAGTTCGACGCAGGTGAAACATCCGTGGCACTCTTCACCGTTAACAACGGTGGCCTTATCGTAAATCAGTTCGTACACTTCTCCAGGGCATCCCTCGACACATTCGTTACAACCAGTACATTTTTCCTCTTCAATGCTGATGTGCCACATGGTGGTCCTCCTGGTGGGGTTAGTGAGCATTTCCAAGAAAGTATATGGCCCGAATTGAATAAAATCAAGAAAAATTCCTAAGAAGGATCATGAATGATAAACCGGCATGTTTTCCAGGACTTCTTTAAAAATAAGTTTTATTCATTGTTGAGTTTTTGCAGGAGCCGTTTTGCGGAAGAAAAATGAATTTTTTGAGTGCCTGGTACGGTAGAAGAATATTTTGAAAAGCTGCCAAAGCCTCTCAATTGCACCTTTTCCCCACCGATCAGGGTCTGTGAAAGAACTTGTGCCAGTGCCTTGAGGAATCGATCGGCCTGTATACTTGAGAGTGCTGTTCTGTCTGTAAGATCCTGTGGTTGCAGGCAGTTGTCGTTGGTGTTTACTAAAAAACCAACGCCATGACATTCCGGACAGTCTGTGTAGGAGAACTGGAATCTACTGACGCCGCCAAACCAGGTCATTTGCCCGGTTCCGTTACAGCCCGGGCAGGGAGGTGGTTGTGTCTGTTTCATTGAAAAAAGAGAGTGAAATTTATGATTTTATCAGGATGGTAGTAATATCTGCTTTTGTAGGACTCTGCAATGGGAAAGTTACTCATTGTATTGCTGAAATCCATTCACAAAGCATGATGTCTTTGCTATACCATATAACATGACATTTGTCGGGTATTTAACAATGCATTTACCATCTTAGGAGCGTCCAATGAAAACTGTGAGAAAGTCTGTCTGTACCATGTTGTCCCTCTTTTTTGTCCTTCCTCTTGTTTGTGCCTGTGTCGGTGGGCAGTCCGGTCAGGGAAGTGCCAGTAAGGCTGCACCGGAGAGTGGTGCAACAAGCAAGTCTGGAACTGAAAAACTGGAACTGGCTTCCGTTGAGGATATGGTGGCGGGAGCACCTCTGGCAGTAAAGTATGATAATGTCATCATAGGTAAATTTGAGAGCAGTACTCAGGTTCAGACCGATTATCCAAAAGCGGCCAGTGACTGCGAAGAGCAGATAGTGAATCAATTGAAATCCAAGAAAAGCTACAAAAATGTAACGGATGATGGGACTAAAAAGTTTTCAGGAAAGACCGCCGTGGTTGATTTGAAAATTGTTGATATGAGGATCACCAGTAACGCTGCCCGTATGTGGGGCGGAGTTTTTGTCGGGAGTTCTTTTATGGATGTAATGGTGGAGATACGAGATGCAGGCAGCAAGAAGATCCTGCATCAGAGACTGCTTTCCACTTCTAATAGTGCCTGGGCTGCTTCCTACAATGGTGGCTCCAGTGATCAGAGTTTACCAGCTGATTTTGGAGTTCTCATTGGGGAGTACTTTTCGAAAGTTATCCCGGCGAAGTAGTATAGTATGGCAGTGCTGCTTGGATGTCCGTTCGGTGTAAGTTCTTCTGGAAGAAGGGATTGACATTGGTCGTGATAAGTTCAGGCAGGTATGTAATGTATTACCGGAAGAGCTGGAATAACAAAGAGAAATTGTAAGGATGAACGAATAGATACAATATGAAGAACCAATCCTTGAAGCCTCCGCTTGTCATGGGGGGCAGGCCTGTTTCAGGGCCGTAAACGGGCCCAGGCCTTTGATGTCTATCGCCTCCTGCCAGGTCTTTGCCGCAAAACTTGCTCTTGTCGAGCTTGATATAGACCTTTGCATCCCCCTTAAATGATACCAGCGTTACCCGGTTGTCCGCATGCTGGCCGACATCCCCTGGATGCTTTGGCGGATGAGGACACGAATAGTATCGGGCACATGGCCGTCTTTGCCGGCCAGCTGCCGTCCCCTCTTTATTAACTCCACCTGGATCAGGTTGAGGGGATCCACATAGGGATCACGTTCCTCAATGGAGCGGGCAAGCCAGGAGGTAACTTCAAGTAAATCATCGCTGCCGTTGACATAGAGCACCGCCTTGCAGGATTTGTCGTATTCAGTGACCAGAAGATCCCAGATGACTCGGCGCTGCTTCTTGTTTTCGGCGAGCTGGGAATAGATGTGAGCAATGCTGGGTGAGGCCTTGGCCACGGCCTGTTCAGCGTTATCCACAGTTGCCTTGAAGAAGGCCCATTGCTGATACATCCGGTTTAACTTCTGCCAGCCCTCTTCATCGGCTGCGGCAAACTCGACCATGGCTGTGCCAAGGCCATACCAGGCTGGAATCATGACCCGGCTCTGGGTCCAGGCAAAGACCCAGGGGATGGCCCTGAGGGTTTCCAGGCTGTGGACATTCTGCTTGCGCCGCGACGGTCGTGAACCAATGGGCAGGGACTCTATCTCGTCAATGGGGGTGGTCTGACGGAAATAGTCAACAAAACCGGGCTGCTCTACCAGGTCCCGGTACACCTCATACGCCCTTGCCGCCAAGGACTCCATGCAATCCAACCACTCCTGACGGGGCGGCTCACATTTTTCAGCCTCCACCAGAATAGTGGCAGCGGTTACCTGTTCCAGGTGGCGGAAGGCAATCTCCGGATCATCATAACGGGCTGCCAAAACCTCACCCTGCTCGGTCATCCTGATGGCCCCGGCCACAGTATGAGGCGGCAGAGACATTATGCTGCGAGCCGCCGGGCCACCGCCACGGCCCAAGGAGCCACCGCGCCCGTGAAAAAAGACTGGTTTTACCCCATGGCTTCTGCACACGTCATACAGTTCCGACTGACCACGATAGAGCGACCAGCATGCCTCAAGATAGCCGCCATCCTTAGTGCTGTCAGAATAGCCCACCATAATGGTTTGGGTCCTGCCATAGCTTGTCAGATGGGCTTTGTAGAGCTTGTTTTCAAGGAGGTACTCCATGATGGTGGCCGAACGCTTGAGGTCATCAATGGTCTCAAAAAGCGGCACGATACCGGCCGGCCCCACCCCGAGTGAATCAGGATCGCCTGCCTCGACTGCGGCCCAGCGCAATAGCCAGAGAACCAGCAGGACATGGCTTGGCTGGTGGGTCATACTGATGACATGACCACCAAGGACTTCAGGTCCGTAAAGATGGACGGTCCGGGTCAGCAAGCGAAAGAGGGCCAGGGCTTCCCGGGTCTGGTCGGAGAGGGCGTCAGCCTCCAGAGGCAGGGCAGATCCCATAGTACGGCACAGTACATCCTGGCGGTCTTGTTCATCCAGATCCATATAATTGCTACAGAGTTGCTGGCAGGCAAGTAATTCGGCCACCACCTGCTCATAATCACCAGACTCCTGGCGGATATCCAGGCAGGCCATGTGAAAACCAAAGACCCGGATACGGCAGAGCCAGTTTGTCACCGTGTTTTCCGCTACATCTCGGGCATCATGGTCCCATAAACTCTGGCGGACCAGCTCGATATCGGCCAGCAGCTCGGCCGCCCGTTGATAGGCTCCAGGCGGTAGTTCAGCAAAAGGAACGGCAATCCTGCTCTGGTGCAGGCGCCACTCAACCGCTCGAAGCCAGCGGCGATAGAGCTCCTGTTCCGGTACGTCATCAATC